>NZ_JAKRNI010000024.1 GCF_022346945.1 Microbacterium sp. ACRRU | reverse complement strand
CCCATTTTACACCCCCACGCCGCCAACCGCCAACCCCGTTTTGGTCTGGGGGGCTGGTTTTTGTTTATAAGAGACCGCGGGTGGGCCGCGGCCGCCGCCGCGGCCGCCGCCGCGGCCGCGGCCGACGCTACGGCCGCTGCCGACACTGAGGCGCCCGCCGACGCGGCATCGGAGTCGTCCGCGAGCGAGACCTCGGCCGCGCCCGCCACCGCCGATGCGCCCGCCGCGGCCGACGCGAACGCCGACGCCGACGCGAACGCCGCGGCCGAAGGCGACAACGCCGAGGCGTCGGCATCCGCGGCCGAAGGCGATAACGCCGAGGACGCGACCGAGACGCCGTCCCGTGGCCGCAGCCGTAGCCGTTCGCGCAACCGCAACCGCAACAAGTCCGACAACGCCGACAAGGCCGAGACCGCCGCCCCGACCGCGGCACCCGCGGCCGACGAGGCCGAGGCGCCGGCGCAGAACGGTCAGCAGGCCCAGCAGCAGAACCAGGGCAACGGCCGCAACCGCCAGCGCAACAAGCGTCGCGGGCAGGCCACGACGGGCGACGAGTTCGAGACCGAGATCGGCGAGGACGATGTCCTCATCCCCATCGCGGGAATCCTCGACGTCCTCGACAACTACGCCTTCGTCCGCACCACGGGCTACCTCCCCGGCCCGAGCGACGTCTACGTCTCGCTCGGCCAGGTCAAGAAGTACAACCTGCGCAAGGGCGACGCGGTCGTCGGCTCGATCAAGCAGCCCCGCGAGGGCGAGCAGTCCACCCGTCAGAAGTACAACGCGTTGGTCAAGGTCGACTCGATCAACGGGCTGTCGGTGGACGACGCCGCCGGGCGCGTGGAGTTCGGCAAGCTGACGCCGCTGTACCCGCAGGAGCGTTTGCGCATGGAGACCGCGCCCGAGAAGCTCACGCAGCGTATCATCGACCTCGTCGCCCCCGTCGGCAAGGGCCAGCGCGGTCTCATCGTCGCGCCCCCCAAGGCCGGCAAGACGATCGTGCTGCAGCAGATCGCGAACGCGATCGCGCACAACAACCCCGAGGTCCACCTCATGGTCGTGCTCGTGGACGAGCGCCCCGAAGAGGTCACGGACATGCAGCGCACGGTCAAGGGCGAGGTCATCGCCTCGACGTTCGACCGTCCCGCCGAGGACCACACGACGGTCGCCGAGCTGGCCATCGAGCGTGCGAAGCGTCTCGTCGAGCTGGGTCGCGACGTCGTGGTCCTGCTCGACTCGATCACTCGCCTCGGCCGCGCCTACAACCTCTCGGCGCCCACCTCGGGCCGCGTGCTGACCGGTGGGGTCGACGCCTCGGCGCTCTACCCGCCGAAGCGGTTCTTCGGTGCCGCGCGCAACATCGAGAACGGCGGATCGCTCACGATCCTCGCGACGGCTCTCGTCGAAACCGGCTCCAAGATGGACGACGTGATCTTCGAGGAGTTCAAGGGAACGGGCAACAGCGAACTGCGCTTGAACCGCCAGCTCGCCGACAAGCGCATCTTCCCCGCGGTCGACGTCAACGCGTCCTCGACCCGTCGCGAAGAGATGCTCCTCTCACCCGACGAGGTCAAGATCACCTGGAAGCTGCGTCGCGCGCTCGCGGGCCTCGACCCGCAGCAGGCTCTCGAGGTCGTGCTCGGCAAGCTCAAGGAGACGCAGTCCAACGTCGAGTTCCTCGTCCAGATGCAGAAGTCGATCCCGGCTCCCGCGCGCGGAGACAACGGGCACGACAACGGCATCCGCTGAGCCGTGTCGGATTCCGGCATCTTCGAGTCCGTCCGCGGACTGCTCGACGAGCACCGGCAGGTCGAGCTCGAGCTCAACGACCCGGCGGTGCACGCCGATGCCGCGCGCGCGAAGCGCGTCAATCGGCGCTACGCGGAGCTGAACCGCATCGTGCACGCGTACGAGGCGTGGCAGTCGGCGTCGGACGACCTGGATGCCGCGCGCGAACTGGCCCGTGAGGACGCCGCGTTCGCGGAAGAGGTGCCCGCGCTCGAGGAACGTCTCGACGAGAGCCAGGAGCGCCTGCGCCGACTGCTGATCCCGCGCGACCCGGATGACGCCCGCGACGTGATCATGGAGATCAAGGCGGGGGAGGGCGGCGCGGAGAGCGCGCTGTTCGCGGCCGACCTGTTGCGGATGTACCTGCAGTACGCGGCATCCATGGGCTGGAAGACCGAGATGCTCGAGCGCAACGAGTCCGATCTCGGCGGCTACAAAGACGTCCAGGTCGCGATCAAGGGCTCTTCGAGCGATCCCGCGCAGGGCGTGTGGGCGCACCTGAAGTACGAGGGCGGGGTGCACCGCGTGCAGCGTGTGCCCGCCACGGAGTCGCAGGGGCGCATCCACACGTCGACGACCGGTGTGCTGGTGTTCCCCGAGGTCGACGAGCCGGAAGAGATCGCGATCGATCCGAACGACCTGAAGATCGACGTGTTCCGTTCCTCGGGGCCGGGCGGTCAGTCGGTCAACACGACCGACTCGGCGGTGCGGATCACCCACGTGCCGACGGGCATCGTCGTGTCCATGCAGAACGAGAAGTCGCAGTTGCAGAACCGCGAAGCGGGCATGCGCGTGCTGCGCGCCCGACTTCTCGCCAAGCAGCAGGAGGAGCGCGACGCGCAGGCGGCCGACGCCCGCCGGTCGCAGATCCGCGGCATGGACCGCTCGGAGCGCATCCGCACGTACAACTTCCCCGAGAACCGCATCGCCGACCACCGCACCGGGTACAAGGCGTACAACCTCGACCAGGTGATGGACGGCGCTCTCGGCCCGATCATCGAGTCGGCGATCGCCGCCGACGAGGAAGCGCGGCTCGCGGCCCTGTCCGAGGGCTGAGCCCTCGGCATCCGCGCGGTGCGGGCGCGCATAACTCCGGCAGATTCGTCGGTTTCCGTGCATGCCGTCGGTGGCGGGCGCGTCGTGCAGGAGTTGTGCGCGGCGGTAGCGCTCGGCGAGGGCCCTCGGCATCCGCGTCGGCGCTGGGCGGGCACAACTCCGGCAGACCCGTCGGTTTGCGTGTGCGCCGTCGGGGGCGGGGCGCGTTGTGCAGGAGTTGTGCGCGGCGGTAGCGCTCGGCGAGGGCCCTCGGCATCCGCGTCGGCGCCCGGCGGGCACAACTCCGGCAGACCCGTCGGTTTGCGGTGCGCCGTCGGGGGCGGGGCGCGTCGTGCAGGAGTTGTGCGCGGCGGGGGCGCTCGGCGAGGGCCCTCGGCATCCGCGTCGGCGCTGGGCGGGCACAACTCCGGCAGACCCGTCGGTTTCCGTGCATGCCGTCCGTGGTCGGCGAGTCGTGCAGGAGTTGTGCGCGGCGGGGGCGCTCGGCGAGGGCTGAGCCCCTCTAGACGTCCCAGACCGGTGGGTGGGGGAGGGGGCCGCGGCGGGCCTCGAGCTCCGCGCCCAGCGACAGCAGTGTCGCTTCGCCACCGGGTCGCCCGATCAGCTGGACCGAGACCGGGTGGCCGGTGGCATCCATCTCCACCGGCAGCGTGAGCGCGGGAAGGCCCGCGACGTTGACGAAGCTGGAGTACGGCGCGTACTCGACCTGCATCGCGAACGTGCGCTCGGGGTCGTGCCCGGCGTACCAGCCCACGGGGCGCGGGGATTGCGCCAGGGCCGGGGTCAGAACGGCGTCGACGTGGGAGAAGTCGGAGATGGTGCGGCGCTCGAACGCCCGCGCCTCCGTGAGCCCGCCGAGCAGGTCGGGTGCCGGCAACGCCCTTCCCTCGGCGACGAGCCACGCCGTCAGCGGTTCGACGAGTTCCATGTCGGCGTCGGTCAGCGGAATCCTCGCCGCGCTCGCGCGCCAGAGCACCCGGAACAGCTCCGGATAGCCGACCGGATGCCAGTCGGCCTCGGCCACGCCGTGTCCGGCGTCGCTCAGCCAGGCGGCGGCGGTGTCGAAGGCCCTCCGCGCAGCCGGATCCAGCACGATGTTCTCGTCGTCGTCCCAGGGTGACACGGTGGTGGCCCCGATGCGCAGGGCCTCGGCGGGTCGCCGGGCGGCGTCGACGAACGGGCCCCCTCCCGGCGCCGCAGTGGCGTACCGGAACGGGGCGAGACCCACGAGCGCGTCGAGAAGAAAGCCGGCATCTTCGACCGTGCGGGCGATCGGACCGGTGACGGAGAGGCCGTCGGGGGAGTCGAAACCGGAACCGAGGGGCAGCCGGCCTCGCGACGGCTTCAGCCCCACGACGCCGACCGTGGCCGACGGGATGCGGATGGAGCCACCCCCGTCGGACCCGACCGCCGCCGGCAGGAGACCGGCCGCGACCGCGACCGCGGCGCCGCCGCTGGAACCACCCGCGCCCGCCTCGGTGCGCCACGGATCGCGCGCGGGAGCGTGGATGAGCGGCTCGGTGAAGCCGGTGAGGCCGAACTCGGACGTGCTCGTCTTCCCGAGGCTCACCGCGCCCGCGGCATCCATCGCCTCCGCGAGGGCGTCGGATGTCCGGGGGATGACATCGGCGCGGGCGCGCGAACCGTACCGGGTGGGAACGCCGGCGCGCGCGACGAGATCCTTTTCGGCCGACGGGACACCCCACAACGCCCCCGCGGGGGCGGCCGCGGCGAGCGTCGACGCCCGCTCGAGAGCCGCCGCGCCCGTGACCTCCGCGAAGGCGCCGAGGTCGGCGAAGCGCTCGATCCGGTTGAGGTAGTGCGCGGCTAGCGCGCCGGGGTCGAGCGACCCGTCGCGCAGGGCCCGGGCCTGGTCGACGAGCGACAGATCGTGCAGGCGCGTCATACCTCGAGCCTACGGGCGGTGCTCCGTTAGCCTCGCAGCATGAAGACCCGGCTTCTGCGTGTGCTGGTGTACCTCGCCTTCGCTGCGGCGGGGCTGATCCTCGCCGACCTCTTCGTGGGAGGCTTCCGAATCTCGTGGCTGAACTGGTGGGGTTTCCTCGTCGCAATCGTCGTGTTCGCCGTCGTGCAGAGCATCGCCACCCCGGTGGCGATCCGCGTCGCGCGCCGACATGCTCCGCTGCTGCTCGGGGGCATCGGCATCATCGCGACCTTCGTGTCGCTGCTCGTCGTCGCGGTGCTGCCGTCGGCCGGCGTCCGCATCACCACCGTCGGCGCGTGGTTCCTGGCACCGCTGGTGGTGTGGATCGTGTCGGCCATCGCGACGTGGGCGCTTACGGTCGTGCTGATCGACCGACCGGCCCGGGCACTGTCGGCGAGGAAGCGCTGACCCCGGTCAGATCCAGTACTCGGGTGCGGTGAGGAGGGCCCGGGCGTCGTCGTCGGTCCGTCGTGCGCGCGGCTGGGCGGGCACGCCGACGAGGACGCTCTCGGGCGGGGCGTCCCTGGTGACGACGGCGTTCGCGCCGACCAGGCTGTGGGCCCCGATCGTGATCGGACCCAGGATCTTCGCACCGGCGCCCACGGCGACCCCGTCCTGCAGCGTGGGGTGGCGCTTGCCGCCCTCGCGCTGCCGGCCGCCGAGCGTCACGCCGTGGTACAGCATGACGTCGTCGCCGACCTCGGCGGTCTCGCCGATCACGACGCCCATGCCGTGGTCGATGAAGAAGCGCCGACCGATCGTGGCGCCGGGGTGGATCTCGATGCCGGTGAGCCAGCGCGCGACCTGAGAGAGGGCACGCGCCGGGAAGCGCACGCCGCGCACCCAGAGACGGTGCGCGACGCGATACGCCCACACGGCGTGCAGGCCAGGGTAGAGCAGGGCGATCTCGACCCCGCCACGCGCCGCGGGGTCGCGCAGCTTGGCCGCCGCGACGTCTTCGCGGATGCGGGACAGGACTCCCACGTCAGTCTTCGCGCAGGTGCTCGTAGAGAGCGGTGGAGAGGTAGCGCTCGCCGTACGAGGGGATGATGACGACGATGTTCTTGCCCGCGGCTTCGGGGCGGCGGGCGATCTCGAGAGCGGCCCAGATGGCCGCGCCGGAGGACATGCCGACGAGGATGCCGTCCTTCGCTGCGGTCTCGCGAGCGAGGCGGATCGCGTCATCGAACTCGACGTCGATGACCTCGTCGATGATGTCGCGGTCGAGGATCGCCGGAACGAAGTTCGGGCCGATGCCCTGGATCTTGTGGGGGCCGGGGTGCCCCTTCGTCAGGATGGGGGAGTCGGCCGGCTCGACGGCCACGACCTTCACCCCGGGAACGCGCTCCTTGAGGACCTGGCCGACACCGGTGATGGTGCCGCCGGTGCCGATGCCGGCGACGAAGTAGTCGACCTTGCCGTCGGTGTCGCGGAGGATCTCTTCGGCCGTGGTCTTGCGATGGATGGCCGGGTTCGCGTCGTTCTCGAACTGACGCGCCCACACGGCGCCGGGCGTCTCGGACACGATGCGCTTGGCCTCGTCGACCGCGTGCGACATGCCCTTCGTGGGGTCGGTGAGCACCAGCTCCGCGCCGAACGCCTTGAGGAGGATGCGCCGCTCCTTCGACATCGAGGCCGGCATCGTGAGGATGACGCGGTAGCCGCGTGCGGCGCCCACCATCGCCAGAGCGATGCCGGTGTTGCCACTGGTGGATTCCACGATGGTCCCGCCGGGCTTCAACTCTCCCGAGGCCTCGGCGGCGTCGACGATGGCGATCCCCAGCCGGTCCTTCACGCTCGAGGCGGGGTTGTAGAACTCGAGCTTGGCCAGGATCTGGCCCCCGGCGCCCTCCGCGACGCGGTTGAGGCGCACCAGCGGGGTGTCGCCGAACGCGGAGGTGATGTCGGAGTGGATGCCGGGCATGGCTCGCCTTTCGCCGTCGGTCGGATCGCGACAATCCTAGGCGAGCGGGGGAGGCCGGGATCGGTGTGTGACGCCGCGCGACTAGGCTCGGTTCCCGTCATGCCCGAGACTTCCCGCACCCCCGCGCGCCCTTCCGTCGCCGACACCCTCCGCGACATCGCGACGCGCTTCGCCGCCGCCGGCATCCCCGATCCTCGCGTGGATGCCGAGCTGCTCCTCGCCCACGTGCTGTCGACGTCACGCGGCGGTGTCCAGGCCGCCGCGATCCGCGGCGACCGGCTCGACGAGGATGCCGTCGTCGAGCTGCCCGGGCTCGTGGATCGCCGGTGCGCCCGGGAACCTCTGCAGCACCTCACGGGTGTCGCGCCGTTCCGTTCGCTCGAGCTCGCCGTGGGGCCGGGCGTCTTCGTTCCGCGCCCCGAGACCGAGATGGTGGCGCAGCTCGCGATCGACGCGCTGGCCGCGGCGGCATCCCCCTCCCCGGTCGCGGTCGATCTCGGGACCGGCAGCGGCGCGATCGCTCTCGCCCTGGCGACGGAGGTACCCCGCGCGCGGGTCTACGCCGCCGAGAACTCCGTCGAGGCGTTCATCTGGGCCAAGGACAACGCCGCGCGCATCGGCGCGGAGAACCTGACGCTCGCGTTCGTCGACCTCGCCGACGCATTCCCCGAACTCGACGGCACGGTGTCGGTGGTGGCATCCAATCCGCCATACGTTCCCGACGACGCGATCCCGCGCGACCCCGAGGTGCAGCGGTACGACCCGCCCGCGGCGCTGTACGGGGGACCGGACGGACTGGATGCCGTGCGCGTGCTCAGCCGCGTCGGCCTCCGGCTGGCCCACCCCGGCGGGACCATCGTCATCGAGCACGGCGAATGGCAGGGCGCGGCCATTCGCGACATCCTCGCGGCGGACGGATGGCGTGCCGCGGCCACGCACCCCGATCTCACCACGCGGGATCGCGCCACGACGGCGATCCGCCCCTGACCGCGCGACCGGTCGGGCGTCGGTAGACTGTCGCGCGACATGTCACCCGTCTACGACTGCCGTGACGAGTCGCAGCTGCTCTCCGGGATGCGCCACGCGCGTCAGGCGATCAGCCGAGGCGAACTCGTCGTACTGCCCACCGACACCGTCTACGGCATCGCCGCGGACGCCTTCAACGCGCGCGCCGTCGCGGGCCTCCTCGAGGCGAAGGGACGCGGACGCCAGCAGCCTCCGCCCGTGCTCGTGCCCGGGGTCGGGACTCTCCGCGCGCTGGTCGCCGAGGTGCCCCCGGCCGTCGACGAGCTCGTGCACGCCTTCTGGCCGGGAGGCTTGACGATCGTGCTCCCGGCGCAGCCGTCGCTGTCGTGGGATCTCGGAGACACCCACGGCACCGTCGCCGTCCGCATGCCGGCGCAGAAGCTGACGCTCGAACTGCTCGAGGAGACGGGGCCGCTCGCGGTCTCCAGCGCCAACCGCACCGGAATGCCCGCGGCGGTGAGCATCGACGAGGCCCGCGACATGCTCGGCGACAGTGTCTCCGCGTATCTGGATGCCGGCCCGAGCGAGTGGGGCTTCGCGTCGACCATCGTCGACGCGACATCGCTCGTCGGCGGCGCGGAGCCCCGGGTGAAGGTCTTGCGCGAGGGCACGGTGTCGCGCGACCGTCTGCGCGACGTCCTCGGAGACCTGCTCGAGCCCGACCCCGAGACCGCGTCGGCTCCCGCGACGTCGTCGACCGATCCGGATGCCGAGGCCCCCGGGCCGTGACCCAGTATCTCCTCACCATCCTGTTCACGGCAGCGGTGACTCTGGCGCTGTCGTGGGTGGTGTGGAAGCTCGCTCTGCGATTCCGTCTGTATCCCGGCATCCGGGATCGTGACGTGCACACGACGCCCACGCCGCGCCTGGGCGGCGTGGCGATGTTCCTCGGCGTCGTCGCGGCTTTCGCCCTCTCCAGTCGCAACCCCTACTTCGCGATCTTCTGGACCGATCCGGCTCCGGTGCTGTCGCTCCTCGGCGCGGTGCTCCTCATCGTCGTCGTCGGTGTCGTCGACGACCTGTGGGACCTCGACTGGATGATCAAGCTCGGCGCGCAGTTCGTCGCCGCGGGGATCATCGCCTGGTTCGGTCAGCTGCAGATCCTGTCGCTGCCGATCGGTGCCCTGACCGTCGGCTCGAGCTGGGTGAGTTTCGTGCTCACGGTGTTCGCCCTGGTGGTGGTCATGAACGCCGTGAACTTCATCGACGGACTCAACGGCCTGGTCGCGGGGGTGTGCCTCATCGCGAACGGGGTCTTCTTCGCCTACTCGTACCTCCTGGTGCGCGACACCGGTGCGAGCACGTACTTCAACCTCGCCTCGTTCATCGCCGCCGTGCTCATCGGAGCGTGCTTGGGCTTCCTCCCGATGAACTGGACCCCGGCGAAGCTGTTCATGGGCGATGCCGGCGCACTCATGCTGGGCCTGCTCATGGCCAGCTCGGCCGTCGCCATCACCGGTCAGCTGGACCCCGCCGTCCTCGATCCCGAACAGCTGGGGCGTTCGCAGCTGCTCGGTGCCTTCATCCCGATCCTCTTGCCGGTGGTCATCGTCCTGCTGCCGCTGCTCGATTTCGGTCTTGCGGTGGTCCGCCGTCAGTGGGCCGGGAAGTCGCCGTTCTCGCCCGATCGCAAGCATCTGCACCATCGCATGCTCGACATGGGTCACTCCGACCGGGATGCCGTCCTCATCTTCTACAGCTGGACCGCTGTGGTCAGCCTCGCGGTGCTGCTGATGTACATCGGCACGCAGCAGAGCTGGCCCGGCGATTACGCGATCGGCATCGTCTTCGGCGTCGTCGGCGTCGCCGCGTGCATCCTGCTCACCCTGCTTCCGTCCCGTCGCCTCGCGCGTCGCCCTTCCCCCGAGGAGTCGTCATGACCGCCCCCGTCTCCAGCACCCCGGTCCTCCGCGCAGCCCTCCTGTGGTCGGCGGTCGTCACCGTCGTCATCCTGGCGGGCGCGGTGGTGGTGGGGGCGCTCATCGCCGGTGCGAACGGAGCATGGAGCGGGGCGGTGGGGGCCGCGGTCGGAGCCATCTTCCCGGCGCTCACGGCCGTGAGCATTCTTCTGGCCAACCGCTTCTACGGTCACCCCGCGTGGCTGCAGATCTTCTTCGGCGTGGTCCTCGGGGGATGGCTGCTGAAGTTCATCCTCGTGATCGTGGCGTTCCTCATCCTGCTGCGCATGGATTGGGTCGTCGCTCCCGTGTTCTTCTTCGCGCTCCTGGCCACGGCGGTGGCGTCGCTCGTCGTCGACGTCGTGGTGATCTCGCGGATGCGCCTCCCCGCGGTGTCGGACACCGTTCTGCCCGAGCGCAGCTCCCCGGACGAGGTCTGACCTCCCGCCGATGCCGCGAATCCCGCGATCTTTGCTAAGGTAGGGCTAAGCACCTCGGCCGGTGTGCGGCGGTGACGCCGAGGCCCCGGGGAGAGCCGTTTCCCACCCTCCCCGAACCGTTTCGTACCGGTTCGAGAAGCTGGAGCCACCCGTTGACTCAGGCGAATTCGATCGCGCACGCTGCTGACGCGCCCTACTTCTCCCCGCCGTCCATCTCGGACTTCTTCCCGCCCGAGCTGCTGTTCGCTGGAACACCGTTCGCGGTCACGCGCATCACTCTGGTGCAGCTGCTCGCCACGGCGATCATGGTCCTCATCATCGTCATGGGCACGCGGCGGCTGACCGTCGTCCCCGGACGCTTCCAGAGCGTGATCGAGCTCGGCTTCGGGTTCATCCGCGAGCAGATCGCGTACCAGGTCCTGGGTGAGAAGGACGGCAAGCGCTTCCTGCCGCTGCTGACCGCGATGTTCCTCACGATCACGGCGCTGAACCTCACCGGCGTCATCCCGTTCTTGAACATCCCGGGCACCTCCGTCGCGGGAGCGCCGCTGGTGTTCGCGCTGACCGCCTACATCGCCTTCGTGTACGCGGGCATTCGCCGTCACGGCGTGGGCCGCTTCGTGAAGTACTCGCTCGTGCCCAGCGGAGTCCCCAAGCCGCTGATCCCGATCATCGCGATCGTCGAGCTCATCTCGGTCTTCATCGCCCGGCCGGTGTCGCTGTTCCTGCGGCTCCTGCTGAACATGATCGTCGGCCACCTCATGCTGGTGCTGTTCTTCTCGGCGACCAACTTCTTCTTCTTCAGCTTCAACTGGCTGACCCCTCTGGCAGCGGGAACCCTCACGCTGGGGCTCGCGTTCACCCTCTTCGAGGTGTTCGTGGCACTCCTGCAGGCCTACGTCTTCACGATCCTCACCGCGGTCTACATCCAGCTCGCGGTGGCGGAAGAGCACTGACGGGCAGCCGACCGGCTGTTCGCCCAACGAAAGGAAACCCTCAGTGGACGCAACGACGATTCTCGCTCAGGTCACGGGCAACATCGCGACCGTGGGCTACGGTCTTGCTGCCATCGGCCCGGCCATCGGTCTCGGCATCATGATCGGCAAGACCATCGAGTCGACCGCCCGTCAGCCCGAGCTCGCCGGTCGCCTGCAGACCACGATGTTCATCGGTGTCGCCTTCATCGAGATCCTCGCGCTGATCGGCATCGCCACGCCCTTCATCTTCGGCGCGCTCTGATCCGCCCGATCCACGAGTAAGGAGACAGGATGCTTCACGCTCTTGTCACGGTCGCTGCCGAAGAGGGTCACAGCAGCGGTAACCCGCTTCTGCCCGCCGTCTACGACATCACCTGGTCGCTGGTGTGCTTCGTCATCATCGCGGCGGTCGTGTGGTTCTACGCGCTCCCGCGCATCGGAGCGGTGCTCGACAAGCGCAGCTCCGCCATCGAGGGCAACATCGCCAAGGCCGACGAGGCGCAGCGCAAGGCCGAGGCCGCGCTCGAGGAGTACACCGCCCAGCTCGCCGCTGCCCGCAAGGAAGCCGGCGAGATCCGTGAGTCCGCACGCGAAGACGGTCGCAAGATCGTTCTCGAGGCCAAGGAGACCGCGGCGGCAGAGGCTGCTCGCCTGACCGCTGCCGCACACACGCAGATCGAAGCCGAGCGGCAGACCGCGATGGTGTCGCTGCGTGCCGAGGTGGGTACTCTCGCCGTCGACCTCGCCGGCAACGTCATCGGGGAGACGCTCTCCGACGACGCCAAGGCTCAGGCCGTCGTCGATCGCTTCCTCGCCGACCTCGAGGCATCCGAGAAGGCGGCTCAGTAATGGGCAGCGCGACCACTCAGGCGCGGACCGCGACCGCCGAGGCGCTCACGGCGGCGTCCGGTGTCGATCTCGACGTCGCCCGCGAGCTGTTCGCCGCCGTCGGCGCCGTGAGCGGATCGGCGCAGCTGAGCGGCGCGCTGTCTGACTCGTCGGCACCGGCCGCGGCTCGCGCCGCGCTGGTGACGGCGGTCTTCGGCTCCACGTACCGCGAGACCAGCGTGGCCCTGCTCCGGCGCGCCGCCGAGCAGCGCTGGTCGAACGCCGCGGAGTTCGTCGACGGCCTCGAGGAGCTGGCCGTGCGCGCCGCAGCGGTGGCCGATTCGTCGGCCGACATCGAAGGCGAGCTGTTCCAGTTCTCGCGCACGGTGGCCTCGAACGGCGAGCTGGAGCTCGCGCTCGGCGGTCGTCTCGGCAATGCCTCGGCGAAGAGCTCGCTCATCTCGACGCTTCTCGACGGGCGCGCGGGTGCCGCGACGGCGCTGATCGTCTCGTCGCTGGTGCAGAACGCACACGGCCGCCGCGTGCGCGCGCTTCTCCGGCGCGCGTCGGCGATCGTCGCCGACCAGCGTTCGAGTATCGTCGCGACCGTCTCGACGGCGACGCCGCTGAGCGCCGAACAGCGCACGCGACTCGAGAACGCTCTGAGCGCGCGTTACGGGTCCGCCGTCACCCTCAACACCGTGATCGACCCGACGGTGCTCGGCGGACTGCGCGTGCAGATCGCCGACGACGTCATCGACTCGAGCGTCTCGACGCGCCTCGCCGAACTGCGCCATCGCATCGCCGGCTAAGACTTTGCCGCCCGAGCGGGTGGAGATCTGGGGGCTCGCGCCCCACGAACGAAGGAAGACAATGGCAGAACTCTCTATCAGCCCCGACGTCATCCGTGACGCGCTGAAGGACTTCGTCAACGCCTACGAGCCGACCGCCGGAGGTGCGACGGAAGTCGGCACCGTCGTCGACGCGGCCGACGGCATCGCCCACGTCGAGGGACTGCCCGGCGTCATGGCGAACGAACTCATCCGCTTCGCGAACGGCACCCTGGGCCTGGCACAGAACCTCGACGAGCACGAGGTCGGCGTCGTCGTCCTCGGCGAGTTCTCCGGCATCGAGGAGGGCCAGCAGGTCACGCGTACCGGCGAGGTGCTCTCGGTCGGCGTCGGCGATGGCTACCTCGGCCGCGTCGTCGACCCGCTCGGCAACCCGATCGACGGTCTCGGCGAGATCGCGACCGAGGGTCGTCGCGCCCTCGAGCTGCAGGCGCCCGGCGTCATGCAGCGCAAGAGCGTGCACGAGCCCCTGCAGACCGGCATCAAGGCCATCGACGCCATGATCCCCGTCGGTCGTGGTCAGCGTCAGCTGATCATCGGCGACCGTCAGACCGGCAAGACGGCCATCGCGATCGACACGATCATCAACCAGAAGGCCAACTGGGAGTCGGGCGACGTCAACAAGCAGGTGCGCTGCATCTACGTCGCGATCGGCCAGAAGGGCTCCACGATCGCCTCGGTCAAGGGTGCGCTCGAGGACGCGGGCGCGATGGAGTACACCACCATCGTCGCCGCCCCGGCATCCGACCCCGCCGGTTTCAAGTACCTCGCCCCCTACACGGGTTCGGCCATCGGCCAGCACTGGATGTACGGCGGCAAGCACGTCCTGATCATCTTCGACGACCTGTCGAAGCAGGCCGAGGCCTACCGCGCCGTGTCGCTGCTGCTGCGTCGTCCCCCGGGCCGCGAAGCGTACCCCGGTGACGTCTTCTACCTGCACTCGCGCCTGCTCGAGCGTTGCGCGAAGCTCTCCGACGAGCTCGGTGCCGGTTCGATGACGGGTCTTCCCATCATCGAGACCAAGGCGAACGACGTTTCGGCCTACATCCCGACCAACGTGATCTCGATCACCGACGGCCAGATCTTCCTCCAGTCCGACCTGTTCAACGCCAACCAGCGTCCGGCGGTCGACGTGGGTATCTCGGTCTCCCGCGTGGGTGGCGACGCTCAGGTGAAGTCGATCAAGAAGGTGTCGGGAACGCTGAAGCTCGAGCTCGCGCAGTACCGCTCGCTCGAGGCGTTCGCGATGTTCGCCAGCGACCTCGACGCCGCTTCGCGTCGTCAGCTGGCCCGTGGTGCGCGCCTGACGGAGCTGCTCAAGCAGCCCCAGTACTCGCCGTACCCCGTCGAGGAGCAGGTCGTCTCGATCTGGGCCGGAACCAACGGCAAGCTCGACACCATCGACGTCTCCGACGTGCTGCGCTTCGAGCGTGAGCTGCTGGACTACCTCCGCCGGAACTCCACCGTCCTCGACACCCTGCGCGAGACCAACGTGCTCGGTGACGACACGGTCGCGGAGCTCGAGAAGAAGATCGACGAGTTCGTCCTCGAGTTCCAGCCCGGTGCCGACGAGGGTGTCGTCGGAGCCGAGCAGGTGGACGCGGCCGACGCCGAAGACGTCAACCAGGAGCGAATCGTCAAGGGCCGTCGCTAACAGCGACGACACGAGAACGGAATCATGGGCGCACAACTGCGGGTCTACAAGCAGAAGATCAGTTCTGCTCAGACGACCAAGAAGATTACGAAGGCGATGGAGCTCATCGCGGCTTCGCGCATCCAGAAGGCGATGGCGCGTGTGCGCGCGGCATCGCCCTTCGCGCGAGCCGTGACGAGCGCTGTCTCCGCGGTGGCCACGCACTCGTCGATCGATCACCCGCTGACGACCGAGCGCGAGAACCTCCGGCGCTCGGCCGTGGTGATCTTCACCTCCGACCGCGGCCTGGCCGGCGCGTTCAACTCGCAGATCCTCCGTGAGGGTCTCGAGCTGGCCGAGCTGCTCCGCTCGCAGGGCAAAGAGGTGGTGTTCTACCTCGTCGGGCGCAAGGCGGTGGGCTACTTCCAGTTCCGCCGGATGCCGAGCGTCTCGCAGTGGACCGGCGACACCGACACCCCGCAGTTCTCGACCGCGGAGGAGATCTCCGACGCGGTGCTCGAGGCCTACCGCGCGGGTGGCGAGAACGACGGTGTCGACGAGATCCACCTCGTCTACAACCGCTTCGTCAGCATGATGACGCAGTCTCCCGAGACGGTGCGGCTGCTTCCTCTCGAGGTCCTCGAGGCCGAGGAGGCCCCGGCTCAGGCCGAGGTGTACCCGCTCTACGAGTTCGAGCCCGACGCCGAGGCCGTCCTCGACGCCCTCCTGCCGGTGTATGTGCAGAGCCGGATCTTCAACGCCCTTCTCCAGTCCTCCGCGGCCAAGCACGCGGCGACGCAGAAGGCGATGAAGTCGGCCAGCGACAACGCCGACAAGCTCATCACCGACTACACCCGCCTGCGCAACAACGCGCGACAGGCGGAGATCACGCAGCAGATCGCCGAGATCGTCGGCGGCGCCGATGCTCTGGCATCCGGCAAGTAAGTCCCCAAGGAGAGAAGAAGCCATGAGCCTCACCGCCGAGAAGACCGACGCAGCCGTCGTCGGCCGCGTCGCGCGCGTCACCGGGCCCGTCGTCGACATCGAGTTCCCGCACGACGCGATCCCCGAGATCTACAACGCGCTGAAGACCACCATCACCATCGGTGACCAGTCGACCGAGATCACGCTCGAGGTCGCTCAGCACCTCGGCGACGACCTGGTTCGCGCCATCGCCCTCAAGCCCACCGACGGCATCGTCCGCGGCCAGGAAGTGCGCGACACCCACGGCCCGATCACCGTGCCCGTGGGCGACGTCACCAAGGGCAAAGTCTTCGATGTGACCGGCGAGGTGCTCAACGCCGCGCCCGGCGAGACCATCGAGGTGACCGAGCGCTGGGGCATCCACCGCAAGGCGCCGAGCTTCGACCAGCTCGAGTCCAAGACCCAGATGTTCGAGACGGGCATCAAGGTCATCGACCTGCTGACCCCCTACGTGCAGGGTGGAAAGATCGGCCTGTTCGGTGGCGCCGGCGTCGGCAAGACGGTCCTGATCCAGGAGATGATCCAGCGCGTCGCGCAGGATCACGGTGGTGTGTCGGTGTTCGCCGGTGTCGGCGAGCGTACCCGTGAGGGCAACGACCTCATCCACGAGATGGAGGACGCGGGCGTCTTCGACAAGACCGCGCTCGTGTTCGGTCAGATGGACGAGCCGCCGGGGACGCGTCTGCGCGTCGCTCTCTCGGCTCTGACGATGGCCGAGTACTTCCGTGACGTGCAGAAGCAGGACGTGCTGCTGTTCATCGACAACATCTTCCGCTTCACGCAGGCGGGTTCCGAGGTCTCGACGCTCCTCGGCCGTATGCCGTCCGCGGTGGGCTACCAGCCGAACCTCGCCGACGAGATGGGTGTGCTCCAGGAGCGCATCACCTCGACGCGCGGTCACTCGATCACCTCGCTGCAGGCGATCTACGTCCCCGCCGACGACTACACCGACCCGGCTCCGGCGACGACGTTCGCCCACCTGGATGCCACCACCGAGCTGTCGCGTGAGATCGCGTCGAAGGGTCTGTACCCCGCCGTCGACCCGCTGAGCTCGACCAGCCGCATCCTCGACCCGCGCTACATCGGTGCCGACCACTACCGCGTGGCGACGGCCGTGAAGCAGATCCTGCAGAAGAACAAGGAACTGCAGGAGATCATCGCGATCCTCGGTGTCGACGAGCTCTCCGAAGAGGACAAGATCGTCGTGTCGCGCGCACGTCGCATCCAGCAGTTCCTCTCGCAGAACACCTACATGGCCAAGAAGTTCACCGGTGTCGAGGGTTCGACGGTCCCGATCAAGGAGACCATCGAGTCGTTCGACGCGATCGTGAAGGGTGACTTCGACCACGTCGCCGAGCAGGCCTTCTTCAACGTCGGTGGTATCTCCGACGTCGAGGCCAAGTGGGCGCAGATCCAGAAGGAGAACGGCTGACATGCCGCTGCGCGTGAACCTCGTCTCGGCTGACGCCGAGGTCTGGACCGGGGAGGCGTCGCTCGTCGTCGCCAAGACGGTCGAAGGCGAGATCGGCTTCATGCAGGGACACGAACCCGTGCTCGCGATCCTCGCTCAGGGCGAGGTGCGCATCACGGGTGTCGACGGGAACAGGATCCTCGCCAACGCGCAGGACGGCTTCCTGTCGATGGCGGATGACGAGCTGACGATCGTCGCCGGCCACGCTTCCCTGGTCTCCTGACACCCCTTCTCCACGACGCGCGTCGTCCGGTTCTCCGGACGGCGCGCGTCGTTCGTTCGTTCCCCTGAGGTCAGATGCTCGTTCTCCTTCCCCCTTCCGAGACCAAGCGCCCCGCCGGCGACGGCCCGCCGCTGGATCTCGACGCCCTCGCCCTGCCGTCGCTGCGAGAACCTCGGACCGTTGTCGCCGACGCGCTCGTCGCGCTGAGCGCCGACGAAGAGGCATCCCTCCGTGTCTTGAAGCTCAGCGAGCGGCGTCGTCACGAGGTCGCTGACAACGCCGCACTGCGGTCGGCGCCGACGCTTCCCGCCGTCGACCGGTACACCGGGGTGCTCTTCGACGCCCTCGACGCGGGCACGCTCGATGCGGCCTCGCGCGCGTGGGTAGGGTCTCACGTCCTCATCCACTCGGCGCCCTTCGGCCCCGTCGGTGCGCTCGACCCCATCCCGACGTATCGGCTGGCGGCGTCGACGTCGCTGCCGGGGATTCCGTCGCTCCGAAAGGTGTGGGCGGATGCCGTGACGTCCGCCATCCGCCTGACCCGCACGCCGTTCGTGGTCGATCTTCGTTCCGAGGCGTACGCGGCCCTCGGGCCCGTCCCCGATGAGGTGCGAGGCGTCTATGTGCGCGTCGTCACCGAGGGTCCGGACGGCACCCATCGTGCGCTCAACCATTTCAACAAGAAGGCCAAGGGGGAGTTCGTCCGCGCTCTCGCCGAGACGGCCGCCGATGTGCGGTCACTCGACGACCTGTACCGCTGGGCGGGCGACCGCGGGGTCCGACTCCACGACATCGGCGACGGCGAGATCGCGATGGTCGTCTAATCGCCCCCGCGGTCTTTCAGCGAACACTCAGGGTCGCTAGCATGTGAGGCGCGCAGGGTGCTGACCCCTGGCTCACGGGCAGCGAAAGGAATTCCCATGGGTGACACGTACTACTACGACGATGGCAGTGGGTTTGCCGCGTTCGCGTTCTTCCTCGTCCTCCTTCCCGTCCTGCTTCTCATCGCCGCCGCCGGTTACGTCATCGGGGCGTTCCTGCTGATGAAGGTGTTCGAGAAGGCGGGCGTGCAGGGGAAGTGGCGGGCATGGGTTCCCGTCTACAACGTGCTCATCGCGGCCAAGCTCGGCGACCTTTCGCCCTGGGTGTACCTCGGTGCCCTGGTGATCTCGAGCGTGCTGGTGAACGTCCCGGTGATCGGATGGCTGATCGGGCTCGTCGGAGTCGCGGCCGCCGTGATGTTCGGGTACCGCCTCGGGTTGAAGTTCGGCAAGGAATGGCCCTACCTCCTGCTCTGGCTGATTCCCGGCGTCGGCTACTTCATCTGGCTCGGCATCCTCGCGTTCGGCTCTTCCCCGTGGAACCCGAACATTCCTCCCGCTCCCTGGGCGAACACTTTCCTCGCGGACAAGACGGTGTGGAACGGTGTCCCGGTGCAGCCCGGTCAGCAGGTGCAGGCTCCGCCCACCGGCGGGTATGGCTCTGCTTCCGGCGGTTATGCTCCGCCGGCGCAGCCCTACGCCCCGCCGCAGGCGCCTCCGGCCGGGGGAGCCACGCCGCCCCCGCCGGCACCCCCGGCAGGACCCACTCCGCCGCCTGCGGGTCCGCAGGTCTGACCATCCGCGACGAGCTCCCCGCGCACCGGGGAGTTCGTCGCGCTCTCGGTCGACGACGCCGCGCGCTCGGCGTCCCGAGCGCGGGGCCGCCGGTCGACTAGGATGGCAGGGCCGCGCGGTCCCGCCGGCGAGGATGTCGGCCAACCGGAGGATCAGTTAGTGCCCGAGGTGACCACGCACACGCGTACCGTTCCCGTCGCGGGGGGCGCTCTCGACCTCTCCTGGGCGGCGACGACCGACACCGGCAAGCGGCGCGAGGTCAACCAGGATGCGCTGTTGGCCGAGTACCCGCTCTTCGTCGTCGCCGATGGCATGGGCGGTCATCTCGGTGGCGAGATCGCCAGCGCGAGCACCGTCGATCGCCTCCGCGCCGTGGTCGAAAGCGGCGCGGTGTCGCCGAAGAACATCGAGAAGGCGCTCGCTCGGGCCGTGAAAGACATCGTCTCCCATCCCGAGACCACGGACGAGGGAACCGGCACCACTCTCACCGGCCTGTACCTGGAGGCCAGCGGAGACGAGCCCCACTGGGTGACCCTCAACATCGGGGATTCGCGGGTCTATCTGCTGCGCGACGACGACATCGTCCAGATCACCACCGATCACTCCGTCGTCCAGGAACTCATCGCCGCGGGGCGATTGAGCCCGGAAGAGGCCGAGAACCACCCGTACGGCAACGTCATCACGCGCGCCGTCGGCCCCAGCGACAGCGTCAAGCCGGACTACCTGCGCCTCGAGGTGCTGGACGGCGATCGTTTCGTCATCTGCTCCGACGGGTTGACGAAGGAGCTCACCGATTTCGGCATCCGCCACTTCCTCGAGGCGAACCCGGATCCCGCGCGAGCGGTCGAGGCCATGATGGCCGCGGCCCTCGAGAACGGCGGCCGCGACAACATCACGATCGTCGTGCTCGACGTCTCGCGCCACGCCGCCTGATCCTCGGTGCTTGACCCGGGGGTGCCCGGACTTCTACGTTCAGCAGATGACCTCCGCACCCGAACGGACGGCCGGCAAGGGCCTGGCCGCGGGAACTCTGGGACTCTGGGGCTCGACCGTCATCGGTCTCGCCTCGACGGCCCCGGTGTACTCGCTCGTGGCCACCCTGGGCTTCGTCGTCCTCGCCGTCGGCGCCTCGGCGCCCATCGCCTTCATCCTCGCGTTCATCCCGATGCTCTTTATCGCCTTCGCGTACCGCGAGCTGAACAACGAGGTCCCCGACTGTGGGACGACGTTCACGTGGGGGACCAAGGCATTCGGCCCGTGGGTCGGTTGGATGGGCGGGTGGGGCGTCGCCGTGGCCGGAATGGTCGTCCTGGCCAACCTCGCGCAGATCGCCGGCATCTACCTGTGGACCCTCATCGGCGACGGCTCGCTGGCCGAGAACGTCCCGCTCGTCACCGCGACCGGTGTCGCGTTCATCGCCGCGATGACCTATGTCAGCTACCGCGGCGTCGAGATCGGCGAGCGACTCCAGAACATCCTGCTCGCCGTCCAGTACCTGGTTCTGGTGCTGTTCGTCGTGGTGGCGCTCTGGAAGTTCTTCGACGGCACGGCGCCGAACCCGACCCCGTTCGATCTCGCCTGGTTCAACCCGCTCGGCTTCACCGACTGGAGCGGATTCACCGAAGCCGTGCTGCTGGCTCTGTTCATCTACTGGGGTTGGGACACCTGCCTCGCCCTCAACGAAGAGACGAAGGACCCCAAGCGCATTCCGGGCCGCGCGGCGCTGCTGACGACGGTCATTCTGCTGGGCACCTACGTCTCGGTCACGGTCGCCGCGATGATGTACGCGGGCGTCGGCGAGGACGGAGTGGGGCTGGGCAACGTCGATAACGCCGACGACGTCTTCCTCGCGCTGAAGGACGGGCTCTTCGGCCCGTTCGGCTGGATCCTCATCGTCGCCGTCCTCATCTCGGCGGTCTCGTCCACCCAGACGACGATCCTGCCGACGGCCCGCGGAACGCTCGCCATGGCGGCGTACAAGGCGCTGCCACGACGCTTCAGCACGGTGCACCCGCGGTTCCAGACGCCCTCGTTCTCCACGCTCGTCATGGGCATCGTCGCGAGCGTGTACTACGTGGGGATGACGCTGATCAGCGACAACATCCTGCAGGACTCGATCCTGTCGCTCGGGCTGGCCATCGCCTTCTACTACGCCATCACCGGCTACGCGTGCGTCTGGTACTACCGACGTGACCTCTTCACGTCGGGCAGGAACCTGGTGTACCGCGGCATCCTGCCGCTCCTGGGCGCGCTCATGCTGACCTACGCCTTCGTCCAGTCGGCGATCGACATGTACGACCCGGAGTACGGCTACACGGTG
The DNA here is from genome assembly GCF_022346945.1 of Microbacterium sp. ACRRU. Taxonomy (GTDB): domain Bacteria; phylum Actinomycetota; class Actinomycetes; order Actinomycetales; family Microbacteriaceae; genus Microbacterium; species Microbacterium mcarthurae. The sequence goes on along the minus strand of NZ_JAKRNI010000024.1, from coordinate 22,241 downwards.
CTCTTCGGCATCGGCGGAACCTTCGTGGTCGGTATCGGGGCGCTGGCCCTCGGTGTCGTCCTGATGATCGTCTGGTACCTCGTGCCGACGTCGAAGCCGTTCTTCCGCGGCGAGAGCCTGAACCGCGACACCGAGGTGCTGGTGCCCGACGAGCCCATCACCTACCCCCGGTCGGTCGACGGCGGCATCTGATCCGCGGCGGTCAGCGGTCGGGTGCGTTCACACCGCGGCGCGGATGACACCCACCTGCTGACCGCCGCCGAGCACGGTCAGCCCCAGCGCGGGAAGCACGTCCGCAACGGCGGCCGCGTCGAGGGAGCCCGCGCGCTCGAGCAGACGCAGAGCGACGGCGTGGCCCGCGCGGTTGGAGCCGTCGAGCATCTTCAGCGCCACGGTGGTGCCGTCGGGCGCGGTCATGACCTGCACACCCTCGGCGCCCATCTTCGCGAACACCCCGAGGCGCTCGATGACGATCGTGTCGGGACGGCCCGGACCGTCGATGGTCCACGGGTGCTCCCGGACGGCACGCACGAGGGCACCCGCACTGCGGTGCAGAGCGAACGGCGACCGCTCCGACGACGTCGCGATCCGTTGGATGGCACGGGCGAGCCCGGTGAGGCTCATGGCGTAGACGGGAGCCCCGCACCCGTCGATGGCCGTCGTGGTGACCCGTTCGCCGACGAGCCGTTCGATGACCTCGCGGATGTGCACCTGCAGCGGGTGCTGCAGGTCGAGGTAGTCCGCGGTGGACCAGCCGTTCGTCACGCAGGTGAGAAGCATCGCGGCATGCTTGCCCGAGCAGTTCATCCGCAGCGGGGAAGGAACGCCGTGGTCGCGGACGAGCTCGTCGCGCGTCTGCGTGTCGCTCGGCCAGGCGGCGGGGCAGCCCAGATCGTCTTCGGTCAGACCCGCCGACTGCAGGATGCCACGGGCGACCTCCGCATGGCGGTCGGTGCCGCAGTGGCTCGCCATCGCCAGCGCGAGGCGTTCTCCGCTCAGGTCTGCACCCGCCGACAGACACGCGAGCGCCTGAAGCGGCTTCATGCTCGAGCGGGGGAGGAACGGTGCCCCCGGGTCGCCGAGCGAGAGGTGCTCCGAGCCATCCGGGGACAGCACCACGGCGACGCCGTGATGGCGCGACTCGATGAATCCGCTGCGTTCGACGACAGCGAGTTCGACGGCATCCGGGGACGTTGCAGGCATCCGTCCATCGTATCCGCCGGGTCCGTCCCGTCAGGTGCGGGCGCGAGTCGCCAAGGTTTGTCGCTTCTCGGCCTCGCGAGGCGACAAATCCTGGCGACTCACGCGACGTGCGCGCGGGAGGGAGCAGGATGGAACCATGAACGGAGAGCACCAGTACCGTCTGCGCGCGACGTGGACCGGCGACCGGGGGACCGGGACGAGCGGATACCGCGACTATGACCGCTCGGTCTCGCTCGAGGTCGATGGCAAGCCGCTCGTCGAGGCATCCGCCGACACGCCCTTCCGCGGCGACGGGTCGAAATGGAACCCGGAGGAACTCCTGCTGGGGGCGCTGAGCGAATGCCACCTGTTGTCGTATCTGTACGCGTGCGTGAAGACGGGGGTGGTCGTGGTGTCGTATCGGGATGACGCCAGCGGAACGCTCGTCGAGGACGGCAAGGGCGGGGGAGCGTTCTCCGACGTCCTGCTGCGCCCGCAGGTCGTGGTGGCCGATTCGTCGATGATCGACGCCGCCGTGGCCGCGCACCGGCAGGCGCGCGAGTGGTGCTTCATCGCGAACTCGGTGAACTTCCCGGTCCGGCACGAGCCCGTCGTGACCGCCGCCTGAGCGATTCGACGCCACTACCCCGAAACGACGGAACCCCGCCGGCACGAAGCCGACGGGGTTCCGCTCCTGCGGGGGAGGGTTCAGCGCACGTCCTCGTCGACCCAGTCCATCGACTTCGTGACGGCCTTCTTCCACAGGCGCAGCTCGCGGTCGCGCTCGCCGGAGTCCATGTCGGGCTCCCAGCGCTTGTCCTCCTGCCAGTTGGCGCGGAGGTCGTCGAGGTTGTCCCAGAACCCGACGGCGAGGCCAGCCGCGTACGCGGCACCGAGCGCGGTGGTCTCGGCGACCACCGGACGCACGACGGGCACGCCGAGGATGTCGGCCTGGAACTGCATGAGCGCGTCGTTGGCGGTCATACCGCCGTCGACCTTGAGCTCGGTGAGGTCGACACCGGAGTCGGCGTTGACCGCGTCGAGCACCTCCCGCGTCTGGAAGGCCGTGGCCTCCAGAGCGGCGCGCGCGATGTGGCCCTTGTTGACGTAACGGGTCATGCCCACGATCGCGCCGCGGGCGTCGGGACGCCAGTACGGGGCGAACAGGCCCGAGAACGCCGGCACGAAGTACACGCCGCCGTTGTCGTCGACCGAGCTGGCCAGAGCTTCGACCTCGGGCGCCGACGAGATGATGCCGAGCTGGTCGCGCAGCCACTGGATGAGCGAACCGGTGACGGCGATCGAGCCTTCCAGCGCGTACCGTGCGGGCTGGTCGCCGAGCTTGTAGCCGAGGGTCGTCAGCAGACCGTTCTTGGAGTGGACGATCTCCTCACCCGTCTGGAAGATGAGGAAGTTACCGGTGCCGTAGGTGTTCTTGCTCTCGCCCGGATCGAAGGCGGCCTGACCGAAGGTCGCGGCCTGCTGGTCGCCGAGGATGCCGGCCACGGGCGTCTCGCGCAGCAACGACGAGGACTCGACCGTTCCGTACACCTCGGAGGACGAGCGGATCTCGGGCATCATCGACCGCGGCACGCCGAAGTCGGCGAGGATGTCGTCGCGCCACTCGAGCGTCTCGAGGTCCATGAAGAGGGTCCGGCTGGCGTTGGTGACGTCGGTGGCGTGGACACCGCCGTCGATGCCGCCGGTGAGGTTCCACAGCACCCAGCTGTCGGTCGTGCCGAAGAGGAGGTCGCCCGCCTCCGCCTTCTCGCGCGCGCCGTCGACGTTCTCGAGGATCCACACGATCTTCGTGCCCGAGAAGTAGGTCGCCAGCGGCAGGCCCACGACGCTCTTGTAGCGCTCGACGTCACCGTCGGCGAGACGGTCGACGATCGACTGCGTGCGGGTGTCCTGCCACACGATGGCGTTGTAGACGGGCTTTCCGGTGTTCTTGTCCCACACCACCGCCGTCTCGCGCTGGTTGGTGATGCCGACGGCGGCGATGTCGTGGCGGGTGATGTCGGCACGGCTCAGGGCGAGGCCGATCACTTCCTGGGTGTTGTGCCAGATCTCCAGCGGGTCGTGCTCGACCCACCCGGCCTTGGGGAAGATCTGCTCGTGCTCTTTCTGTCCGACGGAGACGACACCGCCGGACTTGTTGAAGATCATCGCGCGGGTCGAGGTCGTGCCCTGGTCGATGGCAAGGACGTAGTCGGCCATGAATGGACTCCTTTGTCAGTAGAGGAAGGGGAATGGGTGAGGAAGAGGCGCGGGGGTGTCGTTGACGACACCCCCGCGGGGATCATGCGGCGACGAAGCCGAGGAGGACGGGGGCCAGGAGGCCGGCGAGCGCGCCTCCGACGAGGGGGCCGGCGACGGGCACCCACGAGTAGCCCCAGTCGCTGGAACCCTTGCCCTTGATGGGCAGCAGGGCGTGCGCGATGCGGGGTCCGAGGTCACGGGCAGGGTTGATGGCGTAGCCGGTGGGGCCACCCAGCGAGGCGCCGATACCGACCACCAGCAGCGCCACCGGGACGGCCGACAGGCCACCGAGGCCGCCGGGCACGCCGATGTCGGCGACGCCGTAGTCACGGAATCCGAAGATCACGAACACCAGGACGAACGTCGCGATGACCTCGGTGACGAAGTTGAAGCCGTAGGAGCGGATCGCGGGGCCGGTCGAGAACACGCCAAGCTTGGCGGCCGGGTCCGGCTCGTCGTCGAAGTGCTGCTTGTAGGACGCCCACGCCAGCACCGCACCGATGATGGCACCCACGAGCTGGGCGGCAACGGCCACGAAGAACTGCGCGATGGTGATGTCGCCGTGGACCAGGAGTCCGATCGACACGGCGGGGTTCAGCTGTGCGCCGGAGTAGGCGGAGACGATGACACCGGCGAAGACCGCGAGGCCCCAACCCCAGTTCACCATCAGGAATCCACCGGCATTGCCCTTGGTCTTGGCCAGCGCCACATTGGCGACCACGCCACAACCCAGCAGGATCAGCATGGCGGTGCCGACGACCTCCGAAAGGAAGTACAGCCCCAGATTCACTTCTTGCATGTCGTCATCGACCTTTCTGTTTTGCCCGGCCCCCATCGGCGCGGACGTGTGCGGCTCGGTGTCTCGAACCTATGACCGCCGTGCGGGCGCGCAACAGAAGGCGCGCCCGCACGTTCTCTCAAATTGTGGCGACGCCGGCTTCCTCGAGATCGACCCGGTGCGCGGTGCGCAGCGCCTCGGTCGCGCGCGCGATCTCCTCGTCGACACGCGCGGCGTCCCATCCGAGCGGACCGGCGATCGTCTCCGCGACCTCCCGCAGCGTGCGCTCGGTCATGCCGCCCACGAACGCGAGGTGGGTGCGGCGCAGGAGGACGTCGATCAGGTGGACGACCTGCTCGTTCTCGGCGATCCACACCAGCTCTTCGCGGTAGTAGCCGGGGACGTTCGCCAGCGCCGTCGGCTCCGCCGGCAGGACGTCGAGGATCGCATCCGCGCGCGTGCCGTAGCGCTCGAGCATGGCATCCACGAGGGCTGCCGAGTGCGCATTCGTGCGAGCGGCGATCCAGCGCCGACGCTCTTCCTGGCTCGCCGGGAAGCCCTTGCCGCCACCGATCGGGAGGCCCTGCGTGCTCACCCGGTGCGGTCGACGCAGCTTCTGCAGCGTCTTCATGCTGAGGTGCTCGGCGAGGGCGCGGAAGGTGGTCCACTTGCCACCCACGAGGCTCATCGACGGGGTGCCGGCGATCTCGTCCTCGACGATGCGGTAGTCGCGCGAGACGAATCCGGGCGCGGTGTCGTCGTGGCGCGGCAGGGGGCGGATGCCGGAGAAGGTGTAGACGATCTGCGTGCGATCCACGCTGACGGTGGGGAAGACGTGGCCGATGAGGTCGAAGAAGTACTCGATCTCATCGTCGGTGCACACCACGGGCGTCGACGGGTCGGCGTCGATGTCGGTGGTACCGACGAGGACGCGGTCCTTCAGCGGGTAGATGAGGACGATGCGACCGTCGGAGTGCTCGAAGAAGATCTCGCGACCGCCCGTCGCGGCCAGCAGCTCGGGGTTGTCGAGCACGATGTGCGAACCCTTGGTCCCGCCCATGAACTGCGTCGGAAGCCCCATCGCGCCGTTGGTGAGGTCGGTCCACGGCCCCGAGGTGTTCAGGATGACCTTCGCCTTGACGGAGAACTCCTCGCCCGAGACCTCGTCGCGCACCCGCACGCCGTTCTCGTCGGCGCCGACCGCGGAGACGTAGTTGACCGCCTGCGTGCGCCCGCCACCGGCGACGATGCCGTCGTGCAGGACGTCGAGCGCGATGCGCTCGGGGTCGTGCATGGAGGCGTCGAAGTACGTGGCGGTGTAGGCGAGGTCGGGGTTCAGCCGGGGCAGCTCGGCGAGCGACTTCTTCTTGCCCAGGAACTTGTGCCGGGGGACGGTCCCGCCGTCGCGCGAGAAGGTGTCGTACATGATGAGGCCGACCTTGATCAGCAGCGCGCCGCGCTCGTTGGGCTTGCCGCGTCCGTGCGTGACGAGCAGGCGGAACGGAGCCGACAGGATGCCGGAGAACGTCTTGTAGATCGGGATCGTGGTCTCGAGCGGCTTGACGTAGTGCGGCGCGGTCTTCAGCAGATCGTTGCGCTCGGTCACGGCTTCCTTCACGAGCCGGAACTCGCCGTTCTCGAGGTACCGGATGCCGCCGTGGACCATGTGGCTGGAGGCGGACGAGGCGCCGGAGACGAAGTCGCCGCGTTCGACGAGGGCGACTTTCACGCCTTGCAGGGCGAGATCGCGGAGGGTGGCGATGCCGTTGATGCCCCCTCCGATGATGAGGACGTCGAGGTCCTCGGCGTCACGGAGCGCCTGGACGTCGGCGCGAAGCGAAGGTGAGGGGGACGACATGTCGACTGCGACCTTTCGTTGGGGTACGAGAAAGGATGCGCCCATCTGCACGTTGTTGCAAGCCCCTTGAACAAACGTGCAGAATGGGCTCTGCACGAAAGGGCCGACCATGACGACGCAGACCGAGGAGCGCTCGCGCGACGCCCTGCGCGCCGCCCAGTTGTACTACATGCAGGACCTGACGATGGATGCCATCGCCCACGAGATGCGCGTCTCGCGGTCGTCGGTGTCCCGGCTACTGCAGCACGCGCGCGACGTGGGCCTCGTGACGATCTCGATCAGTCCGCCCGACGATGCGCGCGGCCAGATGGCCCAGCGCATCGCCGATCGATTCGGCATCACGGCGCACGTCGTGCCCACGCCCGCGCGCACCTCCGAGGCTGAGCGCCTGGAGCGCACCGCGCTGACCGCCGCGCGCATCCTCGCCGAACGGATCGAGTCCTCCATGACGGTCGGCATCGCCTGGGGATCGACGCTGTCGGCGATCGGCCGGCACGTGCCGTCGAAGGACGTCCACGACACCCACATCGTGCAGATGAACGGGGCCGCCAACCTCCGCACCTCCGGCATCCCGTACGCCGGCGAGATCCTCTCGCGGTTCGGGGCCGCCTGGTCGTCGTCGGTGCACCAGTTCCCGGTTCCGGCGCTGTTCGACGACCCGCGCACGAAGCAGGCGATGTGGCGCGAACGCTCGGTTCGTTCGGTGCTCGAGATCCAGCAGCGCGTGGGGCTGTTCGTCTTCGGTCTCGGCTCTCCCCATGCTGAGGTCCCCTCGCACGTCTACAGCGGCGACTACTTCGACGAGCGCGACCGCTCGATCATCGAGCGCGAGGGCATTGTGGGCGACTGCGCGACGGTGTTCTACCGCGTGGACGGGTCGTGCGACATCCCCGAACTCAACGCCCGCTCCAGCGGGCCCGACCTCGACACCGTGCGACGCATCCCGCGACGGTTCTGCGTCGTGTCCAGCCTCTCCAAGCTCGACGCCCTGCGCGGCGCACTCGCCGCGAGGCTCATCACCGAGCTCGTCGTCGAGGAGGCCCTCGCCCGAAGGCTGCTCAGCGTCACGCGCTGAGCAGCCTCAGACCTCGCCGAAGCCGTCGTCGATCAGACTCCGGAGTTCGGCGAGAGCGTCCCGCGCCTGCGGCCCGGTGGCCGTCACGCGCACGCGGGCACCCTGGCGGACGCCGAGGGACATCAGGGCGAGGAGGCTCCGGGCCGAGACCGGCTGCGCTCCACCGTCCAGATCCGTGATCTGCACGTCGGCGTCGTAGCGCGACGCGGCCTTCACGAACGTCGCCGCCGGGCGCGCGTGGAGGCCCGACGGATTGATGACGGTGGTCTCGAACGACAGTTGCCCGCTCGCGGGTTCTGCGGCCACCGCCGTGGGCGCGTCCGGTTCCGTCGCCCCGAGCTGAGCCCGCTTGGCATCCGCGGCGCGAGCGACCTCGGCGGCGGTGTCGGCCAGCGTCGCGCCGCCCGCGGCGGTCACGACCGCGCTCACCAGACCCTCCACGAAGGGTGCCGGACTCAGGACGACGCGATCGGGATCGGCGGTGAACTCCCGCGCCATCTCGGCGCTGAGCAGGGCCGACCCCAGGTCCATCAGCACGAGGACGCCGTCACCCGAGTCCGCCTCGGCGAGGGCCTCGGCGATGGCGGTGGCATCCGTCCCCAGGTCGCCGTCGGGGCCGCCCGCGGCGATGCGCACGGTCGGGGGAGCGTCACCACCCATCTGCAGGGCCAGATCGACTGCGGCCACGGCGAGCGGACGGCTGTGCGAGACCGCGACGATGCCGATCACCCGCGCGCCGCCAGAGCGTCGCTGAGGGCACGGAAGAGCAACGCCGAGGAGGCCGCCCCCGGATCGATGTGGCCCGCACTCCGCTCGCCGAGGTAGCTCGCCCGACCTTTCCGCGCGACGAGCGGCTCGGTGTCGTCGCGCCCTGCGGCGGCGGCTGTGGCGGCCGCTGCCGCCGCCTCAGCGACGCCCTTCCCCGCGGTCACCGCGTCGTCCCACGCGCTCAGGGCAGGCATCTGCGCGTCGATCATCGTCTTGTCGCCGGGTTCCGCGCGCCCGCGGGCGACGACCCCCTCGGCGCCGGCCCGCAGCGCCGCGCCGAGGGCGGCGGCATCCATCTCACCGGTGAGGACCGGCCCCATGCGGAGGAAGAACGTCCCGTAGAGCGGGCCGCTGGCACCTCCCACCGACGAGACCAGGGTCATCCCCACGACCTTGAACAGATCGGGGGCGGACGAGGGCGGCGGGTCGAGCTTGGCGACGACCGCGTCGAGGCCCCGCGCCATGTTCGAGCCGTGGTCGGCGTCGCCGATCGCGGAGTCGAGCGCGGTCAGCTCGTCACGGTGTTCCTGCACGGCATCCCGGAACGTCCGGATCCAGGCAATGAGGTCGGCGGTCGAGACCGTGTCGCTCATGCGCCCCACCGCAGGCCGGGCGTGACCACGGGCGCGTCCCACAGACGCAGCATCTCGTCGTCCGCCTTCACGACGGTCAGCGACGCCCCCGCCATGTCGAGGCTCGTGATGTAGTCGCCGATCAGAACCCTCTTCACGTCGACGCCCGCCTCTGCCAGTCGAGGGGCGATCTCGCCGTACAAGAGGTATTGCTCGATGAGAGGCGTCCCGCCGAGGCCCGAGAGCAGCACGATCGCGTCGCCGACCGGCTCGCCGAAATCGTGCACGATCGGGTCGACCAGGAGCCCGGCCACCTCGTGCGCGGTGGCGAGCTTCACGCGCGTGCGGCCGGGCTCACCGTGGATGCCGACCCCGACCTCCATCTCGTCTTCCGGAAGCTCGAACGTGGGGTGGCCGACGGCGGGAACCGTGCAGCTGGTCAGGGCGACGCCCATCGACCGTCCTGCGGCGGACACTCGTCGGGCCAGTGCGGCGACGGCATCCAGGTCGGCACCCTCCTCGGCCAGGGCGCCGACGATCTTCTCGAGGATCACGGTCGTGCCCGTGCCGCGGCGGCCGGCCGTCCAGGTGGAGTCCTGCACCGCGACATCGTCGGCGACGACCACCGACTCCACCCGCACGCCCTCGGCTGCGGCCAGCTCGGCGGCCATCTCGAAGTTGAGCACGTCGCCGGTGTAGTTCTTCACGATGTGCAGGACGCCGGCGCCGGAGTCCACGGCCTGGGTCGCCGCGAGCACCTGGTCGGGGGTGGGGGAGGTGAACACCTCGCCGGCAGCTGCCGCGTCGAGCATTCCGCGCCCGACGAATCCGCCGTGCATCGGCTCGTGGCCGGAGCCGCCGCCGGAGACGAGCGCGACCTTGCCCGCCGGCGTCGGCTCGGCGCGCGCGATGACGCGATTGTCCATGTCGACGCGCAGATCGGGATGAGCCGCGTGGATGCCGCGCAGAGCCTCTGCCAGCACGTCAGCCGGGTCGTTCACGAATTTCTTCACGGGTGCCTCCTCGTCGTGGCTGCGGCGGGTTCGGGCCCGCTTCTTCAGACCCTGCTCGCCGCGAGGCTCCACGTCAAGGGCACTTGGTCACATGCGTTCGTGCGGAAGGACCTGCTTGATGCGTTCGAGGGGATTCTGCGCGGGGACCTCGTTGTAGGCGTGAGCGAGCTCCTGCTCACTGAGCGCGTGAATGGCGGCCATGATCTCGTCCGTGGCTCCGCGCCGAGCGCGTCCCGAGGTGGCGGCGCCGTGCGGGGACAGGTCGAGCGGGGCCCCGAAACGCACCGTGATGCGCTCCTTCGTCGTGGGGATCTTCGCGCCCACCGGCATTACCTTGTCGGTACCGATCAGCCCCACCGGAACGACGGGCGCTCCGGTCTGGAGGGCGAGGAAGGCGACACCCGTGCGGCCCTTGTAGAGACGCCCGTCGAGCGAACGCGTCCCCTCCGGGTACAGCGCCACGGCCCGCCCGTCCTCGAGCAGCGCGCGCTGCTGGTCGAGTGCGTCGAGGGCGGCCTGACCGGCGCCGCGCTCGACGGGAATGGCTCCGATCGCGGTGAAGAACTGCCGCGACGCCCACTTCTCGAAGTAGGCCGACTTGGCCAGGAAGTGCACCGGGCGGGGGGAGGCGACCGGGATGGCGACGGAGTCGATGAAGGAGAGGTGGTTGCTGGCGAAGATGACCGGCCCCGTGCGCGGGACGTTGTCGCGTCCCTCGACACGGGGGCGGTACACGGCGCGCGCGAGCGGGGCGATGAAGAAGCGCCCGAGGCCGTAGGCCGCGCCCATCTGCTTCGGGGGGACGGCGGGGGTGCCGCCCGGATCGTCGGAACTCACCCGTCGAGGCTACTGTGCACCGCATGCGCCGCCGCGCATGGGGCTCTCAGCGGCGGCAAAGGCCGATGGGGGATGATGGACCGGTTCCCCGTCGTCTTCGAGAGGTCTGCCGTGCGCATCCGCCCGATCGCTTCCCTGTCCGTCGCCGCCGCCGCGGTCCTGCTCCTGGCCGGGTGCAGCGGCTCGTCGGACGAGAGCCCGACCCCGGATGCCAGTGGCTCGGCGGACGCCGGTCAGTGTCAGAGTGCGTTGTCGCAGGGGGCGGTCTCGGACGACGTGCAGGTGTCGGGCGACTTCCGCGGAAAGGTCGAGGTGACCCTGCCCGACGGGTATGCACCCGCCGGCCTCGAGCGCACCACTCTCGTCGAGGGGTCGGGCGAGCAGGTCCGCTCAGGTGACGTCCTGCGGGCCAACTTCACGCTCGTCGACGCCGCCACGGGCGAGGTGCAGCTCGAGACGCAGACCACTGCCCCCGACGGCATGGACACCCTGATCTCGTCGCAGCAGATCTTCGGCGCCGCGCTCGAGTGCGCCACCATCGGGTCGCGCACCGTGTCGGCCTTCCCCGCCGGAGCGCTCGGCGAGGGGTCGCCGGCGTTCATCCTCGTCGCGGACGCGCTCGAGGAGCTCCCCACCCGTGCCGACGGCGCCGAGGTCGAGCCCGCGGAGGGGATGCCGACCGTCACCTTCGGCGACGACGGCGCGCCCACCATCACCATGCCCGACGCCCCCGCTCCCTCTGAGACGCGGGTCGAGAACCTGCGCAAGGGCGACGGCGACGTCGTCAACCCGGGCGACCAGGTGATCGTGCAGTACACCGGCGCGCTCTACGACGACGGAACGGTCTTCGACTCGAGCTGGGAACGCGGCACTCCGGCAGAGTTCGCCACCACCGGTGTGGTTCCCGGATTCCGCAAGGCCCTCGAGGGTCAGACCGTCGGCTCGCAGGTCGTCGTCGTGATGCCGGCCTCCGACGGATACGGCGAGGCGGGTCAGGGCGACATCCCGGCAAATGCCCCGCTCGTCTTCGTCGTCGACATCCTCGGCGTTCAGCACGCGGCGGCGCCCGCTCAGTAGGCTGAGCGGATGCGTCGCGTCGTCATCCTCGGCTCCACCGGTTCGATCGGCACCCAGGCCCTCGACGTCATCCGGGCCAACCCTGACCGGTTCGAGGTCGTGGGCCTGGCTGCCGGAAGCGATCGCGCGGGCGTCGCGGCGCAGGCGGAGGAGTTCGGCGTCGACGCGGTCGCGCTGGGCGCGGTCGAAGCGGAGCAGCTCGTCCGGGACGTGCCCGCCGACGTCGTGCTCAACGGCATCACCGGATCGGTGGGTCTCGGGCCCACGCTCGCGGCGCTCGAAGAAGGGCGAACGTTGGCCCTCGCCAACAAGGAGTCGCTCATCGTCGGGGGCGACCTCGTCACTCGTCTGGCGGCCCCCGGGCAGATCGTCCCGGTCGATTCCGAGCACTCGGCCATCGCTCAAGCGTTGCGGTCGGGCGAGCCCGACGAGGTGCAGCGGCTCGTCCTCACGGCATCCGGGGGTCCTTTCCGCGGACGTTCGCGCGCGCAGCTTCTGAACGTGACCCCCGCGCAGGCCCTCGCCCACCCGACGTGGGACATGGGACGCGTGGTCACCACGAACTCCGCCACCCTGGTGAACAAGGGGCTCGAGGTCATCGAGGCGCACCTGCTGTTCGACGTGCCCTATGAGCGCATTGATGTCGTCGTGCACCCGCAGTCGATCGTGCACTCGATGGTCGAGTTCGTCGACGGCTCGACGATCGCGCAGGCGTCGCCTCCCGACATGCGGTTGCCGATCTCGCTCGGGCTCGACTGGCCGCACCGCGTCGCGGGTGTGGGCGTGCCGCTGGACTGGACGACAGCGACCCAGTGGACGTTCGAGCCGCTCGACGAGGAGGCGTTCGGATCCGTCGCTCTGGCCAAGCGCGTCGGCCGCGCCGGCGGGACGTATCCCGCGGTGTTCAACGCCGCGAACGAGCAGGCCGTCGACGCGTTCCACGAGGGACGCCTGAGCTTCCTCGGCATCCTGGATGTCATCGAGCGTGTCGTGGAACGTCATGACGCACCCGCGGCGCTCACGCGCGAGTCGCTCGCGGAAGCCGAGGCCTGGGCGCGCCGCACCGCCGACGACGTGATCGCCGCGCTCTGACGGGAGCCGCCGCACCGGCGGCGCGCGCACGTCCGGAGGGTCCGTTCGTCCGCGCCGCTGCACCGGCCGCGCGCACAAGTCCTGCGCACCCCGCGGACCGGGGTCCCCGAACGCGCGCAGCGCCTCTCCTGCAGGACTTCTGCGCGCGTCCCCGGGCTGCGCGCGCGCAACGGGCTGTGCACGACTCCGGCAGAGGGGGATGCCACGGCCCAGCGCGCGTGCATGCGGTCGGCGGCGCAGGAGTTATGCGCGACCGCCGTCGCGACGTCGCACCGCCGTGTCAGGCCGGGAAGTCGACCGGTCGCTCGGGATCGGACGACGGAGTGCGGTCGTCGGGGTAGGGCACGGGCCACTGCGCGTCGGGGACGGACCAGCCGGCGGCCCGAAGCGCACGACGCGACAACTCACGCGCGGAGTACGGCGTGCGGATGCCGCGGATGTCGCGGTAGTCCTGGTGACCGGGCCCCGCCCACAGGATCGCATCGCCCTCGCCGACCAGCTTCACGGCCTCGAGGATCGCGCGCTCCGGCGGGGTGAACTCGAGGATCTCGGCGTCGGGCCGGGCGCGGCGGGCGCCCTCGACGAGCACCGCGCGGATGGCATCCGGGTCTTCGTGGCGGGGGTGATGGTCGGTGACGATGAGCACATCGCTGCCTTCGACCGCCGTGCGCCCCATGTCGTGGCGCTTGGTCGCGTCGCGGTCGCCGTCGGCGCCGAAGAGCATGACGACCTTGCCCGGCGTCACGCGACGCACCGCCGCGAGCGTCTTCTCGAACGCGTCGGGGGAGTGGCCGAAGTCCACGTACACCGCGGGACCCTCGGGGCCGGACACGAGCTGGGTGCGGCCGGGCAGGGATGCCGTGATGCGCCCGCCGTCGAGCGCGGCGACGAGCGTCTCCCACGCGTGCCCCGCCTCGAGCAGCATGACGATCGCGAGACCCGCGTTCGCGGCCATGTGGCGCCCGATCACGGGGACCACCGTGGTGAGGGACCGGCCGCCGCGGTCGCGGAGCGTGAACTCCGTGCCCTCCTGACGCTCGTCGACGATGTCGACCGTCCAGTCGGCCTCCGCCGTGGGGTCGTCGGCGATCGCCGGGGTCACGATGGTGACGACGGGGATGTCGGCCCGCGCGGCGATCTCGGCACCCGCGGGGGAGTCCAGGCACACCACGCCACGGCGAGAGCGATCCGAACGGAACAGGGGCAGCTTGGCCTCGAAGTACTCGCGCATGTCCGCGTAGTCGTCGAGATGGTCGTGCGTGAGATTGGTGAACCCCGCCACGTCGAACAGCAGGCCGTCGACCCGGTGACGTGTGAGTGCCTGGGCGCTCACCTCCACGGCCACGGCCTCGACGCCGCGCTCGCGCATGAGGGCGAGAAGGGCGTGGAACTCGGATGCCTCGGGGGTGGTGAGCCGCGACACGATGACCTCGCCCGCGATGTGGCGTTCGGCGGTCGAGGAGAGCCCCGTGACGACGCCCAGCTGCTCCAGGATGCCCTCGAGCAGGTGCGACACACTCGTCTTGCCATTGGTTCCGGTGGTGGCGAGCAACTGGGGGAGGTCGTCCCCCGGGCCCGTGCCGTAGACCCACGCGGACAGATCCCCCAGGAGCGCCCGGGGGTCGGCGACGACGACGATGGGGAGACCGGCCGACGCGGCGATCGCGGCGCCGTCCTCATCGGTCACCACGGCGACGGCACCGCGTTCGGCGGCCGTCACGGCGAACTCCGCACCGTGCCGGTGGACGCCGCGAATGGCGACGAACGCCTCGCCGGCGCGCAGGTCGGCGGTCGCGAGGGTGATGCCGGTGAGCACGGTGCCCTCGACATCGCCGACGGTGCGCTCGCCGAAACGGCGGGCCAGCTCCGACAGGTCGCGGCGGGGCGGGTGCTCCGGCCGGAGGACGGGCGGGAGGTGGGAAGGCGTGTCGATCGGCATCCCTCCCATTGTCTCATCCGACCCCGCTCAGCCCTCGCATCGGCACCGCACGGGAGGTTCCAAGGGCAGCGGCGGTATCGTCGGCGGGTGACCGCGATCGCCTTCCTCATCGGCGTGCTCGTGCTCGTGATCGGCTTGGCCGTCTCGATCGCCCTGCACGAGATCGGGCATCTGCTGCCCGCGAAGCTGTTCGGCGTGAGAGTCGGGCAGTACATGATCGGCTTCGGACCGACGCTGTGGTCGCGCCGTATCGGCGAGACCGAGTACGGCGTCAAGGCTCTGCCCCTGGGCGGGTTCATCTCGATGTCCGGCATGTATCCGCCGGCGCCGGAGACCGACGCCCCGCCGACCCGCCGGTCGCGCCTATTCGCCACGATGATCCAGGACGCGCGCGACGCCAACGCCGAGACGATGATCGCCGGCGACGAGCGCGTGTTCTACCGGCTGCCGGTGTGGAAGCGCATCGTCATCATGCTCGGCGGCCCCGTGATGAACCTGATCCTGGCGTTCGTGCTGTCGGCGGTCGCGGTGAGCGCCATCGGCGTCGCGCAGGGGACCACCACGGTGTCCTCCGTCTCGCAGTGCGTGATCCCCGCGGATGCGGAACGCGCCGACTGCCAGGCGAGCGACCCCGTCGCACCGGCGGCGGCAGCCGGCATCCGTCCCGGCGATGTGATCCTGTCCATCGGCGGGACCGCCGTGTCGACCTTCGACGAGGCGGCGGCGATCATCCAGCGCTCGCCGGGGCAGGCGCTCCCGGTCGTCGTCGAACGCGATGGCGTCGAGCAGACGCTCACGATCACCCCCGTCTCCACGGAGCGGCCCGTGGTGGGGGCGGATGGCCAGCCCGAGGTGGATGCCGCGGGCGCACCGCTGTATCGGACGGTCGGATTCGCCGGCCTGAGCCCGCAATCGGCGTTGGTGCCCCAGCCGATCTGGGCAGGGCCCGAGGCCACCGTGCAGCAAGTCGGTCAGGTCGCGCAGATCATGGTTCAGCTGCCCGTGCGCATCTACGACACCGCGGTCGATCTGTTCACCGGTCAGCCGCGCGACCCCAACGGCCCCCTGAGCGTCGTCGGAGCCGGGCGCCTCGCGGGCGAGTTCGCGGCGGTGGATGCGCCGATTCTCTCCCGCGTGCAGGCGATCATCGGGCTGCTCGCGGCCCTGAACATCGCCCTGTTCGTCTTCAACCTCATCCCCCTCCTCCCGCTCGACGGCGGGCACGTGGTGGTTGCGCTGTGGGACGGGCTGAAGCGCTGGTTCGCCCGCATGCGTGGGAAGGTCGCCCGCCCGGTGGATGCCACCAAGCTGGTGCCGGTGACCTTCGTCGTCGTCGTGCTGCTCATCGGCATGGGCGGCATCCTCTTCCTCGCCGACATCTTCAACCCGATCCAGCTGCTCTAGAGGCCGCACAACTCCTGCGGCGTGCACGGTACGCGACGGCGAACCGCTGCCCGACGTGGATCTGCAGGAGATGTGCGCGCGTCAGAGGGCGGCGGCGATCAGACGCTCGAGGGTGCGCATGCCGTCGCGCGACAGGATGGACTCGAGGTGGCCCTGCACACTCGCCACGGCGGGTCCGCGCAGGGCGTACACGTCGCCGGTCCCGGCGTCCGCCGAGACCTCCACCGCGATGTCCAGGCCAGCCGTCGGTACGGGCGACACCGCGTCGGCGGGCTCCGAGAGGGCCGTGACGGGCCCGATCGTGATCCCGCGCTGCGTCGTGCCGGGGGCCACGCACGCCGTGAACGTGTTGTAGAACCCGATCGCGGCGGGTTCGCCGAACACGTCCACGCTCTTCTGCAGACCCTGGTGCGGTTGCGCGAGGGGCACCAGGTCGATGCCCAGCTGATCGGCCAGGATCTGATGGCTCAGGCACACCGCCAGCAGGGGAGCGCGGCGGAACAGGCGGCGCGAGACGACGTGGCGCATCGCGGCGATGCGCTCGCTCGCGTCATCGCGCGGGTCGCCCGGACCCGGGCCCGCGACGACGAGATCCGCGGCATCCACCTCGGCGTCGGTCGCCTCGGACCAGTGCACGATCCGGGTGTCCAGACCCAGGTGACGCAGCTGGTGCGCGAGCATCGTGGTGAAGCGGTCCTCGGCATCCACGACGAGCGCCGTGCGCCCGGCGAAGGGGCCGGAGCCGTCGGGATCCTGCGGGTTCATCCAGAACGGCGCGAGGCGTTCGTTGCGGGATGCCAGCAACTCGGCGATCGCGGGATCCTCGGCGAGCGGCCGGCGCGGAGCGACGGGGGCGTCGGGGTCGGCCTCGGGTGCGGCGGCGGGCGCGGAGTCGCGGGGGATGGCGCCGATCGCGCCGAGCACTCCGGCAGCCTTGCCGTGCGTCTCGCCGACCTCGCCGTAGGGGTCGGAGTGGCGCACGAGAGTCGCTCCGACCGGCACCCGCAGCCGCCCGTCCACGAGGTAGGCGGTGCGGATGAGGATCGGCGCGTCCAGGTCGTGCGTCGGACCCTCGGTGGCGCCGTTGGGGGTGAACAGGGCCGCGACGCCGGAGTAGTAGCCGCGCGGCGTCGTCTCGTGCCGCGCGATGACGGTGCACGCGTTCTGCATGGGCGAACCCGTGACCGTCGGTGCGAACATCGTCTCGCGCAGGATGTCGCGCGGGTCCAGAGTGCTGCGCCCGCGCAGCATGTACTCGGTGTGCGTCAGCCGCGACATCTCTTTCAGGTGGGGGCCGGTAATGCGGCCGCCGTCGCTGCAGACGGCGCTCATCATCTTCAGCTCCTCGTCGACGACCATGAAGAGCTCCTCGGTCTCTTTGGTCGAGCGCAGGAACTCCGCGAGGGTGTCGGCCGTGGCGCCCCCCTGCGGGTGGCGGAAGGTGCCCGAGATGGGGTTCATCGTGACGACGCCGTCGTGCGCGCTGACGTGCGCCTCGGGGCTCGCGCCCACCGCGACGTGACCGGGCGTGACCACGGCGAACGTCCAGTACGCCCCCTTCTCATGCTCCAGCAGTGCGCGGAACCACGTCAGCGCCGCGACGCGCGGCTCGGCGTCGACGCCGGCGACGAAGTCGCGGCGGATGACGAAGTTCGCTCCCTCGCCTCGACCGATCTCGTCCGCGATGACGCGACGCACGATGTCGGCATACGCCTCGTCGTCGATGTCGAACCCGGCGTCCGCGAGGGCGACGGGGGCCGGAGGAAGGGATGCCACCACCTCGGCGCGGGGGAGAGGTATCCGCTGCTCCACGACGAGGCAGCGCAGCGGCGCGCCGTCGTCGTGGCAGACGAACCCGCGCTCGCGCACCTGCCGGAACGGCACCAGCGCGAGCACCTCGCGTGGCCGGCCGTCACCGTCGATCAGAGGGATGTCCGCGAGGAGGTCGACGTCGACGACGGTGCCGGTGAGCACCTCGACGCTCGACGCGTCGCGCGCGATGAGGGCGAACGGCGCGTCGCCGGTCAGCAGCTCGTGGATCAAGGAGGAGGGGTCGGGCCCGGTCATCGAAGTACTTCCGTCTGTGATCGAGGGTCCAAAGCGGCCGCCGGAAACACGAAGACCGCCCGAATCCCGAGGGAGGGCGGTCTGTCGCACGCGTGCTCACCGCCTAGACGGTGAGCCACCAGCTGGAATACGCGCGCATGGCGCCGAACCTATCACAGAGCGCCCTTCAGCCCCCGTGCGGGTCCGGCGGCGTAGGCTGTGGGCGTGCCTGCAGTGAACATCGGGATGCCCCGCGTGCCGGAGGTCCTCGCTCCCCGTCGCAAGACCCGCCAGATCAAGGTCGGCAAGGTCCTCGTGGGGGGAGACGCCCCCGTCAGCGTGCAGTCGATGACGACGACGCCGACCACCAACATCAACGCGACCCTCCAGCAGATCGCCGAGCTCACGGCATCCGGCTGCGAGATCGTGCGCGTCGCGGTGCCGTCGCAGGACGACGCCGATGTGCTGCACATCATCGCCAAGAAGAGCCAGATCCCGGTCATCGCCGACATCCACTTCCAGCCCAAGTACGTCTTCCAGGCCATCGACGCCGGGTGCGGCGCGGTGCGCGTGAACCCGGGCAACATCCGCAAGTTCGACGATCAGGTCGGTGCGATCGCCAAGGCCGCCAAGGACGCGGGCGTCTCCCTCCGCATCGGCGTCAACGCCGGGTCGCTCGACCGTCGCCTGCTCGAGAAGTACGGCAAGGCCACGCCCGAAGCTCTCGTGGAGAGCGCGGTGTGGGAGGCGTCGCTGTTCGAGGAGCACGACTTCCACGACTTCAAGATCTCGGTCAAGCACAACGACCCCATCGTCATGGTGAAGGCCTACCGCCTGCTCGCCGAGCGGGGCGACTGGCCGCTGCACCTCGGCGTCACCGAGGCCGGCCCCGCGTTCCAGGGCACGATCAAGAGCGCGACGGCCTTCGGCATCCTGCTGTCCGAGGGCATCGGCGACACGATCCGCGTCTCGCTGTCGGCGCCGCCGGCCGAAGAGGTGAAGGTCGGTCACCAGATCCTGCAGTCGCTCAACCTTCGGGAGCGCAAGCTCGAGATCGTCTCGTGCCCGTCGTGCGGTCGCGCCCAGGTCGACGTCTACACGCTCGCCGACAACGTCACCGAGGGCCTCAAAGACATGACGGTGCCGCTGCGCGTCGCGGTCATGGGGTGCGTCGTGAACGGTCCGGGCGAAGCGCGCGAGGCCGACCTCGGTGTCGCATCGGGCAACGGCAAGGGGCAGATCTTCGTCAAGGGCCAGGTCATCAAGACGGTGCCCGAGGCGGAGATCGTCCAGACGCTCATCGAAGAGGCCAACCGCATCGCCGACGAGATGGGCCCCGACGCCGCCCCCGGCACGGCCCAGGTCATCACGGCCTGACGACCAGTCCACGCGTGCGGCGGTGGCCGCCCGGGGAGCTGAGCCCGATCCGCTAGCGTCGGGAGTCTCATGCCTGAGACCGCCGCTGCCCCCGTGTCGCTCGTTCGCCCTCTCGTTGCGGGGATGGTGACGGCGCTCGTCGGCTTCACCAGCACGTTCGCCGTCGTGCTGACGGGTCTTCGCAGCGTGGGGGCCACCCCCGCGCAGGCTGCGAGCGGACTGCTGGCGATCACCCTCGTGGTGGGGGTCGGATGCATCATCCTGGCGTGGCGCTATCGCATTCCCATCACGATCGCGTGGTCGACCCCCGGTGTCGCGCTCCTGGCCGCCACGGGCGCGGTCGAGGGAGGGTGGCCGGCGGTCGTGGGCGGCTTCCTCGTCTCGGCGGGGCTCATCCTGTGCACGGCGCTGTTCCCTCCGCTGGGGGCGCTCATCGCCCGCATCCCGCCGTCGATCGCCCAGGCCATGCTCGCGGGAGTCCTGCTGCCCCTGTGCGTCGCCCCCTTCGTGGGGCTCGTCGACGACCCGTGGGGCGTGGCGCCCGTGCTGATCGTGTGGCTCGTGGCATCCCGGCTCGTTCCGCGGTGGGCGGTGCCGCTCGCGTTCCTGGCCGCCATCGTCGTTGTCGCGATCGAGCTCACCCGCACCGGGGTCGACGCGGATGCCGCAACCCTGCTGCCGCGACTGGAGTTCACGGCCCCGACGCTCACCGTCGGGTCGGTCGTCGGGATCGCCCTGCCGTTGTTCGTGGTGACGATGGCCTCGCAGAACGTGCCGGGCGTCGCGGTCATGCGAAGCCTCGGGTACACGATCCCGTGGCGTCCGGCGATGCTCGTCACGGGGCTGGGGTCGGCACTGGCCGCGACCGCCGGCGGGCACGCGGTGAACCTCGGCGCGATCAGCGCCGCGATCGCCGCGGGCCCGGACGCGCACCCCGATCCCCGCCGGCGCTGGGTGGCCGGCGTGTCGGCCGGCGGCATGTACCTCGTGCTGGGTGGGCTGTCCGCCGCCTTCGCGGCGATCGTGCTGCTGGCCCCGCCCGGTGTCATCCCCGCGGTGGCAGGCGTGGCGCTGTTCGCCGCGTTCGGTTCGGCGGTGCAGCAGGCGATCGACGACCCGGGTGAGCGCCTCCCCGCCGTGGTGACGTTCCTCGTCGCGGCATCCGGGATCGCCATCGCCGGCGTCAGTGCGGCGTTCTGGGCGCTGGCGGCAGGGCTCGTCGTGCGCACCGTCCTGCACCTGGGGCGGCGCCCCGCGGCCTGAGCCCCGGGTCAGTCCAGACCGAACTCGGCGCGGATGCGCTGACGTGCGTCGGCGTACTCGGGCAGGGCATCG
Organism: Microbacterium sp. ACRRU; assembly: GCF_022346945.1. Classification (GTDB taxonomy): domain Bacteria; phylum Actinomycetota; class Actinomycetes; order Actinomycetales; family Microbacteriaceae; genus Microbacterium; species Microbacterium mcarthurae. The sequence continues at coordinate 1,626 of NZ_JAKRNI010000024.1, read as the reverse complement.
AAGAAGGCGTACTTCTCGCCGATGACCGAGTCGCGGGAACCGTCGGGCTCGAGCACGTAGGTCGCGAACGTCTCGGCGAAGTCCTCGGACGCGTTGGTCGCGGCGTAGTCGCTGACGAAGTCGCTCTCGTGAGCCTGGTAGAACTCCCACGCGATGTCGGCGTCGACGTTGTCGCGGGCGGGAGCGTCGTCGTACGCCGCCCAGAACCGCTCGGCGAACCGCTGCAGGTCGGAGTCGGGGAGCAGGCATCCCGCTCCGCTCCACTCGGTGTCGCACACCTCGGCCGCGGGGTCCACGTCGTCGAGTCCCAGGCTCAGCAGGTGTGCGTACTCGTGGACGAGCGTCGACAGGAGGAGGTCGGCGTCGTCGGCGTAGGCGAGGTTGGCGGCGAACACCCACTTCGTCGGGTCGTTCTCGTCGCTCGTGACGTAGGCCAGGGTGTCGCTGTCGGGGTCGTCGCCCGTGCGGTATCCCGTGATGTCGGATGCCACGAAGTCCGGGGTCGCGACGCGCACGAACTCGTCCCACACCTCGCGTGCGCGCCCCTCGGGCTCGGGGTCGAGCGTGCCATCGGGCAGCACCGCGTACGTCTCGGTCGGGGTGAAGTCGCCCGTGGACCCCACCGAGGGCTGCCGTGTGCCGGTTCCGAACAACCCGCTGGTGCCGGCCACGGCGCCGATACCGACCCAGACGAGAACGCCCACCAGGACGACGGCGGAAACGGTGAGGAGGGCGATCCAGCGGCTGCGCACGTGCTCACCCTAGGGGGTGCGGTGGGGCGGTGCTGGTGTTGCGGTTTCGTTACCGAATCAGCCATGTCGGCGGGAACCGATCCGCGGGACGCGGACACTACTGGGTGTGGAAGATGACGACGCCGAGCTGTGGGTTCGGGTGCGCCAGGGGGATGAGCTCGCGCTCGCCGCGCTGTTCGATCGGTATGAGGGGCGGTTGTTCCGTCACGCGTCGCGGTTGTTGTCGCATCGAGAGGATGCGAAGGATGCCGTGACGGTGGCGTTCTTCGAGCTGTGGCGCAAGCGGGCGTCGGTGCGGTTGGTGGAGGGGTCGCCGTTGCCCTGGTTGGTGAACACGGTGGCGCATTGTGCGCGGAATCTGGAGCGATCGGGGCGGCGGTATCGGGCGTTGCTGGATCGGGCGCCGGTGGCGGAGATGGCGGTGACGCCGTCGGGACACGATGACAGCGGCGTTCTCGCCGCGCTGAAGCGGCTGCCCGAACGGGAGCAGGCCGTTGTGGTGCTGGCGGTTCTGGAGGGCTATGCCGAGCGCGAGGTCGCTCAGGTTCTCGGCATCCCTGCGGGCACCGTGAAGTCGCGTCTGGCGCGAGCCAAAGCGAAGCTGCGCAACGACATCACTCTGGAAGGGGCACGGTCATGAACGACGAACTGACGCCCGATGAGCGGGCGGCGATGCGTGCGCGGATCGTGGGTGGTGCTCGTGGCATTCGGCCGGTGGGGGCTCACCGGAATGCGTGGATCGCGGGGTCGGTGGCGGTGGCGCTGGTTGCGGCGGTCGCTGGCGGGGTGGTGGCGACGTCGACGCTTTCGGCGCCGCAGATCGCGACCACGCCCACCCCCAGCCCGACGGCGACGACCGAGTCGACCCAGACGC
>NZ_JAKRNI010000023.1 GCF_022346945.1 Microbacterium sp. ACRRU | reverse complement strand
GCCCCGTTCCCACCCCTCGTGCGTTTTCGTCACACCCCCGTAACGTCGCGTGAGTCGCCAAGATGTGTCGCCTGAGGGCACGGATAGGCGACACATCTTGGCGACTCGCGCACGGGGATACGGCAGTAGCGTGAGGGCATGCGCGTGGATCTCAACGCCGACCTCGGCGAGACCGTCGACGGGGTGCCCACCGCCGACGACGAGGCGATGTTCTCGCTCGTGTCCAGCGCCAGCATCGCGTGCGGCGCCCACGCCGGCGACGCCGAGTCGATGCGGGCGTCGGTCGAGCGGGCGAGACGGTTCGGCGTCGCGGTCGGCGCGCACCCGGCGTACGAGGACCGCGCGAACTTCGGCCGAGTGCGCCGCGACCCGCCCCCCGGCGAGCTGCGGGCGAGCATCGCCGCCCAGCTCGACGCGCTCGAGCTCGCCGGCGCCGACCTGCGCTACGTCAAACCCCACGGCGCGCTCTACCACGCCGTCTCCGTCGACGCCGCACAGGCCGCCGCGGTCGTCGCCGCCGTCGCCGACCACTCCGCCCGACTCGGCCGGGCCCTGCCCGTGCTCGGGCTCCCCGGCGCGATCAGCGAGGCCGCGGCATCCGCGGGGCTCCCGTTCGTGCACGAGGCGTTCCTCGATCGCGGGTACGCCCCGACCGGAGGTCTCGTGCCGCGCGACCACCCGGGGGCGCTCGTCGAGGATCCCGAACGGGTGGCCGACCGCGCGCGTCGGCTCCTGAGCGACGGCACCGTCGACACGGTGGGCGGGGGCCGCATCGCCGTCCCCGCGGCGTCGTTGTGCCTGCACGGCGACACCCCGGCCGCGGTGAGCATGGCCCGTGCCGTGCGGGCGGCCCTCGACGACGCGGGGGTGGAGGTTCGCGCCCCGTGGTGACGCCGCGCCTGCGGTCGATGGGGGAGGGGGCGGTCCTGGCCGAGGTCGACGATCTCGCCGGCGTCCTCGCGCTGCACGCGGCGCTCGCCGCGGATCCGCCCGAGGGGATCGAGGACCTCGTCCCCGCGGCGCGCACCGTGCTGGTGGCGTTCGATCCCGCCCGCATCACGGTCGCCGCGGTGCACGCGTGGATCCGCTCCGCCGCGGGGTCGCCGGCGGCGGAATCGCCCCCAGGGCCTCTCGTCGAGGTGCCGCTCCGGTACGACGGCCCCGATCTCGACGACACCGCCGAGGCGCTCGGCATCCGCTCTCCCGAACTCATCGCGCGGCACGCCGCCGCGCGCTGGCGGGTGGCGTTCACGGGGTTCGCCCCCGGCTTCGCGTACCTGGTGAGCGCCGAGTGGGCGTTCGAGGTCCCCCGGCTGGCGCAGCCGCGCACGCGTGTGCCGGCCGGTTCGGTGGGACTCGCGGGGGAGTTCACCGGGGCGTACCCCCGCGAGACGCCCGGCGGCTGGCGGCTCATCGGGACGACCGACGCCGCCCTCTTCGCCCCGGATGCCATCGACCCGGTGCTGCTTCCCCCGGGCGCGCGCGTGCGGTTCGTGCCGGAACGGGCTGCCGTCGCGGCCGCCGCGCCCGTGGCATCCGCTTCCCGGCACGAGCTCGGCCGCACCGCGCGGGCGGATGCCGCCCCGAGGGCGGACGCCGCGCCGGCGCTTCGCATCCTCGATCCCGGCGCCCGCGCCACCGTCCAGGACCTCGGTCGTCCCGGCCGGGCCGGACTCGGCGTGTCCCGGTCGGGCGCCCTCGACCGCGGCGCCCTGCGCGTCGCGAACCGGCTCGTCGGGAACGCCGAGGACGCCGCCGGTGTCGAGATCGTCCTCGGCGGTTTCCGCGCTCGCGCCGAACGTGACGTGTGGGTCGCCGTGACGGGCGCGCTCGCGGACATCCGCGTCGACGGCTGGGCGCAGGATGCCTACGCGCCCCTGCTGCTCTCCGCTGGTGCCGAGCTGTCGGTCGGGGTCGCCCGCGCGGGCGCGCGGCTCGTGCTCGCGGTGCGCGGCGGGATCGTCGCTCCGCTGTCGTTCGGCTCGCGCTCGACCGACACGCTGGCCTCGCTCGGCCCCGCGGCGCTGCGGCCCGGTGACGTGCCCCGCGCCGGTGCGGCCGTCGCGCCCGTCCCGGTCGTCGACGTCTTCCCGTGGTCGGTTCCCGCCCCGGCCATCGACGTCCCCGTGACGCCGGGGCCTCGTGCGGACTGGTTCACACCGGCCGCGCTGCGCGTCCTGCGGGACGCGACCTGGACCGTGACCGGCGACGCCGACCGCGTCGGCATCCGACTCGACGGCCCCGCGCTCGACCGATCCCGGCCGGACGAGCTGCCCAGCGAGGGGATGCGGCCCGGTGCGCTGCAGGTGCCTCCGCACGGTCGGCCGGTGGTCCTGTTGGCCGACGGTCCCGTCACGGGCGGGTATCCCGTGATCGCGGTGGTGACGGATGCCGCGCTCGACCGTCTCGCTCAGCTCCGGCCGGGAGACCGCGTGCGATTTCGCGGACGCTGAGGACGGGATCGGGAATCCGGTCGAGGCGTGCGCGGTTATACCGCAGGTACGCAAAGTCGTCAAGAATTCGACTGGACACGGCGCGTCCTCCCGCGTATGCTTGGACTTCGCGCTCCTCGATTCCCCCTGCCCTCATATGGTGGTCGGCTGAGCCTGCCCGTCCCCGCTTCACCGCGGCGTGCGACGAGCAGGTTATTGGGGCAGGAACGCACTCCACCTGACGACAAGGAATCACGAGCCCCTCGCCCGGGCTTCTGGAGGTTATTCCCTTGGCTGCTGCGAGCAACGCATCCACCACCACCACCCCGAAGAGCGGACGCGGCGCATCCCGCCTCTCGTTCGCGAAGATCTCCGACAAGCTGACCGTTCCCGATCTGCTGGCCCTGCAGACCGAGTCGTTCGACTGGCTCGTCGGTAACGAGGCCTGGAAGGCCCGCGTCGCGGAGGCTCAGGCCGCCGGCCGCACCGACGTGCCCGAGATCAGCGGTCTCGAGGAGATCTTCGAGGAGATCTCGCCGATCGAAGACCTGAGCGAGACCATGCAGCTCTCGTTCACGAACCCCTACCTCGAGCCCGAGAAGTACTCGATCGAAGAGTGCAAGGAGCGCGGCAAGACCTACGCCGCGCCGCTGTACGTCGAGGCCGAGTTCATGAACCACCAGACCGGTGAGATCAAGACGCAGACGGTCTTCATGGGCGACTTCCCGCTCCAGACCGACAAGGGCACGTTCATCATCAACGGCACCGAGCGTGTCGTGGTGTCGCAGCTCGTGCGCTCGCCCGGTGTCTACTTCGACAAGACGCCCGACAAGACCTCCGACAAGGACATCGTCTCGGCCCGTGTCATCCCCTCGCGCGGCGCGTGGCTCGAGTTCGAGATCGACAAGCGCGACCAGGTCGGCGTGCGCATCGACCGCAAGCGCAAGCAGTCCGTCACCGTGTTCCTCAAGGCCCTCGGCCTGACCAGCGAGGACATCCTGGCCGAGTTCGCCGGGTTCGACTCGATCGAGGAGACGCTGTCGAAGGACACGATCCTCACGAAGGAAGACGCGCTCCGCGACATCTACCGCAAGCTCCGTCCGGGCGAGCAGGTCGCCGCCGAGGCCGCCCGCGCGCTGCTGGACAACTTCTACTTCAACCCCAAGCGCTACGACCTGGCCAAGGTGGGTCGTTACAAGATCAACCAGAAGCTCGGTCTCGACAAGCCGCTGAGCGACTCGGTGCTCACGGTCGACGACATCGTCGCCACGATCAAGTACCTCGTGCGTCTGCACCGCGGTGACAGCTCGTTCGACGGCGTCCGTCAGGGCCAGGCCGCCGAGATCCGCCTCGACGTCGACGACATCGACAACTTCGGCAACCGTCGCATCCGCGCCGTGGGCGAGCTCATCCAGAACCAGGTCCGCACCGGTCTGTCGCGCATGGAGCGCGTCGTCCGCGAGCGCATGACCACGCAGGACATCGAGGCGATCACGCCGCAGACCCTGATCAACGTGCGCCCCGTCGTGGCCGCGATCAAGGAGTTCTTCGGAACGTCGCAGCTGTCGCAGTTCATGGACCAGAACAACCCGCTCGCGGGCCTGACCCACAAGCGCCGCCTGTCGGCGCTGGGCCCCGGTGGTCTGTCGCGTGAGCGTGCCGGCGTCGAGGTCCGTGACGTCCACCCCTCGCACTACGGCCGCATGTGCCCGATCGAGACGCCGGAAGGCCCGAACATCGGTCTGATCGGTTCGCTGGCCTCGTTCGCACGCATCAACGCGTTCGGTTTCATCGAGACCCCGTACCGCCGCGTCGTCGACGGTCGCGTGACCGACCAGATCGACTACCTCACCGCGAGCGAGGAGAGTGACCACATCGTCGCTCAGGCCGGTGTCGCCCTCAAGGCCGACGGCCACTTCGTCGAGGACCGCATCCTCGCCCGTCGCGGTCAGGGTGGCGAGGTCGACCTGTTCCCCGTCGACGAGATCGGCTACATGGACGTCTCGCCGCGCCAGATGGTGTCGGTGGCGACCTCGCTCATCCCCTTCCTCGAGCACGACGACGCCAACCGCGCCCTCATGGGTGCGAACATGCAGCGCCAGGCCGTTCCGCTCGTGCGCAGCGAGTCGCCCGTCGTGGGTACCGGTATGGAGGGCTTCGCCGCGATCGACGCCGGTGACGTCGTCACCGCCGAGAAGTCCGGCGTGGTGCTCGAGGTCTCGGCCGATGTCGTGACCATCCAGCTCGACGAGGGCGGCACGCAGGACTACTTCCTGCGCAAGTTCGACCGGTCGAACCAGGGCACGTCGTACAACCAGCGCGTGGTCGTCTCGGCCGGTGAGCGCATCGAGGCCGGCGAGGTCATCGCCGACGGCCCCGCGACCGAGAACGGCGAGCTCGCCCTCGGCAAGAACCTCCTCGTGGCGTTCATGACGTGGGAGGGTCACAACTTCGAGGACGCGATCATCCTCAGCCAGGACCTCGTGAAGGACGACACGCTGTCGTCGATCCACATCGAGGAGTACGAGGTCGACGCGCGCGACACCAAGCTCGGCAAGGAGGAGATCACCCGTGACCTCCCCAACGTCAGCCCCGACCTGCTGAAGGACCTCGACGAGCGCGGCATCGTCCGCATCGGCGCCGAGGTGCGTCCTGGCGACATCCTCGTCGGCAAGGTCACGCCCAAGGGTGAGACCGAGCTGTCGGCCGAGGAGCGCCTGCTCCGCGCGATCTTCAACGAGAAGAGCCGCGAAGTCCGCGACACCTCGCTCAAGGTCCCCCACGGCGAGCAGGGCACGATCATCGCGGTCAAGGAGTTCAACGCCGAGGACGGCGACGACGAGCTCGGCTCGGGCGTCAACCGTCGCGTCGTGGTCTACATCGCCCAGAAGCGCAAGATCACCGAGGGCGACAAGCTCGCCGGCCGCCACGGCAACAAGGGTGTCATCGCCAAGATCCTCCCGATCGAGGACATGCCCTTCCTCGCCGACGGCACCCCCGTCGACGTCGTGCTCAACCCGCTCGGTATCCCCGGTCGAATGAACTTCGGTCAGGTGCTGGAGACCCACCTCGGGTGGATCGCCAAGCAGGGCTGGAAGGTCGAGGGCACCCCCGAGTGGGCCGCACGCCTGCCGCAGGAGGCGTTCGAGGCCGCCCCGAACACCAAGGTCGCGACCCCGGTGTTCGACGGTGCCTACGAGCAGGAGATCGCGGGTCTGCTCGACTCGACGCTCCCCACGCGCGACGGCGAGCGCCTGATCGACTCGTCGGGCAAGACGCGCCTGTTCGACGGCCGCTCCGGCGAGCCCTTCCCGGCGCCCATCTCGGTCGGCTACATGTACATCCTGAAGCTGCACCACCTCGTCGACGACAAGATCCACGCTCGCTCGACGGGCCCCTACTCGATGATCACCCAGCAGCCGCTCGGCGGTAAGGCCCAGTTCGGTGGCCAGCGCTTCGGTGAGATGGAGGTGTGGGCGCTCGAGGCCTACGGCGCCGCGTACGCGCTGCAGGAGCTCCTCACGATCAAGTCCGACGACATCCTCGGCCGCGTCAAGGTGTACGAGGCGATCGTCAAGGGCGAGAACATCCAGGAGCCCGGCATCCCCGAGTCGTTCAAGGTGCTCATGAAGGAGATGCAGTCGCTCTGCCTGAACGTCGAGGTCCTCTCGGCCGACGGCACGGCGGTCAACCTCCGTGACACCGACGACGACGCCTTCCGCGCCGCCGAAGAGCTCGGCATCAACATCTCCAGCCGCTTCGAGTCCTCGTCCATCGACGAGATCTGACCCGGCCAGGCAACGAACAGAATTCCGACACAGGAGAACCAGTGCTCGAATCAACCACTTTCGATCAGCTTCGTATCGGCCTGGCCACCGCCGACGACATCCGTCGTTGGTCCTTCGGTGAGGTCAAGAAGCCCGAAACCATCAACTACCGCACGCTGAAGCCCGAGAAGGACGGTCTGTTCGGCGAGCAGATCTTCGGGCCCTCCCGCGACTGGGAGTGCGCGTGCGGCAAGTACAAGCGCGTCCGCTTCAAGGGCATCGTCTGCGAGCGCTGCGGCGTCGAGGTCACCAAGTCCTCGGTCCGTCGTGAGCGCATGGGCCACATCGAGCTCGCCGCGCCCGTGACCCACATCTGGTACTTCAAGGGTGTGCCGTCGCGTCTGGGCTACCTGCTCGACATGGCGCCGAAGGACCTCGAGAAGGTCATCTACTTCGCCGCCTACATGGTCATCTCGGTCGACGAAGATGCTCGTCACCGCGACCTCGCGACGCAGGAGAACAACATCCGTCTCGAGCTGAAGACGCTCGGCGACCGTCGCGACTCGCGCATCGCCGCTCGCCTTGCGAAGCTGGAGGAGGAGCTCGCGGCTCTCGAGGCCGAGGGTGCCAAGGCCGACCAGAAGAAGAAGGTCAAGGACGCCGCCGAGAAGGACATGACCTCGATCCGCAAGAACGCGGACGAGCAGATCGCCAAGCTCGAGCGCGTGTGGGAGGACTTCCGCACGCTCGAGGTCGGCGCCCTCAAGCCCGAGGACGACGTCTTCCACGAGCTGCAGGACCGCTTCGGTCAGTACTTCGAGGCCCACATGGGCGCCGAGTCGATCAAGCGTCGCCTGGAGACCTTCGACCTGCAGGCCGAGGCCGACAGCCTTCACCTGCAGATCTCCGAGGGCAAGGGCCAGCGCAAGATCCGTGCGATCAAGCGTCTGAAGGTCGTCAACTCGTTCCTGCAGACCGGCATGTCGCCGGCCTCGATGGTGCTCGACGTCGTTCCGGTGATCCCGCCGGAGCTGCGCCCGATGGTCCAGCTCGACGGTGGCCGTTTCGCCACCTCCGACCTGAACGACCTCTACCGTCGTGTGATCAACCGCAACAACCGCCTGCGTCGCCTCATCGACCTCGGTGCCCCCGAGATCATCGTGAACAACGAGAAGCGCATGCTGCAGGAGGCTGTCGACGCGCTGTTCGACAACGGCCGCCGCGGTCGCCCCGTCACGGGTACCGGCAACCGCGCCCTGAAGTCCCTGAGCGACATGCTCAAGGGAAAGCAGGGTCGTTTCCGCCAGAACCTGCTCGGCAAGCGCGTGGACTACTCGGGTCGTTCGGTCATCATCGTCGGACCCCAGCTGAAGCTGCACCAGTGCGGTCTGCCCAAGCAGATGGCGCTCGAGCTGTTCAAGCCGTTCGTGATCAAGCGCCTGATCGACCTCGGTCACTCGCAGAACATCAAGGCCGCCAAGCGCGCCGTCGAGCGCTACCGTCCCGAGGTCTGGGACGTGCTCGAGGAGATCATCCGCGAGCGTCCCGTGCTGCTGAACCGTGCGCCCACGCTGCACCGTCTCGGCATCCAGGCGTTCGAGCCCCAGCTCGTCGAGGGCAAGGCGATCCAGCTGCACCCGCTCGTCTGCGCGGCGTTCAACGCCGACTTCGACGGTGACCAGATGGCCGTCCACCTGCCGCTCTCGGTCGAGGCGCAGGCCGAGGCCCGCGTGCTGATGCTCGCGTCGAACAACATCCTGAAGCCGTCGGACGGTCGCCCGGTGACCCTGCCCTCGCAGGACATGATCATCGGTCTGCACCACCTGACCACCCTCAAGGAGGGTGCGGCGGGCGAAGGCCGCGTGTTCGGTTCGGTCGGCGAGGCCATCCTGGCCAAGGACGAGGGAACCCTCGACCTGCAGGCCAAGGTGCGCATCCGCATCCCGGGTCTGACCTTCCTCGAGGGTCAGGCGCCCGAGGGCTACGAGCAGCACGGTCTCGTGGATGCCTCGCTCGGTCAGGCGATCTTCAACGACACGCTCCCCAAGGGCTACCCGTTCGTCCGCGAGCAGGCCGACAAGGGCAAGCTGTCGCAGATCGTCAACAAGCTGGCCGAGGAGTACCCCAAGGTCGAGGTCGCCGCATCGCTCGACCGCATCAAGGACGCCGGCTTCTACTGGGCCACGCGTTCGGGTGTGACGGTCGCGCTGAGCGACATCCTCACGCCCCCGAACAAGGGCGAGATCGTCGCGGGCTACGAGAAGCAGGCCGCGAAGGTCCAGGCGCAGTACGAGAAGGGTCTGACCACCGACGCCGAGCGTCGCCAGGAGCTCATCAAGATCTGGACCGAGGCCACGGATGCCGTCCAGAAGGCGATGCGCGACAACTTCCCGGCCGACAACACCATCAACCGCATGGTCTCGTCGGGCGCTCGTGGTAACTGGCTGCAGATCCGCAACATCGCGGGTATGCGTGGTCTGGTGAACAACCCGAAGGGTGAGATCATCCCGCGTCCGATCATCTCCTCGTACCGCGAGGGTCTGTCGGTCGCCGAGTACTTCATCGCCACGCACGGTGCCCGTAAGGGTCTGGCCGACACGGCCCTCCGTACGGCCGACTCGGGTTACCTCACGCGTCGTCTCGTGGACGTCTCGCAGGACGTCATCATCCGCGAGGAGGACTGCGGCACGTCGAAGGGCCTCGAGCTCCCGATCGCCGCGGTCGACTCCACCGGCACCCTGGTCAAGGACGCCAACGTCGAGAACTCGGTGTTCGCTCGTACGCTCGCCACGGCGGTCGTCGACGCGCAGGGCACCGTCCTCGCCGAGGCCGGCGACGACGTGGGCGACGTGCTCATCGACAAGCTGGTCGCGGGCGGGGTCGAGACCATCAAGGTCCGCTCGGTCCTGACCTGCGACTCGGCGGTCGGCGTGTGCGCGAAGTGCTACGGCCGTTCGCTCGCGACCGGAAAGATCGTCGACATCGGCGAGGCCGTCGGCATCATCGCGGCCCAGTCGATCGGTGAGCCCGGTACGCAGCTGACGATGCGTACCTTCCACACCGGTGGTTCCGCGTCCGCCGATGACATCACGCAGGGTCTGCCCCGCGTGCAGGAGCTGTTCGAGGCGCGCACCCCGAAGGGTGCCTCGCCGATCGCCGAGGCCGACGGCCGCATCACGATCGACGAGACCGAGAAGGCCAAGAAGGTCATCCTCACGCCCGACAACGGCGACGAGCCGGTGGTCTACCCGGTCCTGAAGCGTGCGACCCTCCTCGTCGAGGACGGCCAGCACGTCAAGGTCGGCGAGCCCCTCCAGGTCGGAACGCTCGACCCCAAGGAGGTCATGCGCGTGCAGGGTGCCCGCGAGGTGCAGAAGTACCTCGTCAACGGCGTCCAGGGCGTGTACCGCTCGCAGGGTGTGCCGATCCACGACAAGCACATCGAGGTCATCGTGCGCCAGATGCTGCGCAAGGTCACCGTCGTCGACCACGGCGACACCGACCTGCTGCCCGGTGAGCTGGTGGACTTCAAGCGCTACCAGACCATCAACCGCGAGGCGGTCGGCGAGGGCAAGCGTCCCGCGTCGGGTCGTCCCGAGCTGATGGGTATCACCAAGGCGTCGCTGGCGACCGAGTCGTGGCTGTCGGCCGCGTCCTTCCAGGAGACCACCCGCGTCCTGACGCAGGCGGCCATGGAGGGCAAGAGCGACCCGCTGGTCGGCCTCAAGGAGAACGTCATCATCGGAAAGCTCATCCCCGCCGGAACGGGACTTGCGAAGTACCGCAACGTCACCGTCGAGGCGACGGAAGAGGCCAAGAGCGAGCGGTACCCCAACCGCATCTTCGCCTCGGACGGCGCATACAGCGACGCCGACCTGAGCTACGTCGATTTCGACAGCTTCTCGACGGACGACTTCACGCCCGGCACGTACAACTGAGTGAGACGGATGCCGCACCCCGGTGCGGCATCCGGATCCCCCGAAGGCCCCCGGCTCACGCCGGGGGCCTTCGTCGTGCCCGCGGTGTTTCGGACGGGTGACGTGTCGGGGTGGGCGGCGTGTCGAGGCACCGGCGCGACCGGGGGTGTCGCCTACCGTTGTCGGGGAGGAACGGATGGCACGAGTCGGTGGGCGCAGCGCCTGGATCGCATGGCCGGCGGGACTGCTGTGTGCCGGTGTCGTGGCCGCTCTATTCGTGCTCGCCGCGCCGGGTCTCCCGGGCGCGGTGATGTTCGTGGGTGACACGCTGCGTGCCGGTTCCACTACGCCACCGTGGACGGACGCACCGCGTGTCCCGGGGCCGGCGACGACGTGCCGCGACCTGTACACGCAGCCGATGTGGTCGCAGCTCGTGTGGTCTCCCGAGGCGTTGCTCACCCAGCGGCACACCGGACCGCGCTCGACGCCCGAGGCCGTCGCCGCTGCCGCTCCCACGCCGGTGATCACGTGTCACTGGCGCGGCGGGTCCGGCCGATGGCTCGAGACGAGCGTGACGACAGTGTCGGATGCGGGAGCTGAGGCGGTTTCCGCTGTCCTGAGCGGCCAGGGGTTCGTGTGCGACGCCGACGGTGCAACCGAGCATTGCGAGCGCACGTCCGGCGACGTGGTCGAGGTGCACGACCTGCGCGGCGATCGCTGGGTGTCCTCGACCTTCTCGGGATGGATGCCGGACGGCTACGCCGCCGTGGTGGCATCCCGCGCCTTCGGCGAGTAGTCCCGCCCACCTGTACGCGTCGGTTCACGCATAAACGCGATTCGCGGGCATAAACGCGGAGAGAGCGCGTTTCTGCTCGTCGATCGCGTTTATGCGTGCCATGACGAGGCAGCGCGCTGCACCGGGCCGGCCGTCGTGCGGTGGGCCGTCAGCCGAAGATGGCGTCAGCCGAAGATCGCCGCGATGATGCTCGCGGTGTACCCCGTCGGAGCGAGGTTGGAGTACTGGGTGTCGATGAGGACGTCGTCGCGCCAGAACAGCGTGCGGCCGTCGTTGACGGGGTAGGTGTCGTTGATCCACGTCTTTTCGCAGCGCGTGCCCTCGTCGGGGGTGTAGCAGCTGAAGCCCTGCGTGGTCACGAGATCGTTCAGCATGTCGAGCGCGGGCCCGCGGTCCATGCGGGAGATGTGGGTGACGAGTCCGGTGGTGTCGGCGGCGGGGTCGCGCCAGATACAGATGAGGGAACCGTCGGGCTGAACGCCGGACGGGCCGAGGGCCGGATCGTTCAGCGGGGTGGCTCCGAGCTGCGCCTGGACGTCGGTCGACAGGATCGCCCGGCAGTCGGTGGGCAACGCTGCGGCGGCCGCCGTGGGCGTGATCGTCGGGATCGGGGTGCCGTCGGGGGTGCGTGACTCGATCGGGGAGGGCGCCGTCGGTGCGGGGGTGCCGCCCTGGTCGGGGGCGCAGGCGCTGAGCGCGAGCGCGGCCGCGATCGTCACGAGCGCGGTGAGGGCCGCAACCGAGCGTCGACCGGACATGCAGCCACCCTAGGGGCACCCGCCGACACGGTCGAGACCGACACACGACGGCACGCCTCCCCGATGCGGGGCGAGCCGGGGGTTAGCCTGACAGCGCACCATATCTGCGCGCGTGAGGAGACCCCGATGAGCGACCCCCAGTCGTACGGCGACCCCGTCGACGAGCCCAAGGACGAGGCGCACGACGTCGTCGGGCGTGCCCACGAGGGTCTCGCCGATGCCGAGGCCGCTCGCCGCGACGCGGTCGACCCCGAGGCCGCCGACGCCGCGTGGAAGGAGCGCGAGTCCGCCGCCGATGCCGGCGCGAGCTCCGCCGCCCCGGCGACGACCGTGCACGACGCCTCGCCGGTCGAGCCGCACAGCCAGACGCCCGTCTCCGCTCCCGCGTCGCACCGCTCCGTCGACCTCGACGACGAGGACTCGCGCTGGGCCGCGTACGCCGCGTCGGCTGAGCCGGAGACCGATGCGCACGCCGAGCCCGCCGCCCGCGCCGCGCGCGACGACCACCGTTCCGACGCCGCCCCTGCCGCGGGAGCAGCAGCGGGCGCGGCGGGGGCTGCCGCGGCGACGTCGGCCGCGACCACGCCGTCGTCGGATGCCACGGCGGTCTACCCCGTCGGGGGCGCGCAGCCGATCTTCGTGCAGGCGCCCGAGGCGCCCCGCCCCCGCGGCAATCGCGGAGCCGCGGGCCTCATCGGGCTGCTGGCGACCGTCGTCTTCGCCGTGCTGTATCTCGGCGCCACTCTCGCGCTCGGTCTGCTGCTCGGCACGTTCCCGGCATCCGATCTCGCCGAGGCCGCTCTGACCGCGCTCACCACGTGGACCCTGTGGGTGCCCACCGTGGCGTTCTTCGTGGGTTTCTGGTTCCTCGGTGCCATCATCAACCGCGGTGGCTGGGGTCACTGGGTGATTTGGGGGCTCCTGGTCGGCGTCATCTCGTGGGGCGGATACCTGCTCGGTGCGCTCTTCGCCGCTCCGTTCTGGATGCTCACCGCCCGCCAGGGCGTCGACCTGCTCGAGCAGAGCCTGCTCGCTCCCCTCGCGATCGTGGCGTTCGTCCTCGGCCGGGAGCTGACGATCTGGTTCGGCGCGTGGGTGGCCAAGCGGGGCCGTCGGGTCACCGAGATCAACGACGAGGCGCAGCGCGAGTACGAGCGCACCCTCGAGGCCGGTCCTCAGTTCGCTCAGCGCTGAGAACCGGATGCCATGACAGACGCGCCGCGACCGGCGGGGGTGACCCCGCCGGTCGCTGTCGTTTTCGCGACCGTCACTTTCCTCGCGCTCGCGATCGGGGGCCTGGGCGTGGCGAGTCTCGCGCTCGACGCCGACGTCATCCCCGTGCGCGGGCTCGGTCCGCTTCCCGGAGTCGCGGGCATGCTGCTGGCCCTGGGACTGTTCGCGGGAATCCTGCTGTGGGGGCTGCGTGCCGAGCCGCCCGGGTACCTCACCGCGGTGCCGTGCGCGGTGGGCGCCTATGTGGGCGAGGTCCTGGGCATCGCGATCGGGACGGCGGTCACCGGAGGTGACAGCGCTCGGGGCCTCGCGGCGGCCGGGTCGGTGGCTCTGGGGTGGCCGGGCGGCGTCATCGCGGTCGCGGGTCTGGCCGCGGGAGCGTTCGGTGTGCTGCTCGTGCGCAGCCGCGGCGAGGGTCCGCGATGGCGGTGGGAGCGTGAGAGCGAGGACGATCGCTGATCCGCGGCCGTGGCATCCGCCCGCCGGACGACCTGTCGGGCTAGCGTAAGGGTGTGGAGCGGTCGCTCGAGACCCAGGTCGGCCAGGCGGTGGACGCCTGGCTCGCGTGGCTGCCCCGGTGGGAGCCCGCGAACCACCGTGGCCGCATCGCCCCGTGCCGGCGGTGCTTCGGATCGCCGGTCCTGTCGGCCGCCGGGCTCGGCTCCGACGTCCCGCACGGTGTGCAGCACGGGCTGTCCACGCGGGTGAAGACGATCGTCGATCACGCGGTGGCCGAGTACACCTCACGGAACCTCCCGATGCTGCAGACCGAGCTCGATCAGCAGGCCGCGCGCAACCGCCGACGCTCGTACCGCCCCGCCGAGGGGCTCGAGCCCGAGTTCGAGGGTATGCCGCTCGATCCCGAACCCGAGCCGGGCGCTCCCTTCCTTTTCACGCTCACCGGGTTGGCCGCCGAGGAGGACGCCGCGATCCCCGCGCTGCCGCCGCTGTCGGATGCCGCGAAGGCGGCGCTCCGCCAAGAGGTCGGGCTCGCCGACGATTACGCGAACATGATCGGGCGCGAGGTGTGCGCGCTGTTGCTGCACCACCGTCTGCGGATCCAGGCCGCCGTCGCCGAGTACGTCGAACCGCAGGTCGCGGCGATGCTCGACGACCTGTCCCGTTCGTTGGACGCGCCGTTCGATCCGCGCGACCCCGGGCCCCTGGCACCCTGAGCCTGTGGACGGCGGCACGGCTCGCCGGTGCGGGGCTTTGTTAGCATTGCCGGGTTGTCCGCCCGCTCCGGTGCGGGCGCGTGTTCTGGGGAGGGGGCGCCATGCCGCAGCGCCTGCCCTCGACGCCCCCGATCCTCCCGGGGCTCGCCTACATCCGGCCGCTCGGTTCGGGCGGTTTCGCCGATGTCTTCCTGTACGGGCAAGACATGCCGCGCCGTGACGTGGCCGTGAAGGTGCTGCCGAGCGATGTGCGCGACGCCGATCTGCTGCGCATGTTCAACGCCGAGGCCGACGTGCTGGCACATCTGTCGGCGCATCCGTCGATCGTCACCGTCTACCAGGCCGGGATTTCGGCTGACGGGCGTCCGTACATCGTGATGGAGTACTGCCCGGGTTCCCTCGCGCAGCGCTACCGGGTGGAACGGATGCCGGTGGCCGAGGTCCTCTCGATCGGGGTGCGCATGGCGGGGGCGCTGGAGTCGGCTCACCACGCCGGTCTCGTGCACCGCGACGTCAAGCCCAGCAACATCCTCGTGACGACGTTCGGGGCGCCGGTGCTCGCGGACTTCGGCATCTCCTCGTCCCTCGTCCGGCAGGGCGCCGACGAGATGCTCGCCATGAGCGTGCCGTGGAGCGCTCCCGAAGTGATCGCCGAGCAGACCGCGGGCACCGTGTCGAGCGAGGTGTGGAGCCTCGGCGCGACTGTGTACTCGCTGCTGGCCGGGCACAGCCCGTTCGAGCGTCGCGAGCGCGGCCAGAACTCCCGCGAGCAGTTGCGCCGCCGCATCGCGCGCGCCTCCTACACCGACATCGCCCGCACGGACGTGCCCCCGTCGCTGCAGGCGGTGCTCGCCCGCGCCATGTCGCGCAACCCCACCGACCGGTTCGCCAGTGCCCGCGAGGTGGGCGAGGCGTTGCAGAGGGTGCAGTCCGAGCTCGGACTCCCCGCGACCCCGCTCGAGGTGCCCGCGGCCGAGTGGGCGCCGACGGCGCGCGCGATCGACTTCGCCGACGGAACGCTGCGCGGTCCGGCGCGTTCCCGGATCGAGCGTGAGGGCGTGCGCAAGCTCCGCGGCCCCTCCGGTATGGCGGGGCTCGCCCGAGACGAAGACACCGACATCTCGGCGCCCGCCCGTCCCGCGCATCGGCTTCTGCCGTGGGCGCTCGCCGCGGCCTCCCTCGTCACCGCGGCGGCGGTCGTCATCGCGGCGCTCCTGGCCACCGGGATCCTCCGATGAGGCGTCGCACGATCGCGGGCGTGACCTCGACGCTCGTGGCCGCGGCGCTCGTCGTTACGGCCAGCATCGTCTGGCCGGGACTCGACGCGCAGGAGACCCCCGAGGTCGACACGTCGGTGTGGGCACTTCAGACCGGCGAGGGGCAGCGGTACGCCCGCGTCAACACCACCGTGGGCGAGCTCGACACCGTCCGCGCCGCCGGAAACCCGAGCCAGGTCGCGCAGGGCCCGGACGGGGCCTATCTCTTCACCGACAGCTACAGCAAGCTCACCCGGATCGACGAGGCCCAGCCGATCGACCTGCAGGACGAGCAGCTCGAGGCCGCGCCCGAGACGCCCGCGGGCACGACGTCGGTCGCGACGGCCGGCGACTACGTCGTGTACCGCACCGACACCGGCGCAGTCTTCGCGAGCCGGCTGAGCCGCGCGGGGCAGTCTGTCAGCGAGCTCGACCCGTTCGGAACCGCCGGCGACGACGACGCGCAGACCTACACCGCGGATGCCGTGACGGTCGACGAGCGGGGCATGCTGTTCGCCTACTCCTCGGTCGACGGCTCGGTGATCCGTTACGACATCGAGGCCGATGAGCTGCGGGGGCGTGACGCGATCGACGCCGACGCGGCCACCCCGGTGCTCTCTGCCGCGGGCGACCAGTGGGTCCTCGTCGACGCCGAGGCGGGCCGCGTGTGGGTGCGCGACCAGGATCCCGTCGACCTCGACACCGCGGATCAGCTCGTCGTCGGCGAACCCGATCCCCGCGGCCGCGCCGTCTACCTCGCCGATGAACAGTCGTTGTGGAGCGTCCCCGTCGACGGGGCCGAGCCGCGGCGCGAAGTGGGCGCGGGGGGCAACGTGCTCGGGCAGCCGGCCACGCCCCTCGCGCACGACGGCGTGACGTACGCGGCATGGCTGCTGCCCGGCGACGCGCGGGGAACGCTGTGGCGTTCGGATGCCGGTGAGACCGACCTCGACTACGGCGGGGCGACCATGCCCGACCAGCGGCGTCCGGTCTTCGTCGCGACCGACCACGCGGTGATCCTGAACGAGACGCGCACAGGGTGGGTGTGGACGGTCCCCGACGGCGCGCTCGTGCCGTCGAGCCAGAGCTGGACCCTCGACGACCGCACCGAGGAGGCCTCGGTGCAGAGCGAGGAACAGCTGAGCGTCGTGCTCGACCCCAAGCCGCCGATCGCCGAGCCCGACGCCTTCGGTGTGCGCGCGGGGCGTCTGGTGACCTTGCCCGTGCTGCTGAACGACCACGATCCCAACGAGGACGTGCTGAGCATCGTCGGCGAGAGCGTGACGGGGCTCGACCCCGGTTTCGGCAGCCTGTCGGTGACCGATTCCGGTCAGCGCCTCGCGGTGCGCGTCGCGCCGGGGGCGACCGGCACGGCGACGTTCTCGTACGCCGTGACGGACGGCACCACCGCGGACGGGCTGACGTCGGCGCCGACCACGGTCACGCTGACGGTCACGCCCGACGACGCCAACGCCGCGCCCGTGTGGTGCGGGGTGCCGGGCTGCCTGCAGCCGTGGCCCACACCCGAAGTGGCGCGCGGCGGCACCATCACCGTCCCCGTGCTCCCCGGCTGGGTCGATCCCGACGGCGACCCGCTCCTGCTGTTGTCCGCCGCCAACCCGAGCGGCGTGGGCAGCGTGGCATCCACCCCCGCCGGCGAGGTCGTCTACCAGCACGCCGACGACGGGTCCGGGGCGGAGCAGACAATCCAGCTCGACGTGACCGTGGCCGACACCTCCGGCGCGACGGCGACGAAGCCGCTGCTCATCCGGGTGGCGCCCGATCCGGCGCTCGCGGTGCAGTCGTTCGCGGTGGTC
Source organism: Microbacterium sp. ACRRU (assembly GCF_022346945.1). Lineage (GTDB taxonomy): Bacteria > Actinomycetota > Actinomycetes > Actinomycetales > Microbacteriaceae > Microbacterium > Microbacterium mcarthurae. The sequence continues at coordinate 29,865 of NZ_JAKRNI010000023.1, read as the reverse complement.
GACACGGCCGGGTCTGCCCTGACCATCGACGTCGGGCCCCACGTCACCGGCACCGCCGGCGACGTGACGCTCGGCTCGGTGCGCGTGCTCGACGACGCGGCGGCGACGGCCACGGTCGTCGGCGGGAGCACGACGTTCGACTTCACCGCCGCTCAACCGGGCGTGTATCGCGTGGACTTCACCGTCTCCGGTGCCGGGCGTGACGCCACCGGGACCGCCCGCATCACGCTGCTTCCCGCCGACGCTCCCGCGCAGCTGTCGACCGCGCCCGTCGTGGCGTTCGTCCGACCGCAAGAGGATGCCACGCTCGACGTGTTCGCCGCCGTGTCGAATCCGACCGGCCGGGTGCTCCTGCTGAGTGATGTGGTCGCGACCGCCGAGGAGGGCGCTTCGCTCACCGTCGACACGGTGGGGCAGAACGATTTGCGCGTCTCCGGCACCACGGCCGAGGGCGGCGCGGGACTCCTGGGTACGGTCGCCTACACCGTGAGCGACGGCACCGACGACGAGGGCGCGACGGTCAGTGGCGAAGCCACGGTGTATCTGCTTCCGCCGGCGCCCGAGATCGCGCCCATCGCCGTCGACGACACCGTGACGGTGCGCGCCGGCGTGCAGGCCGACATCCCGGTGCTCGACAACGACGTGTCGCCGGCCGGCGGACGTCCGACGCTCGACCCGGCCTCCGTGCAGGCGACGCCTTCCGACGACGGTCTCGCCTTCGCCTCCGGGGGTGTCTTGCGCTACCTCGCCCCGACGACCCCCGGCACTTACGAGGTCACCTACCGCGTCTACACGACCGGAACGCCCTCGCTGTGGGACGAGGCGACGGTGCGCATCACGGTGCTCGGCACCGACGCGAACCGCGCCCCGCTGCCGGACACGCTGCAGGGTCGCGTCCTCAGCGGCGGAACCACGACGATCCCGTTCCGTGGCTTCGGAACCGACCCCGACGGCGACGCGGTGACCCTCGACCGCATCGTGAGTCAGCCCGACCGCGGAACCGCCTCGATCTCGGCGGACGGCGCGTCGATCGTGTACGCGTCGGTGCCGGGCGACCGCGGTCAGGTGACGTTCCGCTACCGCGTCGTCGACTCGGCCGGCGCCGAGGGCGAGGGGACGGTGCGTGTCGGAGTCCTGGATGCCGAGGCCAACCCCAGCCCCATCACGTTCACCGACTACGTCCAGGTGCAGGCCGGATCCGACAGCCGCATCCGGGTGAGCCCGCTCGCCAACGACATCGACCCGACGCAGGGCCGGCTGACGCTGACGGAGGTCCGTCCCGATCTGCCGCGCACCCTGGTCGACGGGAGCGACAACCCCGAGTACGCGCGGCTGGACTCGCTGATCGAGAGCGTGACCGACACGGGCGTCGTGCTCCGCGCGGGGGAGGCTCCCGCGACGATGTCGTTCCTCTACGACGTCGAATCCGACTCGGGCAACACCGGGCGTGGTCTCGTCGTCGTCAAGGTCGTGCGCGAGAGCGTTCCCGACTTCCCCGTGGTCACCGACACCGTGCTCACCCTGGAGGATCGCGACCAGTTCGTCTCGGGCGTCGACGTCCTCGACGGGCGCGCGACCTGGTCCGGGGGTGACGTGGCCGACCTGCGGGTGTCGCTGTGGGGCGAGCCGGCCGGTGTCCGCATCGACGGGCGTCGCATCGCGGGCGAGCTGCCCGCGACCCGGCGGATCATCCCGTTCGTCGTGACGGGGACCGTGGGCGACCAGGAGGTCACGACGTACGCGTTCGTCCGTGTGCCCGGCGACGACGATGTGACCCTCGCGCTCCGGCCCGGGGCGGCCCAGCGGGTCGACGAGCTCGCTTCGGTCGAGTTCGACATGGCATCCCTCGTCGCCGTGCCCCGCCGCGCAACCCTCGAGGTCGGACCGGACGTCACCACCACCGGGGTGCGCGCCGAGGGACGGTGCACGGTCACGGGAACCGTCGTGCGGTACGACGCCGGCACCGGGTCACCGTGGACCGATGCCTGTCAGGTCCCGGTCCGTGTCGCGGGCACCGAGGACTGGACCCTGCTGGCGGTTCCGATCGGCGTCGTCGCGCGCGAACCCCAGCCCGAACTGCGACCCGGCTCGCTGACCGTCGGCCCGGGGGAGACCGCGACCTTCGACCTGCGCAACATGACGAGCTGGCAGCTGGGCCGCGAGGACTGGGCCGGCATCCGCTACGCCCTCGATTACTCCGGGTCGGCGTTCTCGTCGGTCACGCTCGAGGGCTCCGTGGTGACGGTGACGGGCGCGGATCGCGCGGTGCCGGGGAGCGAGAACGCGGCGATCGTGTCGGTCACGAGCCACCAGGCCGTCTCGCCCGCGCGCCTCCTGCTGCGTGTCGGGGCCGCGCCGTCGACGCTCCCGCAGGGCGGCACCACGACGCTGCAGTGCTCGCAGGCGTCCGGCTCGAGCTGCACGATCGACGCCGTCGGGCTGCCGGGCGAGGTCAACCCGCTGCCGCGCACCCCGCTCGAGGTCGTGCGCGTGAGCCCCACCAGCGCCTGCACGGGCGTCAGCTTCGATGTCGCGTCCGAGCGGAGCGTCCGCGCGTCGTGGACGTCCGACGCCCCCGGCGCCACGTGCGCGGCCAGCGTAACGCTGCGCGACGCGCAGGGGCGCTCCACCGCGTCCACGCGCGACGCGCGGATCGTGCTCGATCTGCAGGGCTTCCCGCGCGCTCCGGCGAGCGTGCGGCAGACCGCGTACGCCGACGGCTCGCTCACCCTCCGCGTCGACCCGGGCGAGGCGCGGCGCGCCTACCCGTCGATCTCGGGGTTCGCCGTCCGTACAGGCGGAGAGGTCGTCGCCCGGTGCGGCGCCGACGGCACCTGCCCCCCGATCAGTGCGCCCAACGGCGAGCAGCGCGAGTACGTGGTCACCGCGGTGAACGGCGTGGGCGAGTCCCGCGGTTCCGTCCGCACCCTGGGGTGGGCGTACGACCCGCCGGCCCGGCCGGGCTCGGCCGACTTCACGCCGGTGGTCACGCGCGACGGCGAGGGCAACGTCGCCGACCTCGTGATCCGCGGCATCGAGTCCGCCGAGACGGGGCAGCTCGAGGTGCGCAGCGCCGCGGGCGAGACGCGCACGATCAGCGTCGGCCGCAACCAGGACGAGGTGCGCGTCGACGGCTTCCGCGTCGGCAGCAACTCCCGCACCGAGATCACGGTGACCCCGACGTCGCGGTTCGAGATCCCCGCGGGGCTCGGCGGTGCCGCTCAGGGCGGCGCCCTGGTGTTCTCGGCCCACGGTGTGGGCGCCCCGCTCGATCCCGCCATGACGATCACGTCGCGCTCCACGGGCGACGGCGTCTCCACCGTCACCGTCGAGGGCACGGCGCGTCAGAACGGCACCGACTCGCAGCTGCGTTACGGCATCGTCGAGGGCTCGTTCTGCCGCCCGGGCGACGACGGGTCGCGCCGCGAGTTCCCCGGCAAGGAGGACGGCGTCGCGTACACCTTCACGTTCTGCGTCGAGTCGAGCTTCGACGGCCGGTCGTACGGTACGCGCAGCGTGACGCAGGAGTTCCGCGTGGCGCAGGACACCGCGGCTCCGCGCGGCTACACCTTCCGCGTCGGCAGCCGGGCCGAGGTCGGCGTCGAAGACGGTCGGCCCGTCGCGCGCTGGCGGATCTCCGGCGTGGACGAGGGCAGCGACCCGCCCCGCTTCAACGACGTGAAGTACACCAACTTCGACGGCGAGCGCTCGTCCGTGTTCGGCTCCGACCCGAACATCGGCGTCTACTTCCAGCACCGTTTCTGGGGCACCACGTCCGAGACCGGTCGTGTCGCCCCCGCCTCGGGAAGCGCGCCGTACCAGGTGCAGGCGAGCGCGCGGGTGGCATCCTGTGTTGGGGGAGAGAACCTCGACGTCTCGCGCAGCGCGAGCAACGACCAGGCGAACCTCACCGTCGACTGGGATGCCGTGCGGTACTTCGACGAGAACGGCGCGGCGCTTCCCACGACCGCGGGCTCGCGCCTGGTGCCGATCGGCGCGGTGCGCGTCGCGAACGTGCGCGTCACCGTCGACTGGTCCGCGCGCGGCTGGGGCCTGGACTCCGCGGTGCTGCAGACCGAGGCGCGATGCCAGCCCGGCACCCCGGCCGAGGAAGAGCCGACGAACCCGGACGACAACTCCTGATCCCCCACGAAAGAGACGCATCCCCATGACGATCACCCAGGAGCAGGCGACCTGGTACGCCCAGACCTTCGCGCAGATCGCGGACAACGTCGAGCGCGCGGTCCTCGGTAAGCGGCACGTCGTCGAGCTGGTGCTCACGGCGATGCTCAGCGACGGACACGTGCTGCTCGAGGACGTCCCGGGCACGGGCAAGACCTCGCTCGCTCGCGCGATCGCGCAGTCGGTCCAGGGAACCAACACGCGTATTCAGTTCACGCCCGACCTGCTCCCGGGCGACATCACCGGCATCACGGTGTACGACCAGAAGACCGGGGCGTTCGAGTTCCACGCCGGGCCGATCTTCGCCAACATCGTCCTCGCCGACGAGATCAACCGCGCGAGCCCGAAGACGCAGTCCGCACTGCTCGAGGTCATGGAAGAGGGCCGCGTCACCATCGACGGGGTCTCGCGCGAGGTCGGTGTCCCGTTCCTGGTGCTCGCGACGCAGAACCCGGTCGAGCAGGCCGGCACCTACCGGCTGCCGGAGGCGCAGCTGGACCGGTTCCTCCTGCGCACGTCGCTCGGGTACCCCGACCACGCCGCCACGGTCCGCATCCTCGACGGTGCGCCCGTGGCCACGGCCGATCTGCGGCCGATCATCACGCCGCAGGCGCTGGTCGGCATGGCCGATCTCGCCGCGAGCGTCTACGTCGACGCCCTCGTGCTCGACTACATCGCACGGCTCGTGGATGCCACCCGCTCGGCCGACGAGGTCCGCCTCGGGGTCAGCATCCGTGGCGCGCTCGCCCTCACCCGGGCGACGCGTGCGCGGGCCGCGGCCCAGGGACGCACCTACGCGACACCGGACGACGTCAAGGCGCTCGCGGTGGCGGTGCTGTCGCACCGGCTGATCCTGCATCCCGAGGCGGAGTTCGACGGCGTGACCCAGGAGGCCGTCGTGGGCCAGGTGCTGCTCGACACGGTTCCGCCCACGCAGCGCGAGAGCGCCTGAGCCGTGCACCTCCCCCCGATCTCTCTCACGCGAGGGGCGACGTCGTGCCCGACGTGAACCTCACCGAATCGCGGCTGACTCGCACCTCCGCCGGCACCATCGGCACCGGGTCGCGCACGTCGGTCACGTCGACCTCGACGCGACGGACGCGGCGCCTGGTGCGCGCCGCGGTGCGCGCGGCCGCGGTGTGGAGCACGATCGTGGACGCCGTGGACGCCTCGGTGCGCTGGGCCGGGCGCACGGTGCGACCGGCGGGGACGGTCGTGGCGGTGGCCGCGACGGCGGGGCTCGCGCTCGGTGTCGTCTTCGGGTGGGTCGAGTGGATGGTCGCGGGTGCCGTGGCAGTGCTGCTGCTCGTCATGAGCGTGCCGTTCCTGTTCGGCGCGCGCGCGTACGACGTGGACCTGACGCTCACGCATGAACGCGTCGTGGCGGGCCAGGGCGTCACGGGCGAGATCGTCGTGCGCAACGACAGCGGACGACCGGCCCTGCCCGGGCGCCTCGACATCCCGGTGGGACGCGGGCTCGTCGAGTTCGCCGTTCCGCTGCTGCGACCGGGTCACGGGGTCACCGAGCCGCTCGAGATCCCGCCGCTGCCGCGCGGCGTCGTGCGCATCGGGCCGGTGACGACCGTGCGCAGCGATCCCGTCGGCCTGTTGCGCCGCGAGCACGCGTTCGACGACGTGCACGACCTCTACGTCCATCCCCGCACGGTCGGCCTGCCCTCCACGAGCGCGGGTCTCGTGCGCGATCTCGAGGGCAACGCCACGCGGCGGCTGGTGGATGCCGACATGTCCTTCCACGCCATCCGCGAGTACGTCCCGGGCGATTCGCGCCGCCAGGTCCACTGGAAGTCGACGGCGAAGACGGGGCGGCTCATGGTCCGTCAGTACGAGGAGTCCCGCCGCTCGCGCATGGCGGTCGTGCTCGCCGCGGCGACGCAGGAGTACACGGATGCCGACGAGTACGAGCTCGCCGTCTCGGCCGCCGCCTCGCTGGGCCTGCGCGCGGTCCGCGATGCGCGCGACATCGACATCGTGACCGGATCCGAGATTCCGCGGGTGGTGCGGGGGCGTCTGCGGGCGATCCGTCACGTCCCCACCGTCTCGCCCCGCGCGATGCTGGACGGCTTCAGCGCCCTCGCCACGCACGAGAACACGATGCCCGTCGAGGACGTGTGCCGGCTGGCATCCGAGGCGAACGAGAGATTGTCGATCGCGTTCGTGGTCGTCGGGTCGGCGGTGCCGCTGGCGCGCCTGCGTCAGGCGGCTCTGGCGTTCCCCGCCGACACCGCGGTCGCCGCGGTCGTGTGCGACGAGCGCGCGCACCCGCGGATGCAGAGCGTCGCCGGTCTCACGGTGCTGACGATCGGCACGCTCGATGACCTGGCCGGTCTGCTCGTGCGGGGGGCGACGTCGTGAGCGCCGCCGAGGCGGGGCGACGGTCCCGCGTCGTGGCGGGGGCGCTGTACACCGCCGTGTGTGCGGTGCTGGCGGTGGTCGCCGCGTGGCCCGTGTACGCGGGGTCCGCGTTCGTGGTGCTGGTGGCGGTGGCGGTTCCGGTCGCCGCGGGAATCGTCGCGCTGAGCGTGTGGCGGCGGCGCTGGGGCGGATGGGTCACGGCAGCCCTCGTCGCGGGCGCCTTCGCGGTGCTGGCGGTACCTCTGGCCGTGCCGTCGCGCCTGGGTGGACCGCTCGATCTCGTCCGGGGTCTCGGCGAGGCGTTCGCCGGCGTCGTGCTCGCGTGGAAAGACCTGGTCACGGTCGACCTCCCCGTCGGCGACTATCGCAACCTCCTCGTCCCTGCGCTCGTGGTCTTCCTCGCCGGGACGGCCGCGACGCTCGCGCTCGCCGTTCGCGCGGATCGGCTCGCACCGTTCGCGGTCGTGAGCGGTCTGGCGATGAGCGGGTTCGGTCTGTTCTTCGGGCGGACCTCCACGAGTGCCCCCGTCGTCGTCGGGCCGCTCTCGCTCGCGGCGCCGGTCGAGACCGCGATCGGTGTCGCGGCGGTGCTGTCGTCGGTGCTGTGGCTGGCGTGGCGTACACGCGACGAGCGCGTGCGTGCCCTGCGCCGGGCGAGCGAGAGGGGAGCGGTGAGTGTGCCGCGCCGCCGGTCGCGCACCGACCGCCGCCGCGCCGCTCTGGGCGCCGGCATGCTCGTGGTGGCCGTCGTCGCGGCGGTCGCCGTCGTACCGTCCGTGGCCGCGGATGCCGACCGGCGTGTGCTGCGTTCGGCGGCGGGCCCCGAGCGCGAGATCGCCGAGGCGGTGAGCCCGCTGTCGGAGTACCGCGCGATGTTCTCGGACGCCCGCGCCGACGACGTCCTGTTCCGGGTGGACACGGCGGGGACCGCTCCCGAGCGCATCCGCGTGGCGACGCTGGACGCGTACGACGGCGAGGTCTTCCGCTCCTCCGGGGCGCGTGCGGGTGCGTTCGTGCGGGTGCCGTCCACCTTGCCCCGAACGGACGGGCGTGCCGTGGAGGCCGATATCGAGATCGGCGACCTCGGGGGGATCTGGATGCCGACGGCCGGGCGGCTCGTGCGGGCGGCGTTCCAGGGCGAGCGGGAGGGGCTGCTGGCGGATCGCTTCTACTACAGCGTCGACGCCCAGGCCGGTGTGCAGATCGCCGACGGAGGCCTCGCGCCCGGTGACCGGTACCGTATCGACGCGGTGGAGCCGGTCGATGCGGATGCCACGACGCTGTCCCCGCCCGGCATCGACGAGGGCGTCGCCGGCGGCGACAATCTGCGTCGCTGGGTCGAGGAGCACGCGACGGGACGCTCCGGGGCCGACCTGATGGCCCTCGTGCGCCTGCTGCGCGAGCGCGGCTACCTCAGCCACGGACTCGCCCGCGCCGAGGGGGCACCGGCCCCCGCGTGGACCGCCGATCTCCCCGGCTATCAGCTGCAGCCCAGCGCGTCGGGTCACTCCCTCGCGCGCATCGACACGATGTTCCAGCGCCTGCTGGAACGGGAGGACGACCCGCGCGCGGAAGCCTCGGGCAACTTCGTCGCCGCCGTGGGCGACGACGAGCAGTTCGCCGTGGCCACCGCCCTGATCGCGCGCGAGCTGGGGTTCCCGGCGCGCGTCGTGGTGGGTGCGCGGGTGTCGTCGAGCGACCCGGGGGTGGCGACGTGCGACGACGGCGAGTGCCGCGCGCGCGACCTCAGCGCCTGGACCGAGGTGCAGGGCGACGACGGACGCTGGGCGCCGATCGACGTCACTCCCCAGTGGGAGCTGTCGCCGAGCCTCGAGGTCACTCAGCAGCGCGACCCCGAGAACGTCACCGAGGTCCGCCCCGACACCGTCGACGAAGTCGTCCCGCCCGACCCGGTGCAGGAGGACAACGCTCTCGACGACGACGAGTCGACCGACGACGGCCTCGACCTGGCGTGGCTCTGGCCGATCCTTCGGGTGGTCGGGATCTCACTTCTGATCGTGCTGATCCTGTTCGGCCCGTTCCTGGCGATCCTCGTCGCCAAGGGCCTCCGCCGCCGCGGACGGCGCCGCGATCCCGACCCTCGTGCCGCCATCGCCGGGGGGTGGGACGAGTACGTCGATGCGGGGGTGGATGCCGGACGCGAACTGCGCCCCTCATCGACGCGCCGCGAGCTGGCCGAGGCGTTCGACACTCCCGCGGGTCTGCGATTGGCCGACGACGCCGACCGGGCCGTGTTCTCGTCGCGCACGGTCACCGCCGACGAGGCATCCGCGTTCTGGCGCATCGTCGACGCAGAACGCCGCACGTTGACGCGCCAGCGCGGCTGGTGGCGCCGCGTGCGCGCGGCCGTATCGTTGAGATCGTTCCTACGGTTCTTCGCCCCGCGGCCCTCGCGCCGTCGGCCGCCGCACCGTGACGAGAGGGGGAAGCGCACGTCCACCGGGCGGCGCACGACGACATGAACGATTCCACGGCTGTGATCCTGGGGGCGCTCACGCTGCTCCTCTTCGTGATCGTCTACGTCTGGTACGCCCTCGCGCTGGCGGCGATGTTCTCCAAGACCGGCGAGCCGACGTGGAAGGCGTGGGTGCCCGTCGTCAACGTCGCGACGGTCCTCAAGCTCGGCGGCTTCTCGCCCTGGCTCGTGCTGCTCAACCTCATTCCGATCTTCGGCACCATCGCCTACACCGTCGTCCGGATCATCGCCGTCCATCGGGTGAGCCAGGGCTTCGATCGCGGCGTCGGCATGACCGTCCTCGGGACGTTCATCCCGGTCGTCTGGGCGAGCGTCCTCGGTTTCGGTGAGGCCCGGTGGGAGGAAGAGGCTCCCGGCGTTCGCCGCTCGGGCACCGTCGACGAGAATTCCGCGCCGATCCGACGGGGCCAGGACTTCGCCGGTCCGTACGTGCCCCTCGTCGGCGGGTGGACGCCCGAGCCGGTGCGCCCGGCCGACACCGATGACGTCGCGGTCTCGTCCGAGCCGGTGTCCGCACCGATCGCACTCCCGTTCGCCGCTCCGTCGCCGTCGCTGTCGGACGCGGTGCCGTCTCCGTCGGGATGGGCGCCGCCCGTTTCCCGCGCGGACGACGCGCCCGCTCCGGCACCGGACTCCTGGGCCGCGCCCGCTCCTGACGCGAGCGCCTCGTCCGCGCCGACGCCCCCCGCCTCGCCGGCTGCGCCCGCTCCCGACGGCGTCCGCGACACCGTCGACCTCGGCGACTCGCTCGCCGACGTGCTGGCGGCCCTGCGTGCGCCCGCGCCGACGCGCGACGCTTCCACGGCACCACCGGCGGACGAGACGACTCGCGACGCGGGGACACCCCTCGTGCCGGCGAGCCCGCACCGCGATCGCGGGGATTCGGCGTCCGACCGGCCCGTTGCCTCCGTCGCTCCGGCTGAGCCGGGGGCTGCTTCCGGCCAGGAGTCGGAGCCGCTGGACCTCGCGCCGTGGCGAGGTCTGACCCCGCGGACGGATGCCGACGCCCCCGCTGCTGACGCCCCGCTCACGCGACCGGCTCCCGAGACGCCCGCGCCCCCGCTCGGCACGGGCGAGACCGACGACGAGTTCCCCGAGATGTCGGAGGCCGTGTCGGCCGTCCCCGAGGCCCCGAAGGCCGGCGCTCCGCGGTCGGCGCGCACGTCCGTGTCGGCGCTGTACACGCAGCCGGAGTTCCCCGCTGATCCCGCCGCCGATGATTTCGACGCGTTGGATCGCACCGTCGTCACGCGGCGTCGTCGCATCCCGTGGGCGCTGGTCCCGCCCCACGGGACGCCGGTCGATCTCACGTCCGATGTGGTGATCGTGGGCCGCCGGCCGGCTCCGGATGCCGCTCATCCCGACGCCCAGCTGGTGGCGATCGCCGACGAGACCCGCACGGTGTCGAAGACCCACGCGCGTCTGCAGCTCAAGGGCGAGACGTGGTACGTCACCGACCTGGACTCCACCAACGGTGTGCTGTTCGCCACGCTCATGGGCACCGAGGTCGAGGCGCCTCCGGGCGAGGAGATCGAGGCGGGGGAGCGGTTCTTCCTCGGCGATGCGGAGGTACGCCTCGCGCGGAGGGAGTCGTGAGCGGTCCCTACGACCGCGCCGACGATCCCGACGACGTCACGCTGTGGGCGGGGCGTTTGCGTGCCTGGCCCACCCCGCCCCGGAGCGATGTCGAGGGCGACGACGAGGTCGACGACGACACCATCGTCTCCCCGCGGCCCGCTCCGGCCGATGACACGGTGCGCGTCGATCGAGCGGACCTGGTCGACGACACGGTGATCTCCGCGCGGCCTGCTCCGGCGGATGACACGGTGATCTCGGCCCCGCCTGCCCCGGCAGACGACACGGTGGTGTCGGCACGAGCGACCCCTGTCGATGACCCGGCGGTGTCGGCTTTTCCCGAGGTCGATGACGAGACCGCCCCCCGCCGTCGCCCGAGCGATCCTTCGGAGCCTGAGCCCGGCATCCTTCCCTCCGACGAGACCGCCCCCGGTCGGCGCCGCAGCAAGCCCGAGGTGGCCGGGCCCGGCATCCCGCCCACCGATACGACGTCGACCGGCGACACCGCCGCGGGGGAGCGTCGTGCGCGGTCGCGTCCGCGGGTCTCCACCGCCGGTCTCCCCTCCGGCGACCCGGTGCCCTCCGCCCGCGAGGCGCGGGTACCGTCGGCGGCGGACCACGAGCTGTATCGCCCGCGCGCCGACGAGGCGGTCCGCGTCGCCCGCAGCGCACCGCCGGCTCGGGCCGAGGATGCTCCGGATGCCGCCGCGGTGCATCCGCGTGCCCCGCGACGGGGCCGCGGTCGCGGTGTGGCGCTGGCCGTCGCCGTGGTCCTCATCGTCGTGGGTGCGGCGATCACGCTGTTCCTGCTGATGGGCTGAGCGTCGCCCGCCGCACGTTTGCCCACACCCTCCCGGGCGCGTATCATTGAGCGGGTGTGCGTTCACGCGCGCCGTGCGTTATGCCTTCGGGCTGCGGCACGGAACAACGCTCGCACCATCTCAGGGAATGGCCTGCGAACAGGCCACCCCCACGGCATATCCACCACAATCGCGCCCGATCATTCTGTCGCGCGGTGGATCACACGTGAGCCCGACACGTCACGAATCGCAAGATGCGCGAGGGGTCGGGGGAGACACGACGCTGTCACCGTGCAGCACAAACAAGGAGAGAACGTGCCAACCATTCAGCAGTTGGTTCGCAAGGGCCGCTCGCCGAAGGTCTCGAAGACCAAGGCTCCGGCGCTGAAGTCGAACCCCCAGCAGGCCGGCGTGTGCACCCGCGTGTACACCACCACCCCGAAGAAGCCGAACTCGGCGATGCGCAAGGTCGCTCGTGTGAAGCTCCGTAACGGCACCGAGGTCACCGCCTACATCCCCGGCGAGGGTCACAACCTGCAGGAGCACTCGCTCGTGCTGGTCCGTGGCGGTCGTGTGAAGGACCTCCCCGGTGTCCGCTACAAGATCGTCCGCGGTGCGCTCGACACCCAGGCTGTCAAGAACCGTAAGCAGGCTCGCAGCCGCTACGGCGCGAAGAAGGGCTGAGAACCATGCCTCGTAAGGGTCCCGCCCCGAAGCGTCCCGTCGTCAACGACCCGGTGTACGGCGCTCCCGTCGTCACGCAGCTGGTCAACAAGATCCTCGTCGACGGCAAGAAGTCGCTGGCCGAGTCGATCGTCTACGACGCCCTCCGCGGCGTCGAGTCGAAGAACGGTCAGGACGCCGTCGCCACCCTCAAGAAGGCGCTCGACAACGTGCGCCCCACCCTCGAGGTCAAGAGCCGCCGCGTCGGTGGCTCGACCTACCAGGTTCCGGTCGAGGTCAAGCCGCACCGCGCGAACACCCTCGCGCTGCGCTGGCTCGTGAGCTACGCCAAGGGCCGTCGTGAGAAGACGATGACCGAGCGCCTGCAGAACGAGATCCTCGACGCCTCGAACGGCCTCGGTGCCGCGGTCAAGCGCCGCGAGGACACCCACAAGATGGCCGAGTCGAACCGCGCCTTCGCGCACTACCGCTGGTAACACCCGCGGAGGGCCCGTGACCGCACCCCGGTCGCGGGCCCCCCGATGGGCCCGGCATCAACCTCCCAACAGGTAAGGAAGACACCCGTGGCACAAGACGTGCTCACCGACCTCCACAAGGTCCGCAACATCGGCATCATGGCGCACATCGATGCCGGAAAGACGACGACGACCGAGCGCATCCTGTTCTACACGGGCGTCAACCACAAGATCGGTGAGACGCACGATGGTGCGGCGACCACCGACTGGATGGAGCAGGAGCAGGAGCGTGGCATCACGATCACCTCCGCCGCTGTCACCTGCTTCTGGGAAAAGAACCAGATCAACATCATCGACACCCCCGGTCACGTCGACTTCACGGTCGAGGTCGAGCGCTCGCTCCGCGTGCTCGACGGTGCCGTCGCCGTCTTCGACGGCAAGGAGGGCGTCGAGCCCCAGTCCGAGACGGTGTGGCGCCAGGCCGACAAGTACGACGTCCCCCGCATCTGCTTCGTCAACAAGATGGACAAGCTGGGCGCCGACTTCTACTTCACGGTCGACACCATCGTCAACCGCCTGAAGGCCAAGCCGCTGGTCATCCAGCTCCCCATCGGTGCCGAGAACGACTTCGTCGGTGTCGTCGACCTCGTCTACATGCGTGCCCTGGTGTGGCCCGGCGACGCCAAGGGTGATGTCACCATGGGCGCCAAGTACGAGATCCAGGAGATCCCGGCCGACCTCGTCGAGAAGGCGAACGAGTACCGCGAGAAGCTCCTCGAGACCGTCGCCGAGTCCGACGACGCGCTGCTCGAGAAGTACTTCGGCGGCGAAGAGCTGACGCACGAAGAGATCAAGGGCGCCATCCGCAAGATGACGATCGCCAGCGAGGTCTACCCCGTGCTGTGCGGTTCGGCGTTCAAGAACCGCGGTGTGCAGCCCATGCTCGACGCCGTGGTCGACTACCTCCCGTCGCCCCTGGACGTGCCCGCCATCGAGGCGCACGACCCCAAGGACGAAGAGGTCGTCATCGAGCGCCACGCCGACCGCGACGAGCCGTTCGCGGCCCTCGCGTTCAAGATCGTGACGCACCCCTTCTTCGGTCGTCTGACCTACATCCGCGTCTACTCGGGTCACCTCGACTCCGGCGCGCAGGTCGTCAACGCCACCAAGGGCAAGAAGGAGCGCATCGGGAAGATCTTCCAGATGCACGCCAACAAGGAGATGCCCGTCGACTCGGTCACCGCTGGCCACATCTACGCGGTCATCGGCCTCAAGGACACCACGACCGGTGACACCCTGTGCGACCCCAACGCGCAGGTCGTCCTCGAGTCGATGACGTTCCCCGAGCCGGTCATCGAGGTCGCGATCGAGCCCAAGACCAAGGCCGACCAGGAGAAGCTGGGTGTCGCCATCCAGAAGCTCGCCGAAGAAGACCCGACGTTCCGCGTCGAGCAGAACGCCGAGACCGGTCAGACCGTCATCAAGGGCATGGGCGAGCTCCACCTCGACATCCTGGTCGACCGCATGAAGCGCGAGTTCAAGGTCGAGGCCAACGTCGGAAAGCCCCAGGTGGCCTACCGCGAGACGATCCGCAAGTCGGTCGATCGGCACGACTACACGCACAAGAAGCAGACCGGTGGTTCGGGCCAGTTCGCGAAGATCCAGTTCGCGCTCGAGCCCCTCGAGGTCACGGCCGACAAGACGTACGAGTTCGAGAACAAGGTCACCGGTGGTCGTATCCCGCGCGAGTACATCTCGCCGACCGACCAGGGCTTCCAGGACGCCATGAACGTCGGCGTGCTCGCCGGCTACCCCATGGTGGGCGTGAAGGCGATCCTGCTCGACGGTGCTTCGCACGATGTCGACTCGTCCGAAATGGCGTTCAAGATCGCCGGTTCGATGGGCTTCAAGGAGGCCGTCCGCAAGGCGAACCCGACGATCCTCGAGCCGATCATGGCCGTTGAGGTCCGTACTCCCGAGGAGTACATGGGTGACGTCATCGGTGACCTGAACTCGCGCCGTGGCCAGATCCAGTCGATGGAAGACGCCGCCGGCGTCAAGGTCGTGCGTGCCAACGTCCCGCTGTCCGAGATGTTCGGCTACATCGGTGACCTCCGCTCGAAGACCTCGGGTCGCGCCGTCTACTCCATGGAGTTCGACAGCTACGCCGACGTGCCGAAGGCCGTGGCCGACGAGATCATCCAGAAGAACAAGGGCGAGTAACACCGCTCTCGTGGATGCCGGGAGCCCACGCCCCGGCCGGGCTCCCGGCATCCGCTCAAACTCAATACCGACTCTCTAGTAACCTGAGAACCATCCCCGTAGAGAACCGGTCGCAATCCAGCGCCCGAGACTCTGCACGACCGTCCTGAGGAGGACCCAGTGGCTAAGGCCAAGTTCGAGCGGACCAAGCCGCACGTGAACATCGGAACGATCGGTCACGTCGACCACGGCAAGACCACGCTCACCGCTGCCATCTCGAAGGTGCTCGCCGACAAGTACCCGTCGGCCACCAACGTCCAGCGTGACTTCGCGTCGATCGACTCGGCGCCGGAAGAGCGCCAGCGCGGTATCACCATCAACATCTCGCACGTCGAGTACGAGACCCCCAAGCGTCACTACGCTCACGTCGACGCCCCGGGTCACGCTGACTACATCAAGAACATGATCACCGGTGCCGCTCAGATGGACGGCGCGATCCTCGTGGTCGCGGCGACCGACGGCCCGATGGCCCAGACGCGTGAGCACGTTCTGCTCGCCAAGCAGGTCGGCGTCCCCTACCTGCTCGTCGCGCTGAACAAGGCCGACATGGTCGACGACGAGGAGATCCTGGAGCTCGTCGAGCTCGAGGTGCGCGAGCTCCTCTCCTCGCAGGACTTCGATGGCGACAACGCCCCCGTCGTTCGCGTCTCGGGCCTCAAGGCTCTCGAGGGCGACGAGCAGTGGGTGAACTCGATCGTCGAGCTCATGGAGGCCGTCGATTCGTCCATCCCCGACCCCGTGCGTGACAAGGACAAGCCGTTCCTCATGCCGATCGAGGACGTCTTCACCATCACCGGTCGTGGCACGGTCGTCACGGGCCGCGCCGAGCGCGGTACCCTCGCGATCAACTCCGAGGTCGAGATCGTCGGCATCCGTCCGACGCAGAAGACCACGGTCACGGGTATCGAGATGTTCCACAAGCAGCTCGACGAGGCCTGGGCCGGCGAGAACTGTGGTCTGCTCCTGCGCGGCACCAAGCGTGACGACGTCGAGCGCGGCCAGGTCGTCGTGAAGCCCGGTTCGGTCACCCCGCACACCAACTTCGAGGGCACGGCGTACATCCTGTCCAAGGAGGAGGGCGGCCGTCACAACCCGTTCTTCACGAACTACCGCCCGCAGTTCTACTTCCGTACCACGGACGTGACCGGCGTCATCACGCTGCCCGAGGGCACCGAGATGGTCATGCCCGGTGACACCACCGAGATGTCGGTCGAGCTCATCCAGCCGATCGCCATGGAAGAGGGCCTCGGCTACGCGATCCGTGAGGGTGGCCGCACCGTTGGTGCCGGTACCGTCACCAAGATCCTCAAGTAAGTCCCTTTCGGACTGACCGGCAAGGGCCGGGCCTTCGGGCCCGGCCCTTCGTCGTTGGTGCGGGGCCGGCCGGAGCGCCGGCTGCCCCGCCGGTAGAGTCGCTGGGGTGAAGCCGCTCTCTCGCATCCTCGGTGTCGTCTCGCTTCTGCTCGCGATCGCCGCCGTGGGTGTGCCCGCGCTGGGTGCGGTGCTTCTTCTGCGGGCGGATGCCCCGGGTCTTATTGAGAGGTCGGCGGTGATCGGGCTTGCGGTGGCGGCAGCGGGCATTGTCGCCGGTGTCGCCGGGTTCCTCGTGGGTCGCCGTGTCGGCACCACGGCTCTCCCCGTGATCGGTGGGCTGAGCTCGGCGTTCGTAGCGCTCGGCTTTGCGGTGGCACCCCTGTTCGTCTGAGGGGCCCCGCGTGGCGGCCCCTGCCAGGGGTCGCTCAGAGGGGGTGACTTAGGATGCCGACATGGGTGACAACCTCCGCCGCCGCAACCGACGCCGTGACGACGACGGTCGACCCGCGGGGAATGCCACGGACGTGGCCACGGCGGAGACGGACGGCGAGGCTCCGCGCCGAGCGCGCGCGTGGCCGTGGGTCGTGGGCGGCGTTCTCGGGGTCCTGGGCGGCACCGCAGCTGTCGCCGGGATCCTCGGCGCGACGCTGACCGTGCAGGCCGTCGAGGTCCGCGATGACCTGCTCGCGGCGAAGTCCACACTCGGGCGCCTCGGTTCCCTCGTCGAGGCGCGTGACGAGGCGGGTCTGCAGGCCGCGGCCGAGGACGTCAGCGTCCGCACGGCCCGCGCGGCAGAGACGGTGCAGGGGCCGCTGTGGCAGATGGCATCCGACGTTCCTGTCGTGGGTGCCAATATCGACGCCGTCTCGCGCGTCACTCGCGCGGTCGACATCCTGGTGCGCGATGCGCTGCCGCCGGGGATGCAGATGATCGCCGACCTCGACATCAAGAAGCTGGCCCTGGAGGGCGGCGGTTTCAACCTGGAGCCGCTCAAGCAGGCGCAGGCGTCGATCCCGGTGGTGTCGCAGGCGTTCACCGCGGCGAAGGCCGAGACCGATGGCATCCAGTCGGATCAACTGATGGATGCCGTGTCGGGGCCGGTGGCCGAGATCCGCGACGTCATCGACCGCACGGCACCCACCCTCGACGTCGTCAACCGCTACCTGCCCACCCTGCTGAGCATGGCCGGCGCGGACGGCGGGAAGACATACTTGATCGTCTTCCAGAACAACGCCGAGATCCGCGCGACCGGGGGCAACCCGGCCGCGAGCATCATCATGAAGGTCGACCAGGGCAAGTTCGAGCTGCTCGACCAGGCGAGTTCACGGACGTTCTACGAAGAGGGCACGGCGGGGGAGCAGTTCAGCGACATCCCCGCCGAGACCCTCGCGCTGTACCCGTCGTCGTTCGCGCGCTACTCGCAGGACTACACGATGACCCCGGACTTCCCCACGACGGTGCAGCTCTTCCAGGACCTGTGGCAGCGCACCAACGGTGAGCGGTTCGACGGCGTCATCTCGATCGATCCCGTCGTCCTGTCGCACATGCTCGCGGTGGCCGGGCCCGTGGACGTCGGGGGGGAGCAGATCTCCAGCGACAACGCGGTGAAGCTCCTGCTCAGCGATGCGTACGAACGGTTCCCGAACGGTCGGGATTCGGATGTCTTCTTCTCGGAGGTCTCGCGCGCGGTGTTCAGCCATCTGACTGCGGGCAAATGGGATCCGGCGGAGATGCTCGATGCTCTCGCAAAATCGGCGGAGGAGCAGCGGCTGCTGCTGTCGTTCACCGACGAACAGGCGCAGCAGTTGTCGCGTGAGCTCGAACTCGACGGTGCCCTGCAGATGGACAACACCGCGCACACGCAGGTGGGGACGTATCTGAACGACTACTCGGTCGGGAAGCTCGAGTATCACCTGAGTCAGTCGGTGGCGGCGACGTGTGATGTCGGTGCCCGCACGATCACGACGACCACGACCCTGACGAACTCCATTCCGAACAGCATTCAGAGCAAATACACGCTCGGCTTCCGTAACGGCAACTACGGACTGCCCCGCACGTCGATGATGCTCGACGTGCTCTTCTTCGCTCCTCCCGGTGGTCAGGTCCTTTCCACGGATCCCGCTCGCAGCGAGGAGCCGGGTTTCGATCGGTCGGGGACGCAAGACAACAACACCGCCCTGAGCCGTCTCGTGGTCGTTCCGCAGGGGGAGACGCGGACGGTGTCATCGACGGTGCAATTGCCCGAGGGTCCGCTGGGTCCGCTGGAGCTGCGTCACACGCCCACCGCGTCGGACACCCCCGTCACCATTGACGCTTCGTGCGACGGGTTGTTCGCGGCCGCAGGCTGACGGGACGTCGCGCTGCGGGCGGGGCAGTGACCGACTGATGGGGAAGGAAGCGCCGTGAGGGTTGGTCTCGCCATCGCCGGTCTGACGACGTTCGTTGTCGTCGTCTTCATGGCGACGCTCGGGCCCGTACCGATCGATCGTGACTATCGCGGCGCAATCGTTCGCCTCCTGGCCGCGCTGCATCGCAACGGCATCCCGAAGTGGGTCGGCTATTCCGCTATCGAGATGTCCGCCAACGCGGCGATGTTCGCGCCCTTAGGATTCTTCGCTGCTCTGCTGCTTGTCGGCCGATGGAGGTGGGTCGCCTTCGCCGGCATCCCCCTTCTTTCGGCGGCCATCGAGGTGACTCAAGCCGTCGCGCATCCCCAGCGGGTAGCGTCCTTTACCGACGTCGTGGCGAACACGCTGGGCGGCTGGGCCGGTGTCATTCTCGGGGCATTCTGTGTGGCGGGGGTGCACTGGCGAGATCGCCGTCTTCGCGCGCAGTGGGAGGCCCAGGTGTTTCACCGGTCCGCTCCGGCGCGGTCGGGCGATCGAGCGGCGGGCTGACCTGCGAATGCCGGAATGTCACTCGGCGTCGGCGAACATTCGCAACCGATTGAAAGGCCAGACGATCGACATCACTTTCGCGATGATCGCGGATCGCGGAACGAATCGCGCGCAATCGCCGAATAGACCCGAATCGCCACGGCAGGCGATCACAGAATCAGACGAGTTCGCGCGATTGTCCCCCATGACGAGGTATGAATCCTCGGGCACGGTGATGAGGGGGAAACATCGCGCCGACGCCGGCGTGGTGCCGCAGTCGTTCACCCCGGGGGTGAACGGCAGGTCGGAAACGATATAGCCCTCCGCGACCGGCTTCCCGTCCACCTCGATTCGACCGTCCGCGGAGCAGCACTGGACCGTCGAGCCGGGCTCTCCGATGATGCGCTTCACGAGGGCGTCCTGGTTGCTCGGCCCGATCCCGACAATGTCGCCGACCCAACCGATCGCGATGCGAAGCGGGCTACGTGCGGGTGGCACGCCCCACGAGTCGGGTCGCGCGAAGACGACGATGTCGTCCGTGCCAGGGTCTGACACCGCGTACGCGATGCGGCTGGCGAGGATTCGGTCGCCGTTCTCGAGCGTGGGCGACATCGACTCGGACGGAACCTGAAACGGCTTGATGACGAATGTCTGGACGAGTGCGAGCGTGACCAGCGCCAGCGCCAGGTGGGTCAGGGGAGACCGGCGGAGTCGTTGCCCCCGTGTGGGGCGCCGTGCCGTGTCGGTCGTCGCTGTCATACTCTCGTGAGCAGGCCGTGGTCGGCGAGCTCCCCGAGCGTCTGGTCGATGAGAGCTCCGGCGTCGCCGCGGCCCGGGTCTCCCAACGCGCTGATCGCCGCCTCCGTGATCTCGTGGGTATCGGCTCCCTCACGACACATCGTCCAGACGAGGGAACCGCGGTGATCCAGCGCCGTGACCATCCCTTCTTGCAGGATGCACGCGCGACCGTCTACGAGGATGGCGTCGTCGATCTCGGTGGATCGCCACGGCCCCGTCTCGACGGCCGCTGGAGCGGCGGCCCAGAGCTGTGCACCCGGCGGAGGCGCAGCGAACATCTCCTCGACGAGGCCCGGCAAGTCAGCGGCATCCCGGTAGATCAGGCGCGTGACTGCGCCCACCTGGGCAATGATGCGAGCGACATACTGCAGCGGCGAGGGCAGCTCCGGCAGGTAGCTGATCTGCGGGGTCATCTCGCAGATCGCGTCGATGAGGTCAACGGGGAAGGCGCCCGGTTCGTCGGTATGGGGATCACGGTCGAGAAGCGTGATGCCAGCCAGCCGCAACGGAGCAGCAGGGAGGGGGAGAAGACCGAGGTCGCTCGGTGCGATCTGCTCCTTGAAGGGCTTGCCCTCGACGATGACGGAGAGGGGCTTGCGGTAGGGGTACACGGTGAGGTCGGCGTCGACGGCGACGGTCTCGTCGCTGACGTATCCGTAGTGGCGACCGAGGTGACGGGCCGCCGTCGTCTTGCCGCGACCGGAAGGGCCCACGAGCGCCAGAACGCGTCCGTCGGGGGCGGCGACCCCGGCGGCGTGGAGGAGGAGGCGGGTGCCGCGGAGGGCGTCGAGGGCGGCGAGGGTGACCTGGGTGGACAGGTCTGAAAGAGAGCGCTCGAGGTGATCTGAAGGGCAAACGGTGACAGTAACCGAGCGACCAAACGCCGATGAGTCATCTGCGTCGCTGCAATCCCGCCACACGGAAGCAACTCTCGAAGCGCACGAGGCGGACTCCGTCAAGATGCCAACAACCCCGACGCCGAGCGCATCGATTGAAATCAGAGGCTCGATCGATTTGTCGTCGCGTGTCCGCGTCACGGTGCCATTCCTCCTCGGTTGACTATCGGCAGGAGGCGACGGACGACGTGCACATTGTGACGATGCCTCGACGCTCCTGGGCGAAGGCGACAGTACCCGAGGTGAAACGACGACCCGCGGGCCCGGCATTAGCAGGAGGGCTCACGGAGCGGGGCTATGCGGGCCGGTTCGTCACGCAGCCGAGTGGCGTTGAGAGCTATTGGGCTGAGTGCGACGCGGAACGCGCCGCAGAGATCAGATAATGCGCTACGCGGTCGGCTGCGGGAACGATTTCGCTCATCGACCGGCGATAAACGTCGTCAGACTGTCGATAGGGGTCTACGACGTCGAACTCTGACACGTCGGCTGGGGGCGCTATCGTCCCTCTCAGTGATGCCGCTAGAGCCACAGCGGCCTTCATCGCCGCGGTTGCGGTCGTCGCACCAGCCTCGGCTACCGCGTTCGGCAAATGGACTTCCGACGCGTCCGTCAAGCGAGCGAATTCCCTCAGCGTGAATGCTCGTCTTGTGACCGCGGGCATCATCTCGGCCAGATGACGACGGTGTTCGCGGGCCATCCCGAGAACGAGGTCCGCGCGACGGAGCATGTCCATGTCGACTTGCCGCGCTGTGTGCTGAGTGACCGTCACCCCGTGATCCTCGGCCAGCCTCAGCGCGGGCTCTGGAACGCCGCTGCCTACGAGCGCGCCGATGCCTGCACTCTCCACTGCAACATCTTCAGATCGCATCGCCTCGGCGATTAGGCGTTCCGCGATAGGCGATCGGCAGACGTTACCGGTGCAGACCGAAAGGATGTGGAAAGTCATTTCGCATCCCGCTGTCGGCGGGAACGGCGCTCGTCCTTGGAGGTGTCGGGCACCTCATTCGCTGCGGCGCTATACGAGTAGGCTCCGTAGCTGTAGCTGTCCGGTCCCTTCGTGGGAAGCATCGTCACGATCACGCCGAATAGCCGACTTCCGATCGCATCCAGCTTCTCCACGGCGGCCGCCAGGTGTGGCTTCTTCGTGCTCCCGGAGGCCGCAACGACCAGTACACCGCTGGTGAACCGGGACACTACTGCCGCATCCGTTACCAGGAGAAGTGGTGGTGCGTCCACGAGGACGTAATCGAACGCTTCAGCGAGGGCCTCCAATGTTCTCTGCATGGCATGGCTGCCGAGGAGTTCGGACGGATTTGGCGGGATCCGTCCGGAGGGTAGGACGAAAAGCTTTCCGGTACCCCACTGCTGCAGTACGTCGACGAGTTCTGCGCGACCGATGAGCACGTCAGTCAGCCCAACGCCACCCTCCAGTCCCATGTAGTCGGCAACGCGTGGCAGCCGCAGATCTCCATCGACCAGCGCGACGCGCGCACCCGTCTCCGCCAAGGCGATAGCGAGGTTTGCCGTAGTGGTGGACTTGCCTTCACCTGGTCCGGCGCTGGTGACGACGAATGATCGAGAGGATCCGTCCACATCGATGAACTGGAGGTTGGTGCGGAGGCTCCGGAACGACTCAGCCCGCGGATTTCGCGGATCGGCATGGACGATGAGCGGGCG
This sequence comes from Microbacterium sp. ACRRU, assembly GCF_022346945.1. Lineage (GTDB taxonomy): Bacteria > Actinomycetota > Actinomycetes > Actinomycetales > Microbacteriaceae > Microbacterium > Microbacterium mcarthurae. The sequence continues at coordinate 7,476 of NZ_JAKRNI010000023.1, read as the reverse complement.
CTTCCGGGCGTCAGGATCGAGCGCAATGCCGCCGAGCACTGGCGCGTCGGTCGCAGCCTCTATGTCGTGTAGCCCATGGATACGGGTGTCCAGAATAGATCGCAGTAGCGCGAAGGCGACGCCGAGGCCCAGTCCAACAACGACTCCCAGAATCACATTGAGGACGGTGTGGGGAGAAGACGGTGAGAGGGGTACGAGGGCGGGCTCGATGGTCTCGATCCGCACGAGGCTCGCCGTATCGCCCTCCGGCTTCTCAAGGCTATTGACGACGACATCGGCAAAATTTGTACCGATGGAGTTCGCGATCGAGGCAGCAGTCTCTGCGCTTGCGTCCGAAACGCTGATCGAGATGATGACCGAGTTCGTGGGAGACGAAGCACTCACCGAGCGGGCGAGCTCCTGCGCGGTCGTGTCCAGGTCAAGATCGTTGATCACACGATCGAGAACGACCGCGCTGTCCACCACATCGACGAAGCTCACGACAGCCTGTCGCGCAAAAGTGGTGCCCTGCGCGAGTTCGCTGACGCCCGAGTTGTCTGAACGGACCGAGACGTACAACTGCGTGTTGGCCTCGTAAGTTGGCGTCTGTGTGAGCGAGAACCCGTACGCGCCCGCACCGCCGAGGAGCGTCAGAGCAACGATGAGAATCCAGTCGCGATGCAGGATCCGAAGATAGTTGCTCAGTTCCACGCCTCATCCATTCGCCGATCCACAGTCACAGCCGTCCGCGAGATAGCGAGAAGAAGATTATCCTTTTCCCAACCCACCCGCGCCTCGCATAGCGACCTTCATCAGCGTACGACATTCGCAGAACCGTCCCGTATACGGTGCAAGGAGAAGCCTTGAACGAGCTAGAGCGTCTCTTCGCCAGCTTGGAGGGGGCTCCAGATGTTCCCAGGGGCCGCGACTCGGCTCGAGGCCTCGCACGCTCGACGGAAGCGGGTGCGCATTCGTTCAATTCGCGTCGTCACCGCCGCGCTGAGGACCTGCGCATCCTGGTCGACGACGCCACGCCGGCGCCCACGATGACCGAGTCTCGCGCCGCTTCCGACCGAAACGAAACGTTGGCTGTCACGGAACGATCACACGATTCAGCTGATCTCATCGCGCTCGTCGGGCTCTCCGACTCACGATCTGGGGACGAAAGTTGGATTGATCCCGCCCAGACATACGCGAGGCAGCGCCCACCGTTCCCTCGCGGGAAAGCGCGCGTCGCCGATCTCCTGAGCGTGGGCTTGGCTGGTCTCGCAGTCGTGGCCTTGGTCGCCGTTGGCTGGGTCGCCTTCGTTGAGCGTGCGGCAACAAACCCTGCTCACAACGCGATGGTCACCTTGCAAGAGCGTGAGGCTCAACTCCAGATGACGACGAGTCAGGCGGAGTCCGCCTCCGCTCTATACGAGTCGATGCGTGGCCAGGCTCTCGAGTCTGCTCAGGCGGCTGCAGACGTGCTCGTTAGTCTTCCCGGAACGGTCGATTCTGGAGCGATAGCCGATGCGCAGGCCGCGCGCGATCTCGTTCTACAAGTAGCGTCCGAGCCGATCCGAACCACCATTCCGGACTACAGTCGCGCCGCAATCGAAGAGAACTCCGTCGAAGAGGTGGCCCGTGCTATCGACGGGGTACGGAGGAAGCAGAACGCAGTAACTGACTTGATCGTGGATGTGCGCGATGCTCGGTCAGACATTTCGACGGCGTACTCCGTCTTAACGGCGGCACTGGGCAGGGTCGCGGAGAGCCTTGGCGCTGTGGCCACGACTCGAGTTGAGGAGTCCGTGGCCAGCGCCCCATTCAGGGATGCGGTGTCTGCGGCGATGACCCGTTTGCGGGACGCGAGGGCAGCCGGCAGGGACGGTATCCCTGAGATACGCGATCTGGCCGCGGCTCTCGCAGAGCTATCGGTCGAGGACGATCGCGTTCTCCTTGACCGCGAAAAGACGATCGACGGGTCACCTGTTACCCCCAGATATACCTCGCCGCGCGCGACACCGGAGCAGTCCACGCCGACCACCGATCCGCCGGCACAGCCCGAATCGACTTCTCCGCCGCAGACTCCAGAACCCGACCCCTCGCCTTCATCTGACACGAGCGATCCGGGTGGCGTTGAGATCCAGCTTCCTGCGCTGAACTCGTGAGGATCGAGAGTATCCCAGGAGAACCGTATTGATCGCGTGGGGCCCGGTCGGCATGCGCTTCCGCGGATCGCCTTAGCCACGATCGTTTGAGGTAAGAGAGGCCGCCCCGTGGCGCTCTCTGCAGGCGCCAAGCCGGCCGTCTCGTTGCCCGGGTTGCCCACTGCATTCAGCGAATCGGGCGTCTCCACGAGGATGCCTGGTCTTATCGTCACCCACTCACGTTCGAACCATGCTCACACCCCATGCCCTCTCCCCGAGCGCGGGAACCATGAATCACGTCGTCCAGTCGGCGGAGCCAGTCCGGTCGTGACGCTCTGAGATGGCGCACCTAGGTCGAGATGGCAGCGACGTCGGTCCTCGTCTGATAGCGATTTTCGCTCCGAGCCCTTTTCCGGAGTCGAGGAAAATTGAGGGGTGGCGTTGCAGCGTTCAATGGCTGAGAATCTAAGGGCAGCTCGGAAAACCATTCTTCGGAAGAGAATGACCAGCCGTGTGCCATCTGTCCTCCCCCCGGACGAATGCTCGCATGGATGCAATCTACTCCTGGAGGTGATCGCTGCGCCGTCACGTCGGACCCGGCAAGGAAGGGCTGGCCATTGAGTGCTTACGCAACCCCCAGCGCAGCAGGCCTGAGAACGAAGGCTCGTCGCGGTGTGCTGCGCGTATTGTCCGTTGCGCTCGCGACACTCGTTTCGGTCGCCGTCGGGGTCACAAGTCCCTCGACGGCCTCCGCCGCGGCCTGGGAAATCTCGGCGAGTCATCCTCGGCTCGTCGAGGCAGCGTCAAAGTTCCAGTCTCTCCGGCAGGAGATTAAATCAGGCGAAGCGGCGTCCGCGTTCGCTGCCCTCAAGCGGCGCGCGGATGAGTTACTCAATGGGCCCCGCCTGTCGTACAAGAAGGATGACGGGATTCGGCTCACCAGCGTGCCCCAAGCTCTTGTCGAGCGGAGTTACACGCTGGCTTTGACGTGGCGGTTGACGGACGACACGCGCTACATCGAACGACTATGGACGGACGTAAATGACGTCGCGGCCTTCCCCGATTGGAATCCCGATCACTTTCTTGACACGGCTGAGATCACTCATGCCTCTGCTATAGCTCTGGATTGGGGTTACTCATACTGGACTTCCGCCCGCCGCTCCACGATCGAGCGAGCGATCGTGGACAAGGGTCTGAAGCCATCACTATCGGTGTATGCCGCGCCGGCGACCTCGTCCGGGCCATATCGTTATGGCGGAAACTGGGCGGTTGGGACCAACAACTGGAACATCGTGAGCAACTCCGGAATGATTCTCGGTGCGCTGGCCGTGGCCGACGTCAATTCCACTGTTTCTAACGACGTGTTGTCGAAAGCTGTCGAGAGCCTGCGCATCGGTGTCTCGGGGTTTGGTCAGTCCGGCGGCTATCCCGAAGGTCTGCTGTATTGGGGGTATGCAACGCAGAATTTGATACCTGCACTGAAGAGTCTCCAGCTCGCTACCGGCTCCGATCAGGGGCTCATCACGCCAGGACTGAGAGCGTCAGGCAATTTCCCTCTGCATCTGACCGGTCCCACCGGGCGTGTCTTCAATTTTGGAGATTCCGATCAGGCATCCGCGTCCGCCTCAAACTACCTGGCGCTCGCGGACATGGCCGACGACCCAGTGATTCGTAACACAGGTGTCTCGGCTCCAACGACTGGCCTTCCCGCGATGCGGCTACTGTGGCTGGACTCTGCGTCGCCTCGGACGACGCCAACAGCAGGCGGCACGCCATTGGATGCCACATTCGAGACAGCGGGAGTGACGACTCTTCGCTCCTCTTGGGCTGATTCGAAGGCAACGTATGTCGCTCTGAAGACGGGCAACGTCGTGACGGGGCATAACAGCATTGATGCCGGGTCATTCATGCTCGACATGATCGGCGAGACTTGGTCGGAGCAGCTTGGGCGCGATGACTACACGCTCCCCGGATATTTCGATCAAACGGACACTGGTCGCTGGTCCTATTACCGTACGCGCGCCGAGGGTCAGAACACGTTGGTCGTTGACCCATTCAGTCCCTACGCTGCAAATACTCAAGCCGCTGCCTCTCCACCGAGAGTGGCGTCCTCGCCCGATCAGGCTTTCGCCGTCGCCGATCTGTCCGCGCTGTATGCGGGTCGGGTGACGTCATGGAGTCGGGGCGTTCGGCTGTTCGATAGCCGGCGGCAGGTACTCGTCCAAGACGAGGTGACGAGTCCCACGCCGCGCGAGATGCTTTGGTCGATGCACACGCGGGCAACCATGGACATAGCTGACGACGGTCGATCGGCAATTCTTTCGGAGAACGGGAAGCGAGTGCTTGCTCGCATCGTATCGCCTTCCGATGGGGTGTTCAGTGATCTGCCGGCAGCTCCTTTGCCGACTTCTCCGGCACCGACTCAGAGCGTCAATCGGGATGTAAGAAAGCTCGGTATTTCCCTAACGCCGCGGACGGGGGCCACCATTGCCGTCCAATTCACCCCGCTTGAGTCGACCGCGGACGAACAAAGTGATGCAGCCGCGGCCGTTCCCCTTGAGCAATGGAGTGTTCCGGCAACGCCGCCTGCGCTCACGAAGATCACCGTCAACGGAGCTGATCTCCCTGGGTTCCGTGCCGATGTGTCCGAGTACCGAACACTGGCAGACCCGGGCGCCCCTCTTCCCCAGGTGGCGGCGACAGCTGGTGCAGGGATGACCGTCAGGGTGGAGCAACCGACCTCTGTTCCCGGCCGCGCACAGATTTCGGTGACAGGGGGAGACGGGACTGTAACTCGCTACGCGGTCGTATTCGATCCCGGCCCAGTCGAGGTTGTCGGGGCGTGGGCCACGCGAACGACCGCGGGCACGCCGATGAGTACGGTCGATGGCAATTCGAACACATATTGGTCAACTTGGACCGAAAACTCCATCACCTGGCAGCTGGAGGGCAATCGCGACATCAAGGGCGCTGACATTGACTGGAGAGCGAACTCGCGGCAGCTCACATACTTCACCATTCAGAGCTCTGCGGATGGGGTCGCCTGGACAACGCGATATGAAGGCGCCTACAGGGGGCCATCCGGGACACAGTGGGTGGATCTGAACGAAGGACCGTCGGCACGGTTCGTCCGGTTGATCGGACGCGGTGCCGGAGATGCCGACCCTTGGACCGCGATCAACGAAATCCGGATTCTTGCCTACAAGCGAGCATCGAGCGCTTCCCCTCCAGCAGCGAATATCGTGGATAGTGCCACCGTGTCAGGAGTACCCGCCTCGATGACGCGGGATGAGACTGCCACTGTTTCAGTTGCGGCGAGGCGGAGCGACGGTAGCGCTTTGCCCAATGACGCCTTCGATGCGCGTGTTGTATCCAGCGATGAAGCGGTGGCCTCGGTCGACTCGGCTGGCGGTTTGGTCGCGGTGGGTGTTGGAACGGCCACGATCGGTGCCGTGGTGACGGCTGACCGGGTCGCTACTTTCGTGCGTTCACGTACCGTGTCGGTGTCGGATCCGACGCGTTTGCGTGTGTTTGCTTCGGCGGACTCGTATGTGCAGGGCGGGGGGTCTGCGGGGTCGAATTTTGGGTCTTTGACGAATGTGTTGGTGAAGGGGTCTGCGGATCCGGCGTATGCAAGGTTGGGGTATTTCTCGTTTGACTTGTCGGGGGTGAAGGGGCAGGTCGAGTCGGCGGTGCTGTCGATGAGTGCCGGTGTGACGGAGTCGTCGGATTCGACTGTGCGGTTGGATGTGAAGTCGGTGTCCGGGTCGTGGTCGGAGAGCGGGATCACGTTCAATAACAGACCGGCGTTCGGTTCGACGGTGGCGTCGATGAACGTGGATCGTACGGCGGGGTATCGTGCTGCCGATCTGACGCAGTACGTGCGTTCCCAGATCGATTCCGGGCAGCGTTCCTTGTCGTTGGGAGTGACGCAGGACAGTACGCCTCAGCTCGTGACGAACATCCAGTCGAAAGAGTCAGGAAACCGCCCCTATATCGACTTCGTCCTGAAACCTGCCGCGTTGGGTGTTGCTAGCGCGGTGGCGACACGGACGGTGTCGGGGTCACCGTCGGCGACGTTCGATGGGAATCCAGAGACGATTTGGAGTACGTCGGGTGATCAATCGATCACGTGGACGTTGTCCGCGGCGAAGCCGGTGAAGTCGGCGAAGATTAATTGGGTGGCCAACAGCCGCAAGAACACAAAGTTTGAGGTGCAGACTTCCGTTGACGGTGGGTCATGGACGACGCAGTACGACGGTGCCTATGCGGGGGGCTCGGGGTGGCAGACGGTGGTGTTGTCTGCGGCTCCGTCCGGGAAGTATGTGCGACTGGTCGTTCATGGAGATCCGGGTGATCCGACCACAACGATTAGGGATGTCGAGTTCTACAACTACGACGTTACGCGCGAGGCTCCCGCTGTGCCGCCGGGGGTGTTGCGAAACATCGACGTCGCGGCTGTGCCCGGTCTGAATTTGGGTGAGAGTGCCACATTGTCCGTGACGGCATACTCGACGACGGATGCGAAGATATCTAATGATCAAGTTTCTTATTCGTTCCGTTCGAGCGACGCTTCGATTGCTTCGGTGGACACCAATGGCGTGGTTTCGGCTTTGAAAGTCGGCACAGCGAATGTCACGGTCACAGCGACGTTCAACGGCACCGTCGTTAGTGACACCGTGTCGGTGTCGGTGTCGGATCCGACGCGTTTGCGTGTGTTTGCTTCGGCGGACTCGTATGTGCAGGGCGGGGGGTCTGCGGGGTCGAATTTTGGGTCTTTGACGAATGTGTTGGTGAAGGGGTCTGCGGATCCGGCGTATGCAAGGTTGGGGTATTTCTCGTTTGACTTGTCGGGGGTGAAGGGGCAGGTCGAGTCGGCGGTGCTGTCGATGAGTGCCGGTGTGACGGAGTCGTCGGATTCGACTGTGCGGTTGGATGTGAAGTCGGTGTCCGGGTCGTGGTCGGAGAGCGGGATCACGTTCAATAACAGACCGGCGTTCGGTTCGACGGTGGCGTCGATGAACGTGGATCGTACGGCGGGGTATCGTGCTGCCGATCTGACGCAGTACGTGCGTTCCCAGATCGATTCCGGGCAGCGTTCCTTGTCGTTGGGAGTGACGCAGGACAGTACGCCTCAGCTCGTGACGAACATCCAGTCGAAAGAGTCAGGAAACCGCCCCTATATCGACTTCGTCCTGAAACCTGCGAGCACCCCGTAGGCGGTACGATCTGCGGAGGCGCTGAGGAGCTTGACCCGCTTTTCCGGACGGGTTCTGTTTGTTGATCATGCCGCGATTTCGGCGGTGGTGTGAAGGGCTTCGTAGTCGGCGGGGCTGAGGTAGTTGAGAGCGGAGTGTCGGCGGCG
>NZ_JAKRNI010000022.1 GCF_022346945.1 Microbacterium sp. ACRRU | reverse complement strand
GGCGCGACGCGATCCGGCGCCGCAACCGCACGCGCGGGACCGCCCGGTGACGCCACACCCGGGTTCGCGACACTCGGGTTCGCGACACTCGGGTTCGCGACACTCGGGTTCGCAATCCCGGGGTTCGTCACACTCGGGCTCGCCACACCCGGGTTCGTGGCCCCCGGGTTCGCCACACCGGGATTCGCCACACCAGGATTCGCCACACCGGGATTCGCCACACCTGGGCTCGCGATACCGGGGCTCGCGACGGCGGGGCTCGCGACCGCAGGAGCGGCGACGGCGGGCGGAGCCACCGCGGGGGCGGAAGCCGGAACCGCGCCGGCTCGACCGCCGGTGTTCGGCGACACGTGCTCGGCCGCGTGCGCCGATGCCGCCGCGGGCGAAGTGCCCTGGGAGACGCCCGCGTGCGTGAGCACTCGAGCGACCAACAGCTCCAGCTGCAGGCGGGGCGACGTCGCCCCGGTCATCTCGTCGAGCGCCGCCACGACCAGATCGGCCGTTCGCGACAGACGCGCGACGCCGAACGCGGTGGCCTGACGCCCCATGCGCTCGAGCTCGTCGTCGGGAACGCCACGAAGAACCGCCGAGGCCCCCGCTCCGGTGGCGGCGACGACGATGAGGTCGCGCAGGCGCTCGAGCAGGTCGTCGACGAAGCGGCGGGGGTCTTGTCCGGTCTGGACGACGCGGTCCACGGCGGCGAAGGCACCCGCCCCGTCGAGCGCGGCGAACGCGTCGACGACCTCGTCGAGCAGCTCGGAGTGCGTATAGCCCAGGAGGGCGACGGCCCGCTCGTAGTTCACGAGCACGTGGCCGTCGGCATCCCGATCCGATCCGGCGATGAGCTGATCGAGCAGCGAGAGCGTGTCACGGGGCGACCCACCGCCCGCCCGCACGACCAGCGGAAGAACACCCGCCTCGACGGCGACGCCCTCGCTCTCGCACAGTTCTTGGACGTACTCGAGCATGGCCGCGGGCGGGACCAGACGGAACGGGTAGTGGTGGGTGCGCGAGCGGATCGTGCCGAGCACCTTCTCGGGCTCGGTGGTGGCGAAGATGAACTTCACGTGCGCCGGCGGCTCTTCGACGAGCTTGAGCAGCGCGTTGAAGCCCTGCTGGGTCACCATGTGCGCTTCATCGAGGATGAAGATCTTGAAGCGATCACGCGCCGGGGCGAAGATCGCCCGCTCGCGCAGGTCGCGCGCGTCGTCGACGCCGTTGTGGCTGGCGGCGTCGATCTCGACGACGTCGAGGGAGCCCCCGCCACCGCGCCCGAGCTCGACGCAGCTGTCGCACTCTCCGCAGGGGGTGTCGGTGGGGCCCTGCGCGCAGTTGAGGCAGCGCGCGAGAATACGGGCCGAGGTGGTCTTGCCGCAGCCGCGCGGCCCCGAGAAGAGATAGGCGTGGCCCACCCGGTCGCTGCGGAGGGCCGTCATCAGAGGCTCGGTCACCTGCGACTGCCCGATCATCTCGCCGAATGCCTGCGGGCGGTAGCGGCGGTAGAGGGCTGTCGTCACTCCCCCAGCCTACGGCGTGCCACCGACATCGCCGCTGCCGAGCTCCCCGTCCCGCCGTGTTCGCGTCCGGCTCGCTGCGGCGTCCGCCGCACGGCATCCGCGAGACTTCATCGCGTTGACGAACGGCACCGCCGCGTCAGGCGGGGAAGTCAGGCGTCCAAGCCCACCGCGATCGGCTCGTCGTCGCTGGATACCAGCGGGATCGCGGCCGTGACGATGGGCACGGATGCCGACAGGAGGCTCCCGTCCTCGCGGACCGACCCCTCGAGCTGACGGATCGACGGGCGACCCGGAATGATCGGCCCCTGACCGTGCAGGGCGACGCGGACGGTCTCGCCCGGCGCGACCGTGTAGTCCACACCGCGCACGGCGAACTCGACCGGCGCCCCCTCGTCACCCGCGTGCAGCGTGAGCGCGGCGGCCGTCAGGGTGATGTTCAGGCGCGTACCGTGCCAGTGCAAGACGTACGACAGCTCGGGCCAGTCCACCGGGAGACGCGGGTCGAAGGTGAGGCGACCGAAGTGGTCGCGCATGCCGCCGAAGCCGCTCACGAGCGCGGTCCACACGCCGCCCGCGGATGCCACGTGCACGCCGTCCGCGGCATTGTGATGCAGGTCGCCGAGGTCGACGAACGCCGCCTGCCGGAAGTACTCCAGCGCCAGATCCTGATAGCCGACCTCGGCCGCGAGGATCGACTGCACGACCGCCGACAGCGTCGAGTCACCCGTGGTCAGCGGGTCGTAGTACTCGAAGTCGGCGAGCTTCTCGGCATCCGTGAAGTGATTGCCCTGGAGGAACAGCGCGAGCACCACGTCGGCCTGCTTCAGCACCTGGTAGCGGTAGATCACCAGCGGGTGGAAGTGCAGCAGCAGCGGGCGCTGGTCGGGCGGGGTGTTCTCGAGATCCCAGATCTCGCGCTCCAGGAACACCGCGTCCTGCGGATGGATGCCGAGCGCCGGGCTGAACGGGATGTGCATCGCCTCGGCCGCCTTCTCCCAGCGGTCGGGCTCGGACGGGTCGAGGTTCATGCGGTCCGCCATGCGGCCGTACGCCTCGGGATCGTTCTCGGCGAGGTCACGGACCGTCCGTGCGGCGAACCGCAGGTTGAAGCGGGCCATGACGTTGGTGAAGAGGTTGTCGTTGACGACGGTGGTGTACTCGTCCGGACCGGTCACACCGTGGATGTGGAAGGCATCCTGCTCGCCGTCGTCTCCGTCGCTCGAGCGCCAGAACCCGAGCGTCGACCACAGCCGCGCGGTGTCGACGGCGATGTCCACGCCCTCGCGGGCGAGGAACTCCTCGTCGCCGGTGGCGCGGACGTACTTGGCCAGCGCGAAGGCGACGTCGGCGTTGATGTGGTACTGCGCGGTACCGGCGGCGTAGTACGCCGACGCCTCCTCGCCGTTGATCGTGCGCCACGGGAACAGCGCACCGGCCTCGTTCAGCTGGTGTGCGCGCTTGCGCGCCGCCGGGAGCATGAGGTACCGCATCCGCAGGGCGTTCCGCGCCCACTGCGGGGTCGTGTACGCCAGGAACGGGAGAACGTACACCTCGGTGTCCCAGAAGTAGTGGCCGCTGTACCCCGAGCCGGTCACGCCCTTGGCGGGCACCCCTTGCCCGTCGGCGCGCGCCGCGGCCTGCGCGAGCTGGAAAAGGCACCAGCGTGTGGCCTGCTGCAGGTCGGCCTGGCCGCCGATGCGCACGTCCGAGCGGTCCCAGAACGCCGCGAACCAGTCGATCTGACGCTTCACGAGTTCTGCGACGCCGGCGTCGCGTGCCCGGTCGAGCGTCCGGCGGCAGCGGTCGACGAGCTCGCCCGCTGGGACACCCCGAGAGGTGTGGTAGCTCACGAACTTGGTGATGGTCGTGGGAACACCGGCACGCGCCGACACCCGGAAGACGTTCTTGGCGATGTCGGGCTCGATGAGCTGGCGCGAGGTGTACGCGTTCTCGGTGTCGACCTCGTGGTCGGCGACGACGGCGAGCGTCATGCCCGACTCGGTGACTTCGTACGACAGCGCCGAGCGGGTGCCGTCCTGCCAGTACTCGCGCGGCTGCAGAACGCGGTCGGTGAGCTTCTCGGTCTTGCGGGGATCGAATCCCGAGGACGAGGATGCCATCGGCGAACCGCCGTAGATGCCCTCGCCGTCCTGACGGTTCAGCAGCTGGCACGCGACCGTGACCGGGGCGTCGGAGTTCAGCACCGTCACCGTCAGGCGCAGCACGACGAGGTGCTTCTCGTCGAACGAGACGAACCGCTCGTCCTCGATCCGCACCTCTTTGCCGGACGGGGTGACCCACAGGAGCGTTCGCCGCAGGATGCCCTGGCGCATGTCGAGAACGCGCTCGTACTCGCGCACGTCGGCGACATCGAGCGAAAGGGGCTCGTCGTCGACGTAGACGCGCATGACCTTGGCATCCGGGGCGTTGATGATCGTCTGCCCCACTTCGGCGAAGCCGTAGGCCTGCTCGGCGTGACGGATCGGGAAGGTCTCGTGGAACCCGTTGATGAAGGTGCCCTGCTCCTGCGCGAACCGTCCCTCGATGGAGTTGCCCCGCAACCCCAGGTAGCCGTTGCCCACGGCGAACAGCGTCTCGGTCACGCCGGTGTCGTCGACCGAGAATTCGGTTTCGACGAGGCGCCATTCGTCGAGGGGGAAACGATCGCGATCGATCATCGGGGGCATGCCTTCCGGTGCCGGGTTTCGGGTCAGTCGCGCGGGGCGACGGCTCAGTCTACGAAGGCCTGCAGGTCATCGACGACCACGTCGGCCCCGGCGGCGCGCAGGTGGTCCGCTCCGGCGCCGCGGTCGACCCCGACGACGAGCCCGAAACCGGCGGCCGACGCCGAGGCGACGCCGCTGGTGGCGTCCTCGACCGCCGCGGAACGCGCCGGGTCGACCCCGAGCATGCGGGCGGCCTCGGCGAACACGTCGGGTGCGGGCTTGGATGCGAGGTGGTCGCGTTCGGCGATGACGCCGTCCATGACGACGGGGAATCGTTCCCGGATGCCGGCGGCTTCGAGCACCTCGACGGCGTTCTTCGAGCTGGACACCACGGCGATCGGCGTTCCCGCCGCCTGCAGCACGTCCAGAAGAGCGACGGACCCGGGATAGGGCGCGATCCCCTCGGCACGGAGGATGCGCGAGAACACCGCGTTCTTGCGATTTCCGACGCCGCAGACGGTGTCGAGCGCGGGGTCGTCGGAGGGGTCGCCCCAGGGCACCTCGACATCGCGACTGCGCAGGAGGCTGGCCACGCCGTCGTACCGCTTCTTGCCGTCGACGTGCTCGAAGTAGTCGCGATCGGTGTACGGCGGCTCGATCCCCCACGCGGCGAACAGCTCGTCGAACATCTCTTTCCACGCGCGCATGTGCACCTCGGCGGTGGGGGTGAGCACGCCGTCGAGATCGAAGAGGACGGCCTCGAAAGAGGTCAGATCGGGCAGGGCACGGCTGTCGGTCACGGCGGGCTCCAGATCGTGAGGGCGGGACGCGCGGTCACGACGGTGCGCCGCTGTTCCAGCGTAGTGGCGGGGGACTTCGCCGGTCCGCTCACGACGCGACCGACAGGGTCTGGCGAGCGATCTCGAGCTCTTCGTTGGTCGGCACGACGAGCACCTCGACGCGCGATGCGTCGGACGAGATCCGGCGGATGCCACGCCCCCGCGCCTCGTTGCGCTCGGGGTCGAGTTCGACCCCCGCGAAGCCGAGGGTCGCGACGGCCTCGGCGCGCACGCGTGCGGCGTTCTCGCCCACACCGGCGGTGAACGAGATCACGTCGACGCCCCCCAGCTGGGCGAGGTACGCGCCGGCATACGCCCGGAGGCGATGCACGTAGACGTCGAAGGCGAGCTGCGCGGCGGGGTCTCCCGCGTCGCACCGGGCGGTCAGATCGCGCATGTCCGAGACGCCGGCGAGTCCGAGCAGACCCGAACGCTTGTTCAGCAGAGCGTCGAGGTCGCCGATCGACAGGTCGGCGCGCCGCGCCAGCTGGAGCAGCACCGCCGGGTCGAGATCGCCCGAACGCGTCCCCATGACGAGCCCCTCGAGCGGGGTGAGCCCCATCGACGTCTCGACCGACCGGCCCCCCTCGATGGCCGTCACCGATGCGCCGTTGCCCAGATGGAACACGATCTGGCGCAGCTCGGCGAGGGGTCGACCGAGGAACTGCGCCGCGGACTCGCTGACGAACTTGTGGCTCGTGCCGTGGAATCCGTACCGGCGGATGCGATGCGCCTCGGCGAGCTCTCGATCGATGGCGTACGTGTAGGCCGCAGGGGCGAGCGACTGGTGGAACGCGGTGTCGAAGACGGCGACGTGCGGCACATCGGGGAAGGCCTTCTTCGCCGCCACGATGCCGGCCAGGTTCGCCGGGTTGTGCAGGGGGGCCAGCACCGACAGCTCGTCGATGTTGATCTCGACGAGCGGCGTGATCAGGGTCGGCGCGAAGAAGCGCGCCCCACCGTGAACGACCCGATGTCCGACCGCCATCGGTGCGCGTTCCTGGAGCGAAGGTCCGTAGGCGGCGAACGCCTCGAGCATCACGGCGAAACCGGCGGTGTGGTCGGGGATCTCACGCTCGATGGTGGACGTGGCATCCGTCACCGCGGGTGCCGGACCGTCCGGATCCGTGAGGGCGCCGACGACGGTGTGCTTCGCCACTCCGCTCGGCTCGCCGATGCGCTCGACCAGCCCGGATGCGAGCACGCGTTCCTGCGCCATGTCGAGCAGCTGGTACTTGAACGACGACGACCCGCTGTTGACGACCAGCACGACGCTCACGCGGCACTCCCCTGCGCCTGGATCGCGGTGATGGCGATCGTGTTGACGATGTCGTCGACGAGAGCGCCGCGCGACAGGTCGTTGATGGGCTTGTTCAGGCCCTGCAGCACCGGGCCGATCGCCACCGCTCCGGCCGAGCGCTGGACGGCCTTGTAGGTGTTGTTGCCGGTGTTGAGGTCGGGGAAGACGAACACCGTGGCCCGGCCGGCGACCTCGGATCCGGGCATTTTGGCCTTCGCGACGGCGGCGTCGGCAGCGGCGTCGTACTGGATCGGGCCCTCCACCAGCAGCTCGGGCGCGCGCTCGCGCACGAGCGCGGTGGCCGCGCGCACCTTCTCGACGTCGGCTCCGGTGCCCGACTCGCCCGTCGAATACGACAGCATCGCCACGCGCGGTTCGATGCCGAACTGCTCGGCGGTGGCGGCGGAGGAGATGGCGATGTCGGCGAGCTGCTCGCTCGTGGGGTCGGGGATCACCGCGCAGTCGCCGTAGACGAGCACGCGGTCCGCGAGCGCCATGAGGAAGACGCTCGACACGACGGACACGCCCGGGGCGGTCTTGATGATCTCGAACGCGGGCCGGATGGTGTGCGCCGTGGTGTGCGCGGCGCCGGAGACCATGCCGTCCGCAAGCCCGAGGTGCACCATCAGCGTGCCGAAGTACGACACATCCGTCACGGTGTCGGCGGCCTGCGCGTACGTCACGCCCTTGTGCGATCGCAGCCGGGCGTACTCGGTGGCGAACTTGTCGACGTGCACCGCGTCGAAGGGGCTCAGGACCTCGGCATCCCGGATGTCGATGCCGAGCTCGATCGCCCGTCCGCGCACCTCGATGGGCTCGCCCAGGATCGTCAGGTCGGCGATGCCGCGCGCCAGCACGGTGGCGGCAGCGCGCAGGACGCGATCGTCGTTGCCTTCGGGCAGGACGATGCGGCGTCGGTCGCTGCGGGCGCGATCGACGAGGCCGTACTCGAACATCAGCGGCGTTACGACGCTCGGCCGCGCCACCCCGAGCTCCCGCGTCAGCAGCGCGGTGTCGACGTGTCGCTCGAACATGGCCAGGGCGGTGTCGTAGCGGCGCTGCGAGTCGGCGGCGAGGCGGCCGCGCGTGTTCATGATGCGCACCGCGGTGTCGTACGTGCCCAGGTCGGTGGCGATGATGGGCAGCGGCGACCCCAGACCGTCGATGAGGCGCACGATGGCATCGGGCAGCTCGAAACCGCCGTTGAGGACGACGCCCGCGAGCGACGGGAAGGTCCCCGAGGCGTTGGCCAGGAGCGTCGCGAGCAGCACCTCTGTGCGGTCGGCGGGGATGACGATGACCGCCGACTCCTTCAGGCGCGGCAGCACGTTGACCATCGACATGCCGGCCACGACCACGCCGAGCACCTCGCGGGTGAGCAGCTCGGGGTCTCCCTTGATGAGCTCTCCTTCGACCGACCGCAAGACGCCGCGCATGGAGGGGGCGATGAGGAAGCGGTCTTCGGGCAGGGCCCACACGGGCACGGTGCGGCTGCGCGGAGCGGCCGCGGCGTCGACCACGTGGCGGACCGACGACACGACCTCGTCCAGGGCATCCGGATCGGCGCGATTGACCACGACGGCGAACACTTCGGCGCGCTCGTGCAGCAGCTCCGGCATTGTCAGAGCGGCGATCTGCCCGACCTCCTGCGGGGTGCGGGCAACGGAGAGGCCCAGCGTCTCGCCCTGGCCCTGCTGCGCGCGGCCGCCGAGCACGAGGAGCACGGGCGCGCCGAGGTTGGCCGCGATGCGGGCGTTGTAGGCCAGCTCGGCGGGGCTGCCGACATCGGTGTAGTCGCTGCCGATGATTACGACGGCGTCGCACTGCGCCTCGACGGCCTTGTACCGCTCGACGATGCGCGCCAGGGCGGCGTCGGCGTCATCGCGCACGTCGTCGTAGGTGACGCCCACGCAGTCTTCGTACGCGAGGTCGACGCCGTCATGGTCGAGCAGCATCTCGAGGACGTAGTCGCGTTCGGCGGTGGAGCGGGCGATGGGGCGGAAGACGCCGACGCGCGGGGTGACGCGGCTGACGGCGTCCAGGACGCCCAGCGCCACCGTGGACTTGCCGGAATGGCCCTCGGCCGACGTGATGTAGATGCTCTGCGTCACGGCATCCAGCCTAGGCGGGGCGACCCGCGACACACCGGGGTTGCCTCGGCGTCGAGGGAATGCCTCGGCCTCCCGGGGATGCCGCTCCCGGGCATGAAAAGACTCTCCGCGCACCCGGTAGAGCCTGGTTACCCTTGCTACGTTTCCGTCCTGGGGGAGTTGGCCTGGATGCCGCCACGCGGAGAGCCGATTCGAGTCTACCCGACGCGCGTCAGGTCCGCAGCGCGAGCGCGGCGGCGCCGAGAAGCGGACCGTCGCCGTCGAGTCCCGACGGCACGACGCGGCAGCGGCGGGCGTAGTCGTGCACGGCGGCCGCCGACGCCGCCTCGCGGACCAGATCGATGTAGTCGTCGGCGACCCGCGCGAACCCGCCGGCGATCGCGACCGCCTCGAGGTCGCAGAGGGTCGCCGCCGCGGCGATGGCCTGCCCGACCGCCGCCGCCGACCGGCGGACCGCGGCGACCGCGATCCGGTCGCCGTCGCGGTACGACGCGGCCAGGTCGAGACCGGTGTCGCCGACCCACCCCTGCTCCTGCGCCCACGCCACGGACGCGGGCCCCGCGGCCACGGCCTCCAAAGTGGCCGCGGCAGCGTCGCCCTCGATCGTGCGTACGAACGTCTGCCCCAGGTGCCCCGCATTCCCGCTCGCGCCCGTGATCGGGCGACCATCGAGCACGAGCCCTCCCCCGACGCCCGTGGACACCACGATGGCCATCGCGTTGCGCGTCCCGACCAGCGCTCCCCGCCAGTGCTCCGCGAGCGCGATGCACGTCCCGTCCAGCGCGAGGGTGAGCGGACCGTCGACGAGCCCGCCGAGCACCTCGTCGATCACGAGGCCGCGAGCGTCGGGCAGGTTCAGTGGCGACACCGAGCGGGCGGGGAGGTCCACCGGGCCCGCGCTGCCGACGCCGATGGCCGCGACTCGCACGTCGGGGACCGCACCGAGCGCTGCTTCCGCAGCGGCGCGGATGTTCGCCGCAATGCCCGCGCGCGTGTTGTCCCGGCCGGTGGCGCGGCGCGCGACACTGGCACGGAGCACCTCGCCCTCTGCGGTGACCACGGCGGCATCCACCTTCGTTCCCCCGATGTCGACGGCGAGGACGGGCGCGACAGGGGACATTGTTCTCTCCTCGAATGGGCGACGATGCCCGATCCTAGAGCCGGGCGCGCCTGGGCACCTGCCGTGATCCGACCCCCGGCCGTCGCGCGCAGGTTACGATCAGGTCACGGCGGCCATGACGCTCCTCCGCCGCAGTGCGACACGAGGGATGCCATGGACGAGACGGTGACGCCCGAAGCGGCCCCGCGGTTGCGCCGACCCGACCCGCAGTCCTCGCGCGCCGACGGCGAGGCGCCCTTGACCGCCGAGTCGTTCGCCGCACTGACGGAACAGATCCTGGCATCCATGTCCCGCGTCATCGACGGGAAGCCGGACGCGGTCCGCAGCGCGCTCATCGCGCTGCTGGCCGAGGGACACCTGCTCATCGAGGACGTACCCGGCGTCGGCAAGACGATGCTCGCGCGGGCGCTGGCCGCGACGGTCGACGCCGACGTCCGCCGCATCCAGTTCACTCCCGACCTGCTCCCGGGCGACATCACCGGGGTCTCGGTGTTCAATCCCGTGCAGCGCCAGTTCGAGTTCACACCGGGCGCGGTGTTCGCGCACATCGTCATCGCGGACGAGATCAACCGCTCCTCCCCCAAGACCCAGTCGTCTCTCCTGGAGGCGATGGAGGAGCGGCAGGTCACCGTCGACGGCCGCACGCACGTGCTTCCCTCGCCCTTCCTCGTCGTCGCGACGCAGAACCCGCTCGAGATGGAGGGCACGTACGCTCTCCCCGAAGCGCAACGGGATCGGTTCCTCCTGCGCATCTCGATGGGCTACCCGGACTCGGCCGCCGAGGCGCTCATGCTGCGCCAGCGCGACACCGTGAACCCGCTCGACGCTCTCACCCCGGTGGTCACGGCGCGACAGGTGACGAGCATGATCGCGTGGGCTCGGGGAGTGCACGTCGCCCCCGCGCTCGAGGATTACGCCGTGGCCCTGGCCCAGAGCACCCGCAGCCACCCCGACATCCGGCTCGGCGCGAGCCCGCGCGCCACCCTGCAGCTCGTCCGCGCCGCGAAGGTGCGGGCGGCGCTGGACGGGCGCGCCTACGTCATCCCCGACGACCTCACCGCACTGTTGGCGCCGGTCTTCGCCCACCGTCTCATCGCGAACCGCTCGGCGGCGGGCGGCCGCGCGGGAGCGGTCGTCGTCGCCGACGCGCTCGCGGGCATCGCCGCGAGCGTCCGGGTGCCCCTGGCCCAGCGAGCGTGACCCGACCATGACGCAGCGCTGGCCGTTGACCCTTCGCGGCACCGGCGCACTCGCCCTGGCGGTCGTCTCGTTCGTCGTGGCGCAGAGGGCCGCGATCCCCGAGCTCATGTACTTCGGGACGCTCATGCTGGCGCTCGTCGTCTTCGCCGCGGCGAGCGCGCTGGTCGCGCGCCCGACGGGCGAGGTCACACGCACGCTGGCGCCCGAGGTCGCCGAAGTGGGCGGAATCACCGAGGTCCGGGTTTCGGTGACGCTCCGCACGCCCGTTCCGGTCCTGCCCGGTCGATGGTCCGACACAGTGCCGCCCGGACTGCGGGGGCGGGCCGAGGGGCCCTTCCCCGCGGCCCCGTCGACGCTGCGCCGGTCCGCCGTCCCCGTGACGTTGCGGTACGAGGTGGTGGGATCCGTTCGCGGGCCCTTCCTGATCGGCCCGCTGGTGGTGACGACCACCGACCCGTTCGGACTGATCCGTCGACGCATCCGGCTCGGTCGCGCGACGCCGGTCACCGTGGCCCCCACGATCGTCGAACTCGCCCCCCTCCCCTCGGCACCCGGCGAACCCGGCGGCACGCGTCAGAGCGCCGCCCTGCAGCTCGGCCAGGGTGCGGACAACCTCGTCGCTCGCCCGTACGCTCCCGGCGACTCCATGCGCCGTATCCACTGGCGGGCGACCGCCCACCGCGACACGCTGATGGTCCGCCAGGAGGAGCAGGAGTCGAGCCCCGCCGCGACGGTGGTGCTCGATCGCGCCCTCTCCCGGTGGTCCCCCGCGGCCGCAGACGCCCCCGGCGGCGACCCGGCGTTCGAGACAGCGGTGTCGGCGTGCGTCTCCGTCGTGGCGCGGCTCGTGCACGAGGGATACACCGTCGATGTCGTCGACAGCGATGGCGACCTCCTCGCCGAACCCGTCGAGGGCGGCGAGGATGCCGAGGTCCGCGGCCTCGCGGCATCCTTCGCCACTCTGCGCGCCCGGGTCGATCATCCGTCGCGCCGCGTCCTTCCGGCGTCGGCCGGCGCGATGCTCGGTCCCGTCGTCGTCATCACCGGACGACTGGATGCCGACGACGGGGCGAGTCTGACCGCCGGGGCCCCGCGATCGGGGCTGCCCGTGCTGCTGACGGTGGGCGACGGCCCGGCCGGCGCGACTCTGGGGAGCGCGGGCTGGCATGCGTCGATGCTGCGCCCGGGAGGCGACGTCGCCCGCGCGTGGGAAGACGCGACTCGACCGGAGACCGCTCGTGTCGGCGTCTGATCCGTCGAGCCCGTCCCCGGCTCGACGCCGGCGCGACCTGGCGCTGCTTTCGCTCGGTGTCTACGCCGGTATCGTGGCCGCCCTCCTCCCGGTCTTCTCCGTGATCGCGCCGGGTGCGTGGACCGTGGGCGCCCTCGCCGTCACGGCCGCCGTGCTCCTGTCCGGACTGGCCGTGCGCGTTCTCCGCCTCAACGCGCTCGTGGCCACCGTCGTCGAGCTCGGCGTCGGAGTGATCCTCCTGACAGCGATCTTCGGGCGCTCGACGGCCCTGTTGGGGGTGATTCCCGGCCCCGCGACGTTCGCGAGCGTCCCCTCCTTGTTCGCCGCGGCCTCCGAGGAGATCCGGCTGGGCGTCGCGCCCGTGGTGCCCGCCGCGGGGTTGGCGTTCGTCCTCGTCGCCGCGGTCGCCGGGCTCGCGGTCGTCCTCGACCACGTCGTCCTCACCGCACGGATGCCACTCCTGGCCGGGGTCGGACTCGTCGCTGTCTCTCTCATCCCGACGATCGCGATCCCTGCGGCCGTCGACGTGCCGGCGGTCCTCCTCCTCGCCGCCGCCGTGCTCTTCCTGCTGCGCATGGACGTCCGCTCCCGCACGCGCGCGGGGACGTCGGGACGCCGCGTGACAGCGCGCGCCCGGGGCGCGTCGGCCACGGCGATCGGCATCGCCGCGGTCGCCGTCATCGTGACGGTTGCAGCCGTTCCGTTGCTTCCGCAGCCCGCACTGCGGTTCGCCTCGGGAACGGGAACGGGTGCGGGCACGACCATCAACCCCAACCTCGAGCTCGGCAACGACCTGCGGCAGCCGAGGGAGGTCGACGTCCTCACCGTGACCACGACGGCGGCGACCGCACCGTACCTGCGAGCGGTCACGCTGTCGCGGTTCGACGGCGCGGTATGGGAACCCGATTCGGGCGACGCCGTGGCGGTGCCCGCCGATGGCCCCGTGTTCGACCCCGTCCCGGTCGACGGCGACATCGCCCTGGCCGACGCGACCACCACCGTCACGGTCGGTGATCTCGACAGCCCGTGGCTTCCCGTCCCCTACCCCGCCTCGACGGTGTCGGGCCTCGAGGGCGAGTGGCTGGGCATTCCCGAGAACCGCACGATCGTGTCGCGCTCGGGGTCGTCGCGCGACCAGGAGTACGCGGCCCAGGCGATCGTGCCGCGACCGACCCTCGAGCAGATCCGGACGCGCCCGGTCGGCGGCGACGAGCTGGGCGGGGCCGTGCGCGACCTGCCCGCCGATATGCCCGCGATCATCGGTGACACCGCCCGCTCCGTGACCGCGGGCGCGCAGTCGCCGTATGACGCCCTCGTCGCGCTGCAGTCGTGGTTCCGGAGCAGTCAGTTCCGCTACTCGCTCGAGGCACCGGTCGAGGCAGGGTTCGACGGCGCGGGCCTGGATGCCGTGGCGCAGTTCCTGCAGGAGCGCACCGGCTACTGCGTGCACTACGCCTCCGCGTTCGCGGTCATGGCGCGCACGCTCGACATGCCCGCACGCATCGTGGTCGGCTACCTCCCGGGCACCCGCTCGGGCAGCATCGAACAGGGGAACACCGAGTTCGTCGTGACCTCCAGCCAGCTGCACGCGTGGCCCGAGGTGTACTTCCGCGGCATCGGGTGGGTTCCGTTCGAACCCACCAACAGTCTGGGCGTGCCGACGAACTTCGTCTCGGGGACGACCGGCGGGGGCTCCGATCCGGCCGACACCCCCGATCAGCAGGATGCCGCGGCGCCCGAGGCGACGCGCACGACCGCACCGCAGCTCGACGATCCGGGCGACGCGGGTACCGTCACCGCCGGCCAGGACGGCACCGCGACCATGAGCCCGGTGACGGTGCTGCTGTGGGCGGTCGTCGTTCTCGCGCTCGGCGCCGCCGTGCTGCCGAGTGCGGTGCGCGCCGGGCAGCGCCGTTCGCGGATGCGCCGCGCCCGGGCCGGCGACGCGACCGCCGGGTGGGGCGAGCTGCGGGCCAGCGCGGTGGACCTCGGCATCCCCTCTCCCGACGTCGAGTCGCCGCGCGCGTTCGCCGCGCGGCTCATCGAGGAGCACGGCGCCGACGACACCGACGTCGATCTTCTGCGGGATGCCGTCGAGCGCGCCGTCTACGCCGAGGAGACGACCGACCCCGCGGCCGGTCCCGCGTTCGCCGACGCGGTCGCACGAGTGCGGGCGCGGTTGCGCGCGCGAGCGACACCGGCGCGCCGCGTGGCCGCCGCTGTGCTGCCGCGTTCGCTCACGATGCGGTCGGTCTCGACACCGGTCGCGACGCCCGAGCCGGTCGGGTGACGACTGCACCGACCAAAGAGCGTCGCCCCCGTCCGATGGATCGGGGGCGACGCTCTCTCTGTGGCGGAAGTGACAGGATTTGAACCTGCGAGGCGAGTTACCCCGCCTACATGGATTCCAGCCATGCTCCTTAGGCCGCTCGGACACACTTCCAACAGACGATCTTACACGGCCGCCGGCCTCGACCCGTCGGGTGCCGCCCGCGCTCAGGACAGGCGCGCCTCGAGCCCCGCTCGCACCTGCGCCCACTCGTCGCGGAGGATCGAGAAGTAGAGGGTGTCGCCGATCGAGCCGTCCGCGGCGACACGGTGCTGCCGCAGCAGCCCCTCGGGTCGGGCGCCCAAGCGTTCGATGGCGCGGGCGCTGCGCTCGTTTCGTGCGTCGCAGCGAAGGGCCACGCGACGCAGTCCCCACACGTCGAACGCGTGACGCAGGAGGAGGAGCTTCGCAGCGGGATTCGTCCGCCCGCCCTGGAAGCGGCGGCCGTACCAGGTGGTGCCGATCTCGACGCGACCCTGCGCGGGCGCATGGTCGTAGAACGTCGTCGAACCACGTGCCTCGCCCGTTCCCGCGTCACGGACCGTGAAAGCCAGAACGCCCGGCGTCGCGTTCTGCCGCTCGATATGCGCCGCGTACGCCGCGACCGAATCCGGCCAGGGCGTCGTCATGCCGCTCCACAGCTGGGGATCGGTGAGCGGCCAGAGATCACCCGCGTCGTGCGGGCGAGCCGGGGCCAGACGTACGCCGTAGTCGGTCAGCTCGGTGTCGTGGCCGGTCATCGCGCGGCCAACTGGGCCAGGAACTCGTCGGCGGCGTCGAGCTGACGGCGGAGCCCATCGCGCCGCTCGGCGGCCTCGCGACGGATTTCGCCGAACCGCGTCCTCAGGGCTGGATCGTCAGGCGAGGAGGCGAGGCCGTCGACCACGGCCAGCAGCTCGCCCATCTGCTCGAGCGAGTAGCCGAGCGGCTTCATCCGGCGGATCAGCAGCAGACGGGACTCGTCATCGGCGGTGTAGAGCCGGAATCCGCCCTCGGTACGCGCCGACGGACGCAGCAGACCGATCTCGTCGTAGTGGCGGAGCGTGCGGATCGAAAGACCCGTCCGCTCGGCGAGCTCGCCGATCTGCATGGGCCGCACCCGGTCGCTGGCATCCATGAATCGGCACGCCTCTCGTCACGATGGAGTTCCGGGCCGCGACCGCGGCCCCCTCGATTGTCCCTCATCCTCCGCCGGATTCCCGCGGCCGACGCCCTCGCGGAGCTCCTCGCGCTGCTTCTCCCGACGGCGGCCGATCGCCTCTGCACCCGGGGGCTTCGCAGGTGGTTTCGATACCCTTCGACGCAGCGATCATCCCGGCCGCGCTCGCGGCCGGGCCCTCGACACGGCGGCGCTTTCTCGCATCCTGCACCGCCGTTTCGAGCATCATCCCCAGGGAGAAGGAACCCCCGTGACCACGCAGCGGCGCACCATCGCAGCCGACGACCCCGACAGTCCGTACGCCCGGGTCAGCCCGAGCGCACCGAACCCGACCGAGAACGGCGGCACCCGCTGATGGGCGACCTCGCTCTCAACATCGCCCTCGTCCTCGTGTTCGTGCTGGTCGGCGGCGTCTTCGCCGCCACCGAGATGGCGCTGGTCACACTTCGCGAGAGTCAGATCAACACGATCGCGGCGCGCGGGCGCCGCGGGCAGAAGGTCGCCGGCCTCGCTCGCAATCCGAACACGTTCCTCTCGGCGGTTCAGATCGGTGTGACCGTCGCCGGTTTCGCTTCGGCGGCCTACGGGGCCACCTCCCTCGCACCGTCCGTCGCCCCCCTCTTCGAATCGCTCGGAGTGGCGGCACCCGTGGCGCTCACCATCTCGACGGTGTTGCTCACGCTCGTCATCGCGTACCTGTCGCTGGTGCTCGGCGAACTCGTCCCCAAACGCCTGGCGATTCAGCGCAACGCGCAGTTCGCCTACGTCGTCGCCCCCGTCCTCGACGGGTTCGCGACCATCATGCGCCCCGTGATCTGGCTGCTGTCCGTCTCCACCGACGCCCTGGTGCGGTTGTTGGGCGGCGACCCCCACAAGACCGCCGACGAGATGACCGACGACGAGCTGCGAGACATCGTGGCGACCCACCAAGGCCTCCCCGACGACGAACGGCGCATCCTCGACGACGTGCTCTCGCTGCGGGGGCGCCAGATCAGCGAGGTCATGCGACCCCGCCCCGAGGTCGTGGCGCTCGATGAGACGGCGACGGTCGGCGAGGCCGTGACGCAGGTCCACGATCTTCCGTTCTCGCGTTACCCCGTCGCCGACAAGTCGATCGATGACATCGTCGGGTTCATCCACGTCCGCGACCTGTTCGAGGCCGCGGCGGACGACGCCGGGGGTTCCATCCAGCGGCTCGTCCGGCCGATCCCGTACCTGCCCGCCACCGCGCGAGTCCTCCCGACGCTGACGCGCATGCGAGCGGACGGCCACCAGATCGGCGTCGTCGTCGACGAGTACGGCGGCACAGACGGCATCGTCACGCTCGAAGACCTCGTGGAAGAGGTCGTGGGGGAGATCTTCGACGAGTACGACACCGCTGCGGATCCCGCCGCGGGCGACGAACTGGACGGGCGCCTGAATCTCCAGGACTTCGAGGAGGCGACGGGCCTGGCGCTCCCCCGCGGCTCCTCCGACACCATCGCCGGATTCATCACGGAGCAGCTCGGGCGACTCGCGGTCGTGGGCGACACCGTGGACGTCTCCGACGCCACGATCCAGGTCACCGCGCTCGACCGTCGACGCATCGCCGCCGTCCGCGTCGCACGTCACCCGAAGGGCACAACGACGGCATCGTGAGCGGGTCGGCCCGCCGGCCCATCCTCCGCACGAGGCGTGTGCCCGGGAGCCTCCCCACACGACCCCACGTCGCCGCACGCGTAAACCTCTCGTTACGGTAGAGTTGCCCGGTCGCGACCGCGGCTCTCTCTGTCCCCCCACTCCCCGGAGTCCCCGTGACTGACGTCCCCGCGCGCCCGCGCCCGGAACCCACCGTGTTTCAGGCCCTGCGTTCGCCACGCCTTCTGACCCGCGAGGCCCTCGCCGGTCTCGTCGTGGCGATCGCGCTCATCCCCGAGGCCATCGCCTTCTCGATCATCGCGGGGGTGGACCCTCGCCTCGGACTCTTCTCGTCCTTCGTGATGGCCGTGGCCATCGCCTTCCTCGGCGGACGGCCCGCGATGATCAGCGCCGCGACCGGTGCCATCGCGCTCGTCATCGCTCCCGTGGCACGGGACCACGGCGTCGACTACCTGCTGGCGACCGTGATCCTCGGCGGCATCCTTCAGGTCGTCCTCGGACTCCTGGGAGTCGCCCGCCTCATGCGGTTCATCCCGCGCAGCGTCATGGTCGGCTTCGTCAACGCGCTGGCGATCCTCATCTTCGTCGCTCAGGTGCCGCAGCTCATCGGCGTGCCGTGGATGGTCTATCCGCTGACGGCCGCGGGCCTGGCGATCATGTACCTGCTTCCGCGCGTGACCCGCGCGGTGCCCGCTCCCCTGGTGGCGATCGTCCTGCTGACCGGAGCGGCGGTGGTGTTCGGCATCTCCGTGCCCACCGTGGGCGACCAGGGCGCCCTGCCCGAGAGTCTGCCCGCTCTCCTGCTGCCGAACGTGCCCCTGACGGGTGAGACGCTGGCGATCATCTTCCCGTTCGCCGCCGCGATGGCGATCGTCGGATTGCTCGAATCCCTGATGACCGCGGCTCTCGTCGACGACATCACCGACACCCCGTCCTCGAAGAAGCGGGAGTCCCTCGGTCAGGGCGCCGCGAACGTCCTGTCCGGTCTGTTCGGCGGGATGGGCGGCTGCGCGATGATCGGCCAGACCATGATCAACGTCCGGGCCTCCGGGGCACGCACCCGCATCTCGACCTTCCTCGCCGGCGTGTTCCTGCTCGTTCTCGTGCTGGTCTTCGGCGAGGTCGTCGCGATCATCCCGATGGCGGTGCTGGTCGCCGTCATGATCGTCGTTTCCGTCGCGACCTTCGACTGGCACAGCATCCGCCCCGCCACCCTGCGCCGGATGCCGGTGAGCGAGACGATCGTGATGGTGGCGACCGTCGCCGTGACCGTGTGGACGCACAACCTCGCCATCGGTGTCGGAGTCGGTGTGCTCGCCGCGGCGGTCCTCTTCGCCCGCCGCGTCGCGAGCCTCACCGTCGTTCACCGCGAGGTCGAGGGAGGAGTCGCCCGCTACCGGGTCGAGGGGGAGCTCTTCTTCGCCTCGAGCAACGACCTGACGACGAAGTTCGCCTACCATCGCGACCCCTCGCGCGTCGAGATCGACCTGTCCGCGTCGCACGTCTGGGATGCCTCGACGGTCGCCGCTCTCGACGCCGTGCAGACCCGCTACGCCCGGCTGGGCACGGCGGTCGAGATCACCGGCATGAACGACGCGACCTCGCGCTTCCATGAGCGCTTGAGCGGTCGACTCGACGGCGGCCATTGACCGCCGCCGAGACGTCAGGACCGCAGGGTCGTCGACGGAGTCTCTCCGAACTCACCCCGATACATCGCGGCGAAGCGCCCGAGGTTGGAGAAACCCCAGCGGGCGGCGATGGCCGCGACCGTGTCGACGGACGGGTCGGCGTGCCGCAGCTCTGCGCGGGCGGCATCCAGCCGCACTCGTCGGACGTACTGCATCGGTGTGCGCCCGGTCGCGGTACGGAACGCGTACTGCAGACCGCGCGGAGACAGTCGCGCCGCCTGCGCGATATCGGCGAGCGCGATGGGGCCGGTGGCATGCGCCTCGATGTACGCCTTCGCCCGGCGCACGGGAGCCGGGAGCGGCCGGGCCGGACGCCCCGCCGCGAGCGCCTCGGTGAAGCTGGATGGAAACGCCATCAGAGTCGCCTCGAGCAAGAGCGAACGCACCTGGTGCTCGATCAACGGCGTGCGCTCGGGGGCGCGGAGAAGGACGTCCCGCCCGTACTCCCACGTTCGCGTCCAGTAGCGCAAGCGCTGTTCCGAAAGCGGGGCGTGGCCGGTGGGACGCACGCGCAACGTGTCGTCACCGGTCAGCCGTCGTGCGGCCTCGTCCACGTCGGCACGGGCGAACGACATCACCGTCCCCGCGATGCGACCCGAGAAGGCGATCTCCACCGGCCGGTCGACCACCAGGAACGGTACCGTCGTATCGACCCGTTCCTTCCGATAGGTCGCCCGAATACGCGGACCGGCGATGCGGCCGACGATCATCTGGTCGCCCGGGTCGGTGTCGACCACCATCATCGAACCGATCGTGTAGTCGCAGAATCCGAAGCCGGTGTCGGCAACACCGTGGAAGACGAACGCCGGTTGGATGCCGTCCGCGCGAGAGATACGGGTGCCCGGGAGAACGGTCTGCCACATCTCCTCTACTGTCGCGACGTCTCTGGTCTCCACATGCGTATGCTCCACGCAGGATTTCTAGATTCGCGTTGCGATTTGCGGATAGACCATTGCGCCGTGCGGTGATCTGTGGCATGGAATCGGTTCCATGCGCGGCGAAGATGCGTTCCCCGCTCGTGGGACCCATAATCGAAAAGCCTCCGCCGCCCCCGCGGCACGACCGATGGGACATTCCATGCCCTACCGCACGATGACGACGCTCCAGTCGTGGATCGATGACTTCCGCGCGCTCGGATACGACGACGCCGGGATCCTCCGTGTGATCCCGCAGGACGGCGAGGACGAGTCGGACACCGGCCTGATCGCCGCGCAGCTGCGCAGCGTCTCGACCACGTTCTATGTCGCGCCGGAGACCGAAGCGGGATCGACCGGCTGGGCGGTGACCTTCGAACCGCGCGAGAACGCCGCCCCCCTGGGCTCGGCGCGCGTCCTGGCGCTCTCGGGCGAGCTGGCGATGCTCTCGGCGTTGTGCACATTCCTCCAGGCGCGCGCCGAGGCGTTCGTCCACTCGCGCGCCTGAGCGCTCGCCGCAGGGGCGGAGGGGCGCTCGCCGCTGACGCGGGTCAGCGGGATGCCGCGCCGGCCGCTGTGAGACGTTCCAACGCCGCGGCCACGATGCGCGCCTCACCGGGGTCCATCGTCGCGATCGCCGACTCGACCGCGCCGTCGAAAGCCCGCAGGGCCGACCACGGTGGCGCGTCCAGATCCACGGTCGCCGTGATGTGGTTCACCCGCCGGTCCACCACGTCCAGTTCGCGCTTCACCGCACCGCGCTGGACAAGACGGTCGATGAGGGTCGTCACTCCCGCGGATGTGATGCCCAGATGGTCGCGCACGTGCGACGGACGGGCTCCGGGGTTCTGGGCGACGAAGAGCAACGCCTTGGCGTCGAGTTCGTTCAGCGACAGAGCTCGACGAGCCTCCGCGGCAGCGGCGCGACGCGCCTCGTCGTAGGCCAGAAGCGCACGACCCAGCTCGGAATCCGCGTCGGACGACGTCGGGGCGTCGAAGGAATTCTGCACGAGCCCTGATCGTACTCATGCCGTGACACCACCGTTGGCGCGCACGGCCGCGATCCGCACTTTCTCCGGCCTGAGAGCGCGCAATGACGGCCGATGCGCGCGTTGCACGCAGGATCGCCGTGCGCAAGGGTCGCGCGCCGCGGGCCGGATCGGGCCTAGACCGGGGAGCCCAACAGCACGACGGAAGGAGCGACCATGTCGCAGTTCAGCGCGTCGCACGACGGAGGCGCAGACGCGGGCGCGAAAGCGCAGACCGCCGCGCACGAAGCAGCCGGGGTCACGACGACAGCCCGGGACGAAGCCGCCGGGGTCGCACGGACCGGCAAAGAGGAAGCCGTCGCCGTGGCCAGTGAGGCCAAAGCCCAGTTCTCAGAGATCCTCAGCCAGACCGGGCGCGAACTGTCCGATCAAGCGGCGAGCCAGCAGCAGCGCCTCGCGGCGGGCGCGTCGACTTTCGGCGACGATCTGTCGCGGATGGCCGACGCGGACGAGGGGTCCGGTCTCGCCGGTGATCTTGTGCGCCGCGTCGCCGCGCACGCCTCGAGCGCCGGTGAGTGGCTGGCCGATCGAGAGCCGCAGGAGCTTCTGCGGGAGGTGCAGTCGTTCGCGCGGCGCCGTCCCGGAGCGTTCATCCTCGGCGCGGCCGTCGCGGGTCTCGTCGTCGGCCGACTGAGCCGGGCACTCGCGGCCGGGGCGACCTCGACCGCATCGACCTCCGGCGCGTCCGGTTCCGCCACGGGCACCCCGCCGAGCGGTCCGCGGTTCGCCGACGCCGATGCCGACGCGCGCGTCTCGGAGGGCATCGCGGGCGACACGCCCGTCTACAGCCGCTCGGCGCACCTCATCGACGGAAGCGGAGACGAGGTGCGCGATGACCGACCCGACACCGTCTGAGCAGCGCGCCGCGACTTCGTCTCTCGGCGAGCTCGTCGGCGAAGTCACGCGGGACATGTCGACCCTCATGCGCCAGGAGCTCACGCTCGCCAAGGCGGAGCTGAAGGATTCGGCATCCAAGTCCGCGAAGGGAGCCGGTCTCCTCGGTGGCGCCGGGTACGCCGCGGGGATGATCGTGCTCTTCCTGTCGCTCGCCCTCTGGGCGGCACTGGCCCAGTTGATGGGCTATGCCTGGGCCGGGGTCGTCGTGGCCGTGGTGTGGGCGATCGTGGCCGGCATCCTGTTCGCGGTCGGTCGCAGCGAGTTGAAGAAGGTCGAGGGTGCCCCGGTCACGGCCGAAACCCTCCGAGAGATCCCGGACGCATTCACCAGAAACGAGGAGAACCGATGACCGATTCACCGGAAGCCATCCGCGCCGACATCGAGCGCACCCGCGAGACACTCGGCTCGGACGTCGACGCCCTCGCCGACAAGGTGACGCCGTCGAAGATCGTGGACCGGCAGAAGAACAAGGTCCACCGCGCCATCGGCGACCTGAAGGACCGTCTCATGGGAGCGGCCGACGACACCGCCTCGGGCGCATCAGGCCTCGCCCACGGCGCGACCGACGCCGTCCACGGCGCCGCGCACGACGCGAAGGCGAAGGCCAAGGGCAACCCCCTGGCCGTCGGCCTGGTCGCGTTCGGCGTGGGTCTGGTCGTGGCCTCGCTCATCCCGCCGACGCGGGCGGAGCGTGACGCCGCGGCGACCGTCAAGGAGAAGGCACAGCCGGTCGTCGACCAGGCCAAGGATGTCGCCCACGAGATCGTCGACGACCTGAAGGAACCCGCGACCGAAGCGGCCACGGCCGTCAAGGACCGGGCCACCGAGGCCGTGCAGCATGTCAAGGACGAATCCTCCTCGGCGGCGGAGACGGTGCGCGACCAGGCTCAGGAGGCCGGCGACAACGTGCGCCAGTCCTGATAGACACCGCGGGACGGGGCACCGGGCTCGTTCCGTCCCGCGGTCCTGATCCGACGCGTCGGTCCTTCCCCCGAGGACCGGCGCGTCGGTGTCGTTTTCGAGACGTACGCGTTCACGCAATGGTCTTCGCGGCGTAACCCGTTACCGGGGGTGGACGCCTCAGCATGGGGAAACCGCATCCGCGGTGAACGATCCGGCACCGCACCGCGGCGCCCCTCCCCGGAAAGCGACCGCGATGACCCGACCCGTGCGTGTGTTGTCCCTCTACGAGGGGTTCTTCGCCGGAGGAGCCCGCATCCTCCACTCCGACGTGGTGGCCGGCCTTGCCGCCGGCGGGGGCCAGGAACACCGGGTGCTCTCGCTCACCTCCGCCGCCCGCCGGGACGCCTCGTTGCAGGACGCGCGAGACGACGCGCGGTTTCGGGCGCTTCGCGCCGCCGGAGTGACCATCGACATGTTCGATCGCGTGGCCGGCGACCAGCCGATGACCCCCGAGTCCTTCAGCCGGGCCGAGCTCGAGCACGCCGCCGCCGTCATCGCGGATGCCGACATCGTGCTCTCTCTGAAGGAGCAGCCGTTGAGTCTCATCGTCGCGCTGGACCGGGCCGGGATGCTCCCCGACCGCCCGACCGCCGCGTGCCTGCACCGCTCGGACCCCACCCACTCCGGCCCGGCCCTCGGCTGGCTCGTCGACGCGGGCGCGTCGGGAGCGGTGTCGGCGACGATCTCGTGCGCGGCGTCGACCTCGCACGCGTACGCGCGCGCGGGGGTGTCGACGACCCACGCGTGGGTGATCGACAACGGCATCGACACGCGGCGGTTCCGCCCGGGAACCCGGGCGGAGCGACGCCGCATCCGGCTCGGCCTCGGCATCCCCGAGTCGGCACCGGTGGTGATGCTTGCGGCGCGCTTCGATGCGATGAAGGACCCCGGGCTGTTCCTGGACACCGTCGCACGGCATTCGCGGCGACACCCCGGGTCCCACTACGTCCTGTGCGGTTCGGGCATGACATACGGCAACCCGGGGTTTGCGAGCCTCGTGGCGCAAGCGGGAATCGACGCGAGCGTGCCGGTGCACGCGCTCGGTCTGCGCGAGGACATGCCCGCGCTCTATCGCATCGCCGACGTCGTGGCCCTGACCAGCGCCTTCGGAGAGGCCTCGCCCCTGTGTCTCGCCGAGGGGGCCGCCTCCGGTGCGATCCCGGTGACCACCGATGTGGGCGACGCGGCGCGCGTCGTCGCGGGCTTCGGCATCGTGACTCCGCGGGATGCCGACGCGGTCTGCGCCGCGTGGCAGGAGGCCCTCTCCCATCGCCCGCGGCTGCGCTCGGCAGCCATCGCGGCGCGGGGTCGCCTGGATCGTCGGCGGATGATCGCCGACTACCGGGGCGCGATCGAAGGGCTCGTCCTCCCCGAGGTGATCGCCGCCTGACACCCCGCGTGCAGGCGCCTCCTCGCGACGCGGAGGCTGTCAACCCTCGTGCGTGTTCGCGCCGGAGCGGGTGAAGTCGGAAGACCCCACCCCCCAGGAGGACGATATGGCTCAGCAGCCCGCTCAGCAGCAGGACGTGCCCGGTACGGACCGGGCGATGGATCCCCGACCCGACTACGGCGAGGACAGCTATCGCGGGTCCGGACGACTGGAGGGCAAGGTCGCCCTCATCACCGGCGGCGACAGCGGCATCGGCAAGGCCGTCGCCCTCGCCTTCGCCCGCGAAGGAGCCGACGTCGCGATCGCCTACCTGAACGAGCACGAGGATGCCGAAGAGGCCCGCCGGTTCGTGGAGGACGCGGGTCGTCGCGCCATCCTCCTTCCGGGTGACGTCTCGGATCCGCAGCACTGCCGCGACCTCGTCGCCCACACCGTCGACCAGCTCGGCGGGCTCGACGTTCTCGTGAGCAACGCGGCGTTCCAGATGAGCCACGAGACCCTCGAGGAGGTGTCGGACGACGAGTGGGACTACACCTGGGCCACCAACGTCAGCGCGTACTTCCACCTCGTCAAGGCGGCACTCCCTCATCTGAAGGAAGGGGCCTCGATCATCGGGTCCAGCTCGGTGAACTCCGACATGCCGAACCCGACGCTCCTGCCGTACGCCGCCACGAAGGCTGCGATCGCCAACATGACCGCCTCACTCGCGCAGCTCCTCGGCGAGCGCGGCATCCGGGCCAACAGCGTTGCCCCGGGGCCGGTGTGGACGCCGCTCATCCCGGCCACCATGCCCGAGGAGGCCGTCGAGAGCTTCGGCGAGCAGACGCCGATGGGCCGGGCCGGGCAGCCGGCCGAACTGGCGCCCGTCTACGTCCTGCTCGCCTCCGACGAGGGCAGCTACGTTTCGGGAGCACGCGTCGCCGTGACCGGCGGCAAGCCGATCCTCTGACCTCGACCGCGGGCGTCCCTCGCTCAGCCGAGGGGCGCCCACGCGGCGACGGCGATGACCACCATGACCAGCAGCGCCACCGCGGCTTGCACGCACATCAGCACCGCGAAGATGTAGCCCTGGTACGAGCCGCGGCGCCCGGTCAGCCCGTTGACGGCGATCGCCGCGAAGATCGCGACCTGGAAGGCGATCCCGATCCACGCCCACGCGGCGACGACCGGGATCGAGAACGCGAAGAGGACGACGGCCACGAGCGCCAGGAGCCCGGATGCCACGATCCACACGCGCGGCGTCGGTCGGCGAACGGCATCCTGATGGGTCACGCGGGCGGGGTCGACATCGCTCATGGGGGCCTTCCGGTCGGTGGCGAACGGCCACCGTACGGTCGATGCGCCCTCAGACCCGACGGGGTTGACACCCGGGACGACGGTCTCGGCACCATAGACGGCAGGGGCGGGTGACACCATCCCCGCCACCGACCGGCCGAAGCATGCCTACAGTGAGGCATGACCGCGAGCATCCTCTCGATCGGCACGGCCCTGCCCCGCACCCGTGTCGCCCAGTCGGCGCTGCGCGACCTGTTCGCCGCCCAGCCCGGATTCGATCGGCGCAGCCAGCGCCTGGTGGGCGCCGCGTTCGACGCCGCGGCCATCGACACCCGCCACACCGTGCTGCCGCAGCTGGCCGGCGCGGAGTCGGAGGGAGGACTCGCCGCACGAGACGGCGACGCGCTGCTGATGCCCCCGACCGGCGCGCGCAACGACGAGTACCGCCGCACCGCCCCCGCCCTCTTCGCCGAGGCCGCCCGCGGCGCGATCGCCGGGTCGGGGCGCGACGCGGCGGCCGTCACGCACGTCGTGACCGTCTCGTGCACCGGCATGTTCGCGCCCGGGCCGGACTACCTTCTCGTCCGCGATCTGGATCTCTCGCCGAGCGTCGAGCGCTATCACCTGGGCTTCATCGGATGCGCCGCCGCGATTCCCGCCCTGCGCCTGGCGGCCCGTATCGTCGCCGCCGACCCCGACGCCGTGGTCCTCGTCGCGGCAGCGGAACTGTGCTCCCTGCACTGGCAGACGTCGTCGCATCCGGATCAGATCGTCGCCGCGTCGGTGTTCGCCGACGGGGCCGCCGCGGCCGTCGTCGCCGCCGCGGAGGACGGCCGCGCTGGTCTCGACCTGGAGGATTTCGCCACGTTCGTCACCGACGAGGGCGAGAAGGACATGGCGTGGACGGTCGGCGACTCGGGATTCGAGATGACGCTCACCCCCGAGGTGCCGCGGATCATCGGGCGCGAGATCGCCGCGATCGCCGCCGACGTCCTGGGCGATCTCGCCGAGGTCGACGCGTGGGCCGTGCATCCCGGCGGGCGGAGCATCCTCGACCGCGTCGAGTCGGCGCTCGCCCTGGATGCCGCGGCGCTCGCCCCCTCGCGGGAGGTGCTGCGCGCCCACGGCAACATGTCCAGCGCCACCCTGCTGTTCATCCTGCGCGATCTCCTCGCCGACGCGGACCGCGTCCACGGAGACAGGGTGGCGGCGTTGGCCTTCGGACCCGGTCTGACGGTGGAGGCGGCGCGCCTCGTGCTGCGTCGCCCGGTGGCATGAGCCGCGGGGCCTGGCGAGGCCTGGCGCATCGCGACACCGGTCTGACCGAGCTGATGGACGACCCCGCGTGCGACCCCGGTATGCTCGCGGCGACCTATCGCCGATTCGACGTCGTCAATCGCGCGGTGTCGGCGTGGGGCGCGGTGTATCGGACCCGGCTGCGTCCGCGCCTGCGGGCCCTGGACCGCCCGGCGCGCGTGCTCGACCTCGGGTGCGGTGGGGGCGACGTCGTCGTGCGCCTCGCGACGCTGGCCGCACGCGACGGTCTCAGCGTGGAATGGGTCGGCGCCGACCCCGACCCGCGAGCACTCGTGTCCGCGCGCGAGCGCGAACGGCCGGGGGTGCGGTTCGTCTCGCGCGGTTCGAGTGAGCTGCTGGCCGCGGGCGAGCGTTTCGACATCGTGCTCTCGAACCACGTGCTCCACCACCTCGACCCCGACCAGCTGCGGGCATTCGCCGACGATTCGCGGGCCCTCGCCCGCTCCGCCGTGCTGCACGCCGACATCGCGCGCGGGCGACTGGCGTACGCGCTGTACGCGGTGGGGATCACCCCGCTCGCATCGGGCACCTTCCTGCGCACCGACGGTCTGCGCTCGATCCGTCGCAGCTACCGGGCCGACGAACTCGCGTCCGCCCTCGGGGCGCCGTGGCGCGTGGAGACCCCGGCGCCGTTCCGCGTGCTCGCGCTCGCGCCGGGAACGGCGGACGCGCCGTGATCGACGCGCTGGTGGTGGGAGCGGGTCCGGTCGGCCTCGCGCTGTCCGCCGACCTTCGTGCGCGGGGGGTGGAGGTGGAGATCGTCGAGAAGCGGCCCACCGCGGACGGGGGAACCCGGGCCATCGGCATCCACTCCCCCGCCCTCGCTCTGCTCGAGAATTCCGGAGCCACCGAGGAGCTGCTGCGGCACGCCGTCCGGATCCGCCGGGGCGAGGCTCGCGCCGACGGCCGGACGTTGGCGGCGATCCGGTTCGATCGGCTGCGGGTGCGGCATCCGTATGTCGCGGCGCTGCCCCAAGCGGACACCGTGGACGTCCTGACGCGCCTGGCACCGCCGGTGCGCCGGGGCGTGCGGGTGACCGCCATCCTCCAGGACGGTGCGGCGGTGCGCGTACGCACCGCGGGACCCGACGGCGACGACGAACGGCGCGCGCGCGTGGTGATCGTGGCCTCGGGCTGGGCGGGCCGAGACCTCGTCTTCCGGCCCGGCGCGGTCCGAACGCACCACTACCCCGACCGGTACGCGATGGTCGACGTCGCCGCCCCGGGCGAAGCCACGGCGCTGGTGCATCTCGAGCGCGCCGGCGTGGTGGAGTCGTTCCCGCTCCCCGGCGGGCGGCGGCGACTCGTGGCGTGGGCCGGGACGAGCGAACTCGCGGATGCCGCCGGCTTCCTGCACACCGCGCTCCGAGAACGCGTCGGCGTCGAGGTGGATACGACGGGAGCGACGACCTTCCGCGTCCGGCGGGCGGTGGCGCCCGCGCTGCGGCGGGGGCGAGTGATCGTGGTCGGCGACGCCGCGCACGAGGTGAGCCCGATCGGCGGTCAAGGGATGAACCTGGGCCTTCTCGACGCGCTGACCCTCGCACCTCTGCTGGTGCGGTGGATGCGAGGCGGCGAGCCCGAGGGCCTCGCGGCGTGGGAGCGAGGACGGCTGGCCTCGGCGCGGCACGCGGCTCGGTTGGCGTTCCTGAACACGATGCTCGGCCGCGGAGCGTCCGTCGCCGCACACGCGGCGCGCTCCACAGCGCTGCGCGCCGTGCTCAGCGGGCCGGGCGGCGGGGTGTTCACCCGCGCGTACGCGATGGGCTTCGACGCGGCAGCGCGCCGAGGCGGCGAGTCGGGACGCCCCGGCCAGGGCTGATCACGTCACGACGAGCTGGGCCGCCAGCAGCAGGGCCGCGAGCATGGTGAGCCGGAACACCGCGCGCCCCGGTGTGCGCGACAGGGCCAGAACGATCGTGACGCCGGCGACCGCCACCACCGCGACGAAGAACACCGCGGCCACGACGCCCCCGCCCGCGCCGAGGAACACCGCGACGCCGCCGACGACGATGCCGGCCGCCGCAAGGACGACGCTCGCGCGGGCCCCGAGGCGGTGAGGGAGCCCCCGGACGCCGGTCGCTCGATCGTCGTCGAGGTCGCGCACGACGTTCGTCAGGTGCACCGCGGCCCCCAAGGCCGCACCCGCGAGGGATGCCCAGGGCGCGGCGAGGGCGGGCTGAGGCAGCGACAGCGGCGCGAACGACGGGAACAGCCCGAAGCTGAGGAGGAAGGGCGCGATCGAGAACGGCGTCGACTTCATCCCGGCGTTGTACGCCCACGCCGAGGCCAGGGCGATGGCGTGGGCGGCGACCAGGCCCGCACCCAACGGCGCTGACAGGACGACAGCCAGGACCACGGATGCCACCGCCACCGCCAGCGCACGCTCCGGGGTGAGCGCTCCCCCGGCGACCGGCTTGTCGGTGCGGCCCACGGCGAGGTCGCGGGCGGCGTCGATCGCGTCGTTGGAGAGACCCACCGAGACCTGCCCGGCGAAGACGGCGACCACGAGCAGCCCCAGCCGGCCGGGCTCCAGTCCTGCCGCGACGCCGAGAGCGAGCGACAGGGTGGTGACCACGAGCGTGGGCCCGGGGTGGGTTGCGCCCCACAAGGACCGCACCAGGGAGGGTTTCGCGGACGCGTCGGACACGATCCGACGGTATCGCCTCGAGAGCGCACCACGGCGGACCGGCGCCCCGCCGCCGGAGTACCGCAGGGTCACTGCGGACCGGCCGCCCGCGCCTCCGCCACGGCGCGTTCGATCCCCCGTGTCCAGGCGTCACCGTGCCCGGGAAGCACCGTCTCCGCCCCGGTCTCGGCGAGGGCGGCGAGCACGGCGAGCGCGCCCGCGCTGTCCGCCGTGGCCGCGCGGGCGACGGTGCGCGGCCCCCGCCGGCCCGTGTAGGGGTCGAGGGTGACGAGGGCGTCCCCGGTGAACAGAACCCCGCGATCGGGCAGATGGAATGCCACGTGTCCGTGGGTGTGCCCGGGCGTAGGGATCGGGACGAGTCCGCCGAGCACCGGTGTCTGCGCGCGGATGTCACCGCGCACCTCCGCCCCGCGCACGCGGAGGGCGCCCGCCCGCGCCATCCGGAACAGGTGAGGCAGTCCCCTCGGGTGCCTCAGGGGGTACAGCAGACGTGACGCCTCGCGGTCGTACCGGTAGGGATGGCGCACGAGGCTCGCGTCGGCGGGGTGCACATGGACCGGGACGTGATGATCCGTCTGCAGCCGTGTCACCACGCCCACGTGGTCGAAGTGCCCGTGGGTGAGATAGACCGAGATGAGATCGTCGGGCGAGAGCCGCCTCGAACGCAGCGCGTCCAGCACGAGCGGCCACATCCGCGGCAGTCCGGCATCCACGAGCACCGCGCCGTCGTCGGTGTCGACGAGGTAGCAGTTCGTCACCGCACGGGTGATCTTGAGCACCCCGTCGGCGACCTCGGAGATCCCGTCGTGCGACGTCGTGTCGGTGGGTGCAGTGTCGTCGTCGGCCATGCGGTCACTGTGGGTCGTGGCGGAGTCGGCGCCCACGGGGTTGCGCGCCTCACGGAGGCCCTGTACCCGGGCGACGGACCGAAGCAGCGCGCACCGGGTCCTCGGTGGTGGCACGTCAACCCCGGGGGCACCGGGTGCACCCGCGCCTATGGTCGCGGCATCCCGCACATCGTGCGCACCCGAGCTCGAGGAGCCCCATGAACCAGGTCGTCGTCATCACCGGAGGGTCGCGCGGCATCGGGCGGGCCACCGCTATGCGATATGCGCGCCGCGGTGCCCGGCTCGTGCTGATCGCGCGGGATCCCCTCGCGCTCGACACTGCGGCCGCTGACTGCCGCCGGCTCGGAGCAGACGTCCTGACCCTCGCGCTGGACCTGTCCCGACCGGGGAGCGCCGAGCGAGCCGTGGATGCCGCGATCCTCCGGTTCGGGCGGATCGATGTCTGGGTCTCGGCGGCGTCGGTGTTCTCGTACGGGTCGACCGAGGACACCCCCGATGACGTACGCGATCGTGTGATCGAGACGAACCTGCTCGGCCCGATGCGCGACGCCCGGGCGGTGATCCCGCATTTCCGCGCGCGGAGCGCGGGGACGATCGTGTTCGTCGGATCCCTCTTCTCCCAGGTCGCGGGAGCATACGTCGGCCCGTACGTCGCGGCCAAGCACGGGCTGCTCGGTTTCGCGCGTGCCCTACGTCAAGAGATGCTCGGGCACCGTGGCATCCGGGTGCGCATCGTGCTGCCCGCGAGCATCGACACCCCGATCTATCGGCGCGCGGCCAACGTCACCGGCCGCACCCCGTACCCGCTCCCGCCGGTCGTGTCGGCGAAGCGGGTCGCGCACGCGATCGAACGCGCCGCCCGCGGTCACCGTCGGGAGGTCTCGGTGGGAGCGGCGCAGTTCGTGGCGCGCCCCCTGCGGTTTCTCGCTCCCCGGCTGTACGACCGGGCGATGCGTCTGTTGCAGCGCGCGCTCGGATTGCGTCGCCGTCCCGCGCCCGTGACCACCGGTGCCGTGCTGGTGCCCCTGCAGGACGCCGGTGCGGTCAGCGGCGGATGGCGGCGGTTCCCGCGCGGCAGACGGTGACCGGTGGGACGCGCGCGAGCGCCCGCCCCACCCGGTCCCGTCAGGCCGTCTCGAAGCCCTCGCGCTGCGTCTGCTCGTCGGCGACGCGCACACCCCAGCGGTAGGAGAGCTTGCCGCCGAGCCACCCCGACACCGACAGTCCCGCCGCCGCGATCAGGCTCAGCAGGAAGGCGACGAGGGGGATGCGTCCGGCGTCGAGCAGGCGCACGACCAGACCCAGCGTGAACAGCACGATCGCGGTGGTGTTCAGCACGAGGTGGGCGAGCGCGGTGCGGTGCGCCGCCGTGCGCTTCTCGATCCGCGACATGTCGAGGAGTCCGAGCACCGCCGCGGCCACGGCCCCGACGAGGCCGATCGCAATGAGCAACCGCGAGCCGGCGGCGAACGCGGCGGGCTCGTCGGCGGCGAGGCCGACGAGGTCGAACACGAGGCTCGACGACCACGCCCCGATGGGGATCGTGACCGCGATCGGATGGAACGGGTGCCCGTAGGGGCCGGCGACGATCGAGCGCGGCCGTTTGGCCGCCCGCATCGCCGGAAAGCTCGCTCCGGTGCGCTCGTGCCCGGCACCGAGACGCTGGTCGGCGTCGGCGCCGGGCTGTTCCGGCCCGCTCATTCCTTGTGGAGCGCGTCCTGCGCGCGGCCGGCGAGCTTCTCCACGGTGTTGGGGAGCTCGGTGGTGCCGTAGAACCGCACATCGGGGTGCGTGGGCGGCGGCATCGGCACGCCGGGTTCGGGAGACGCGAGGTAGGTGAACTCGCCCTTTCCGTCGGGCGTCGGTCCCGAAGCCCAGCGCCCCTCGGCGGCCGCAGCCCCGTCGGAGAAGTTGATGTACTGGTACGACACGTCGCGATCCTCCTTCTCGAGCGGGAAATTGCTCGGCACCGGGAGGCTCTCGTACCCCTCCTCCTGCAGCTCGGCCGCAGCAGCCGCCCACTGGTTCTGGTGCATGGTGTCGCGGGCGAGCAGGAAGGCGAGCAGGTCCTTCACGCCGTGGTCGTCGGTCTGGTGGTAGAGGCGCGCGACCTGCACGCGTCCCTGCATTTCGGCGTTCGCGTTGGCCGTGAAATCCGCGAGCAGGTTGCCGCTGGCCGTGATGAAGCTGCCCTGCCACGGGTTACCCATCGAATCGACCGGCCGAGCGCCGGCACCCGCGACGATGCCGTGCTGGATGTCGGTACCGCCGACGACGGCGGCCACCGTCGGGTCCGCCTGAACGGCCTCCTCGGTGATGCCGAGCGGCGATTTCTCGAGCAGCTGCGCGATCATGATCGCGAGCATCTCGACGTGCCCCATCTCTTCCGCACCGATCCCGAACACGAGGTCGCGGTACTTGCCGGGCATGTGCATGTTCCACGCCTGGAACTGGTACTGCATCGCGACGGAGATCTCGCCGTACTGTCCGCCGAGCACCTCCTGAAGCTTGCGCGCGTAGACCGCATCCGGCTTGTCGGGGGTGGCCTTGTGCTGGAGTTCTTGCCGGTGGAAGTACATCGCTCTCCTTCGTCGTCTCCGGATGCCGTCCAGGGGCCGCAGCATCCGGGGCCCACCACACCGCGGTGCGCGGGGGTCCGGCACGGGGGTTGCGGCGGCGGTCCGACGGGAGCACAATCGCGCGACGAACTCTTGGCACTCTCCCTACGAGAGTGCTAATCTGATCGCAAGTTGAGTCACACAGACTCAACCTATGACCACCTCCGGATCCGACATCCGGACCGATCGAAAAGGAGAAACGACCATGGCCGCTTACGACCCATTCCGCGACCTCGACCGCCTCGCGTCGACGCTCCTCGACGCCCGACGCGGAGGACCCCGCCGCATGCCGATGGACCTCTATCGCGACGGCGATCACTACGTGCTGTCCGCCGATCTCCCGGGCGTGGACCCCGGCTCGGTCGACATCGATGTCGACGGCCAGCTGCTCACGATCCGGGCCGAGCGGACGCTCGCCGCCGGGGAAGGTGTGAAGTGGATCACGCGCGAGCGCGAGACCGCCTCGTTCGTTCGCCAGCTGAACCTCGGCCAGGGCATCGACACGGATCGAATCAGCGCGTCGTACCGCAACGGAGTGCTGTCCGTGACGATCCCGGTGAGCGAGAAGGCCAAGCCGCGCCGTATCGCGGTGTCCACCGACGACTCCGACGACGTGATCGCTGCGCACGAGAGCGCTCCGCACCCGATCGAGCAGTGAGCACGAACGACGAGGGGGCACCCGACACGGGTGGCCCTCTCGTCGCGTGCGCGTCCTTGTCAAGGGTCTCGGTGATCGCGCCCCTCGCCGCCAGAGTGCCGGGGTGTCCGTCACCTCCTCCTCCCCCGTTCTCTCCGACGCGGAAGGGGCGGACGATTCACCACCCTTCCCGCCACGCGGCCCGGTGAGCGCCGCGATCCTCCAGCACCTGTGCGGCGGCATGCCGACGGCCCACACCGCCCTCGCCGACGCCGCCGTGGAGGCCTCGCCCGACGTCGCCGCCGACGACGATCTGCAGCTCGCCCTCTTCGCGCTCTACGCCTCGGCCTACGGATCGATCCCGGCGTTCGCTCCCGATCTCGAATGGGACCCGTCGCTCGTCGCGACCCGTCGCGTCATCGAGCGGGCCTTCGAAGCGACACTCCGCGATCGCGTGGCCGTCCCCGAGACGCCGGCGGCGACGGCGGACGCCGTGGCCCGCTGCCTCTTCGCCCTGACCGCCGCCGACACCGGCCCGAGCCTCTCGCGCTACCTCGCGAAAAAGGCCACCCTCGACCAGGCGCACGAGCTCCTCGTGCATCGCACGGTCTACACCCTGCGGGAAGCCGACCCCCATTCATGGGCTATCCCGCGGCTGACGGGGCGACCCAAGGCGGCGCTCGTGGAGATCCAGTCCGACGAGTACGGCGGCGGCAACCCGGAGCGCGTGCACGCCGAACTGTTCGCGCGCGCGGTCCGCGGCGCCGGACTCTCCGACGCCTACGGGGCCTACATCGACGACGTTCCCGCCGTCACCCTCGCCTCCCACAACACGATGTCGATGTTCGGGCTCAATCGCCGGCTGCTG
This sequence comes from Microbacterium sp. ACRRU, assembly GCF_022346945.1. GTDB lineage: Bacteria > Actinomycetota > Actinomycetes > Actinomycetales > Microbacteriaceae > Microbacterium > Microbacterium mcarthurae. The sequence continues at coordinate 13,965 of NZ_JAKRNI010000022.1, read as the reverse complement.
GGAGCGATCGTCGGTCATCTCGCGGCCTTCGAGATGACGTCGTCGATCCCCAATCGCCTCTACGCCGAGGGGTTGCGGCGCCTCGGTTTCGGCGACGACGTGTGCGCGTACTTCGACGAGCACGTCGAAGCCGACGCGGTGCACGAGCAGATCGCCGCGCGCGACCTGGCCGGCGCACTCGCGGAGGATCGCCCCGACCTGCTCCCCGACATCCTCTTCGGCGCCGCCGCGTGCCTCGACGTCGATGGCAGGGTCGGCCGTCATCTGCTCGACGCGTGGTCGCGCGGGGAGTCGTCCCTGCGGCCCGAAGAGGGTCGATGATGGCGGATCCGGCCCGCATCACCGCCTATCCCGACGGCCCGCTCCTCGTGCGCGGAGAGGTCGACCTCCGCGACGCCGCGGGCCGGCCCATCCCCCAGAACCGTCGCACGGTCGCGCTGTGCCGGTGCGGCCTGTCGACGATCAAGCCCTTCTGCGACGGGACGCACAAAGCCGCAGGATTCCGCACGGACGACTGATGCGCCTCGCGGCGGAGTACGTCCTGCCGCTTCGGTGGAGCGACGACGACGCGATCGGCGACCTCACGGACTACCTCGGCGAACTGGCGGGCTGGATCGACGTCACGGTGGTGGACGGGTCCGACGCGCCGCTCTTCGCCGCCCATGCCCGCGCCTTTCCGGGACTCGTCCGACACGTGCGCCCCGCCCTCGCGCACGGCGCCAATGGCAAGGTGCGCGGCGTCCTGACGGGTGTGGCCGTGGCCCGGCACGAGCGGATCGTCCTCGCCGACGACGACGTCCGCTACGACCGGGCGGGCCTGGATGCCGTGGTGTCGGCACTCGCGGATGCGCACCTGGTCGCTCCGCAGAACGTGTTCGATCCGCTGCCCTGGCACGCGCGATGGGACACCGGCCGCACGCTGCTCAACCGCGCTTTCCACCGCGATTACTCGGGCACGTACGGCATCCGGCGCTCCGTGCTGGAACGCACGGGCGGGTACGACCCCGATTGCTTGTTCGAGAACCTCGAGCTCGAACGCACCGTCCGCGCCGCCGGGGGCGTCGTGCGGCTTCGCCGTGACGTGTTCGTCGCGCGGCGCCCGCCCACGCTGTCGCACTTCCTCGGACAACGGGTGCGGCAGGCGTACGACAGTCTCGCGCAGCCACCTCGTCTGCTCCTCGAGCTGACCCTGCTCCCGACCATCGTGGCCCTGCGCCGCCGACGCGGGGTTCTTCTGCTGATCGCGCTCGGCGTCGTGGCCGCGGCGGAGGGCGGGCGCCGACGCGCGGGCGGTCGGGGCGTCTTCCGCCCCTCCGCGGCCCTGTGGGCGCCGGTGTGGGCGATCGAGCGGTCGGTGACGAGCTGGATCGCCGTCGGCGCGCGCGTACGGGGAGGGGTGCGTTACGCCGGAACGCGTGTCGCGCGCGCGGCGACGCCGCTGCGCGTCCTCCGCCGCCGCCACTCCCCCGGCGGCCCGTCCCGGAACGCAGGGCCGGTCAAGAGCGGGATCGCGGCGGACGGCGGCTAGATCGCACTCAGAGGTCTTCGGGGGCGAGGTCGCCCTGACCTTCTTCGCCCAGCTCCACGACGCCGGGGTCCTCCCCCTGCGAGTCCGTCCCCGTGGACTCGGGGTGGACATCCGCGAGGGGGATGTCGCTGTCGTCGGCGGGGATCTCCGCCGGGTCCGCTCCTGTCGCCGTGGCGGGATCAAGGTCCGCGGGGTCCGCACCCTCGTCGAGCGCGGTCGTGGCATCCCACTCCGCTTGCGCCGGATCCAGCGACGGGTCCGGCTCGATGGACGTGTCGCCGTCGCGGAGGGGCTGCACGCCGGTCACCGCATCCGGAGCCTGCGGAACGGTCGGGTCCGAGGAGACGGGGTCGATCGAAGCGTCGCTCATGGCGGAATCCTTTCGTCGTCCGCGATGCGGTATCGCGGGTCGCCGCGTCGGCGACTCCTCCATCCAACGGCGGTACTCGCAGCGTTCCCGCCCCCTTGACACCGCCTGGACCCGCCCCGTACTCCCGTGCTTTCGCTCCGAGGCCGAACCCTGGCGCGCGGCGTCCGACCGCACGTTGGACCCGCGAGCCGGAGGCAAGATATCCCGGATGCCACGGCGGTCGAGGCCGTGGAGGAGGGTCATATGGGGGAAGTCCTCACCGTACGCGCGACGGGCGCGAACGATGTCGAAGCGGTGTGGCGGCAGTTCGTTCCGGGCGCACGTCTGGATCACGTCGACCCCGACCGGGTGCGCTTCGACTGGTCGTCGATCGACTCCGGAACGTTCTCGCTCGTCCAGTACTCCCTCCGGGCCGACGTCCGCTCGTCGGTGCAGCTGGACGATCAGATCATGGCCTGCCAGCTCGCCGCCCTCGATGCCCGCTTGCGGGCGGAAGGTCGCGACATCGATCCGCGGCAGCCCTGGCTCACCGGCGACGGGCCGATGCGCGCCCGCTGGAGCGGCACCGGCAAGGTGCGCGCATTCCTGTTCGACCGCACGTCCGCCGAGCGAGTGGCTCGCGCCGTATCGGGCGACGACCGTCTCGTGCTGCGGACGCTCGACTCGGTCGCGCGGGACCGGATGCTCGCGTCGCAGTGGGAACGCAGCTTCGGGTACGTGGCATCCGCCCTCGTCGCCGGTCACGAGCATCCGCTCGTCGCGGCGGAACTCGAGCGGCACGCGCTGCTGTCCACCCTCTCGGTCTTCTCGACCACCTACGGGGAAGCCCTCGATCACGCGACCCAGCGGGCCGCCGCACCGCGCACGGTGCGTCGGGCCCTCGCCTTCATCGATTCGCACGCGCATCGACCGATCACCATCGACGACGTCGCGACGGCGGCGGGGATCTCCACGCGCGGCCTTCAGCACGCCTTCCGCCGAGCCTTGGGCACGACGCCGTCCACCCATTTGCGAACGGTGCGCCTGACCGCGGCTCATCGCGACCTCGTGAGCGGCACCGACAGCGTCGGCGACGTCGCCCGCCGGTGGGGCTTTTCCAGTCCGTCACGATTCGCGAAGTTCTACCGCGACATGTACGGCCGAAACCCGGGCCAGACGGCACGGATGTTCTGACTCTCTTCGCATTCGGTGCCGTCGTGACGCACGGCGTCTGCGAAGTCGCTCCGGGATGCGAACGCCGGGCACAGTGACGAAGACCGCCAACGAGGAGACCGCGCCATGGGGAAGTTCATCTACGAGGGCACCGTTCGTACAGACTTCGACGATCGCCTTCTCGCCCACCTGCAGATCGTGGTGGGCAACAAGCTGCGCCGCGGAGAACCCTTCTACTTCCAGTGGAAGGACGATGTCAGCACCGGGGGCGGCCGCACGGCGGTCTGGATCCACCCGCGATCGAACATCGTGTTCAAGTTCCACGGGGGCCGCCCGCCCGCGCTGAACCGCAGTTGGCTGGAAGCGCTCATGACGATGGCGAACTCCCCGAGCGGGCTCTACGTCGTCCCCGAGCCGCCGGAGGATGCGGGATCCGCCGACTCGTTCGCCTGAGCCGCTGTCAACCCGGTCGCCGGTGCGGCGCGGGCGGGGTTGGCTGAGACAAACGGAAGGATGCCGCATGCCGCACTCGCCCACCTCGGGTCCGCACATCGTGGTGATCGGGGGCGGCAACGCCGGGCTCTCGATCGCTGGGCGCCTCACTCGCGCACGGCTCGGTCACGTCACGGTCGTCGAACCCCGCACGCAGCACGTGTACGCGCCGCTGCAGTCGCACATCGCCGGAGGCACGGCACGCGCATCGCTCGCCGTCCGCCCGCAGGGCGACGTCACGCCCCCGGGCGTGCGATGGCTGCGTGACGAGGCGTTCACGGTCGATCCGGAGGCCCGACGGGTTCACCTGGTGTCGGGCGGGCACCTCGACTACGACCAGCTGATCGTCGCGGCGGGTCTGCGGCTGGCCTGGGAACAGGTGCCCGGTCTGCCCGAGGCGATGGATCGCCCCGAGGGCGTGTCGAACTACACGCTCGATCTCGCCACCCGGGCGTCGGCGGTGCTGCGCGACCTGCGCCGCGGCACGGTGGTCTTCACGCAGCCCGCCGAGCCGGCCTCGTGCGGCGCGGCCGCACAGAAGCCCCTCTACCTCGCGTGCGACTGGTGGAGGTCGCTCGGCGTGCTCGACGACATCCGAAAAGTGCTCGTCCTTCCAGACCCGGTGCCCTTCGGTGTTCCCGACGTGGACCGCGAGCTCCACCGCGTGCTCGACCGGTACGGCGTCGAGGTGAGGTACTCCCGCGAAGTGCGCAGCGTGGACGCCGACGCTCGCACCGTCACCATCGGCCAGGGCGATGACGAGGAGACCCTCTCCTACGACGTCCTCCACGCCGTACCGCCACAGCGGGCGCCCGAGTGGATCGCGGGCAGCGGCCTGTCCGCGGACGACGACCCCCACGGTTTCGTCGACGTCGATCCCGAGACCCTGCGGCATCGCCGCTACGCGGACATCTGGTCGCTCGGCGATGCGGCCCGCGTCGCGACGCGCCCGTCGGGAGGAGCGATCCGTCCGCAAGCCAAGGTGCTGACGAAGAACCTGCGCTCCGCGCTCCGCGGTCAGGCGCCCAGCGCCCGCTACGACGGGTACAGCGTCGTCCCCTTCACCGTCTCACGCGGGACCGTCGTCTTCGCCGAGTTCGACCGGTGGGGTCGCCCGCGACCGACGATCCCCTTCTGGCGCTCCCTCTCGCGCGAGCGGCGCTCGACCTGGATCGCCGATCGCCGCATTCTGCCGTGGGTGTACTGGCACCTGATCCTGCGCGGACGCGCCTGAGCGACGCGGGGCCTATAGGCCACTCGGGCCGATCCCTCAACCCCCGGGGGTTACCGGGTCAGACGCGCGAAGACTGGGGGCAGCCCCGGATCACACGAAAGAGGAGATCATGGCCCAGGTCATCGAAACCATCGACGTCAACGTCCCCGTTCGCGTCGCGTACAACCAGTGGACGCAGTTCGAGGAGTTCCCGCACTTCATGAGCTTCGTCGAGTCCATCACGCAGAAGACCGACACCCTCACGCACTGGAAGGTCAAGATCGCCGGCGCCGAGCGCGAGTTCGACGCCGAGATCACCGAGCAGCACCCCGACGAGCGCGTCGCGTGGAACAGCGTCGGCGGCGAGGAGAACCACGCCGGCGTCGTCACCTTCCACCGCCTATCCGACGATGAGACCCGCGTCACGGTGCAGATCGACTGGGACCCCACGGGCCTGCTCGAGAAGGCCGGCGCCGTCTTCGGGGCCGACGACCACTCGGTCAAGAAGGATCTCGCCAACTTCAAGGAGTACATCGAGTCGCGCGGCGCCGAGTCCGGCGCGTGGCGCGGCGACGTCAGCTGACGCCGACCTCCTCGAGAGCCGGGTCCGCCCTTCGGGGCGGGCCCGGCTCTTTCGCTGTCAACCCCCTCGGATTATCCGAGAAGCGGTTCTTACCTTCCTCCGTTGCCCACTTCTCGGTGGGTCGAGAGAAAGGTCTCGCCATGGCATCCCCCCGACGCCTTCTGCTCCCCCTCGCCTTCGCGTGCGTCCTCGCCCTCGGCGGCTGCGCCGTCGGCACCGGTGGCGCCGACGACTCCGGCGCCGACTACGACTCCGGTGCGGAGCTCGACGGGACACTCACCGTCATGGGATTCGGCGGCGTCGACGAAGTCGCCACCACCCGCATGGACCTCGCCAAAGAGGCCCTGAGCGGCGTCGAGGTCTCCCTGGTCGAGGGCGAACTCGACATCCAACAGTTCCTGTCCGCCATCGCCAGCGGCCAGCCGCCGGAGATCATCTACGCCGATCGCAACCAGATCGGTTCGCTCGCCGCGCGCGGGGCGATCATCCCCCTGGACGCCTGCATCGAGGGTGAGGGCATCGACACGTCGCAGTACGTGCCCTCGGCGATCGCGCAGGTCACCCTCGACGACCGCATCTACGGCATCCCCGAGTTCAACGGCATCCAGATCACCATGGCGAACGCGGACCTGCTCGCGGGCGCGGGGCTCGACATCTCCGCGGTCAACGGCTCGGACCGGGATGCCATGACCGCCGCCAACCAGGCCCTGATGCGCCGCGAGGGCGGACGGCTCGATGTCATCGGCGTCGACAGCAAACTGCCGGAGTTCCTTCCCCTGTGGGCCAAGGCCGGCGGCGCCGATCTGATCTCGGAGGACGGCCGCACGGCGCAGCTGGACGACCCCGCCGTGGTGCAGGCGCTGGAGTGGGCCGTGGGCATCTATGACGCGCAGGGCGGGTTCAGCGCCGTGAAGGCGTTCCGAGACTCGGCCGACTTCTTCGGGGCGGGCAACCAGTTCGCCACCGGCGTTCTCGGCGCGATGCCGATGGAGCAGTGGTACGTCAACATCCTCAACGACGTCTCACCCGACGCCCCCCTCGTGTTCGACACGGTTCGCGACAGCGAGGGAGAACCGCTCGCCTACGCCTCCGGCTCCACGTGGGCCATCCCCGCCGGCAGCGACAACCCCGAGGCCGCGTGCCGCTGGGCCCGCGTGATGACCTCCGTCGACGCGTGGCAGGCCGCCGCCGACGCCCGCTTGGCCGCACGCGAGGCCGAGGGCAAGCCCTTCACCGGCATCCTCACCGGAAACGCCACCGCCGACGCCCTCGTGCGCGAGAAGGTCACGGCGACCACGGCCCCCTGGAGCGACGCGGTCGACGCGATGTACGAGGCGAACGACCACACCTTCTCGCTCCCGGCGAACCCCGCCGACGCCGAGTTCACCCAGGCCTGGCAGGACGCCGTCAACGCGGTGCTCAACGGGCAATCCACGCCCGAGGATGCTCTCGCGAGCGCGCAGCAGACGGCGCAGAAGGCGCTGGACGATGCGTGGGCCGAGATCGAGAACCGCTGAGGTGGCCACGACCGCCCCGGCCGCCCGCGACCTGACGCGCGAGCGGTCCCGCCGGCGGGCCGCTCGCCGGAACCTGCGCTCGGCCCTGCTGTTCCTCTCGCCGTGGATCGTCGGCTTCTCGGTCTTCACGGCGTGGCCACTGCTCTACAGCGTCTACCTCTCGCTCACCGACTACGACGTGATCCGAAACCCGCGCTTCGTCGGCCTGGACAACTACGCCCAGCTCGCCGAAGACCCCAAGGTGCTGCAGTCGCTCGGCAACACCGCGTTCTACACGCTGGTGCAGATCCCGCTGTACATCGCCGTCGCGCTGGCTCTCGCCCTGCTGCTGAACCGGGCGGGTCGCCGGGCGGGCCTGTTCCGCACGCTGTTCTTCCTGCCGAAGATGACGCCGCCGGTGGCCGTCGGCATCCTGTTCCTGCTGCTGTTCAACGGGCAGAACGGGCTCATCAACAGCGCTCTGCGGGTCGTCGGGATCGACGGGCCCGCGTGGACGACCGATCCCGCGTGGATCAAGCCGGGGCTCATCCTCATGAGCCTGTGGACGGTGGGGTCGTCGGTGCTGATCCTGCTCGCCGCACTGCAGAACGTCCCCGTCGAGCTCTACGAGTCTGCACGCCTGGACGGCGCCGGCTTCTGGCGACAGTCCTGGAGCGTCACGCTGCCCCTCATCAGTCCCGCCCTGTTCTTCATCGTGGTGGTCAACACCATCGCGGGTCTGCAGACCTTCGACGAGGCCTACACCGCGTTCTTCGGCGCCGGGAACGGCACCTACAGCAATGACGCCGCACTCTTCTACGTCATCTACCTGTTCCAGCAGGCGTTCGAATTCCTCCACATGGGGTACGCCTCGGCGATGGCGTGGCTGCTTTTCGCCCTGATCCTTGTGGTCACCGGCATCCAGCTGCTCGTCTCGCGCCGCCTGGTCTACTACGAAGGGGGCCAGCGATGAGCCGGACCGTCCCGATCACCGCCCCGGGAGACCTCCACGAGCCCGAGCGGCCGGCGGCGCACGCGCCGCGCGCGATCGTTCGCAGCAACCCGTCGGCGTCGGCGCGACGCCGTGCCCGCGTCGTGCGCGTCCTGGTCATCGCTGCACTCTCGGTGCTGGGCGTGGTGTTCACGTATCCGTTCGTGTGGCTCGTGAGCGCGTCCTTCAAACCGCGCGGCGAGGTGTTCGACAATCGCCTCATCCCCGAGACGTTCACGCTGGGCAACTACGCGGCCGTCTGGCAAGAGGCCCCGCTCGCGCTGTGGTTCGCCAACACCGCGATCGTCACGGTTCTCGCAGCGGTGACCGTCACGCTCTCCAGCGCCATGGTCGCGTGGGGGTTCACGTGGTTCCGGTTCCGCGGCCGAGGGGTGCTGTTCGGTTTCGTGCTGGCGAGCATGATGCTCCCGGGGGCGGTGACCATGATCCCGACGTTCCTGATCTGGAACTCGCTCGGGTTCGTCGGCACGCTCGTACCGCTGTGGGCGCAGAACCTCTTCGCGAGCGCGTTCTACGTCTTCCTGTTGCGGCAGTTCTTCCTGGGCCTTCCGCGGGACTTCTTCGACGCCGCGCGGGTGGACGGGGCGTCCCAGTGGGCGGTGTTCTGGCGGATCGCGCTCCCGATGGCCCGCCCCGCCCTCGCGGTGACCCTCGTGTTCGAGGTGCAAGCGGTCTGGACCGACCTCATGCGCGCGCTCATCTACCTGCGTGACTCGTCGACCTTCACGATCCCGCGGGGCCTGAAAGCGATGGTGGATGCCTTCGGCTTCAGCGGCCAGTGGAACTGGGAGATCATCGTGACCGCGAGCGTCATCGCCACGGTGCCGATGATCCTCGTCTTCTTCGTCGCGCAGAAGCAGATCATCCAGGGCGTCGCGTCGACGGGTCTGCGATGACGCCGCGCCCGGTCAAGCCGAGGCGCGGCGTCGACTCACCACTGCGGGTGGATCTCGGCGCGCAGACGACGGTCGTACACGTCGCGCACGAGCGTGTCGAAGGCGTCGAGGTCGAAGCCCGCCTCGAGCAGATCGGCCGCGGCGGCATTCGCGGAAGCCTGCTCCGCCGACCGGGCGCCGGGGATGACGGAGGTGACGCCCTCGCGCGACGCGATCCAGGCGAGGGTCGCCGCCGGCAGCGAAACGCCCTCGGGAAGAGCCGCCTTCAGTTCGTCGGCCGCCGCGACACCCTCGGGGAACGGCACGCCCGAGAACGTCTCACCCTTGTCGAACGCCTCGCCGTTGCGGTTGTAGGTGCGGTGGTCGTCTTTGTCGAACGTCGTCTGGGCGGTGTACTTCCCGGACAGCAGGCCGCTGGCGAGCGGGACGCGCGCGAAGACCGCGACGCCCTTCTCGGCAGCAGCCGGCAGCACCTCGTCCAGGGGCTTCAACCGGAACGGGTTGAAGATGATCTGGAGGTTGGTCAGGTTCGGCCGCCGCAGCGCCGACATCGCCTGGTCCATCGTCTCGACGGACACGCCGTACGCGGCGATCACGCCCTCGGACACCAGCTGGTCGAGCGCGTCCCAGGTCGCGTCGTCGTCGATGACCGCCGACGGGGGACAGTGGAGCTGAACCAGGTCGAGCGTGTCCTGCGTGAGCAGACGACGCGATCGTTCGGTCCACGCCCGGAAGTTCTCCATCGTGTAGTTCTCGGGCACCTGGTCTTCGCGGCGACCCATCTTCGTCGCGACGGTGATGCCGCCCGCCCCGGACTGCTGCAGGAACGCCCCGATGAGCTCCTCGGAGCGGCCGTCGCCGTAGACGTCGGCGGTGTCGAACAGCGTGACGCCCGCGTCGGCGGAGACCCCGAGAACCCGCAGGGCGTCGTCTTCGCTCACCCCGCCCCAATCCGGACCGAGCTGCCAGGTGCCGAGACCGATCGCGGAGATCTCGCGGCCGGTACGAGAGAGGGGGCGCTGCTGCATGGCGGTTCCTTTCGGGGATCGCACCGAGCCTATCCAGACCGTCCCCCCTCGGGGGCGATGAGCCCCGCAGAGCGAAAGGACACCCCATGAGCGACACCTCTCTCGACGAGGCCGTGACGAACCTGGCCGCGGATCTCACCGAGCGCCGGGCCCGTCTCGCCGTCGCCGAATCCCTCACGAGCGGCGCCGTCGGCACCGCCCTCGGCCGGGGGCCGGACACGCAGCAATGGTTCGCCGGCTCGGTCGTGGCCTACCAGATGGCGACGAAGACACACGTGCTCGGAGTCGACGCCGACATCGATCCGTGCTCCGCCGAATGCGCGATCCAGCTCGCCACCGGGGTGCGCCGCCTCGTGGACACCGACTACGCGGTGGCCGTCACCGGCGTCGGCGGCCCTGACGCGGACGACGCCGGCCATCCGGCCGGCACGGTGTACATCGCCGCGGTGTCGGACGATGCCTCGACGTGGCGCCTTCACGAATTCGACGGTGATCCGGCCGCGGTCATCGCGCAGAGCGTGGAGGCGGCCGTCGCCCTTCTCCGCGAGGTCGTCAACCCCGTCTCCGGAGCCCGACGCGACGCCTAGCGTGGGGCCACACCCACCGGAAGGACCACCGTGAACACTCCCCCCGACGACCTCCCCGGCGCCGACCACGAGAAGACCGTCTCCGATGCCGAAGGCCTGACCGCCGACGTCCCCGCCGGGGGCGCGGGAGCGGACACCGGCGCGGTGTCCGCGACCGAGATCGACGACGCCGACGAGGCGCGCGTGCAGAACGTCTCGAGCCAGAACGACGTGCCGGGCGTCGGCACCCGTGCGGCCGACGGCGACATGGAACGCGGCACCGACGATGCCCGCGGCGAGAGCGGCTCGACGTCGCGTCACGCCCCTCACGAGACTCCCGCGTCGCCGCCCCCCTCCGCGGACGGCGGCGAGGACCACGTGGATGCCGACTCCCTCATCGCGCAGTACGAGCCGGGCGTCGGTCGCGGCTCGGCGGAATCGAGCAAGATCGCGCAGAACCTCCCCGATTCCGACGACGCCTGACCCCGCGGTCGTAGTCTGAGCGGATGACGCCCGAGCCCCGCGCCTCCGTCCCCCGCCGAGTCGTGATCGCCGGAGCGAGCGGCTTCGTCGGCCGGGCGCTGACCGCCGCGTTCCGTGCCGATGGCGACGAGGTGGCGACGGTAGGGCGCGCCGGGACCGTCACGTGGGACGACCCGGCCGGGATCGCGCGCCTCGTCGACGGCGCCGATGTGCTGATCAACCTCGCGGGCAGGATCGTGTCGTGCCGCTACACCGACGACAGTCGCGATGAGATCCTGCGCTCACGCCTCGATACGACGCGCGCCCTGCACCGGGCGGTCCGGGATGCCGAGCACCCCCCGCGCGTGTGGATGAACGCCTCGACCGCCACCATCTACCGGCACGAGACCGAGCGAGGCAACGACGAGACCACCGGCGTGATCGGCGAGGGCTTCTCGGTCGACGTCGCGACGAGCTGGGAGCGAGCCTTCTTCGCCGACGACCTCCCCGCCACCCGGCGCGTAGCGCTGCGCATGGCGATCGTGCTCGGCGACGGGCCGGCGACCCGTCTGCTATTCGCCCTCGGCAGGCTCGGTCTCGGCGGCCCGCAGATCGACAGCTGGTGGTTCCCGCATCGCCGCTACCGTGGCATCGGCGCCCACCCCACCGGCGCGGTCATGTCCTCGTGGCATCGCACCCGCGGCCGCCAGCGCTTCAGTTGGATCCACATCGACGACGTCGTGGCATCCGTCCGATTCCTCCGTGATCGGGAAGACCTCGCCGGTCCCGTCAACCTGGCCGCGCCCGGCGTCGCGGACAATCGCACGCTGATGCGCGAGGTGCGACGTGTGGCGGGCGCCCCCTTCGGGCTGCCCGCGTTCCGATGGATGCTCGACCCGGCGATGGCGGTGCTCCGCAACGAACCCGAGCTGGTGCTGAAGAGTCGATGGGCCACCCCGGCCGTACTGACGGCGGCGGGCTTCCAGTTCGCGTACGACGAGCTGGGGCCGGCGCTGGACGCTGTGGCATCCGTACGCCGGCCCCGGGCCCGCGATCTGTTCGCGGCCTGAGCAGTCGAGGTCAGGTGTTGCGGCGGACGAACCGCATCAGCGCGGCGATCACGCCGATGATCAGGATGATGATGCCGATCCACAGGAGGAACTTCACGGCCTCGACGAAAATGCCGAGGAAAAGGAAGACGAGACCGACGACGATGAGGAGAATGGCGAGAGCTGGCATGGCATCCACTCTCCTCCCCCGCGGAACGCGGACGGGTGCCCTTGACACCCGGGCGGCGACAGAGCAAGCGGGTGTCAAGCACCCGTGGCCCGTTCCTTCTCGGGGCTAGCCTCGGAACCACCACGACGAGAAAGGCGCATCATGGGCGATCGCGACACCACCGGCCACGGCACGGGGCCGGACGAGGGCGAGTACACCGAAGTCGAACTCCCCGACGGCGAAGAGGCGGGTCGCAACCTCGACGCCCCCGGTGAGTACGTCGACAACGAGCGCGCCGACGGCACCGAAGCACGACCCCGCGCCGACGAGGCCGGCTCCTACACCGACGTGGAGCTGCCTTCCGGCGACGAGTCGCGAGACGACACGGAGCGTCCGGGCGAGTACACCGACCGCGATCGCTGAGTCAGCGATCGAGGGTCGCCTGCGGGTCGCTCCCGTACGCGTCACGGTAGGCGGCGGCGAAACCCGCCGCATCGGCGAACCCCCAGCGCAGCGCGATCTGGGCGATCGTCGACCCGGTGGGATCGGATGCTACGAGGTCGGCGTGCGCGGCGCTGATGCGCGCCTGAGCGAGATACCCCTCCGGCGTACGGGCGAGGGTGCCGTTGGCGACGAACGCGCGGCGCAGACCCGCAGCCGAGGTACCCGCCGCGCGAGCCGCGTCAGCGGCGGTCACGGGGAGAGACGCGTGGTCGTCCATCCAGGCCGTCGCGGCGGCGTAGATCGCCGCTTGCTCGAGAGCCGAGGCGCGGCGCTCACGCGGATCCCCGGCCAGCGGGAAGGCCTCGAGCGTCGCAGACGCGAGAGCGCGGTACACGTGAGCGCGGACGAGCGGTTCGCCGAGCACGGGCAGCTGCGTCAGCGACCAGCGCACCGTGGCGAGCCAGTAGTCCCGCATGCGCGGCGAGACCGGCCCCGTCCCGTCGAAGCGCACCGAAAGACTGTCGTCGCCGTAGATGGCCTGTGCGGTCTCGGTCAGGTGCCCGGCGTCGAACGCGACCAGCTGCACGGAGCTGTCGTCGGCGTGGCCGACCAACTCGTGGCCGGGCTGCACGATGCCCGGTTCGACGCTGTACTCGCCCTCCGCCGAACCGATGCGCCACGCGTAGCCGGGCGTCGACGTCGCGAAGTAGAAGCGGTCGGCCTCGTAGTGCACCTCCGCGCGGCACTTCCAGAGGAGGCGTCTGAGCGCGAAGCCGCAGTCGCCGACGGCGTGCTCGGCGAACGATCCGTCTTCGACCTGGATGTCGACGCGGCCGTAATGCTCCTGCAACCAGGCCAGGGCTTCCGACGGCTCCGCTGTCATCATTTGCGTGTCGAAGTAGTCGCCCATAGCTCGCGGCACTCCGTTTCCGCTTTCCTGCGCCACCGCCATAGTAGTTAACCCTGAGCCGCACCAGGCGCACCGTGCCGCCGCCGATAGTTCACCGACACAGGAGATTGCCCCCATGACCGACTCGCCCGTCATCCGAGACATCCGCCCCGAGGACGCCGGAGAGGTGCTGACCATCCAACGCGCGGCATTCGCCAGCGAGGCCATCATCTACGGCAACGCGGACATGCCGCCGCTCACCCAGACGCTCGAAGAACTCGAGGCGGAACTGGTCGAAAACCTCGGCTGCGTGGCGATCGCCGGACACCGCCTCGTGGGGGCGGTTCGCGCCCGGCTCGACGGGACCCTGCTGCTGATCGGGCGCCTCGCGATCGCCCCCGACCAACAGGGCGGCGGGCTGGGCTCGATGCTGCTCGCCGCGGTCGAGGAGCGCGGTCGCCGCGCCGGCGCCACCGAGGCGGAGCTGTTCACCGGCGGCCTCAGCGAGGCCAATCAGCGCCTCTACGAGCGCGAGGGCTACCACCGCACGGAGACGACCGACGACGGCGAAATCTACTACCGTAAGCCGCTGGCCTGACCCCGTCCCGCCCCGTCC
>NZ_JAKRNI010000021.1 GCF_022346945.1 Microbacterium sp. ACRRU | reverse complement strand
ATAAGAGACAGGGGCGGGCGCCGACCCAGGGGCGGCGGCGCCCGCCCGGGCTCACGGGCGCAGAAGCACCTTGCCGACGCGCGGCGACAGGCTCGCGGTCACGGCCTCGCGGATGTCGTCGAGGTCGAAGGTCGCCGCGACGGGCAGGGTGACCGTACCGTCGGCGAGGTAGCGCGACAGCTCGCCGAAGAGGGCACCGCGGGTCTCGGCATCCATCGTCTTGCTGACGACGCTGCCCCAGAATCCCTTCACGGTCGCCTGGCGGAAGATGATGTCGCCGGCGGAGAGTTCGAGCTTCCCGGCGCCCATCGAGCCGAAGATGACGAGCGTGCCGTTGTCAGACAGCAGCGACAGCACGTCGTTGCTCGCCGAGCCGCCCACCGAGTCCACGCCCGCGACGATCCGCGCGCCGTCGGCGATCGCGAGAGCCTTCTCGCGCCAGTCGTCGGCGTCGGTGGACACGACGTTGTCGATGCCCTGCTCGGCGAGCTCGTCGACGGCGCTCTGCCGACGGACCAGCCCCAGGACGTGGATGCCACGCGCCCGCGCGATCTGCGCGACCATGCGCCCGACGGCTCCGTTGGCGGTGTTCTGCACGATCCAGTCGCCGGGTGTGAGGTCGAGGGAGTGCAGGAGGCTGATGGCGCTGAACGGCATGGATACGAGCTGCGCGGCCACCTCGTCGGGGAGGGCGTCGGCGACGGGGATGAGGCCCGCGGCCGGGGCGACGACGTACTCGGCCCAGACGCCGAAGGTGCCGCCGGTGGCGACGCGCTGGCCCACCTCGAGCCCGTGGACGCCCTCGCCGATCGCGTCGATGATGCCGACGGCCTCGGTGCCGGCGCGGGCGGGGAGGTCGGGCTTGAAGCCGTAGTCGCCGCGGATCGTCCACAGGTCGTGGTTGTGGATCGGCGAGAGCGTCACCCGCAGACGCACCTGGCCGGGGCCGGGCTCGGGGGTCGGAACCTCATCGACGCTCAGAACATCGGCGGGTTCGCCGAATTGGGGGTGCACGATCGCGCGCATGTCTCTCCTTGCGTGGCTATTTTGTAACGACCGGTCTAATATAGGCCTCGACCGGGAAGAAGGAAACCCATGGGCAGGATGCCGACATTCGACCGCCGCGCCGTCGTCGACGCCGCGCGCGATGTGTTCTGGCAGCACGGCTACGCCGAGACGGGCATCGCCGAACTCGAAGACGCCACCGGCCTGACCCGTTCCAGCCTTTACAACGCGTTCGGCAGCAAGCGCGGACTCTTCGACGCGGTGCTCGCCGGATACCTCGACGATGTCGTGCGAACGCGCCTGCGACCGCTGGGCGGGGGAGACCCGGGCGCTCTCGAGGCGTATGTCGAACAGATGCGCGCGGCGATCGCGGCCGACAGTTCCCGCGCTCGCCTGGGATGCCTCCTGCTCAACGCCGGAGCATCGCCACTGGCGTCGGACGACGACGACATCCGCGCGCTCGTGTCCGGCTACGCCGCCGAGATGCGGGCCGCCATTCGCTCCGCCGTCGCCGACCGTCGCCCCGATCTCTCGCCAGATGCCGTGGACGCCCTCGCCGGCGTCTGCGCGTCGCTCGTCGTCGCAGCGCTCACCCTCGCCCGCGCCGACCGTGACGCGGCCGTGGCGACCCTGGCATCCGTCCCGACGACGCTGGAGTCCTGGCGCTGAGCCCCTCAGCCGAGCTTCACGGCCGTGCCGTACGCGACGACTTCCTGGAAGTTCTGTGCGACCTCGCTGGTGTCGAAGCGCATCGCGATCACGGCATCCGCGCCGAGGGCCTGCGCCTGCTCGATCAGACGCTGCTTGGCTTCATCGCGGCTTTCCTGCAGCTGTTTGGTGAGCCCCTCCAGTTCACCGCCGAAGATCGACTTGAGCCCCGCGCCGAACTGCACGCCGATGTTGCGGGCGCGCACCGTCAGGCCGGTGACCTCTCCGTAGACCTCGACGATCTGACGGCCGGGGACATCGTTCATGGTCGTGACGAGCATGCGGTCAGTCTGGCAGCGGCCCTGGGGCGCCCGCCAGTGTCGCGCGGGCCATCGCATGCCCCCGGATGCCGCGCGAGGCACAATGCTGTCATCCCCGCTTCTTCCCGGAGGTCCCCATGGCGCCGAACGCTTCTCGCATCGTCCTCGTCTCGGGCGCGCGCACCCCGATCGGCTCGTTCGGCGGCGCGCTGTCGAGCGTAGACGCGCACGAGCTCGGGGCCGTTGCGGTCACCGCGGCGCTCGACCGCGCGGGTGTGCCGAAGGATGCCGTGGACGAGGTCGTCATGGGCTGTATCGCGCAGAACGGACCCGACGCGTACAACGCCCGCCGCGTCGCGCTCGCGGCGGGGCTGCCGACCCGCGTCCCGGCCTTCACCGTGAACCGTCTGTGCGGGTCGGGGCTTCAGGCGATCTGGTCGGGGGCGCAAGAACTGCGGTGGGGCGGCGTCGACGTCGTGGTCGCCGGTGGCGACGAAAGCATGTCGCGCACGCCGTTCCTCGAGTACGGTGCCCGCGGCAACGCGAGGCTCGGCGACCGGACGCTCCTCGACGGCACGCTCGCGATCCTCACCGACCCCTTCAGCGGCCGGCACATGGGCACGACCGCTGAGATCGTGGCATCCCGGTACTCCGTGTCGCGGGAAGAGCAGGACGCGTTTGCGGTGGAGAGCCAGCGGAGGGCTTCGACGGATGCCGCCCGGGTGGCGTTCGCGGAGGAGATCGTGCCCGTGGCGACCGGCGGGAAGAGGCCGGTCGAGGTGTCGGTCGACGAGCATCCGCGGCCCGGGACGACCCGCGAGGTGCTCGCGGGGCTTCGGCCCGCGTTCGAGCGCGAGGGGACGGTCACGGCGGGGAACTCGTCGGGGATCAACGACGGTGCCGCCGCGACCGTGCTGATGCGCGAGGACGACGTGCGCGCACAGGGCCTCGCGGGCCTCGCGACGCTGGAGGCCGTCACCACGGCGGGCGTCGACCCCGAGATCATGGGCTACGCCCCGGTGCTCGCGCTGCAGCGGTTGTGGGAGCAGACCGGACTCACCCCGGCCGACGTCGATGTGATCGAGCTGAACGAGGCGTTCGCGGCGCAGGCGGTCGCGGTGATCCGTGACGCGGGCCTGGATGCCGAGAAGGTGAACCCGTACGGCGGCGCGATCGCCCTCGGCCATCCCGTCGGCGCGACCGGCGCGATCCTCACGGTCCGCGCGGCCCTCGACCTCCAGCGCCGCGACCTCGAGTACGCGGTGGTGACGATGTGCATCGGCGGCGGCCAGGCCCTCGCCGCGCTGCTCCGGCGCTTCCGTCCGTAGGGCGCGAGTCGCCAGGATTTGTCGCCTCGGGCCCCGCCCGGGCGACAAATCGTGGCGACTCGCGCGCAGGCACGGCGCCGCCGCGAACGGGAACGGCCCCCACCCCGGAGGGGTGAGGGCCGTTGCCGTGCCGGGGTCAGGCCGTGCGGCGACGACGCAGGGCGAAGGTCAGACCGCCGGCGACCAGCAGGAATCCACCCGCCAGCGCGACGCCCCACGGAGCCTGGGCGCCGGTCGCGGCGAGGGTGCCCTTGCGGAACACCTCGATCGCGAGCGGGCTCAGCACCGTGCCGTCGGCGCGCGTGATGACCACCGTGTGCGTCCCCGGCTCGAGCGCCACGGGGACGTTCACGCGGAACGTGACCGATCCGTTCGCGTCAGCGGCCGGGATGCCGGTGATCGCGGTCGGCGTGCTGTTCAGCGTCGCGGTCAGCTGCTCGCCGGCGTTCAGGCCCGCGACCGTGACGGTGAACGACCCGCCCTGCTCGACGCGCGTCGCGCTCGCCGTGACGCTCACCGCGGCGGGCGAGGTCGTCGGCTGAGTGGTCGGGGTCGGGGTGGGGGTCGGAGTCGGGGTCGGCGTCGGCGTGGGCGTGGGCGTGGTGCCCTCGTCGACCGGCTGCGCCCCCTTCAGGTACGCGCGACCCAGGGGCGACGGTGCGACCGTGCCCTTCGCGGTGAAGTAGTCCACCGTGGCCTGCAGGTCGATCTGACCCGAGTCGGCCTTGCCCGTCCCCTGCGCGAAGGTGGTGAAGTTGTCGCCACCCGCCGCGAGGAACGAGTTCGTGACCACGCGATACGACTTCGTCAGGTCAATCGGCGTGCCGTTGAGCGACATCGCGAGGATGCGCGAACCCGCTGCGGCGTTGGGGTCGTACTCGAACGCGAATCCCTTCGACACGCCCAGCGCGAGCACGGGACGCGAGGCGCCCTGCGGCTGCCACTGCTGCTCGAGCACTGACTTCAGCTGCGCACCCGTGAGCGAGAGGGTCACGAGCGTGTTGCCGAAGGGCTGCACGTTCGCCGCCTCGCGGTACGAGACCGAGCCGTTGTCGGTGCCGTACAGCAGGTCGGCGCGAAGGCCGCCGGGGTTCATGAACGAGATCTGCGCGTCCTGACCGTTGAACGAGGGGTTCTCGCTCGTGGCCCACAGGTACACGTCGGCGACGGTGTTGCCGAGGGTCGAGTAGGCGCCGCGGTCCTCTCCGCCGGTGTTGTTCTTCGCCCGGGTGATGTCGCCGGTGATCCGGCCCACCTCGACCTGGCCCTTCACGTCGGCGGTGGCCTTGGCATCCGCCACGATCTTCGCGACCTGCGTCTGCGGGTACGCGACCCACTGCGAGACGGTGGAGTCGTACAGCGACCGCACCCCCGGCGTGATCGAGACGAGCTCGCCGGCGTCGTCGAGGTCGATGTCGAGCGTGCCAAGGTTCGTGCCGTACTGACCCGCCTGGATGACGGAACGTCCGCCGATCTCGCACGCGTACTTCTGGTGCGTGTGCGCCGAGACGATGGCATCCACGTCGCTCGATGCGCCGCGGACCAGATCGCCGAAGTCGCCGGACTCGGTGGCGATCTTCGTGCAGTCGGTGCCCTCGGAGCCTTCGTGGGCGAGGACGATCACGATGTCGGCGCCCGCTTCGCGAGCGTTCTTCGCCTCGCGGTTGGCCGCTTCGACGAGGTCGCCGAACTCGATCTCGGCGATCTTCGACGGGTCGACCATGCCGGCGGTCTGCCGGGTCACGGTGCCGACGAAGGCGACCTTGGTGCCGTCGACCTCCTTGATCGTGTACGGCTTGAGGGCGGGCGTCTTCGTGCCCTTCTCGTACACGTTGGCGCCGAGCGCGAAGTCGCTGAAGTCACCCGTGTTGCCGCCGTACGCCGGGATGACCCGGTCGGTCAGGTCGGCGAAGCCGCGGTCGAACTCGTGGTTGCCGACCGCGCTGATGTCGAGGGTCGCGGCCTTGAGCGCCTTGATGGTCGGGGTGTCCTGGTCGATGAACGACTCGAACGCACTCGCGCCGATGTTGTCACCGGCCGAGACGAACAGCGTGTTCGGGTTCTGCTGCCGGTACTTCTCGACCGCGCCGGCGAGAACACCGGCGCCCGCGACGCCGCCGCTCTCCTGAAGCAGACGACCGTGGAAGTCGTTGATCGTCAGGATCTGCAGGTCGGGGGTCTTCGGCTGCGTCGGGCGCACCTCGAAAACGGTGGTCGACCCGGACACCTCGTTGCCGGTGATGAGCAGCGGGATGCCGATGGGAGAACGCAGCGCCGAGACGAAGGTGATGCCCTCGGGACCGAGGTCGCCCGCGGCGGCCGTCTTCACGTCGGCGGAGGCGTTGCGGTTGTTGACGTACGTGACGTACGTGGCGTTCTTGGGGTCGGTGATGTCGTAGACCATCACGCCGCCCGCCCGCTCGAGGCCGATGAAGGCGTACGTGCGGCCGTCGACGACGCCGATTGCAACGTTCTCGGGCTCGGGACCCTTGTCGTCGCTGCGGTCGTCGACGGTGTTGTTGTCGTTCGACACGTTGAACAGCTCGGGCGCGACCTCCTTGAGCTTCTGCTCGAAGTCGTCGCCGGAGTCGAAGACGAGCGTGCCCTTGGTGTCCCAGATCGAGAACGAGCGGCCGCCGTACGCGTAGAGCTCGCTGTAGCAGCCGTCGGCGGTCTTGCCGAGGTCGGTGACGACCTTGAGGCGTCCGAGGTCGGCATCCGCGGAACGGCCGGCGAGCGGCGAGGTCTCGCAGATGGCCGCGAGGTCCTTCTTGCCGAGGTCCTTGATGCGGGCCTCGTCGATGAAGTCGCCCCACTCGCGTCCGTCGCCCTCGTTTGCGGTGACGAGGTAGGTCCCGGCCTTGCCGTCGACGTTCGCCGAGTACGACGCGATCCCGTCGGGCATGTACAGGCCCTTCAGGCCCGAGACCGCGCGGATGTCGATCCCGCCGTCCTTGTCGCTGGTGTCGAGCGCGCTCGCACCCCAGTCCTTGTAGCCCAGGGGCAGGATGCCGGTCACCTCGGCCTTGGCGAGGTCGACCGTTGCGACGGCGTTGGCCTCCTGCAGGGTGACGTAGGCCACGGTGCCGTCGACGGTGATGTACTCGGGCTCGAGGTTGCGCGAGACGCGGTTCGCCGACAGCGGCGTGGAGCCCTGGTCGGGTGCGGCGACGTCGGGACCGAACACGCGGACCTTGGGGTCGAGCGTCTTGGTGCCACCGGGCTCGAACGCGCGGAAGCCCGCGGTCTTCACCGCGCTCTGCGCGGGAGCGGTGAGGGTGGATGCCAGGGCGACGACGCTCACCGATCCTTCGGGGTCGGTGGAGAAGTCGTCGGCGGGCTCGCCCTCGTTGGCCACGACGGCGTACGCGCCGTCCTTCGAGAACGTCACCATGTCGGGGAGGGCGCCGACGGCGACTTCGCCGAGCACCGCGGATGCCGCGTCGTCCTTGTTCGCGTCGAAGAAGACGAGGTGGCCCGCGGCGGTCTTGTCGTCGGCTTCGAAGGCGATGACGCCCAGGCCGTCGTCGCGGACGGCGACGGAGTTGGCGACACCGTTCGAGGCGATGTCGAAGAGCTTCACCGGCTTCGTCGGGTCGCTGTTGAGGAGCACCGTCACGGTGCCGGCCTGCGCGTTCACGACGAAGAGGCGGTCGCGGTAGGTCTGCACGATCTCGGCGGCCGACTCCTTGTAGACGCCGGTGTCGTACGAGCCGACCGGCGTCAGGCCGATCGCCGCGCCGGGGGCGCTGTTCGAGACGGGGGCGGGGACGATGGCGGCCGAAGCCGCCGTTGCGCTCGTGAGAGCGAGCGCGCACACCGCCGCGGTGGTCGCGGTGAACGCGACGGCGCGGCGAAGGAACGTCGAAGGCATGGATGTCCTCGGGGTGTCGGGTGGGATGACACGATCGACGGAGGCGTCGATCTCTCTCACTGTGCCCAGCGGCGGTGACGGCGGGGTGAACACGACGGGAAGGGACGGGGCGGTGCGCGGGCGAAGTCACCTCGTCCTTCACCGCGGGCGGCCGGTGGGTGAGACAGGACTAGCCTGGCCGCGTGACCAACTCGCCGGCGGGAACCCATCCCGATGAACCCCACCGCCAGGGGCTCGCGCAGCGCCTGAACTGGCTGCGGGCGGGCGTTCTCGGCGCGAACGACGGCATCGTGTCGACGGCCGCGGTCGTCGTCGGTGTCGCGGGTGCGACGAACGCGGTCGGGCCCGTGCTCGTCGCGGGGCTCGCCGCTTTGGTCGGTGGGGCGATCTCGATGGCACTCGGTGAGTACGTCTCGGTGTCGAGTCAGCGCGACAGTGAGCACGCGCTCATCCAGAAGGAACGCCGCGAGCTGGCGGAAGACCCCGAGGCCGAATTCGCCGAGCTCGTCGGGCTGTACGAGGCGCAGGGGCTCAGCCGTGACACCGCGACACGCGTCGCGACCGAGCTCACGGCATCCGATGCGTTGAAGGCGCACCTCGCCGTCGAGCTCAACATCGACGCCGAAGACGTGGTGAGCCCGTGGGCTGCCGCGCTCGCCTCGGCCGTGGCGTTCACCGTCGGGGCGATCCTGCCGATGCTGACGATCCTGCTCGCTCCGGTCGCGGTGCGTGTGCCGCTGACGTTCGTCGCGGTGCTCGTGGCGCTGGCGATCACGGGGTACCTGGCCGCATGGATCGGCGGCGCACGGCGGGGCCGGGCGATCCTGCGCACCGTCATGGGCGGCGCGCTCGCGCTGGGAGCGACGTACGCGGTCGGAGCGCTGTTCGGGGTCGCCGCCGCCTGATCTTTTGTCATCCTCGCAATTACTTGGACGTCCATCTAAAATCGCTCTCGCGACAATGCTGTCGCCGACGAAGGAGAGCCGCATGGACACCACCCCCGCCCCCGCGCTCGACGCCCTGACCGCTGACGACCGCGCCGCCATCCTCGACGCCGTCCGCGAGTTCGCCGCGACCGAGCTGACCCCCCACGCCCTGGAATGGGATGCCGCGAAGCACTTCCCCCGCGACGTTCTGCGCCGCGCCGGCGAGCTGGGACTCGGCGGCGTCTGCGTGCGCGAAGAGTCCGGGGGTGCGGGCTTTCCGCGTCGTTTCGCGGTGGAGATCTTCGAAGAGCTCGCCGCGGGCGACCCGACGGTCACCGCTTACCTCACGATCCACAACATGGTCGCCTGGATGATCGACGCCTATGGCGACGACGCACAACGCGAGCGGTGGCTTCCGGGCCTGGTCTCGATGGAGCATCTCGGCGCGTACTGCCTCACCGAGCCGGGGGCGGGGTCGGATGCCGCGGCGATCACGACCTCGGCCATCCCCCACGGCGACACGTTCGTGCTCACGGGCGTGAAGCAGTTCATCTCGGGTGCCGGCGAGGCATCCGTCTACGTCGTCATGGCGCGCACCGGCGAGCCGGGCGCGCGCGGTATCAGCGCGTTCCTCGTTCCCGCCGACGCCCCGGGGCTGTCGTTCGGTCCCAGCGAGAAGAAGATGGGCTGGAACGCCCAGCCGACGCGGCAGGTCGTGTTCGACGAGGTCCGCGTTCCCGCCGAGAACCTGCTCGGCGGTGAGGGACGCGGATTCGGGATCGCGATGGCGGCGCTCAACGGCGGCCGCCTCAACATCGCGGCGTGCTCTCTCGGCGGCGCGCGCTGGGCGATGGAGCGTGCGGTCGCCTACGTGCACGAGCGGTTCACGTTCGGCGAGCCGCTCGCCGAGAAGCAGTCGGTCGTCTTCTCCGTCGCCGACATGGCCACCGAGCTGGAGGCGGCGCGGCTGCTCGTGCACGCCGCGGCGGAACATCTGGATGCCAAGGCGCCCGACGCTCCGACCCGCTGCGCCATGGCCAAGAGGTTCGCCACCGATGTCGGGTTCCGGGTCGCGAACGAGGCGATGCAACTGCACGGGGGCTACGGGTACCTGCAGGACTACGGGATCGAGAAGGTCGTGCGCGATCTGCGCGTGCACCAGATCCTCGAGGGGACGAACGAGATCATGCGGCTCATCGTCGGGCGGAGCGTCCTCGCGGCGTGAGCGGAACCCCCTCCGCGATGTCGGGGACGCGTGCGACGATGCCAGCAGGACGACACGAGGGGAGCGGCATGACCGATCACGCCGGCGAGTACGAGACGATCCGGGTCGAGCAGCGCGGACGGGTGGGGTGGATCACCCTCGACCGGCCCGAAGCGCTCAACGCCTTGAACACCCGCTCGATGGTCGAGGTGGTCGCGGCGGCGACGGCGTTCGACGACGCGCCCGACGTCGGCGCGATCGTCGTCACCGGGTCGGAGAAGGCGTTCGCCGCGGGCGCCGACATCAAAGAGATGGAGGGGAAGTCGGGGCTCGACATGACGCTCACCGACCACTTCGGCGCGTGGAGTCGCTTCGCCGCGGTGCGCACGCCCGTCATCGCGGCCGTCTCGGGATACGCCCTGGGCGGCGGGTGCGAGCTGGCGTTGATGTGCGACATCATCCTGGCCTCCGATCAGGCGAAGTTCGGTCAGCCCGAGATCCAGCTGGGCGTCATCCCCGGCATGGGCGGGACGCAGCGGCTCGTGCGGGCGCTCGGGTATTACAAGGCCGCCGAGATGGTGCTGACCGGGCGCATGATCGATGCGGCCGAGGCCGAGCGCGCCGGGCTCGTCTCGCGGATCGTCCCCGCCGCCGACCTGCGGGAGGAGGCGGAGTCGGTCGCGCGCACGATCGCCGAGAAGCCCCTGCCGGCGCTCTACGCGGCAAAGGCGGCGCTCGATGTCGCGCTCGAGTCGACGCTGGCCGAAGGGGCGCGGTTCGAGCGGCAGGCGTTCGCGGCGCTGTTCGACACCGCCGATCAGAAAGAGGGCATGGCGGCGTTCCGCGAGAAGCGGGCCCCGAACTTCACGCACCGCTGAGTCGGCGGCGCGTCGACCCGAGGGTGCGGCGTCGGCGACCGCGCGCTGCCGGAGACACCGGTACGCGGGTCGTGCGCGTCACAGGGGGTCGGGAGTCGGCGACGGGTCGGCGAAATCGCCGGCCGCCTTGCGGAACCGCGCGATGATCCGCACCAGCTCGGTGGCGTCCGCGGGCGCGAGCCCCGGGTCGCGGAAGACGACGTTCAACGCGTCGGTGGCGTCATCGACGCGCGAGCGACCGGCATCCGTCAAGACGAGCAGGGCCGCGCGGCCGTCCGTCGGATGCGCTTCTCGCGTCAGGAGACCGTCGCGGGCGAGGCGTTCGACGGTGTTGGTGACACTCGTGGGGTGCACCTGCAGGCGCGCGATGGCGCTGGCCATCGGCATCCGTCCCTCACGTGTAAAGGCCAGCAGCCGCAGCATCTCGAACCGCGAGAACGTCAGGTCGAGCGGTTTCAGCGCGCGATCGATGGATGCCATGAGCA
Source organism: Microbacterium sp. ACRRU (assembly GCF_022346945.1). GTDB lineage: Bacteria > Actinomycetota > Actinomycetes > Actinomycetales > Microbacteriaceae > Microbacterium > Microbacterium mcarthurae. The sequence goes on along the minus strand of NZ_JAKRNI010000021.1, from coordinate 37,592 downwards.
GCTGGTGCGCGCGGATCACCGACGTCACCACGGTCATGCCGTCGGCGGCGTCGTCCCAGCCGTGCGCGACCCACTGGCGTCGGGCTTCGGCGATCGGGTCGACCGGTAGGCGTCTAGCCATCCGTCCTCCTCCCGCTTCACGGTACCGCGCTACCACCATTCGCTCCGGCTACCAAGGGCGAGCCCTGCGTGGGGAGAGGCCGTTCGATCCCGGTATCGTCAGAGGTCGGTCCTCGCTCCAGCCCCGAGAAGTAGATGGCGTCCACACCCCGCACCCCGCAGCGCGGGTCTTCGCGCGTCGAGCCGCGCCGCATCGGCGAGCTGACGATCGCCCAGTGGGCTGGATCGCTGCTCCTGCTGGGGGCGCTGGCTCTCATCCTCGCGACGTTCGTCGTGCTGATGGCGCGCGTCGTCGTGTCGCTCGGACCCGTGCGCGAATTCCTCGCCGTCTACCCCGGGGCGTACGACCTGCCCGCGGCGGCTCCCGTCGGGATTCCCGCGTGGCTCGGGTGGCAGCACTTCCTCAACAGCCTGTTCCTGCTGCTCGTCATCCGGTCGGGGCTGCAGTTCCGTCGGCAGAAGCGGCCGGACGTCTTCTGGTCACCGCGGGGCAACAAGCGCCGCCGCATCAGTCTCGCGCTGTGGTTCCACCAGGCCATCGACGTGCTGTGGATGGTCAACGGCATCCTCTTCGTCGTGCTGCTCTTCGCGACGGGGCAATGGATGCGCATCGTCCCGACGTCGTGGGAGGTGTTCCCGAACGCGATCTCGGCGGCTCTGCAGTACGCCGCCCTGGACTGGCCGACCGAGAACGGGTGGGTGAACTACAACAGCCTGCAGCAGCTGTCGTACTTCACGATCACCTTCGTCGCCGCGCCCCTCGCGATCGTCACGGGAGTGCGGCTGTCGGGTGTGTGGCCGCGCGACGCGGAGCGGCTGAACCGACTCTTCCCCGCGGAGTGGGCGCGTCGCATCCACTTCCCCGTCATGCTCTTCTTCGTCGCCTTCATCGCCGTGCACGTCTTCCTCGTGCTCGCCACGGGAGCGCTGCGGAACCTCAACCACATGTATGCCGCTCGCGGCTCGGTCGACCCCGACGCGTTCGCGTCCGATCCGACCGGACTCCTGCTGTTCGCGGCATCCCTGGTGGCGATGACGGCCGCGTGGATCGCGGCGCGCCCGTCGCTGCTCATTCCGATCGCGCGCCTGTTCGGAGACGTGAAGCAACGCTGAGGTGACCCGGTGCGGTGCTCGCCTGCTGGGGAGGCATCCCGGGCGCCGCGACGCTGTCACGTGGCCAGTTCGTCGAGCCACGACGATCGCAGACGCAGAGCGCGCTCTCCGCTCGCGATGACGACGGCCACCGTGATGGCGGCATTCATCGCGGGCGGGAGGTGGAGCGGGGAGACGAAGGTGCCGAGCGAATCCGCGATGAGGGGGATCCGCGAGACCGCCTCGATCACCTGCGGGACGGTCAGGCAGGCCCCGATGGTGACGATCACGGCCGAGGCCACACCGATGGCCCGACTGACCCGCGGGTGCGTGCGGTCCAGTCTGGCCCGCAGCCCTTCGCCGGAACGGGGGTGAGGCGTCAGCGCCCGCTCCTGGCCCGACGAAGACACGAAGTGGCAGCGCCGGAGGCCCGAGGCGCGTGCGGCGCCCTCGATGTGCCCGCCGGGAACGGGAAATCGGGCGGGGAGACGCGACACCGCCTGCAGCGCGCCGTCGCGATAGAGTCGCGCCCGGATCTCGCCGTCCTCTCGATCGCCGAGTGTGCGGACGTCGATCGCGTAGCGAGTCGGTGACGTGGCGGATGTCGGGAGCGTGAGAAGGAACAGGGAGCGGCTGAGCGTCTGCCACCAGCGGAACGGGGCGAGGGGACGGCCGTCGCCCGGTCGGACTCGCCGCTCGGCCATGCGGGCGCGCCAGCCTCCGCGGGTGCGTCTTGGCATCCGCATGATCAGAGCAGGATCTGGCTCAGAGGATGGACCAGGTACCGCAGCGACACCGCCTCCCACGCGGCCCCGACGACGAGAAGCAGGAGGGCGGGGAGAGCCAGCAGGCCGAGACTCTTCAGCCCCCGCACGTAACCGCGACGCCGGGTGAGGGCGCCGACCCGTTTCGGTTGCAGCCAGCTCCGCCCGAGGAGGTAGCTCCCCAGCAGGAGCAGGATGTAGGCCTGCAGCTCGATGAGCACCGTGAGGGAGTGCGGGATGAGCGCCACCCAGCCCACCGGGATCGACGGGACGAGAGTCACGCCGGTCACCACCGCCCACCATCCGAACAACGCCAGGCCGGCGAACGGCACGATGAGCGACGGCAGGACGATGGTGAGCAGACTCAGGCGGAACACGTTCACGGCGAGGATCACCACCGCGAAGAGCGGCGCGGACGAGGCGACCGCCGTGACGAGCTCACCGGTCCCGTCGGTCTCCAGGGTGGCGGCCCGGGCAGCGGGCAACTCGGGGAAGAGCAGCCCCACGGCGAACCCGGCGACGAGCAGTCCGTAGGCGGCCGCGTTCAGGGCGAGGTAGGCGCGTCTGTTCTCGCGGATGACTCGGAACGGTCGACGCCAGAACGGCGTCGGGGAGGGGACGTGATGGGAATCGGACATGGTTCCATCGCAGTCGCCGCCGCCCTGCGGCGACAGTGCCGCCGCGTCACGACCGGGGGTGACATTAGTCAGTGACTGCCCGCCGCCCGGCGGGGGCGCCAGGGGGGCTAGGCCGGGCGGGATGCCGCCGCGTGCAGGCCGCGGTGGATGAGGTCGACGCCGAACAGGAAGTCGGCTTCGGGCGGGTGGGTGGCGCCGGGAGTGACCACGCCGACGCTGTCGTACTGCAGCCGCTGCTGCTCGTGCCACACGTGGCCGAGGACGAAGTGCAGCAGCGTGGTCGCGGCGCGGGCCGCGACGTCCTGGGCGAAGCCCTCGGCCGCAACGGCGGCTGTCAGCCGATCCCGCGCCGCGGTCGAGCCGAGGCCCAGCGCGAGCGTGCTCGAGACGACCTCGGCGCCGTCGCGGTAGGCCAGGAGCGCGTCGCGCAGGGCTCGCGCCTCCGCGGCGACCCCGGAGCCGCGCAGGAGGGATGCCGCCTGCGCCACGATCCGGCCGGAGAGCTCCGCCAGCAGCGACTGCTTGTTGGGGAAGTGCCAGTAGAGGGCGCTCGGCTGCACATCGAGGCGCGTCGCGAGGCGGCGCATGGTGAGGTCGGCGAGGCCGTCGTCGTCGAGGATGCGCAGTGCTGCGCGCGCCACGTCGTCGGCCGAGTGGCCGCGGCCGCGTCCGGGAGGGGTCACGGCTCCGAGTATAGTGAACGCCGTTCAGGTGAACGCTGTTCAGGTAAGGACCGACATGCCCTCTTCCTCTCGCACCCCGGATGCCACCGACTTCGCGCGCGTGGCCGTCTTCGCCGCGCTCATCGCGGCGCTCGGCCTTCCCGGAAGCTTCCCGGTCTTCGGCGGCGTGCCCATCACGGCGCAGACCCTCGGGGTGATGCTCGCCGGCGCGATCCTCGGGCCCTGGCTCGGCGCCCTGTCGGTGACGATTCTGCTGACCCTCGTCGCGGTAGGCCTGCCGCTGCTGGCCGGCGGACGTGGCGGATTCGCGATCTTCCTCGGACCCACCGCGGGGTACGCCCTCGGGTGGATCCTCGGCGCGATCGTCGTCGGGCTTATCGTTCACGCGGGGCACCGCCGTCCCGTGTGGTGGCGCACGGCGGTCGCGATGATCGCCGGGGGCGTCGTGGCGATCTACGCGGTCGGCATCCCGGTGCAGAGCCTGGTGACGCGACTTCCGCTGGCAGAGACCGCGCTGACGAGCCTGATCTTCCTGCCGGGCGACCTGCTCAAGGCGGCGATCGCGACGGTCGTCGTCACGCTGCTCGTGCGGGGGTACCCGCGGGGCTTCCGCCGCGCGTGGCGCACGGAGGCCGCGTCGGAGCCGGCCCCCGTCGCCGCGTGATCCTGCACTGCCGCGACCTCGGAGTGCGGCTCGACGGGCGAGACGTGCTGCGCGGAGTGAGCCTCGATCTCGACGCGCGCACCATCGCGGTGGTGGGAGACAACGGGTCGGGCAAGTCGACCTTCGCCCGTGTGCTCGCGGGTCTCGTCCGACGGCACGCGGGCGACCTGCGGATGGGGGGTCTCGATCCGGACGCGGATGCCGGCGAGCACCGCCGCCGCGTGGCCCTCGTGCTCAGCAATCCCGACGCGCAGATCGTGATGCCCGTCGTATCCGACGATGTCGGCTTCTCGCTGCGCGCCCAGCGCCTGTCGCGGTCGGAGCGCGCGGAGCGGGTAGCGCGCACCCTGGATCGTTTCGGGCTCACGGGCATGGCCGAGCGGCCCGCGCACGACCTGTCCGGGGGGCAGAAGCAGCTGCTGGCGCTGTGCGGTGCGTTCGTGCGCGAGCCCGACGTGGTCGTCGCCGACGAGCCGACGGCCTACCTCGACGCCCGCAACGCCCGCCGCGTCGCCGACCATCTGCTCGCCGAGACCGGGCACGCACTCGTGCTCGTCACCCACGACCTGGCCCTCGCACGACGTTGCGACGCCGCGGTGCTGTTCGCAGACGGGGGAGTGGATGCCGCGGGTGCGGCATCCGAAGTGATCGACGCCTACGAGCGGGCTCTCGTGTGCTGAGCCTCTACCGGCCCGGCACCGGGGTGCTGCATCGCCTGCCCGCGGGGCCGAAGATGCTGCTGCTCGCCGCGGCCGCGATCGGTCTTTCGGCGCTGCCGACCGCGGCGTGGACGGCGGCGGTCTGCGCGGTCGCGGTGTTCTCGGCCTACGTCATTCCGGGCGTCGGAGTGCGCACGCTGGGCCGTGAGATGTGGGGGCTGCGGTGGGTCCTCGCGGTCACGGCGCTCGGGCAGCTGATGTTCCTCGGCCCGGAGCCGGCCCTCGCCAACACGGCGCGGGTCGCGGCTGCCCTGCTGGTGGCCGCGCTGCTCCCGTTGACGACGCGCGTCGACGACCTGCTCGACGCTCTCGAGCGGGGCCTGCGTCCTCTCCGGAGGATCGGGATGGATGCCGACCGCGCGGCGGTGCTCCTCGCGGTGACCATCACGACCGTTCCGGTGCTCGCGCGGCTCGCCGCCGAGGTGCGCGACGCCCAGCGCGCCCGGGGCGTGCGGCCGTCGCTGCGTGCCGCCCTCGTGCCGTTCGTCGTGCTGTCGCTGCGGCACGCCGATCAGCTCGGCGAGGCGCTCGCGGCCCGCGGGGTGCGGTGAGACGCCGATCGCGCGGCAGCGCCGGGGGAGACGCCTCCGTGCGCGGCAGCGCGCGAGGGGCCCCTGAACGAGCCGTTTCAGTCGGAGGCAGCGCGCCCGGCCTCGAACCCGGCCGCGTAGGCCTCGTCGGCACCGAGGTGGAACATGTCGCGCTCGGCCGGCCGGACGATCGACCGTGCGCCGGGAAGATCGAGGTCGCCGACCAGGTCCCCCCGCCCGCGCACGACCGCGACCGGCAGGCGCGCGGCCTTGCCCTTGACGAGGTCGGTCGCCGCGGCGATCTCGTCGGCCACGCACGGCAGTGTCACGATGAGCGGCCGGCCTTCGGCATCCGTCGTACCGCGCAGATCCTCGAACACGTGCACCCCGGCGGCGCCGATCGCATGGTCGGTCTGGCCCTCGCGCCACGCGCGGCCGAGCGTGTCGGTGATGAGCACGCCGACGCGGGCGCCCGTGGCCTGCCGCAGCCCCGCCGCGAGGGCACGCGCCGAGGCGTCGGGGTCTTCCGGCAGCAGCAGGACGGTGCCTTCCGGAGTGTTGCTGGCGTCGACGCCTGCCGCGGCCGACACGATCCCGAGGCGGTTCTCGACGATGCGGGTGACGTGCCCGGCGGGCGAGGTGCGGGATGCCACGAGCCTCACCGTCTCGCGCGTGATGGCGTCTTCGCGGTCGTCGGCGCGCAGGATGCGTCCCTCTGCCTTCGACACGATCTTGCTGGTGACCACGACGATGTCGCCGTCGCGCAGGTCGGCGTCCGCGCGGGAGTCGGCGTCGACCGCGGCCCGGATCACCGCGACCAGGTCCGCGCCCGGCGAGATCTCGCCGATGCCGGGCAGCGCCCAGATCTGCAGCACGTCAGCGGACGAAACGCACCTCGGTGAGCTCCTCACCGAGGAAGGGCTGCACCTGGGTCGCCCCGTCGAGCGTGAACCCGTTGCGCGTGTAGAAGCGATGCGCGCGGGGGTTGTCGTCCGCCACCCACAGGTACAGACCTTCGCCCTCTTCGACGGCGGCGTCGAAGAGCTGCTGGCCGATACCGGTGCCGTGGAACTGGTCGAGCAGGTAGATGAAGTACAGCTCCCGCGGTCGCGGAGCGTCGTCGTCGCGGGCCGGGCCCGACCCGACGAAGCCGACGATCTCGCCGTCGACGAGCGCCGCGTGCATGCGGTAGTCCTCGCCCTGCGCGGCCCAGTGGGTCCACAGCTCGGCCATACGCTTGGGGGACACCGCTTCGAGCGCGGCCTTGCTGATCAGGTGGTCGTACGTCTCGTGCCAGCACGTCGCGTGCACACGGCCGAGAGCCTCGGCATCCACGTCACGCACCGGACGGACGACGATGTCGGCTCGGGTTTCCGCAGTCATGGCGTGACTCTACGCGCGGCTCCGGTCAGTGGGAAATCGGCGGAATCGGGGGTCGGAATGCGGTACAAGCGGTGACGCACGGTGCCCTTTGTAGGTCATGCACACCGATCTGGCCCGACCGTCGTCGAAACGCTACGCTCGCCCGTCGTGAACGTCCTGTGGCGCACCCTCCTGGTCCTCTTCCGTGCGCGTCGACGCCTGCGGCGAGAAGGTCCCGTCGACCCGAACTCGGTCGGGCGCCTGCGCTTACGCGTGCTCCCCACCGACATCGATCTGCTCCGGCACCTCAACAACGGCCGCTACCTGTCGCTGTTCGACCTGGGGCGGTGGGATCTGCTCACCCGCACCGGGATCGCGGGGGCGATGGCGTCGCACGGCTGGTACGCCGTTGTCGCGGCGGAGACCATCACGTTCCGTCGGTCGCTGGAGCTGTGGCAGCGATTCGACCTCGAGACGCGGCTGCTCGGCCACGACGACCGCGCCGTGTACCTCGAACACCGCGCGGTCGTGAAGGGCGAGATCTACGCGCGCGCCATCATCCGGGCGCGCATCCTCCGACGCTCGGGCGGCACGGTCCCGCACGACGAGCTGTTCGCGGCCGTGGGGCGGCCCGAGGGTGTGCCCGACGTCGAGGCGTGGGTGCATGAGTGGGCTGCGGCGTCCGCGCTGCCGTCGACCAAGCGCCCGGCGCCGAGCGACTGGCGCTGACCCGTCGCCCCTTCCGTGCGCGAGTCGCCACGATTTGTCGCCTCTGAGCGCGGTCAGGCGACAAATTTTGGCGACTCGCGCCACCCGGGGCGTCAGCCCCGGGGCGACTTGTGCGGCCGGGGCGGCTCGCGCGCCCGGGGCGTCAGCTCACGCCGAAGCGGGCGTCGAGCCAGGCGACCTGGCGAGCCCAGTGGCGCGTGCCGCCGCCCTCGTGGCCGTTGTAGGGGTACACCTCGATCGCCGCGTCCTCGGACGACAGCGCGTGGAAGGCGGCGAACACCCCCGACGGCAGCACGATGTCGTCCATCAGGGCGACCGAGAAGAACGCCGGGGCGGTGATCCTCCGCGCGAGGACGGCGCCATCGATGTGCGACAGGGTGTGCAGCGCCGCCGCGGTGTCGTCGCGGTGGATCGACAGCCAGCGCGTGACCTCGGTGAACGGCGCCGAGGGGGTGCGGACGATCGCGTTCGGGATGTCGCACAGGAACGGCACATCCGGCAGCACGGCCGCGACGGTGTCCGGGCACAGGGCGGCGGCGGCGATCGCGAGCGCGCCACCCTGACTTCCGCCGGTCACGGCGATGCGCGTCGCATCCACCCCGGGGAGCTCGCGCACCACGTCGATCAGCCGCGCGGCGTCGGTGTAGAGGCGGCGGTAGTAGTACTCGCGGGGGTCGTGGATGCCGCGGGTCATGACGCCCGGGTAGGCGGCGGTGGAGCCGTGGGGGTCAGGGGTGTCGCCGATGCTCCAGCCCGAGCCCTGGCCGCGGGTGTCCATGATCACGTGCACGTAGCCCGCCGCTGCCCAGGCGATCTTGTCGCCCGGGAGGCCGCGCCCACCGCCGTAGCCGATGAATTCCACGACCGCCGGCAGTGCCTCGTCGCCGTGCGGGCGGACGACCCACCCGCGGATCTCGTCGCCGGCGAACCCGGTGAAGGTCAGGTCGCGAATCGACAGGGCCCGCACCGGCGTGGGCACCGGGAGGAGCGTCGCCGGCCGCGCGGCGGCGCGGGCCTCGGCGAGGGTCTCGGACCAGAAGGCGTCGAGACCTTCCGGTTCCGGCAGCTCAGGGCGGTACTCGCGCAGCAGCTCGAGCGGCATGTCGGTGAACGTCTGAGCCATGGCGGTCTCCAGGGTCGGGGCGAATCGACAGTAGCGAATACGGGCCGTGTCACTGCTTCCGGCGCGAGCTGGCCGGACCAGGGGAACGGCCGTGTGAAGCTTCACACGCAGTGAGAGTGAGAGCCACCCCTGTGAAACAGTGTTGACACCGCGTGTTCCGCCCCTCGAAGATGGTGCCAAAGTGAGCGCTCACATTCAGCGCCCCTCTGCCGGATCACCGGCACGCCCATCGTCGAGGAGGACGAGCTTGGTGCTGTCACACCCCCGAACCGAGGAAGCCGCGCGCGGGAAGACCATCCGCCGCGCGGGCTCCCTGCTCGCCGCCGCTGCCGTCGTGCTGAGCGGCCTGGTTCCCGCTGCCGCTGTCGCCGCAGCGCCGTTGCCCACGCCGATCGCCTCGTACGACTTCGCGGCCACCACCGGCACGACCGTCCCCGATTCCTCCGGCAACGGGCGCGACGCGACGGTCCGCGGAACCGGGTTCGCGATCGACGGCGATGCGCTGTCGCTGCCCGGTGGGGCTGCGGGATCGAGCGCCGCCTACGTCGAACTGCCGACCGGGCTCTTCGACGGGCGCAGCACCGTGACAGTGTCGGCGTGGCTTCAGGACCGTACCGGCGCGGGCAACCAGGCGGCGATGTTCTTCGGGACGACCGAGAACCTGCCGCAGCAGTACTGGTTGCTCAACCCGTCCAACCCCGCAGGGCGGGTCAAGTCCGTCCTGACCGATGGTCCGCGCATCGGACAGCCGTGGACGCTCGAGCGCGGCATCTCGCCCACCGACGCCTCGCGCGGCGTCGCGGGCCCTGCGGCGACCGACGCGTGGGCGCTGTACACGACGGTGATCACGCCCACCTCGATCACGGCGTACCTCGACGGCACGAAGCTCGGCACCGTGGCATCCACGCGAACCGTCGCCGACTTCGGGACCGGCCTGGTGTCGTACATCGGCAAGTCGTCGTACCCCGACCGGTTCTGGAAGGGCGGCGTCCGCGACGTCGCGATCTACGACACCGCCCTCACCGACGACGATGTGAAAGCGCTCGTCGCCGAGGGCACGCCCTCGAACCAGGAGGACGTGGATGCCGCGGCGGCCGCGCTCGCCGTGCCCAGGGCCGACGACGTGCGGGGCAACGTGACGCTGCCCGGACGGTCGAGGTCACAGCGACCGTGAGCAAGGGGTCCAGCTCGGCGATCCGCAGCTTCTCGCTCGTCGTGCAGCCGCTGCCCGCGGCGCAGGAGCTCGGCGCCTACTTCTTCCCCTTCTTCACCGGGGAGAGCACGACCACCGACGAAGAGATCTCGTTCGCGACGTCGCGCGGTAACGACCCGCGCAGCTGGCTCACCCTGAACGACGGGAAGCCCGTCCTCACCTCCGACCAGGGCGAGGAAGGCATCCGCGACCCGTTCGTGCTGCGTTCGCCCGACGGCGACCGTTTCTACATGCTGTCGACCGACCTGAACATGTTCGACCGGTACAACGGCGACTTCGGCCGGGCGCAGGAAGTGGGCAGCCGGAAGCTCAACGTCTGGCAGTCGAACGACCTCGTGACGTGGAGCCCGCTGCGGCAGATCACGGTGTCGAGCGCCCTCGCGGGAAACACCTGGGCGCCCGAGGCCACGTGGGACCCGGAGCGCGGCGAGTACGTCGTCTACTGGGCCTCGAACCTGTACCCGAGCGCCTCGACCGACGGTCGCCGCGCCGCCGACAGCTACAACCGGATGATGATGGTCACGACGCGCGATTTCGTGACCTTCAGCGAGCCCCAGCCCTGGGTCGACGTGAAGCGCGGTGCGGGCAAGGGCACGATCGACGCCACGATCGTGCGCGACGGCGACGTCTTCTACCGGTTCATCAAGGACGAGGCATCCATGACCGTCCGTCAGGAGCGCTCGACCGACCTCACCGCGACCGTGACCGGGTCGCTCCCCACCACCACCTCGACCCCCGGCTGGCAGCTCGTCAAGGAGCAGATCGGCGTCGGCCAGCCCAACCCGTGGGGTGGCACGTTCACCAACGGCGAAGGTCCCACGGTGTTCGCCGACAACGCCGAGGCCGGTCACTGGTACATGCTCGTCGACCAGCCCAGCTACCACGGCGGCCAGGGCTACATGATGTTCGAGACGCGCGACATCGCGTCGGGGAACTGGACGTCGGTCCCGGATGCCGAGCTGCCGACGCGTCCGCGGCACGGCACGGTGCTGCCGATCAGCGCGGCCGAGCAGCAGCGTCTGCTCGAGGCCTACCCGACCGATGAGACCGCGGACTACTCCATCACCGCGTCGCCGGACGACGAGGGCGCCGAGATCTCCGACGAGATGTACGGCGTGTTCTTCGAGGACATCAACAACGCCGCCGACGGCGGGCTCTACGCGGAGCTCGTGCGCAACCGCTCGTTCGAGTTCATGCCCGTCGACAACCGCGACTTCACCGGCATGACCGCGTGGACTCCCGTCGGCGTCGGGGGCAGCGGCTCGGCGCAGCCGGTGAACGATGCGTCGCGCATGAACGACCGCAACCGCACCTACCTGCAGCTGGATCTGACCAGCACCGGCGCGGGCACCTACGGCGTCGAGAACGCCGGGTTCGACACCGGCATCGCGCTCACCTCCGGCGCCGTGTACGACGTGTCGTACTGGGCCCGGACGACGGCTCCCGTCGGTACCGCCGTCTCGCTGGTGCTGCGCACCGCCGACGGCACCCCGGTGTCGAACCCCTTCACCGCGACGGTGGCCGGCGACGGCTGGGTGAAGTACACCGGGACGGTCACCGCAACCGCGACGACCGACCGCGCCCGTCTGCTCCTGCAGGCCGGCGGCACCGGAACACTCCGCGTCGACGAGGTGTCGCTGTTCCCGCAGGACACGTTCATGGGGCGCCCCAACGGTCTGCGCAAGGACATCGCGCAGAAGATCGCCGACCTGCACCCGAAGTTCGTGCGGTTCCCCGGCGGCTGCATCGTCAACGTCAACAGTCACGAGGACTACTCCGCGGCATCCGGGTACGAGCGCGCCCGGTCGTACCAGTGGAAGGACAGCGTCGGGCCCGTGGAGACCCGGGCCACGAACGCCAACTTCTGGGGCTACAACCAGTCGCTCGGCCTGGGGTACTTCGAGTATTTCCAGTTCGCCGAGGACATCGGCGCCAAGCCCGTGCCGGACGTGCCCGCGCTGCTGAACGGCTGCGGTCAGGCGCTGCAGCCGACCGACCCGGCTCTGCTCGAGCGGCACATCCAGGACACGCTCGACCTCATCGAGTTCGCTAACGGCGGCGTCGACACGACGTGGGGCAAGCTCCGCGCCGACATGGGGCACCCGGAACCGTTCGGTCTCGACCGCATCGAGATCGGCAACGAGGAAAACTACCCCGAGGCGTTCATGGCGAACTTCGTGAAGTTCCGGGATGCCATCAAGGCGAAGTACCCCGACATGATCCTGATCAGCAACTCGGGGCCGGACGCCGAGGGCGCGACGTTCGAGAAGCACTGGGAGCAGAACCGCGCGGAGAAGGTCGACATGGTCGACGAGCACTACTACCGCGACCCGTCGTGGTTCCTGTCGCACAACGCTCGCTACGACGCGTACGACCGCAACGGACCGGACGTGTGGATCGGCGAGTACGCCTCGCGCGACAACCGCTTCTTCAACGCGTTGTCCGAGGCGGCGTACATGACCGGAATCGAGCGCAACGCCGACGTGGTGAAGATGGCGTCGTACGCGCCGCTCCTCGCCGACCAGAGCAGCACGCAGTGGCGACCCGACCTCATCTGGTTCGACCGCGACCAGGTGTGGGGCTCGGCCAACTACGAGGTGCAGAAGCTGTTCATGCGCAACACCGGTGACCGCGTCGTGCCGACCGAGGCCCGGGGAGACCTCGCGCCGACGAGCCTCCCCGGCGCCGTGGGCCTGTCGACATGGAGCACGTCGGCACGCTACGACGACGTCAAGGTCACGACCCCCGGCGGGGAGACGCTGTTCGCGGACGACTTCGCCGACAAGAACGACGACGGCTGGACGAAGCTCGCCACCGCGGGCTCGTGGTCGGCGGCCGACGGCAGCTACGTGCAGTCGTCGACGACGGCGAACAACACGCTCGTCGCCGGTCCCGCCCTGGATGCCACGGACTACGACGTGTCGCTGAAGGCGACCAAGCTCGCGGGCGCCGAGGGCTTCCTCGTCGGGTTCGGTGTGCAGGGGTCGGCCGACTACCTGTGGTGGAACCTCGGCGGATGGGGCAACACACGCAGCGTGGTCGAGAAGGCCGTCGGCGGGACGAAGTCGATCGTGACCGACACCGGGACGCCCCGGGTCGAGACCGGGCGCACGTACGACCTGCGCATCCAGGTGCGCGGTCCCGAAGTGACGCTGTTCGTCGACGGACAGCAGGCCGGGAAGTTCACCAACACCGCGGTGGAACCCTTCGCGCAGGTGATGACGACGGACGAGGCGACGGGTGATGTCATCCTCAAGGTCGTCAACGCGCAGGCGAAGGAAGCCGTCACCGAGATCGACCTCGGCGGTCTCGCGGTGCTCCCCACCGCGCAGATGACGGTGCTGGCCGCGGCCCCGGGTGCGGTGAACACCGCGGATGCCACCCCCGTGGCGCCGGAGACCACGGAGGTCGCCGTCAGCGGCACCTTCACGCGGACGTTCGCGCCGTACTCGGTGACCTTCCTGCGGATGCACACTCGCACGCCCGACACCCAGGCGCCGACGGTGTCGGTCGCGGCCACGCCCGCCGCGCCCGACGGAGCGAACGGCTGGTACGTGTCCCCGGTATCGGTCTCGGCTACCGCGACCGACGACACCGATGACGCTCCGCGCCTGGAGATCAGCGCCGACGGTGGGACGACGTGGGCGGCGTACACCGGCGCGTTCACTCCGGTCGACGGGACGGCGGACCTCGCGTTCCGGGCGATCGACGCCGCCGGCAACGTCTCGGCATCCGTCACCGCGGTAATCCGCCTGGACCGTCTCGCCCCGACGGCGACGAGCGAGGTGGATGCCACGACCCGCACCGTGCGTCTCACCGCGAGCGACCAGGGCTCGGGGGTCGACCGCATCGAGTACCGGGTGGGAGACGGCGGTGCCTGGACGACGACCGCGGGCGCTGAGGCCACCGTCACCGTCCCGGAGGGCGCGACCGCGGTGACCTACCGCGCCGTGGACCTCGCCGGCAACGTCGGGGGGACCGCGTCGGCCGCGATTGGCACCGAGGCGGGAGATCCGACGCTGGCGGTGTCGGGCGACCTCGTCGCCGGTGGCGTCCTCACCGTCTCGGGCACGGGATGGCCCGCCGACACGGACGGGCGTCTGGAGCTGCGCTCCACACCGGTCGACCTGGGCGCCGTGCGCACCGACGCCGCCGGAGCGTTCCGCGTCACCGTCACCCTCCCCGCGGACGTCACCGCGGGACGGCACGAGCTGGTCGCCCTCATCGGGGACGAGCGGGTGTCGGTGCCCCTCGAGATCCGCGCCGCCGGACCCGGCGTGACGACGCCGCCGGCGAGCGTCCCGGCCGCTCCGAACGCGGGGCCGTCGCTGGCGGTGACGGGCGGAGCGCTGTCGCTCGGAGCCGTCGTCCTCGGGCTCCTGGCGGTGGGTCTCGGCCTGGCGCTGCGTCGTCGCCGCCGCGTCAGCGAGAACTGACGTCTCCGACGAAGCCCCGGCCGCCCGCTCGTGCGGCCGGGGCTTCGTCGATCTCGCTTTCGTTGTGCGGGCGGACCGGCGGGCCTCGGGTCGTGGGCACGCGCTCTGCTTAGGCTGTGGAGCATGAGCGAGAACGATCCGCAGACGCACGGTTCCCTGCTCTCCGGCGACGCCGTCGAGCGCGCCGTCGCCCTCGTCGAGTCGGGGCCCCTGCCGCCGGCACCGGACGCCGCCCGCTTCCTCGCGGACGCGGCCGACGGCATCCTGCGACCGGAGGGGACGACCGCTCCCGCCGCCGCGCTGCGCCGGATGGCTGCGGACGTGCCCGCGACCGTTCCCTGGATGCTTCGCGGCGCCGTGCAGCTCGGCGGGGCGGTCGCCCCGGTGCTGCCGACGCCGGCCGTGCCGCTCGTGCGGCGGGCGCTCGCCGACGCGCTCTCCTCCCTCTTCCTCGACGCGCGCAGCGACCGCCTCGGCCCCGCGCTCGCGGCCTGCCGAGAGGACGGAGCCGTCCCGGACGTGCGGCTCACCGCGCCGCTGGTCCTCGGCGAGAGCGCCGCACGGCACCGCTTCGACGGCATCCGCGCCCTCGTCGCCCGAGACGACGTCGACCGGGTGTCGTTCGCGGTCCGCGAGGTGGTCACCGGGATGTCGGGGTGGGCGTTCGAGGCGGACGTCGAGCACGCCGCCGAGCGTCTGCTGCCGTTGTTCGTGGATGCCGAAGCGTCGGGCACACACGTCACCCTCGTCGTCGAGGGGCGCGACGACCTCGATCTCACCGTTGCTGTGCTCACGCGTGTGCTCGAGGAGGCGAGCGCGGCGTCGGCTTCCGCCGGCATCGCGCTGCCCGTCGCCGTCCCCGAGACGTTCGGAGCGTTGCGGGAGCTGGCCGCGTGGGCGGGCGTGCGGGCGGCCGCGGGGGGCGCGCCGCTCGTCGTCCGCCTCGACGACGCCGTTCCTCTCACCGACGACGCCCTCCGTGCCGCGCGGCACGGGTGGCCCGCCCCCGTCGCGACCTCGACCGCCGACCTCGACGCCCTCACCGTCGCGGCCGTGCGCGAGGCGCTCGGACGCCGCGGTGCCGAGGGTCTGCGGGTGGAGGTGGCCACCAGCGATCCGGTGCGCGCGGCGTTGGCGCAGACGCTCGCCGAGTCCGTCGGCGCGAGCATCGACCGGGCGGTGCCGCTGGGCGTCGAGCCCATCGCCTCGGGGCCGAGGATCGTCCTGGCTCCCGTCGTGCACCCCGACGATGTCGACGCGGTCATCGCCCCGCTCGCGGCGCGAACGGTACCGCCCCGCGCAGACGACACCGACGTCCGCGACCGGATCGCGGCCGCACTCGCGACGCCCGACGCGACGCCGGCGCCGCGGCGGGTCGGGCAGCGCGCGGCGACGCCGTCCCCCGCACTCCTGCGCGAGCCGGCCGTGGACGACCCCGCCGACCCCGGGCTCACGCAAGCGGTGCTCGGCATCGCCCGCGACGCCGCCCCGGGGGACACGTCGGCTCTCGCCCCCGACGTGCAGCAGATGCTCTTCGGCGGGCAGGCCTTCGTCGACACCGCCGTGTTCTCCGTCCGCGAGACCACCGAGCTCGCGGGCGCGGCGCCGGGATTCCGCAACACCCCCGCCACCGACCCGGGCGTCCCCGAGGACCGCGCGTGGGTGCACGAGGTGTGGGCGGCGGTCGACGGATCGACGGCCGGCGACGCCACCGCGGCCGGCGGGCGCGTGGACGACGAGGCCGGACTGGACGCCGTGCTCACCCGGGTGCGCGAGGCCGCGACGGAATGGGGCAGCCGTGCCGCGGCCGACCGCGCGGTCGTGATCGGTGCGGCATCCCGGTCGCTCGCCGAACGCCGCGCCGCCCTCGTGGAGGTCCTGGCCTCCGAAAGCGGTGCGCTGTTCGCCGAGGCGGATGCCGAGGTCGACACCGCCGTCGACGCCGCGGCGTACTACGCGGTGACGGCGAAAGAGCTCGATCGCGTCGCCGGGGCGGTGTTCTCGCCCGATCGGGTCACCGTCGTCGCTCCGCGCTGGAACTCCTCGGTCGGGCTGTGCGCCGCCGAGGCCCTCGCCGCGCTCGCCGCCGGCTCCGGTGTCGTGCTCACACCGTCGCCGCGCGCGCGACGAGCCGGGGCCGTCGTGGCCGAGGCGTTGTGGGCGGCGGGCGTCCCGCGCGACGTGCTCGCCTTCGTCGACCTCAACGAGGAGGCATCCGGCCGCGCGCTCATCGTTCACCCGGGTGTCGATCGCGTTCTGCTCGCGGGTGCGCGGTCGACCGCCGAACGCTTCGTCGCCTGGCGGCCCGACCTGCCGATGCAGGCCCTCACCGCCGGCCGCAACGCGGTCATCGTCACGCCGTCGGCCGACCTCGACCGTGCCGTCGCCGACATCGTCGAGGGCGCTTTCGCGCGTGCCGGTCAAGCCGCCACCGCGTCGTCGCTCGTGATCCTCGTGGGCGCGGCCGGGCGCTCGACGCGGTTCCTCGCGCAGCTGAAGGATGCCGTGTCATCGCTGCGCGTCGGCCCCGCCGATGACCCGTTGTCCGACGTC
The DNA here is from genome assembly GCF_022346945.1 of Microbacterium sp. ACRRU. Taxonomy (GTDB): domain Bacteria; phylum Actinomycetota; class Actinomycetes; order Actinomycetales; family Microbacteriaceae; genus Microbacterium; species Microbacterium mcarthurae. Next base: position 20,966 of record NZ_JAKRNI010000021.1, on the reverse strand, counting down.
GGTCCGCTGGTCGAGGAGCCCACCGGCGACGTGCGTCGTGCACTGACCGTGCTCGCCGACGGTGAGCGCTGGCTCGTGGAGCCGCGCGAACTCGACCTCGGGCCCGAGACCGCGGGACGCTTCTGGACGCCCGGGGTTCGCACGGGTGTCCACGCCGGTTCGCACCTCACCCGCGCCGCGGTCGCGGCGCCGGTGCTCGGCATCCTGCACGCCCCCACGCTGACGCGCGCGATCGAGCTGCAGAACCTCGTCGGGTCGGGTTTCGTCGCGGGGCTTCACACCCGCGACGCCGCCGACCTCGACCTGTGGCTCGACACCGTCGACGCGGCGGTGCTGCGCGTGAACCGCCCGACCACGGGAACCGTCGTGCAGCGAGAGCCGCTGGGCGGATGGGGACCGGCGGGCGTGGGACCGGGGGCGATGTCCGGCGGGCCCAACCGTCTCGTCGCCCTGGGGTCGTGGCGCCCGTCGTCGGGCGGCCCCGCGTCGACGACGCTGCACCTGCGCGGGCTCGACACGCGCATCTCGACGCTGATCGAGGCGGCGCAGCCGACCCTCGACTACGCGGCGTTCGAGTGGCTCCGTCGGGGCGCGCTCTCGGACGCGGTGGCGTGGGACCGCGAATTCGGCCGCGTCAAGGACGCCTCACGTCTCGTCCTCGAGCGCAACCTCCTGCGGTATCGGCCGACGGACGTGGCCGTACGTGCCACCGCGGACGCCCCGTGGCACGCGGTGCTGCGCGTGCTCGTGGCCGCCGTGCGGTCCGGATCGTCGTTCGGCCTGAGCACGCCCGTGGGACTCCCCGCCGCCGTGCGGCACCTCCTCGGTGAGACCGGTGTGCCCGTCTCGGTCGAGACGGACGCGGAGTGGCTGCAGCGCATGGCGGGTGGCATCCCGGATGCCGAACCGGCCGACGACGGCACCCCCGTCGACGTCGCGCCCGCCGGGCCCCGCGCTTCGCGCGTGCGGCTCATCGGAACCCCCGCGTCGGTCGAGACCCTCCGCGTGGCCCTGGCCGAGACGGTCGGCGGCGACCCCGCACTCACGGTCTACGCGGGCGAGGTCACGACGGCGGGCCGCATCGAGCTGCTGCCGTTCCTGCGGGAGCAGGCCGTCTCGATCGAGGCGTTCCGCTTCGGGCGCCCGGATGCCTGGAGCGCCGAGGTCATCTGACGCGAGGGTCGTCCGCGGGCGCCCTGGTCGGAGGGCGGCCCGCGGACGACCGTTCTCGCTACTGGATGCCCTCCCGCGTGAGACGCCACTGCTGGCACGTGAGCCCGTTCGCGGGCCACTGCTGCGCGACCGCGCCGTCGGCCGTGGCGCATCCGTCGATCTCGAGGAGCTTGCCACTGTTGACGTTGGCGAAAGTCCACCACCCGCCCGCGGTGGACGCGTTCCACCGCTGCGTCGCGCTCCCGGTCGGCCCCCACTGCGCGGCGTCGGCACCGTCCGCGGTCGATGCCGCCGGGATCTCGAGGAGCTTGCCGCTATTGAGGTTCGTCAGCTGCGTGCTCGTCCCCGACGGTGTGAGGGTCCACCGCTGCGTCGGGTGGGCGGTGGGGCCCCACTGGCCGACCGCGGCGCCGTCCGCCAGCGACGCGCCGAGGACCTCCAACAGCTTGCCGCTGTTGCGATTGGTGATCTGGAATTGCGGATCCAGACCGGCGGTGCGCCACACGCGGAGGGTGTCGAGTTCGGCGAAGTTCGTCCCCTTGCCGAAGCGGATCGTGTTCGCGCCCGCGTTGAGCGTCACGGTCTTCTGCGCCCAGGCATAGCGTCCCCAGTCGACCGTGGGCGGGTACGAGATGGACGAAGCGCTTCCGCCGTTGACACTCACGGTGTGGCTGGCGGTGCTGCCGTATCCGTTGGCGTAGCGCACGTCGAGGGTGTAGGTGCCGGCAGAAGGCACCCGGACGGTGAACTGGACGGCACTGCCGCTGTTGTTGATGTTGCCGATCTTCTGCCCGTTCGCGGCCTGCGGGTGCACGACGACCGCGGCGTCCGTGACGGTGGCCTTCTCCGCTTCGTACTGTTGCGCGTCCACCGGGATGGAGCCGACGCGGATGTCGTTCAACGCCGTCGCCGTGTTCTCGACGTTCGTGGCCTGATACAGCGTCCGGCCGTCCGTGCCGATGTCGATGCCCTGCGCGAATCCACTGAAGTTACCGCCCTGGGTGTCGCTGGCGTCGTACGTCACGGCCATGGGGAGCCGCTCCCACGGGCCTTCGCCGAGGTTGTAGTTGACGTAGAAGTTCTGGCCGCCGTCGATCGCACCGGTGGCCGTCAGCGACCACTTGGATGCCACGATCACCGTGCCCTTCGGTCCGCCGCTGGGCACCCATTTCACGTAGGGCGATGACCCGATGCCTCGGCCGTCGGCGAGCCGCACGGGCGTGCCGATGCTGGTCGTGTCGCCCCAATTCAAGCCGTCCGCGGAGGTCTTGAAGTACACCGGTGCGGTGTTCTGGGACTGGCTCGGGCGGTTGACCACCTCAAAAGTGGCGAGGTATCGACCGTCGGGGAGTTTGGTGACGGTGATCATGCCGGGACGATCGCTCTGGTTCGGTGGTGCGGACACGTTCACCAGCGGCCCCCACGTCTGGCCTCCGTCGACCGAGCGGCGGTACGACACTGCTTGCAGCACGCCCGCAGACTTCTGGCGTTCGTCCGAGTAGTAGGCGACGAGTCCGCCGCCCCCGTCCACCGCGAGCGATGGCTCCCACACCGTGGTCGTCGTCGACGTGGGGCTCGGGTCGTAGACGGCGGGGCCGCCGGAGTCGATCGTGCTCAAGGGTGCCCAGGTGACGCCGCGGTCGGTGCTCTTGTAGACGACCAGCCGGCTGGAGGATCGATCCTGCGGCATGATCATCCCGGTGAGGAGCAGTGTTCCCGCGGCCAGCGATCCCGACGCTTGGGGCATCTCGTACAGGAACGGCTGCGCCGTGCGGGTGTAGCCGGGGAAAGCGACGCTGGGATCGACGTCGGCGATCTTCGTCCAGGTTGTCCCGTTGTCGGTGCTCCGGTGAATCGGATACACCTGCTTGCCGTTTTGCAGCACGAGTTTGTCGTAGGTCACCAGTTGGGTGCCGTTCGCGGATCCGTTGTTCTTGAGGACGATGATCTTCGCGTACGTCGTGCCCGCCGGAACTCCGCCTTCGGGGTTGAAGGACGAGCCTGCTGGTGGCGCGTACACGACCGAGCCGTTCCCGGTCGTGACGGCAGAGGCGGACATCGGGGCCGAAACGGCCGCGAGCGTGAGGGCCGCGGCCGCCAGGGCAGCGGTGAGCGCGCGGCGGTATGGTCGGTGGGGATTCGGGGAAGGGGACATGGTTCCTGCTCCTCTGTCGGGGAGGTCGGAGCCGGCACGCGCCCGCGTCAGCGCAGCGACCCGCTCTCGCGTGGGATGCGCCCTACGACTACAACGTTGTAGAGCGATCCGAAGCTAAGGGACGACGGGGGGTGCGTCAAGAGTGCTTCTGCAACGTTGTAGAGTCGGCACGGAACCGGGAGGGATGCCATGAGCGCAACGCTGCACGATGTAGCCCGCGCGGCCGGGGTGTCGATCAAGACGGTCTCGAACGTGATCAACAACTACCCGCACGTGCGGTCGGCCACGCGAGAGCGCGTCGAGGCTGCGATCGACGAGCTGCAGTATCGGCCGAACCAGGCCGCTCGAAGCCTGAGATCGGGGCGGACGGACATGATCGGCCTGATCGTTCCGGACCTTCGGAACCCCTATTTCGCCGAGCTCGCCGACGATGTGATGCGCGCCGCCCGCGCGCACGGCTTCTCGGTCCTGATCGAGCAGTTCGACGCCGAGCGGGACAGCGAGCTCGCGGCCCTCCGGGGCGCACGCCGCCGAGGGTTGGATGGAGTGCTCTACTCCGTGCTCTCCCTGGGTGAAGACGATGCTGCGCTGCTCGACGACGTCGGGATGCCGATGGTTCTGCTGGGAGAGCGGATCTTCCACTCCGCGCATGATCACGTGACCATGCGCAACACCGAGGCGGCGCACGCCGCGACGGCGCACCTCATCGCGTCGGGTCGCCGGCGCATCCTCGCGCTGGGGTCGCACCCGGGCGAGGTCGTCGGGTCCGCGGGTCTGCGGCTGCGAGGATACGAATCGGCGCTCGCGGAAGCCGGGCGTCCGGTCGACCCGCAGCTCGTCGTGCCGGTCGACCGGTGGCATCGGATCGATGGTGCCGATGCCATGCGGGCGGTCCTCGATGCGGGGATCGAATTCGACGGCGTCGTCGGCTTCAACGATTCCCTCGCGCTGGGGGCGATGCGTGTCCTCCTCGAGCGCGGTGTCCGCATCCCGGAGGATGTGGCGATCGTGGGTTTCGACGACCTCGACGAGACCCGGTACTCGTTGCCGGCGCTGACCACCATCGACCCCGGCCGTGATGAGATCGCGCGGGTCGCCGTCGAGCTGCTCGTCGAGCGCATCGCGGGCAATCACGACACCGCGCCGCGCGAGATCCTCGCGGATTTCCGGCTCGTCGAACGCGAGTCCACCCGGGGCTGACGCCGTCGCTTGACAATCACCGCACGTCGAGCAATCATCCTTTTACAACGTTTACCTACATCGTTGTAAACAGCATTGCCCCTCGCTCGACTGGGGCGCACCCGACGACGCAGTCACAGAAAGGCATCGAAGATGATGAACCGCACCGCAGCCGTCCTCGCGACGGTGGGAGCGACGGCCCTCGTGCTGGCAGGATGCTCCGGCTCCTCCAGCCCGGCCACCGAGGGCCCGGTCCAGCTCACGTTCTGGCACGGCTACACCGAAGCCGACGGCGAGGTCCTCGACCAGATCGTCGCTGACTTCAACGCGTCCCAGGACGCCTATGTCATCACCCCGGAGACCAAGACGTGGGCGGTCATCGACGACACCCTCCTCCCGGCGTTGACCTCCGACCAGGGCCCGGACATCGTGGCCATGCCGGCCGAGCGCATGCCCGTGTACGCGGATCGCGGTGCCTTCGCCGACCTCACGGACTTCTACGCCAACGCCGACAGCAACACCGCCGACCTCGTCCCCCAGGCCGTGGACATGGTCACGGTGAACGGCACGCCGTACGGGGTCCCGACCGGATTCGTGCCGCTGGCGATGTTCTACAACAAGGCGCTGTTCGCCGAGGCGGGCATCACAGAGGCGCCCACGACATGGGACCAATGGGTGGCGGATGCCACGCAGCTGACCGTCGACGAGAACGGCGACGGCACGCCGGAGCAGTACGGCGTGGCGATCCCCGACCACGCGACGGTCGCCAACGGCCTGTGGCCGAGTCTCCTGCTCAGCGGCGGAGGTCAGATCGTCGAGGGCACGGACGAAGCAGTCATCGATTCGCCCCAGAACGCCGAGACGCTCGCCTTCTGGACCGACGCGATCACGAATGACAAGATCTCACCGACCGGCCTCGACGGCATCGGCGCGGACGAGCTGTTCAGCTCCGGCAAGGCCGCCATGCACGTGGGCGGTCCGTGGATGGCATCCATCGCCAAGGACAACAACATCGACTACGGGATCGCCGCGATCCCGGCGGGTCCGGCCGAGCAGGCCGCCTCGGCCATCGGCGTCGCGATGGGCGTCACCGAGCAGGCCGACGAGGCGAAGAAGGCGGGCGCGGAGGCGTTCTTCGCCTACTTCTTCCAGGAGGACGTCGCCACGGAATGGTCGCTCGCGTCCGGTTGGCCGCCGCTGCGCACCGACATCCCGCTGAGTGAAGTCTCGTCCAACCCCGTGGTCGCCGCCCTGAGCGAGATCGCCCCCACCGGTCGTGCGCTGCTCCCGGGGGTGGTCAACAGCGTGGACGTCATCACATCCATCGACGAGCTGACCCAGAAGGCCGTCGCGGGCGGGGACATCGCCGACCTCTTGCAGACCGCTCAGAGCCAGATCCAGCAGGCCATCGAGTGATCGACGGCACGGGAGGGGCGCCCGCGTTGCCCCTCCCGTGTCTCCCAAACCACCCCACGGACAGGAACTCCATGACCACGCACGCCCCGAGTGCGCCCGCCCGACGCCCCGGCGCCTATCGGCCTCCGACGCCCCTCGGGGGCCGCGGGCCCCTCCGCCACAGCCCCCGGCACCGTCTCACGGTGATCGCCTTCCTCACGCCCGCGATCGTCATCCTCACGGTCTTCGTCGCGTGGCCGATGATCTCGGCGCTGCGGTTGTCGTTCACCGATTCCAGCGGCTTCGGCCGCGAAGAGTTCGTCGGCCTCGAAAATTACGTGCGGGTCTTCACCGACGGCGACATCCTGCGGGCCATGGGCAACACCGCGCTGTACGCGGTGCTGTTCACCCCCCTCGCGATCGCCATCGCGGTGGCCTTCGCGTTGTTGCTGAACAACCCGTCCCTGCCCCTGCGCGGGCTCTTCCGAACGGCGCTGTTCACGCCGTTCATCGTGTCGTTGGCGGTCGCGGCCTTCGCCTGGTCGTATCTGCTGGACCCCCAGATCGGGCTCCTGAACTTCTGGCTGCGCGGTGTTGGCATCCAACTGGGCAACGTGCTGCAGGACCCCACCCTCGCCATGCCCGCCGTGGTGCTGGTCGCCGTCTGGAAGAGCTTCGGGTTCTACATGGTGATCTTCCTCGCGGGCCTGCAGGACATCCCGACGAGTCTCTACGAGGCGGCCCGCGTCGACGGGGCCACGGCGTTCCAACGATTCCGCAACATCACCTTGCCGATGCTCGCGAACACCATGGGTTTCGTCGTCATCGTCGCACTCATCGCCGCCCTGCAGGCGTTCGACCAGATCTACGTCATGACCGGCGGCGGGCCCTACGGAACGACGCAGACCATCGTGATGGAGATCTACCAGTCCGGGTTCCGCAAGCTCGAGCTCGGTTTCGCTTCCGCTCTGTCCTACGTGCTCCTGCTCATCACGCTCGTGCTGAGCCTGGCGCAGTTCCTCTTTTTCTCTCGTCGGGAGAAGGACGCCGCATGACCGCTCTCGCGCCCGCCCCCTCCGTTCCCGCGGCCGTCGCTCTCCGCCGCCGACCGTCGCCGCACGCTCGTCGTCGGCGTGCCGTTTCTGCGCTTCTTCTCGTCGTCGTCGGTATCGCGACGCTGGCTCTGATGCTGCCGATCCTCATCATCGTGTTCACGGCGTTCAAGCCGGTCGCCGAGGTCAACGCCTACCCGCCGACGCTCCTGCCCGCAGAGTGGACGCTCGACAACTTCACGCGCATCTTCACCGACCTGCCGTTTGCGCGCCTCATTCTCAACAGCTTCGTCTTCGCGGGCGGCGTGACCGCGTTCGCGTTGGTCTTCGACTCCCTCGCGGCCTACGCGCTCGCGCGACTGGACTTCCGCGGCAGCCGCGTGCTCTTGATCGCCATCATCGCGAGCCTGATGATCCCGTTCCAGGCCACCCTCATCCCGATCTACCAGCTCGTCGCCGACCTGGGGTGGGTGAACTCCTACGCCGGGCTCATCGCTCCGCGCGCGGCCGATGCGTTCGGCATCTTCTTCCTGCGGCAGTTCTTCCTCTCTCTGCCCCGTGATCTCGACAACGCCGCACGGATCGACGGAGCCAGCGAACTGCGCATCTTCCGCAGCATCGTGTTGCCCAATGCCGTCCCCGCGCTCCTGACGCTCGGGATCTTCACCTTCGTCAACAACTGGAACGACCTGCTGTGGCCGCTGGTGTTCACCACGCAGGCCGAGATGGGCACGGTCACCTCGGGATTGACGCTTCTGACGGGCCCGGGCGGGATCATCCCGCAGGGCGTCATGATGGCCGGCTCGCTCATCGCCGTGCTGCCGCTGGCCATCCTCTTCCTGATGATCCAGAGGCGGTTCGTCGAAAGCGTCGGAACGTCAGGACTGAAATGAGAGAGCGACGGATGCCGACCACCCCCTGGTACCGCGACGGCCGCCTGCACTTCGGGGCGGGCATCGAAAACACGTTCGTGCCGCAGGAGCGCGCGGGAGAGCGCGCCATCGACGAGTACGCGCTCACCGATCACTACGCCCAGTGGAGCGGCGACCTGGATCTCGCGGTGTCGGTCGACGCGGAGTTCCTGCGATGGGGGATTCCCTGGCACGTCGTGTCGCCGGAACCCGGGCGATGGGACTGGTCGTGGACCGATCGTGTGCTCGACGGCTTCGCCGCGCGGGGCCTGCGCCCCATCGTCGACCTGCTGCACTACGGCACGCCGACCTGGATCGAAGGCGAGTTCGCCCACCCGGACTATCCGTCCTTCGTCACCGAGTACGCGGCGCGGGCGGCGGAACGGTATCGCGATCTCGCGACGGACTACACCCCCGTCAACGAGCCGATGCTGCACTCCCTGTTCAGCGGCGAATACGGCTACTGGCCCCCGTATCGCTCCGGCCCGGCAGGACTCGTCGAGATCGCGACGGCGATCGCGCGCGGATTCGTCGGCACCCAACGTGCCGTCGCGGACGTCCTCGGGCACGAAGCCACGTTCGTGCACGTCGACGCCTCGATGCGGTACGCGGGTGATGTCGACGCCCCCGAGCATCGCGAGACCGCGTACCGGTACGCGCACCAGGCGTTCCTGGTCGAGGATCTCGTGACCGGCCGGGTCGGACCGGACCACGCGCTGCTGCCCTTCCTCCTCGCCCACGGTGTCGACGACGACGCGTTGACGTGGTTCGCCGACAACGCGGTGCAGCCGGACGTGATGGGAGTCAACTACTACCCCCGCCACTCCACGGAGCTGTTCGAGTCCGGCATCCATCACGGAGGTGGATTCGCCGACCCCCGTCCGACACGGGACGACGGCGTCGAGGGACTCGAGGAGATGTTGCGGACGTACGCCGAGCGCTACGGCGCCCCCGTCATGCTCGCCGAGACGTGCGTCACCGACGACGTGCCCACGCGACTGGCCTGGCTCGACGCGTCTGTGGCCGCCGTCAACGGTCTGCGAGCCGACGGCGTCGACGTGGTCGGCTACACATGGTGGCCGCTCTTCGACATGTACGAGTGGACGTACCGCCACAGCGAGCTGCCCCGCGCCGCTCACCTCTTGACCATGGGCCTTCACGATCTCGTGGAGACCCCGACCGTTCTGGCACGCCGACGCAACCCGGTGGCCGACAGATTCGCCGAACACGCATCCCGAGGAGCACGATGACCACCGCCCGCTTGACCATTGACGCGCGTTTCCCCATCGGGGAGGTGCGGCGGCGCCTCTTCGGCGGCTTCGTCGAACATCTCGGACGTCACGTCTACGACGGCATTTACGAACCCACCCATCCCGACGCCGACGAACAGGGGTTCCGCCGTGATGTGCTCGAGCTCGTGCGCGAGCTCGGCGTCTCGATGATCCGGTACCCCGGCGGCAACTTCGTCTCGGGCTTCCGCTGGGAAGACAGCGTCGGGCCGCGAGAGCAGCGGCCCCGCCGTCTGGACCTCGCCTGGCACTCCACCGAGACCAACGAGGTCGGCCTGCACGAGTTCGCCGACTGGCTCGACAAGGCCGGCAGCGAGCTGATGCTCGCGGTCAACCTCGGAACGCGCGGCACGCTCGAAGCGATCGACCTGCTCGAGTACAGCAACCTCCCCGGCGGCACCACGCTGTCGCAGCAGCGCATCGACAACGGCCGCCAGGCGCCGTTCGATGTGCGGGTGTGGTGTCTCGGCAATGAGATGGACGGACCCTGGCAGCTCGGGCACCGCTCCGCGGAGGACTACGGCAAGCTGGCCGCGCAGACGGCGAAAGGCATGCGACAGCTCGACCCGTCGATCGAACTCGTCGTGTGCGGGTCGTCGGGCGCGCAGATGCCGACCTTCGGCGAGTGGGAGCGCGTCGTCCTCACCCACACGTACGACGAGGTCGACATGATCTCGTGCCACGCGTACTACCAGGAGCACGACGGCGACATCGACTCGTTCCTGGCGTCCTCGGTCGACACCGACCGCTTCATCGAGGCCGTCGTGGCCACCGCGGATCACGTCGGCGCTGTGCGCGGCAGCGACAAGCGCATCGACATCTCGTTCGATGAGTGGAACATCTGGTACCAGACCCGCTTCCACGACGTCGACCAGCTGAGCGGCATCGACAACTGGCCCGTCGCTCCGCGCCTGTTGGAGGACGTCTATTCGGCCGTGGATGCCGTGGTGTTCGGCAGCCTCATGATCTCGCTGCTCACCCACGCCGACCGGGTGGCATCCGCCTCTCTCGCTCAGCTGGTGAACGTGATCGCGCCGATCATGACCGAACCCGGCGGGCCAGCCTGGAGGCAGACGACGTTCTACCCGTTCTCGATCACCTCGCGGCTGGCGCGCGGCGAGGCGCTGCGCGTACAGGTGGAGGCCGGGACGATCGAGACGGCGAAGTACGGCACGGTGTCGGCGGTGGATGCCGTCGCCACCCACGACGCCGAGACGGGTGCCGCCGCGGTGTTCCTGGTGCACCGCGGGCGGCACGAGCCCGTCGACATCGCGATCGACATCAGCGGCTTCGGTGACGTCGAGCTCGTCGAGACGCACGTGCTGCACGATGACGACCCCTCCGCCAGCAACACGCTGGAGCAGCCCGATCGTGTGCAGCCCCGCTCGCTCGAGGGAGCGCACATCGAGGGCGGCATCCTGCACGTGACGCTGCCGCCGATCGCCTGGGCGGCGCTCGCGCTGAAGCGCATCGGCTGACGCCCGCGGCAACGCCCCTTCACCCCGGGCCCGCAGGGGTTCGTGGCGGAGGGGCGTTCCGTGCGCGGTGCGGTGGCTCCGGGATCTGCACTCCCGCCGTCGGACGGGGATGGATGCCACTGACCGCGCGCATCACGGACGTTATGCCCCGCGAACGCCCCTTACCCGCCCGCGTTCGCACGCGACGGGCGCCGTTGGGTGCACAATGGAATCGGCGTGCCCGGACCGACCTTTCCCCGCACGGCGCGATCGGCGCCGACGGGTCGAAGGGCCACCGGGCCCGAGGACAGCGTCCGCCGCACCTTCTCCTGAGGAGCAGAGATGTCCGCGAACCCCACCGCCGCCGCCGTCGAGTCCGAGACGATCGAGCGCGTCCAGCAGCACCGCCGGTACCTGATGTGCCGGCCCGAGCACTTCACCGTCAGCTACAGCATCAACCCGTGGATGGAGCCATCGCGCCCCACCGACACCGACCTGGCCTTGCGCCAGTGGCAGTCGCTCTACGACACGTACGTCGCGCTCGGTCACGAGATCGAGCTGATCGACCCCGTCGAGGGTCTGCCCGACATGGTCTACACCGCCAACGGCGGCTTCGTCATCGACGGTGTGGCGTACGGCCCGAAGTTCCGCTTCCGCGAGCGCGCCGACGAGGCTCCCGCGTTCATCGACTGGTTCGCCGCGAACGGCTTCGAGGTCGCCGAGCCCGTCGAGGTGAACGAGGGCGAGGGTGATTTCCTGCTCGTCGGCGACACGATCCTCGCGGGCACCGGTTTCCGCTCCACGGGTGACAGCCACCGCGAGGTCGGCGAGGTGTTCTCGCGCGAGGTCGTGTCGCTCACGCTCACCGACCCGCGGTTCTACCACCTCGACACCGCGATCGCGGTGCTCGACCCGGTCGAGGGCCCCGGCGGCGTCGAGCGCGCCAACATCGCGTACCTGCCGAACGCGTTCGACGAGCGCAGCCAGGCGATCCTGCGCGAACGCTACCCCGATGCCATCCGCGTCTCGGATGCCGACGGCGCGGTGTTCGGCCTGAACTCCGCCAGCGATGGCAAGAACGTCATCATCTCGCCCCGCGCGAAGGGCTTCGAGGCGCAGCTGCGCGAGCGCGGGTACACCCCGGTTCTGGTGGACCTGTCCGAGCTGCTGCTCGGTGGCGGCGGCATCAAGTGCTGCACGCTGGAGCTGCGCGGAGGCACCCGATGAGCACCGCCGTCGACGACCTCGGCGCGCAGCTGATCGCCGCCGAGAGCGCGCACGTCGCGCACAACTACCACCCGCTCCCGATCGTCGCCGCGCGCGCCGAGGGTGTCTGGGTCACCGACGTCGAGGGCAAGCGCTACCTCGACCTGCTGTCGGCGTACTCGGCGCTGAACTTCGGCCACGGCCATCCGGCGATCCTCGCCGCGGCCCGCGAGCAGTTGGATCGCCTGACCCTCACGAGCCGCGCGTTCCACAACGACAAGCTCGGGCCCTTCGCGACCGCCCTTGCGCAGCTGTGCGGCAAGGATCTGGTGCTGCCGATGAACACTGGCGCCGAGGCGGTCGAGACGGGCATCAAGGTCGCTCGCGCGTGGGGCTACCGCTCCAAGGGCATCGCGCCCGACGCCGCCACGATCATCGTCGCCAACGGCAACTTCCACGGCCGCACCACGACGATCGTCGGTTTCAGCGACGACCCGGTGGCGCACGACGACTTCGGTCCGTACGCGCCGGGCTTCGTCCACGTGCCGTACGGAGACGCGGATGCCATCGCCGCCGCGATCGACGAGAACACCGCCGCGGTGCTCATCGAGCCGATCCAGGGCGAGGCTGGCGTCGTCATCCCGCCCGAGGGGTTCCTCCGCCGGGTGCGGGACATCTGCACCGAGAACGATGTGCTCTTCATCGCCGACGAGATCCAGTCGGGACTCGGCCGCGTGGGAGAGACGTTCGCGTGCGACCGCGAGGGCGTCCTCCCCGACGTGTACCTCCTCGGCAAGGCGCTGGGTGGTGGCATCCTGCCGCTGTCGGCGGTCGTCGCCGACGAGGACGTCCTCGGAGTCATCCGGCCCGGGGAGCACGGGTCCACGTTCGGCGGCAACCCGCTGGCCAGCGCCGTGGGCTTGCGGGTCGTCGAGATGCTGGCATCCGGCGAGTTCCAGACCCGCGCCAAGGCGCTGGGCGAGCATCTCGCACAGGCACTGCAGGGCCTCGTCGGTCACGGCGTGACCGCGGTGCGGGTGGCCGGGCTCTGGGCCGGTGTCGACATCGATCCCGCCGTCGGGAGCGGGCGCGAGATCGCCGAGAAGCTGCTCGCCCGGGGCGTGCTGGTCAAGGACACGCACGGGCAGACGATCCGCATCGCACCCCCGCTGACGATCCGGGCGACCGAGATCGACTGGGCGATCGAGCAGCTCCGCCACGCCCTGTCCTGAGAGCGCGAGTCGCCAGGATTTGTCGCCCCGGCATTGCCGTAGGCGACAAAACCTGGCGACTCACGCGCGGTCGGTGCGGCCAGTCACGCGTGCAACGCCACCCCGGTGAGGCGCCGCGACTCCTCCCACACACGCGCGGCCTCGGTGAGGTCCCGAAGCGGTCGGTACAGCGCGTGCGTCGTGGGGGCGCCGCCGAGGTTCATCGGCCCGCGCGGGCCGTAGAGCACGTCACTGCGCGGTTCGGTCGTGGTGGCGGCGAGCAGGGCGGGTTGCGCCGCGGAGCGGACGGTCCCGAGCAGGATGCCGTGCCGCGACATCCAGCGGATCACCCGAACGCTCGACGTATCGGCCGCGCGCCCGATCTCAGGGCGTACCGCGAGCAGATTCGTGGGGGCCACGCCCGGATGCGACAGCACGCTCCGGACGCCCCACCCGGCATCCTCGCTTCGTCGGTCGAGCTCCCGTGCGAACAGGCCGAGGGCGATCTTCGAAACCGAGTACGCCCGCTGCCCGTCGTACGCGCGCTCCGACTGCACGTCGTCCCACTCGATCCGTCCACTGCGCGCGGCGATGCTCACCTGCGTCACCACGCGCGCCCGCCCGGCGGCGAGGAGCGGAAGGATGCCACCGACGAGGGCGACGTGTCCGAGGTGATTGGTCCCGAGCTGCAGCTCGAACCCGTCCGCCGTCGTCTGCCGCGCCGGCGGCGTCATCACACCGGCGTTGTTGACGAGAAGGTGCACCGGGCGCCCGTCGGTGCGGAGCCCCTCGGAGAACGCGCTGACGCTCGCGAGCGACGACAGATCGAGGTCGTGGAGTTCGAGGCGGGCGCCGGGTACCCGTTCGCGGATCGTCTGCACCGCACGGTCACCCTTCGCACGGTTGCGGACGGGAAGCACGACCTCGGCACCGGCGGCGGCGAGTCGCTCGGCGATCACGAGGCCCATGCCGTCGCTGCCGCCGGTCAGCACAGCGCGGCGGCCGGCGAGGGAGGGAAGGGGGATGTCGATGTCGGTCACGGTGTCTCCTCGGTCGGGGTGGATCCCACAGTGCGCCGCGCTCCGCGACTCAACCAGGACCCGTCGATCCCCGGCTGAGCCGACCGTCCTTCCCGGCCGACCGCCGGCGACTCGCGGGCGGACCGCCGAAAAGGGGGGATCGCCGCGTCCTGGTTCGGCCGCCGGCCGGCGGGTAGACAGGGAGCATGATCGACCGGACGGCTCTCGCGGACTTCCTCCGCACGCGGCGCGAGGCGCTGCAACCCGAGGACGTCGGGATGCCGCGTGGCATCCGTCGTCGTACCCCGGGACTGCGTCGCGAAGAGGCCGCGGCGCTCGCGCACATGTCGACGGACTACTACGCCCGGCTCGAACGGGAACGCGGACCGCAGCCGTCGCCGCAGATGCTCGCGGCCATCGCGCAGGGATTCCATCTGACGCGCGCCGAGCGCGACCACCTGTTTCGTCTCGCCGGGCACGTGCCCGACGAGCGCTCCGCGGCGGGGGAGCACATCAGCCCGGGACTGCTGCGCATCCTCGATCGTCTCGATGACACGCCCGCCGAGATCATCACCGAGCTCGGCGAGACCCTCCGCCAGTCGCCGCTCGGGGCCGCGCTCAGCGGCGACGCGTCGCTGCGGAAGGGCCCGGCACGCAGTCTCGGCTACCGCTGGTTCACCGACCCGGCGGCGCGGGAGCTGTACGCGCCCGAGGAGCACGAGTTCCTCAGCCGACTCTTCGCGTCAGGGCTGCGCGAACTCGCCGGTCGCCGTGGCCGTGAGTCACGTGCCGCAGCGCTCGCCGACGCCCTGCTCGAGCGGAGCGCGGAGTTCCGCTCCCTGTGGGCAGCCCATGAGGTGGGTCTCCAGCCTCGTCAGACGAAGCGGTTCGTGCACCCCGCGGTGGGCGCTCTCGACCTGCACTGCCAGTCGCTGATCGATCCCGAGACGTCGCACTCGCTGCTGGTCTACACCGCCGTTCCCGGCAGCGAGAGCGCCGAGAGGCTGCGCTTGCTGGCGGTCCTGGGTCCGCCGGTCCCCACCGCGTGAGTCGCCAAGATTTGTCGCTTGAGACGGGTCTCAGGCGACAGATCTTGGCACCTCACGCTTCCTGCGGCGCGCGGGGCTCGGGGGTAGCGTGCAAGGGTGGGAGAGAACGTCAGGGTGCTGCGGCGCCCAGCAGCAGACGGGGCGCCGCCGTTCGAGCTGAGCTACGTCCGCACCGGTCCGCGCACGTCGACACCGGCGCTGATCATCCCGGGCGGGCCCGGGCTGGCATCCGTCCTGCCCTACCGGGGGCTCCGCCGGCGCGCGGCGAGCGGCGGACTCGACGTCATCATGGTCGAGCATCGCGGCGTCGGACGTTCCCGCCGCGACGACGCCGGGCGCGACCTTCCGCCCGAGGCGATGCGGATCACCGCGGTCCTCGACGACCTCGCCGCGGTGCTCGACGCCGAGGGCGTCGACCGCGCGCACATCGTCGGCTCCTCGTACGGCAGCTACCTCGCGTCGAGCTTCGGGGCTCGGCATCCCGATCGGGTTGCAGGGATGCTGCTCGACTCCGCCCTGCAGCGCGCCGACGACCTCGACCTCGAGCGTGCCCGCCTGCGGGCCCTCTTCTGGGATGCCGACGACGACCTCGCGCGCGGCGTGAGACGCCTCGTCGCCGACGGGATCGACGAACGGGTCGTGCTCGATGTCGTCCGCGCGGCGTACGAGCTCGTCGGCCCCGAGCTCGTCGAGCCGCTCGTCCGGCACCGCCCCGGACTCGCGTGGCGCGCGCTCGCGGCCTACGCGACGAGGGACGGTTCCGTCGCCCGGATCCCCCGCATCTACGAGTTCGACATCGTCGGCACGATCGCGTTCCGTGAGCTGCACTACGGCGCCCCGCCCGACGGACGGCCGTTCGACCCGGCGCTGACCTACGCGCCGCTCGCCGGACGGTACCCGGCGTTCGCGGGCGAGCCCTACGACCTCGCGTCCGAGGTCGCGCGATTCGCGTGGCCGCTCGTGCTTCTTTCGGGCGACCGTGACCTGCGGACCCCGCCCGAGATCGCCGAACGCGTCGCCCGAACGGCTCCGGATGCCACCCTCGTGCGCCTCCACAACGGCCACAGCGCCCTGGACACTCACCCGATGGCGCTGCTGAACGCCGTGCGCAGGCTCGTCCGCGGCCAGCAGTACCGGCTCCCCGGCGATGGAGCAGCGCTGGACCGCCTGCCTCGCACCGGTGTTTCCGCATCATTCCCGCGGCTCTTGCGGCCACTCGCGCACATCGACGCCCTTCTGCACACGCGCCTTCCGGGTCGCTGACGCGCCGCGCGGCGCGGGGGTTCGGCGCCGTGCAGGAAGCGGGGTGCGACCGGTGCCGCTGTCAAGCCTCGGCGGATCCCGCCGGTACGGGAAGAATCGAACGATGAGCGCTCCCGTTCATCCCCCCTTCCCCCTCCTCATCCCCGACGACACCCCGGATCTCGACGACGTCCGCGCCGCCCTCGCACGAGCGGATGCCGTGGGCGAGCTCGGCACCGACCTCGCCGCCACGCTCGCGTGGGTCGTCGGTGTTGCCCGGCCGCGCTCGGTAGCCCTGACCTGGGAGCTGCTGGCGTCGGTCGCCGCCCGTGACGTCGCCGCCGCCCGCATCCTCGAGCCGCACCTCGACGCTCTCGGCATCCTGGACGAGGCCGCCGTCGCCGGATACCCGACCCCGGACCCGGCCGGCTCGTGGGGCGTGTTCGCGGCCGAGAGCCCCGGCACGCGGCTAGAGGCGCGTGAGGATGCCGGGACCTGGACGCTGCACGGCACCAAACCGTGGTGCTCCCTCGCGGCCGACCTCACCCATGCGCTGGTCACCGCGTGGGTCGACGACGAACGGCGACAGCTCTTCGCTCTGGACCTGCGCGACCGGGCGGTGACGGCGCGAACCGGTCCCTGGCACGCGCGAGGACTGGACCGCGTCGTGAGCGCCCCGATCGATGTCGACGGCGCGGTCGCGGTGCCGGTCGGTGAGCCCGGGTGGTACCTGCGCCGCCCCGGCTTCGCGCACGGCGGCGTCGGGGTCGCCGCATGCTGGTGGGGCGGTGCCGTTCCGCTGCGGTCGGCTCTCGCCGCAGCGGCGCGGGCGGACCGGGCCGATCAGCTTTCGCGCGTGCACCTCGGCCGCGCCGACACCGCGCTGTGGGCAGCCCGTGCCGTGCTCGTCGAGACCGCGCAGGTGTTCGGCGCCGGGGGCTCGGCATCCGAGAGTCTGCGCGCCGCGCGCGCCCGCGCCGTCGTCGTCGACGCGGTCGAGACGACGCTCGCGGAGGCCGCCCACGCTCTCGGGCCGCTTCCGCTCGTCACCGACGAGGCGCACGCCCGGCGCGTGGCCGACCTGCAGGTGTACGTGCGGCAGCATCACGCCGCGCGCGACCTGGCGAAGATCGGCGGCGACGTGGCGGAGGGTGCGAACGCATGGTGAGCTTCGACCACCGCGACCCCGGCACCGACGAGGACACGTGGACCGCGGCCCTCGCGCGTCCCCTTCCCGCACTCGACCTCGACGTCGACCGTGTCGTGGTCGTGGCCGCGCACCCCGACGACGAGAGCCTCGGTGCCGCAGGGCTTCTGGCAACCGCGGCGGAGCGGGGGATCGCGATCGATCTGATCGTGGTGACCGACGGTGAGGGATCGCATCCGGATTCCCCCACACACAGTCCCGCGACGCTCGCGCTGCTGCGTCGCCGCGAACTCATCGACGCCGCTCGCATCGTCGGCCTCTCCCACGATCCGCTCTTCCTCGGTCTGCCCGACGGCGGAACGGACGACTACCGCGACGACATCGCCGCCGCGGTACGCGCGACGCTCGACCGGTCGGACGCGGACCGTGTGCTCGTTCTCTCGACCTGGCGCGGCGACGGCCACCGCGATCACCGCGTGGTCGGTGAAGTCGTCGAAGCGGTGTGCGCGGCGCGGGGTGTGCGCTCGCGCGCCTTTCCGATCTGGCTGTGGCACTGGGGAGCGCCCGGCGACGTGCCGTGGCACCGAGCCGAGCGTCTGGCGCTTCCCGCCTCGGTTCGGGATGCCAAGGCGCGGGCGCTCGAAGCGCACGCGAGCCAGCTCCGGCCGCTGTCGGCCGCACCCGGCGACGAGCCCATGATCCACGCCGGCATGCGCGCGCACTTCGCCCGGGACGCCGAGGTGTTCTTCGCCCCGAAACCGTCCAGCGAGGGACCCTCGGCTCGCGCCCCCTCCGAAGCGAAGGACGGGGGAACGGTCGGTCAGGACTACTTCGACGACATGTACACGCGGCACGACGACCCCTGGGGATTCGACTCCCGCTGGTACGAGGAACGCAAGCGCGCCACCCTGCTCGCCGCGCTCCCGCGGCGCCGGTACCGTTCGGCGTTCGAGGCCGGATGCGCGACGGGCGCCGTCACCGCACATCTCGCGGACCGCTGCGACCGCGTGCTGGCCGTCGACCTGGCGCCGGCGGCCCTGGATCGAGCTCGCCGGCGCCTGTCGGGCCGCGAGAACGTCGAGGTGCGTCGCGCCGTCCTCCCCGACGAGTGGCCGGAGGGCGAGTTCGACCTCCTCGTGCTGTCGGAGGTGGCCTACTACTGGGGCGGCGCCGACCTCGACCGCGGACTCGCCGCGTGCGTCGGTTCCCTCGCCGCCGATGGGCACCTCGTGGCCTGTCACTGGCGGCATCCGGTCGCGGAGTACCCCCGCGACGGGGACGACGTGCACGACGCGCTCGCGGCGCGCGGCGACCTGGTGCGCCTCGTCCGACACGAGGAGGCGGACTTCGTGCTCGAGGTGTTCGGGCGCCCCGGCGCACGATCCGTCGCGGCCGATGCGGGACTCGTGCCGTGAGAGCCGTCGCGGTCGTGATCCCCGCCCATGACGAGGAGGCGCTCATCGGGCGCTGCCTGGCGTCGGTGACGCGCGCGGTAGCACGGGCGCGGGAACGCGAGCCGGGCCTGGTCGCGACGGTGACCGTCGTGCTCGACGCGTGCCGAGACACCACACCGGTGCAGGTGCGGCGGTGGCCCGTCCAAGCCATTGAGATCGCGGCCCGCAATGTCGGCACCGCACGCCGCGTCGGTGTCGCGCACGCCTGCGCGGGCGTCGATGCGCGTCCCGAGGACACGTGGATCGCGATGACGGATGCCGACACCGTCGTCCCGCGCGATTGGATCACGCATCAGCTCGACCTGATGGAGGCCGGGATCGACCTCGTCCTCGGCACGGTGCGCCCGGATTTCGCCGACCTCAGCCCCCGCCATGCCGCATATTGGCGGGCGACGCATCATCGAGGCCGCCCGGCGGGGAACGTGCACGGCGCCAACCTCGGCGTGAGGGGCAGCGCGTACGCCGAGGCCGGCGGCATCCCGGACCTCGCGGAGCACGAAGACGTCGCCCTCGTCCGCGCACTGCGAGCCATCGGGGCGCGGGAGCACGCGAGCGACGTGCACGAGGTCGAGACGTCGGGGCGCTTCACCGGACGGACGCCGGGCGGCTACGCCGCGTTCCTGCGGCGGGTGCACGCGTGGATCGACGCCGCGCCGGTCGTGGCGCCGAGAGTGTGATGCACCCTGAGGCCTCGGCATCCATTCGTCAACCGCCTCGGCCGTCGGGCGGGCGGCGACCAGACTGGTGGCCCCCGGAACGAGAGGCATGACCATGAAGGCACTGACCTGGCAGGGCAAGCGCGACGTGAGCGTCGAGGAGGTCCCGGACCCGCAGATCCTCGAACCCACCGACGCGATCGTGAAGATCACGTCGACCGCGATCTGCGGCTCCGACCTCCACCTGTACGAACTCTTCGGGCCCTTCATCGACAAGGGCGACGTGCTCGGCCATGAACCGATGGGCGTCGTTGTCGAGGTGGGCTCGGCCGTGACGAACCTCGCCGTGGGCGATCGGGTCGTCGTCCCGTTCAACATCTCGTGCGGGCACTGCTTCATGTGCCGTCGCGGCCTGCAGTCGCAGTGCGAGACGACGCAGGTCCGCGAGTACGGCAGCGGGGCAGCGCTGTTCGGATACACCAAGCTCTACGGCCAGGTGCCGGGCGGTCAGGCCGAGTACCTGCGGGTTCCCCTGGCCGACTACAACCACATCCGCGTCGGCGACGACCTGCCGGACGACCGGTATCTCTTCCTCAGCGACATCGTGCCGACGGCGTGGCAGGGCGTGCAGTACGCCAACGTCCCCGAGGGCGGCACGTTGGCGGTCATGGGGCTCGGGCCGGTCGGACAGTTCGCCGCCCGCATCGGCGTGCACCTCGGCTACCGCGTGCTCGCGGTCGAGCCCGAGCCGGAGCGCCGCGCGATGGCCGAGCGCCACGGCGTGCTCACGTACGACCTCACCGACACGGTGGTCGACGAGCTGATCGACCTGACCGAGGGGCGCGGTGCCGACGGTGTCGTGGATGCCGTGGGCATGGAGGCGCACGGCAACGGCGGCATCCGACTGGCGCAGAACGCGGTCGGACTGCTCCCGGACGCGCTCGCGCGGAAGGCCATGGACAAGGCCGGTCTGGATCGCCTCGCCGCCGTGTACGCGTCGATCGACCTCGTCCGTCGCGGTGGCACGGTCTCCCTGAGCGGTGTCTACGCCGGTGAAGCCGACGTCCTGCCCATGAAGACGATGTTCGACAAGCAGATCAACTTCCGCATGGGCCAGTGCAACGTGAAGCGGTGGATCGACGATCTGCTGCCGCTGGTCGAGGACCCCGCCGACCCGCTCGGCGTCATGGACCTCGTGACGCACAGCGCCCCGCTCGAGGACGCCCCCGGTCTGTACGAGACGTTCCAGAAGAAGGAGGACGGCTGCATCAAGGTCGTCCTGCGCCCGTGACCTGAAGGCGCGAGTCGCCAGGATTTGTCGCCCGGGAGGCCTCCCAGGCGACAAATCCTGGCGACTCACGCCCGGGCGAC
>NZ_JAKRNI010000020.1 GCF_022346945.1 Microbacterium sp. ACRRU | reverse complement strand
GCCCTCCCGCGGGCCCAGCGAACGTGTGCCCTCGGCGACGGTGGATGCCAGGCCTCAGGCGGCCACGAAGCGGTCGGCGGTCCGCAGCGACAGGGCCATGATCGTCAACGCGGGGTTGGCGGCCAACGCCGAGGGGAAGACGCTGTTGTCGCAGATCCACAGGTTCGGGACCTCGTGCGAGCGACCGTCGGGGTCGACGACGCCGTCGCCGGGGTCGGCCGACATGCGGCACGTCCCGATGGTGTGCGCCGACCGAGCGAGCACCAGGGTCTCGCGCGCGCCGGCGGCCTCCATCACCCGCTGCAGGAACGCGGTCGCGTGCCGCGTCATCGCCTGCTCGTTAGCCCCCGCCGTGAAGGTCACGTGGGCGCGGGGGATGCCGAACTCGTCGGTCTCGTCGGAGAGCACGAGGCGGTTCTGATCCGACGGGAGGCAGTCGCCGTTGATGCCGATGCCCGCCATGTGCTGCGCCTGCTCGAGGCGCTGCATGAGGTCGCGGCCCCACAGGCCGCCGCCGCGCGCGAGCGTCGTGGCGAAGGTCAGCGGCATCACGCCGAGGCTCTGCACGAGGTACCCGCCGGCGAAGTCCGCATCGGCGGGGCGCAGCATGTCCTCGGTGATGAGCGCCGACGGGTAGCCGCGGTGCCCGCGCACGGGCTCGTCGAACCGGCCCCACACCTGCGTCGCGCCGTGCGCGAGGAAGTTGCGGCCCACGTGTCCACTGCCGTTCGCGATGCCCGTGTGCAGCAGGAGCCGCGGTGTCTCGACGCCGCCGGCGGCGAGGACGAGGGACCGGCATCGCTGGCGTACGTCCACGCCGTCCTGGCGGTACACGACCGCCGTCACGTGCCCGCGGGCGTCGAGTTCGATGTCATGGACCATCGCCTCGGTCCGGATCTCGGCACCGTGCGCCACCGCGGCCGGCAGGTAGGTGTTGGCCGTGGTGGCTTTGGCATCCACCCGGCACCCCTGGTGGCACGCGCCGCAGTTGATGCACGAACGGCGTTCGCCGTGATGGTCCTGCAGGCGAGCGCGGGTCAGCACCGCGGCCGGTGCATCCGCCCACCGGATGCCGAGGGCCTCGCACCCGCGAGCGACGAGGTTCGCCGGGGCGTTGCGGGCCGGTGGGGCGTAGGCGTACGAGCGGTCGGCGTCCCACGGGTACGGCGTCGGGCCGGATACGCCGATGTCGCCCTCGACGCGGGCGACGTACGACAGCAGCTCGTCGGGATCGAGCGGCCAGTCGCGGCCCTCGCCCGTCTCGGTGCGCAGGCGGAGGTCGCGGGCGTCGGGGCGCGGGCTGAACGCCCCCCAGTGCAGCGTCGACCCACCCACGCCGCGACCGCTGTTGTTGGGGCCGAACGCGGTGGCGTCGACACCGCCGCTGAGCCGCTCGGACATCCAGTTGATCTCGACCGCCTCGGTCTCATCCGGGGTGAAGTCGTCGAGGTCGAAGTTCCGTCCCGCTTCGAGGGCGACGACCGACAGTCCGCGTCGCGCGAGCTCGGCTGTCAACGGGGCGCCGCCGGCACCCGTCCCGACCACGACGACGTCGACGATGTCATCGGTGCCGTGGGTGCGCATGTCGGTGAGGTTCATGCGGCGTCTCCCGTCGCGATCGTGCCGCCGACGTCGGCGGGCTCCCAGTCCTCGCGTCGTCCGAGCTCGAGGTGGACGTAGCCCCGCAGAGGCTCGCGACCGCCGGTGGCGAAACCGTCGAAGCCGGTGCGCGCCATGCTCGCGGGGTGGGCCAGCCACTGGCGCACGAGGTCGACGCGCGCATCCTCGAGCCACGCCGCGAGGAGGTCGGCATCCAGCTCCCCCTCGGCGGGGCCGTCGCCGTCGATCGCTGCACGCAGCACGGTCTCGCGCTCGATCGGGTCCGTCGGCCACACCGCCGCGAGGGTGTTCAGCCCGCGCCGATACGCCTCGGGGTCGGGCGGCAGTCCTTCCGGTCGCCACCCGTCTCCCTCGCCGCGGGCCAGCTGCGCGTCCACGCGCGCGGCGATATCGATGGCGGGGCCATCCTGCGGCACGACCAGATCCGCGATCTCCCGCAGAAGCGTCAGCTGCGCCAGGTCGAGCGCGCGCGGAGCGTACCCGCGATCGTCGGGCATCGCCCGGCGGTTCAGGATGCCACGGGTCCGGGCGTCCACGCGGTCTCCGGCGATCAGCCGAGCCCAGGCATCGGGCACCACGGGGCCGGCGAGCACCTCGTCGGCGACGAAAGCGGCGATGGCCGCGGCCGCTTCGGGTGCGCGTTCGAAGGGGATCATGTGCCCGGTGTCCGCGAGGGGGTGGAAGCGCGCACGGGGGTACACGTCGGCGAGGAGCCCGGGTTGCGCGGCGGCGCCGAGGTCGGTGTCGTCCTCACCCGCGAGCACGAGGACGGGCAGATCGAGGCGACCCACGTCGGCGCGGGCGTCGACACGGCTCCCCGTCTCGAGCCACGCACGCCACGCCGTCGGCGATGTGCGGCGCAGGTCGGTGAGAGCGACGCTGTGCGCACCGGGGTCGAGCGGCCGCGCGGTGTTCTGCGCGATGAAGGTCTCGGCATCCTGTTCCGAGATCGCCCCGTCGTCGACCCACGACAGCATCGCGGCGCGGCGCTCCTCGTCCATCGGCTCGGGCCGGGGCGGCGACGGAGCCAGCAGCACCATCCCGGCGAGGCCCGTCAGAGGCGCGGTTCCGTCGAGGACGCGCGCGGCTACCAGCGCCGCGATCTTTCCGCCCATGCTGTGGCCGCCGAGCATCCACCGTCCTCGCGCCCGCTCGGACAGGACGCGCACGACATGCTCGACCGTGGCTTCCAGCGAGGTGTCGGATACCGCGGCAGCCGAGCCGAACCCGGGAAGGTCGATGCCCTGCACGTCCACGTGTCCGGTCAGGGCGTCGCCGATCCGCTGGAACGACCCGCTGCTCGCCCCGAGAGCGTGCAGCAGAAACAGGGTGGGGGAGGCGTTCGGGCTCGGCATGCCTTCACGCTTTCGCACCCCCGTGGCGGGCATGGGCCGGTTGCGCTTCCAGCCGTTTTACGCAAGGAGCGCATCTCCGGCAGATTCCGCGCGCGCGAGGGTCGAGGGGCGCCGGCCCGCGGCATCCGCCGGACGTGTGCGGGCCGGTGGGTGCCGCGAGCTCGCGGCTACGGCGTGACCATGCCGCCGTTGACGTTGAGCGTCTCGCCGGAGACGTAGCTGGATTCCGCGGACGCGAGGAACACGAAGGCCGGCGCGATCTCGGCGGGCTGTCCGGCGCGCTGATAGGTGCTCTCGTCGTCGAAGTGCTCCATCTGCTCGTCGGAGACGCCCTGGCTCACCTGCAGGGCGGACCAGGTCGGTCCGGGGGCCACGACGTTGACCCGGATGCCGCGCGACGCCAGTTGCTGCGCGAGCCCCTTCGACAGGTTGTTGATGGCGGCCTTGGTGGCGGCGTAATCGAGCCGGTCGGGGGCGGGGACGTAGGCCTCGAGCGAGGCGGTGTTGATGATCGTGGCGCCCTCGGGGAGGTGCGGCAGCGCGGCTTTGGTGATCCAGAACGGGGCGAACACGTTCGTGCGGAACGTCTGCTCGAACTGCTCGTCGGAGAGGTCGTCGACCTTCTCGACCATCACCTGCTTCCCGGCGTTGTTGACCACGATGTCCAGGCCGCCGAGCGCCTCCACGGCGTCGGCGACCAGGGCGCGGCACGCGGCGGGATCGGTGATGTCGGTCGCGATCGAGACGCCGGTGCGGCCGGCATCCCGGATCTGGGTGAGGACGTGGTCGGCGTCGCGCTGCTCATCGGGCAGATGCACGATCGCGACGTCCGCCCCCTCGCGCGCGAAGGCGATCGCGACGGCGCCGCCGATTCCGGAATCGCCACCCGTGATGAGCGCCTTGCGGCCGACGAGTCGTCCGAGACCGCGGTAGGTGTTCTCGCCCAGGTCGGGGACCGGCGTCATGTCGGCCTGCACGCCCGGCTCCGGCTGGTGCTGGAGGGGAGGCTCGACGCGCGAATAGCGGGTGACGGGGTTGTCGAAGGTGTACTGGTCGCGTTCGGTACTCATGTCCGCGACAGTACGGCGGGTCCTTTCCGATCCGGGCTCCCTTGACGTCGATCGAGGGAGCTCCCCACGTCGTCCGCAGACGAGTCAGAGCGGGGCCCGCGGGGACGTTGCGTCAGCGAGGCCCTCGCGGGCGAGAACGTCGTCGAGCACACGCGAGACGCGCGCGGCCGAAGCCCGCCACGAGTACTGCGCGACGTTGCGGTGGCCTTTCGCCACGAGCCGGTCGCGCACCCAGGGGTCGTCGATGACGGTGGCCATGGCGCGCGCGATGTCGTCGACGTCGTACGGGTCGATGTAGAGCGCGGAATCGCCGAGCACCTCCGGCATCGAGGCGGCGCGCGCGGCGATCACGGGACACCCGCACCGTTGCGCCTCCAGCGGAGGGATACCGAACCCCTCGTACAGCGAGGGGAACACGAACGCCAGCGCGCCCCGATACAGACGCGCGAGTTCGTCGTCATCGACGCGGCCGACGAAGCGCACCCGATCGAGGTCGTCGCCGTAGTCCTGGCGGGAGAAGCTGCGCGCCTGCCCTCCCACCACGCGCAGTTCGACATCGGCGTGAGTGAGGGAGAGCCGGCGGAATCCCTCGATCATCCGCGCGAAGTTCTTGTGCGCGTTGGGCGAGGACACCGCGAGGAGGTAGCGGCCGTCTTCGGCTTCTTCGTCGGGGCCCGGGGGGCGGAACCGCTCATCGGCGGCGTTGGCGATGACCGTGAACGCCTCGGGCGCGACACCGAAGTGCTGCGCGATCTCGTCGCGAGAGAAATCGCTCACGGTGAGCAGGTGCGCGCTGTGTGCGATGAGGCGCGGCACGACCACGCCGTACAGCGCGCGGAAGCGGCGCCCGAAGCTCTCGGGATGCCGGACGTAGGTGATGTCGTGATGAGTCGAGATCTGCGGGCGGTACCAGACCGGACCCGTGCTGGCGAGACCGAGCAGCAGAGCGCGTCGGCGGCGAGCGAACAGCGGCAGATCGATCTGTTCCCACGGGTGGCCGGTGAGCCTTCCGACCCGGTGCACCACGGCCGGGTCGAGTCCGGCGAGATCGGTGGCGTCTCTCGGAGCCGCGAGCAGAATGTCGGACCGCAGCGTCAGCAGCTCTCGAGTGATCTCGGTGGCGAAACGCTGGATGCCGGTCGTCTTCTGGGTCAGGAACCGGGCGTTGACGACGATCACACCGCACCCGATCGGTCGCGCGCGACGGACCGTCGATACAGCTCCAGCGAGTCGCGCCCGAGCGCGTCGTCGGTGAGACCGCGACGTGCCCACTGCAGGGCCGCGTCGGACATGCGCCCACGGAGCGCGGGGTCATCGAGCAGACGGCGCGTGGCCCGGACAAGTTCTTCGTCGTCGGCGCAGACGAAGCCGGTAATTCCGGGCTCGACACTGTCACGGTTGCCGATGGCATCCGACACCACGGCCGGGATGCCGTGCGCCTGGGCCTGAATGAGCGAGAGGGACATCCCCTCCCACAGTGTCGGGAACAGCAGGATGTCGATGGTGTCGATGAGCTCGGCCAACCGCGCGGGCGAGACCCACCCGGTGACGCGGACGGGCGAATCGCCGAACCATCGCCGCTCGTCGCGGTCGCTCCCCCCACCGATCCAGAGGAAGTCGGCCCGGTCCGTCAGGGCGCGTGCCACCGAGGCGAAACGCCACGGCGCCTTCTGCGCGGTGACGCGGCCGATCATGCCGACGACCGGGCGCCGATCCGGATCGACAGCCCGCGCCTGGCCGCGGACGGAGGTGGAGGGGATGCCGGTGCGCAGCACGTGCGCACGCGGGGGCCGCAGGGCGGTTTCTGCGAGGGCGTACTCGGAGGGTGAGGTCAGCGCGAGGGTCGAGTGCCGCGCCAAGACGCGCTCGAGACTCCGGATCCCGTGCCGCACCGGCGCGGGCACGTCCAGGCGCAGGAAGGCGAATCCGTGGGGCGAGTAGAAGACGCGGTCGGCGGGGAGCATCCGCCGGAGTGCGAGCCGGCCGACGGCGCCGGCGTAGCTGGAATGGAGGTGGACGACGTCGACCTCGGCGGCACGGCGCGTGACCGCGGTGGACAGGGCGTGCAGATCGCGAAGGCGGCTCCCCGTCGAGACGCGTTCGAGTCCCACGCGGGGATCGAACCGCCCGCGCAGCGCCGCGTCGGACGGGGTGTCCGGGCGCGGGGCGAACAGCACATCGACCGCGGCGCCCTCCTCGGCCTGACGCCGGGAGATGCGGTCGACGAGGCTCAGGACCCCGCTGCTCATCGCCTCGGTCACGTGCAGCACGCGGGTCATCGCGTCGCCATCTCGGTCCACGTGTGGGCGATCCCCTCGGTGAGTGTCCTGTCGTCGTCGGCGCCGTACTCTCGGCGGAACCGCGACACGTCGAGGACGACGTGATCGACGAACGTCGCGGGTTTCGGGACGACGGCCACGTCGAAGTCGCGGCCGACCACGGAGCGGATCGCCGCGAAGACCTCGGCGACCGAGTGCCCGTGGCCGCTGCCGAGGTTGTACGCCCGGTAGCGGGGACGGGTGTCGACCATGCGGAGGATCCGGGCGACCAGGTCATCGACGTGGATGTAGTCGCGCACCATCGAGCCGTCACCGACTTGAATCACCGACTCGCCGCGCCGGATGCGGTCGAGCGTCAGCGGGATGATTCCCTGGCGCTTGGCGGGGCTGGCGTGCGGCCCGTACGGGTTCGAGATGCGCAGGGCCACGGCATCCAGTCCGGCGGTCGTGGCGTAGTAGTCGAGGTAGCGCTCTACCGTGAGCTTGCCGATGCCGTACGGCGATACCGGAGCGGGGGCCGTGTTCTCGTCGAAGACGCGGCGCCGCTGCGGGCCGTAGATCGCGCCGCCGCTGGAGGCGTAGAAGACGCGTTGCACGCCGGCCGTCACGCACAGCGACAGCAATTCGATGCTCTGGCTGACGTTGGTCCGCACATCGACGGTGGGCTCGCTGTCGGCCGTCGCGGGCGTCGTCGTCGAGAGGAAGTGGAAGACGTACTGCTGGCCCTCCACGGCGGCGGCCAGGTCGGCCGTGTTGAGGAAATCGCCGGCGGCGATTCGAATGTCGGGCGACGAGAAGGCGCGACTGCCGCGACTGTAGCGATCGAAGCCCGTCACGTCGTGGCCCGCCTCGGCGAGGGCGTCGGAGAGCCGCGCACCCAAGAACCCGTTGGCGCCGATCACTAGGCATCGGGCCATCAGCGCCGATCCTCGGTGGCGGGGGTGCGCGGCATGGGGGTCTTCCGTCGGTTCGGTGTCTCGGGCGGCGCGGGTCAGCGGCGCCGTGCGAGGTCTCGCAGAAAGCGGAGGTCCCGACGGGCGACGAGGACGATCAGCGCACCGACGACGATGGCCCACGTCGCGCCGATCGCGAGCAGGCGTGTCCACGCGTCGAGCGGGGTGAAGAAGCCCGCGTCGACGAGGGATGCCACGACGCACGCGGTCACGAAGACCGCGACGGGGCGCGCACCCGCGCGCGCCAGCGTGGCCGATGCGATGCCGGCGCGGGGCAGGAGAAGGAAGGCGGCGAGCCACAGCACGACCTGACCCGAGGTCATCCCGATCGCGACGCCGACGGGCCCGATCGCCGACAGCGCGAGGACGAGTCCGATCATGAGCGACCGACCGATCGCCTCGCTCGTCAGCAGCAATCCCGACCGTCCGGTGGCGACGAACGCCCAGTACTGCGGGTATCCGAGGGTCTGGAAGAGCGCGCCGACGGCGAGGATGGGGACGAAGACCGCGGCACCGGCCCATTCGCGGCCGAGAACGACGGTGATGGCCGGTTCCGCCGTGGCCGTGAACAGACTCAGATACGCCAGGGCGGGGTAGCTCAACAGCGTCTGGTAGCGCGCCAGCCGGGCGACGAGCGGGGTGGGGTCGGTGGTATCGGCAAGGCCCGGGATCACGACGCGGGTCAGTGGAGTGATGAGCTGGTCGATCGGAAGATTCACCAACTGGATCGCCCGGCTGAAGAGTCCGACCGCCCGGTCGGTGGTGGTCCCGCCCAGCATGATGATTCCGACGTTGGTCGAGGCGTAGTTCAGCGCGTGCACCACGAACGTGTGGCCTCCGAATGTCAGCAGGCCGCGCATGTCGGCTCCGCGGCGGGGGAGGCCCGGATGCCACGGGGTGAGTCCGACGACCAGCGCGAGGGTCACGAGAGCTGCGACCGTTCCTTGCGAGGCGATGGCGAGATAGCCCCCGCCCAGCAGGGCGAGAACGATCGCCGTGCCGAGTCCGACGAGATCCCCGCTCAGCTCCGCCGCGGCCAGGCGGCCGAGTCGACCCGACCGGTTCAGCTCGACGCGGAACTGCGCACTCGCCGACCGCAGCACGAACGCGGGCGCGAGCAGCGCCAGGACGATGACGAGACGGTCGTCGCCCACGGCCACGCTGACCGGTACCGCCGCGGCGAGGACGATGCCGGTGGCGAGCACCCCGATCGAGGTGTTCGTCCAGAACAGGTTCGTGCGCTGCTGTGCATCGAGAGCGGGGGCGCGCAACGCGGCCATGCTCAGACCGAAGTCGCCGAGGACGGCCGCGAGGCCCGCCACTGCGGCGCCGACGGCGACGATGCCGAAGTCCGCCGGACCCACCAGTCGGGCCAGCACCACGATCCCGGCGATCTGCGAAAGGTACCGACCCCACTGCGCGCCGAGGAGGAAGGCCGCGCCGCGGCGACGCGGCGAGACGACGGAGCTCGAGGTCATGGCGCTCCTCTCGGGTTGTACGGTGTCGGCCGTGAGCACGCTAGCCAGTCGAGGACCCGCGACCGTTCCGCCGTCCGCGGCGCCGAACGGGTTAGTCGACTCGCTCGGGGCGCGGCGCATCATGGTCGTGCTCCTGTGCGCCTACTCGCTGGTGGGTCCGCTCATCGAGACGCTCGTGACGGACCGGTCGGCGTACATCGAGGGCAAGACCGCCACGGCGCCCGCCGCCGCGGCGATCGCCGAGGTCGGGAGCATGCTCGTGCCCGCCGTCGCGGCCTCCGCCGCGCTGCTGTTCCTGCTGTTCTCGCAGGTCTCGGGGCCGGGGCTGCTCGTGGTCGTGCTCCCCGGTCTGCTGCTCGCGGCGAACGAGTTCCTGCACGGCAGACCCCCGAGCCTGGGGTTGCTGTTGACGGCAGCCGGAGGCGTTCTCCTGGTGACTGTGCGGGTGAAACCGCCCGATCTCGTCGTCCTCGGCTATGTCGGAACCGCGGTCGCCGCGGGATCGATCGTCGCGATGTACGTGGACCCGTCCTCCGTGCTCATCTCGGGCGGTGTCGGACTGTTCGAGAAGTCGATCACCGGGGCGCCGCTTCTGGCGGGGATCTTCTCGCATTCGAACATCCTCGGGATGTTTCTGGCGTTCACCTTGCCGTTCGTGTTCCTCATGCGCGCGTGGCCGCTGCGATGGCTGTCGTTCGGGGTCATCGTGTGGGCGCTGATCCTGACGTCGTCGCGCACGGCCCTCGTGGGAGCTGCCGTCATGGTCGCCGTCCTCCTGCTGTCTCGTCTGCTTTCCCGCGTAGCGTTCGTCGTGGTCAGCGGAGCGGGAGCCGTCGTTGCTCTCATCGCGGTGATCCTGCTCCCGTTCCGCGAGACCGACCCCCAGGCGTTCACCTACCGCGGGGCCATTTGGATTCACAGTCGCCAGGCGCTCGGCGACAACGGCGTGTTCGGCCTCGGGGCCCACTGGTACGCCGACAACTACCTCGCGCTGCGCGACACCCTCTCCAGCGCGGCCAGCCACGGGCACAACCTCGTCCTCACCACGCTCATCCTCGGCGGCGCCTTCGTGCTGGCCGGGTGGCTCGTCGTCATCTTCCTCGCCTTCCGCGGAGCCGCCAGCGATCCGGTGAGATCCACGTCGGTCGTCGGTGTCGCGTTCGTTCTCGGACTGCTGGCGATCGGCGCGACCGAGACCCCCTACGCCCTCGTGGGGTGGGGGCCGCTGTCGGCATCCGTTCTCGTACCCCTGTTCGTCCTCGCGACGCGCCCGTGGATCGAGCGTGACGAGCTCGCCGCGCAGGCCCCTCCGACGACGCGCGCTGAGGCGCGCCGTCGACAGAGGAACCGCTGACCCGGCGGTCCGTCACCGACGGTGCGGAAGCAGGCCGCGCGCGCCCCGCAGCAGACGCCGCCACCGCACGATGTTCGGGTTCGTCGAGGCATCCGCCGCCTGACGAGCCGAGGCGAGCGCGATGTCGTCGGGGGGCCACACGAAGCGCCACAGCACTCTGAGTCGGACCCGCCACGGCTCCTCCCCGAGCGCCCGCCAGTAGGCCACCGCCCTGTTGCGGGCACCGCGCCATTGCCAGTCGCGGGGCCGCCCGCCCGCGTGCGCGTCGAGCACCTCGTCGGGAAGCAGCCCCGCGAGCTCCGCTCGCAGAACGGGCACCGCGCCGAGCTCGCAGGCCCGTTCCGCGCTCCCCTCCGCGGCGGCGAGCATGGCCGACGCACTGTGCGACGCGGCCGCGGATCGGGCACCGGCCCCGATCTCCGGACGCACCGAATGCACGGCGGCGAGCACCGCGTGGGCGTCGCGCCGGGGGATGGCGACATCGACACCGGCGTAGGTGACGACGGTGCGCCACCGCGAGGCGATCGCGAAGGCGTCCTCGTCGTCGAGAGCGAGACCGGGGATTCGCCGGTGCACGTCGATCTCGCACCCCCACGACGGCGGTGTCATCGTCGCCGTATGGTGCACCGAGGTGCCCCGCCAGGGGTCGGGTTCGCGATGCCACCCCCACGCGCTGAGCGCCTCGGCCAGCGCATCCCAGTGCCTCGGGTGGCACCAGACATCGACGTCGCCGGAGTGCTCGCGTTCGCGCAGACCCTGGTGGTGCAGCGCGGGTCCCTTGATGAACAGGCACGGGATGCCATGGGCCGCCGCGACGCGCGCGGTCACGGCGTACACGAGTTCATGCGCCGGTGAGGACAGCACCGGCTCGGGGAGC
Organism: Microbacterium sp. ACRRU; assembly: GCF_022346945.1. Lineage (GTDB taxonomy): Bacteria > Actinomycetota > Actinomycetes > Actinomycetales > Microbacteriaceae > Microbacterium > Microbacterium mcarthurae. Next base: position 43,178 of record NZ_JAKRNI010000020.1, on the reverse strand, counting down.
CGGGTGACCCGGTCGGGGTGCGCGGCATCCGGCGAGGCGATGCCGAGCGTCTCCATCTCGTGGAGCATCGACCGCTCCTCGTCGTCGCGAGTGTTCAGCGGGCCACCGTGGACGAGCCGCCGCCACAGTCGCGCCCCGGCACCCGCCACCCACATCGCGTCGCCGGGGATCGCGGGTGCGACGAGGATCTCGATGTCCGAGCTGAACGGGGTCGACGCTCGGACGTCGAGAGCGCCGGAAGCGATGGCGACCCAGCCCGTCGGGGACGACGGCTGCGTAGGCATGGGGCCTTTCGGGCGGTGGGCGGGTGCGTCCACTCTGGACCGCCGCGGGGCGATCCCGCTGGCGAGCTCCGTGCCCGCCCCGCCGAGGAGCCCCCTCCTTCACCACTCGGGTCGCCCGATCGCGGCCTGCTTTTCACGTCACGTGCCGAGGATGTGCGCCGCTCCGAGAATCCGCGATCGGACGCGGGAGCCCTCAGAGACCGAGCGTCCGCTCCAAGAAGGCGTTGCGGAAGACGCCGTCCGGATCGGCCGCGCGGACGACCGCCGAGAAGTCGTCGGCTCGCGGGAGCGTGGCCCTCACATCGGACCCCGACAGGGTGAACGCCTTCCCCCAGTGCGGTCGCACGTCGAACGGGGCGAGAGCCGCTTCGACTCGGGGGAGCGCCTCCTGCACCCCCGGGGTGTCGTTGCGCCACGTGAAGTGCACGGCGAGCACGTCTCGCTCGAAGGCGGGGCTGAGCCACAGGTCGTCGGATGCCACGGTGCGCAGCTCGCTCACGAGCAGCTGGTCCGTGAACGACGGCGCGATCGCGCGCACAGCCGTCAGCGCCTCGCGGGCCGAGGCGAGCGGGACGAAGTACTCCGACTGGATCTCGTCGCCGTCGCTCGGCAGGGCATCCGCGCGGAAGTGCGGCAGGCGCGTGTGCCACGGACCGGCGGTGCCGAGGGCGGTGGTGTTGTTCACTGTGCGGATCCGGCCGAGGTGGAGCGGTCCGTCCAGTGCCTCGCCTCCGAGGCCGCGCAGGACCGCGTCGGATTCGTCGCCATCGCTCGCCTTCACCCACACGAGGTCGTCGTCGGGATCGCCCCACGTGGTGAAGACACTCACGGAGCGGGCGCACGAGAGCACGCGATCCGGGTCGCCGGCGATCGCCTCCCAAGAGATGCCCGTGTACACCTGCGCGGTGACGAGGTACGTCGGCTCCGTGCGGAGCTCGACCGCCGTGACGACGCCCAGCGCCCCGAGCGAGAGGGCGGCGGCCGGGAACCACGCGTGCGCCCGGTCGAACCGCTCGATGGCGCCCGTGGCATCCATGATCTCCACCGCCGTCACGGCGCTGGACAGGTTGCCGTTGAGCACACCCGATCCGTGGGTCCCGGTCGCTGTCGCGCCGGCGACCGAGATGTGGGGGAGCGAGCCGAGGTTGTGCAGGGCGCGGCCCTCGGCCTCCAGCACCGGCGCGAGCTGCGCGAAGGTCACCAGACCCTCGACGCGGACGTGCTCCGCCGCGACGTCGATCGCGACCGGCATCCGTTCGAGCGAAACCAGCGCACCGTCGGTGTCGCCGACGTCGTTGAAGGTGTGCCGGGTCGCCTGCACGCGCACGGAACCGGCGTCCGAGATCGCCGTCGCCAGCTCATCGAGGTCGGCCGGGAGCAGGGTCTGCGCCGCACGGTAGCGGTGGTTCCCCGACCAATTCGCGCCGGCCGGTCGTGTCTGGATCATGGGTTCCTCCGTCGGTCCGGTTCCATCCTCCCCCCTCGCGGGGTGGGTGGCGGCCGTTCAGGGCGACGGGAAGAGCTCGGCCTCGAACACCGCCTCGGCCGCCCCGACGAGCAGCCGGTTCTCACCCAGCCCGGCCACGCGCAGGCGCAGATCCTCCGCGCACGCGGGCATCGTCTGGGCGCGGACGGCCGCGTCGAGCGCATCCATGTCGAGCGCGGCCACCGTGGCGAGGAAGCCGCCGAGAACGACGACCGCGGGATTGAGGACGTTCGCGGCGTTCGCGAGGGCAGTGGCGAGGATGCGCCGCTGACGCTCGGTCTCGTCCCGCACCGAGGGGGCGGATGAGGTGCGCAGCGCCTCGTCGAGGATGGCGTCGTCGGCCTCGTCGAGTCCGAGGACCGAGAGAAGACGCGCGCGGCTCACCTCGTCCTCCAGCACACCGTCCGTGGAGCGGCGGTCGGCCGGAGCGAGGATGCCGGGACGATTGCGGCCGAACTCGCCCGCGTATCCCCCCGCCCCGCCCAGCAAGACGCCCCCGACGATGACGGCGCCACCGATGCCGCTCGCGCCGCCATTGAGGTACACCAGGTCGTGCGCGCCGCGAGCCGCGCCGAACAGGTGCTCGGCGAGGGCGCCGAGGGCGGCGTCGTTGCCCACCCGGGTGGGAAGGCCCGTCGTGTTCGCGATCAGGTCGCCGATGGCGGCATCCGTCCATTCGAGGTGCGGGGCGGTGCGCACGAGACCGTCCGTACCGCGGACAGGACCGGGCACCGCCACGCCGACACCCACGAGCCGCCGGCCGCGCAGGGTCCCGCGGCGCCACGCCGCGACGCGCTCGCCGACGAGTTCGGCTGTGCGCTCGGGCGTGAGCAGCCGGGTCTGCGGAACCCGATCGCGCGCGACGAGCGTGCCGTCGAGGGCGAGGGCTCCGATATCGAGCGCGTCGACCTCGGGGTTGACGGCAATGGCGACGACGCGCGGGTCGGGGGCGACGGTCGGGGACGGGCGCCCCACCCGTCCCACGGGATCGGGGGCGCGCTCGAGGACGAGCCCGTCGCCGACCAGCTCGGCGACGAGATCGGCGATCGTGGAGCGGTTCAGCCCCGTCGCCTCCGTGAGCGCGGCGCGCGAGCGCGGGCCTTCGCGGTGCACCGTGCGCAGCACGAGCGCGAGGTTGGCGCGACGCATGCCGTCGCCCCTGCTCGCCGTGACCATCCGACCACTGTGCCACGCCCGCGCGTCCGGTGCGGGGCACCGCCGCGCCGTCGACGTCTCCCGCCCGGCACGAACGGCCGGAGAACGCGCCGCTGCCGAAGTCGTCGGTTATCGCGAACGGTTTGTCGCGAACGGTTTGTCGCGAACGGGCCCCGGCGCGGGCACCCGGTGCCAAAATCGGGGCATGGACCTCTCCGGCATCCCGATCACCACCATCCGTGGCGAGCAGACCACCTTCGGCGCCCTCACCGAGGGCAAGGCAGCGCTCGTGGTCAATGTCGCCTCCCGCTGCGGTCTCGCGCCGCAGTACGAAGCGCTCGAGGCGCTGCACAAGAAGTACGCGGACCGCGGCTTCACGGTCGTCGGTTTCCCGAGCAATCAATTCCTGCAGGAGCTCGGCGACGAGGAGAAGATCGCGGAGTACTGCTCGGCCACGTGGGGCGTGACCTTCCCGATGTCGGAGAAGGTCAAGGTCAACGGACGCCACGCCCACCCGCTCTACCGGGAACTCACGCAGACCCCGGATGCCGAGGGGAAGACGGGCCGCATCTCGTGGAACTTCGAGAAGTTCGTCGTCGCCCCCGACGGGCGCGTCGTGCGCTTCAGACCGCGCACGCACCCCGACGCCCCCGATGTCGTCGCCGCCATCGAAGACGCGCTTCCGCGCTGACCTGCGTCGCGCGCCGCGCGTCGGGCGTTGCGCGCCGCCGCGTGTTCGGGCGTTGAGTGTCCAGGACGCGCGGATCGTGCGTCGTGGCGTCCGCGTGTTGTGGACACTGAGCGGGGTGATTCGCAGGGGAGGGCGAGACGATCGACGGGGCGACGCGAGCGACGAGGGCGACGCCGGGCGGGCGTTGAGTGTCCAGGACACGCGGGTCGTGCGTCGTGGCGTCCGCGTGTTGTGGACACTGAGCGGGGTGGGTTGCGCGGGGTGCGGCGCGGCGGCGTTGAGTGTCCAAGACACGCGGGTCGTGCGTCGTGGCGTCCGCGTGTTGTGGACACTGAGTAGAGGTGGCTCGCGCGGGCGCGGCGGGGCCCCGGGATGGATGCCGAGCCGCCCGCGCCGCCCGAAGGTGCCCGCGCAGCCCGAAGGCGCGTCGGTAATCTGGGCGCCATGACCGATGCCGTCGTCCTCGTCTCCGGTGGAGCCGCTGTCACTCCGTACACCGACCCGGAGCGCGCGGCCGCGTCCGGCCTCGCGGCGGGCAACACGATGACCGCCCTTCGCACGCACTTCCTCGACCGCGGCATCCGGGTCTTCACCGCCCCGGCCCGCATCGGGGCGGGAGAGGTGCGGGAGGATGTCGGCTGGCAAGGCTTCTCGGAGGTGCCGGTGGTGCTCCCGGCCGAGGTCACGATCAACGCCGTCGGCCGCGTCGATGACGCCGGTGTCGCGCTCGCCGGTTTCCTGCGGTGGCTGTCGGCGGAGCACGAGCTGGGGAGCTTCTCGCTCGTCGGGCACTCGATGGGCGGGCTCTTCTCGCGTGCGGCGATCCGCGAGATGAGCGGGAAAGGCCCGCGCGTCGACCGGCTGGTGACACTCGGAACGCCGTGGGACGGGTCGGTGCTGGGAGACTTCCTCGACGGCGAGATCTCCGAGGCCGACGCGAAGGGCGACCCGGCGACGCTGCAGATCTTCACCGAGGTCCGCCCCTACGCCGACGCGAACTCGCAGGGCGCGGCGGCCGAGGTGTCGCGCCGCTTCCTGCGCGGGTGGAACGACGCGCAAGCGGGGGTGCTGGACGGCATCCCGGTCACCGCCATCGGGGCGGGGTACTTCGCGGCGGCGACCGAGCCGCGTCAGCTGTGGCCGCACGACGGGCTCGTCTCGCTGGCCAGCGGCCGCGCCGACGAGGTGCCCTCCGCGGTGCTGCCGCGGGTCCAGAGGCATTCGTTCCCGGACCACGTGCACAGCATCTTCTTCGCCGACGCGTTCGGCCTGCCGTGGGAGCGTGCCCTGACGTGGGATCCCGAGGTGTTCGCGGTGGTCGACGGAGCCCTCGAACTCTGACGCGGGGCTTTACGTCGTGGCATCCGGGGTATATGTTGTGAACACCAACAAAACCCCGTGCGTCGGCGAACCACCGTGCGCATCCATGCGAAGGAGCAGGAATGCCCACCCCCACCCGTGACGACAAGTTCTCCTTCGGTCTGTGGACCGTCGGATACAACGGCACCGACCCGTTCGGCGGACCGACCCGCAAGCCGCTCGACGTCGTGCACGTCGTCGAGAAGCTCGCCGAGCTCGGCGCCTACGGTCTGACCTTCCACGACGACGACCTGTTCGCGTTCGGCTCGACCGACGCGGAGCGCCAGACGCAGATCGACCGTCTGAAGGGCGCGATGGATGCCACGGGCATCGTCACCCCGATGGTCACGACCAACCTCTTCTCGGCCCCCGTCTTCAAGGACGGCGGCTTCACGTCCAACGACCGCCAGGTGCGCCGCTTCGCGCTGCGGAAGGTCCTGCGCAACATCGACCTCGCCGCCGAGCTTGGCGCGAAGACGTTCGTCATGTGGGGTGGCCGTGAGGGCGCCGAGTACGACTCCGCGAAGGACATCCGTCAGGCGCTCGAGCGCTACCGCGAGGCCGTGAACCTCCTCGGCGACTACGTCACCGACAAGGGCTACGACATCCGCTTCGCGATCGAGCCCAAGCCCAACGAGCCCCGCGGCGACATCCTGCTGCCGACCCTCGGCCACGCGATCGCCTTCATCGACTCGCTCGAGCGCCCCGAACTCGTCGGCCTCAACCCCGAGGTCGGCCACGAGCAGATGGCGGGGCTGAACTTCGCCGCCGGCATCGCGCAGGCGCTGTACCACGGCAAGCTCTTCCACATCGACCTCAATGGTCAGCGCGGCATCAAGTACGACCAGGATCTCGTGTTCGGCCACGGCGACCTGCACAACGCCTTCGCGCTCGTCGACCTGCTCGAGAACGGTGGCCCCGGCGGCGTCCCGGCGTACGACGGCCCGCGCCACTTCGACTACAAGCCCTCGCGCACCGAGGACGAGTCGGGCGTGTGGGACTCGGTCTCGGCCAACATGAACACGTACCTGCTGCTGAAGGAGCGCGCCGCGGCCTTCCGCGCCGACCCCGAGGTGCAGGAAGCCCTCGAGGCCGCGAAGGTGCTCGAGCTCGCGCAGCCGACGCTGAACGAGGGCGAGTCCTACGACGACCTCCTCGCCGACCGTTCGGCGTACGAGGACTTCGACGCCGACGCCTACCTCGGCGGCAAGGGCTTCGGCTTCGTCCGTCTGCAGCAGCTCGCGACCGAGCACCTGCTCGGCGCACGCTGAACCTTCCGGGGTCGGGAGCGCGTGGGGCGTTCCCGACCCCGGCTCCCCGTTGAGTGTCCAAGACACGCGGGTGCGCGCCGACGCGGACCGCGTGTCTTGGACACTGAACGGTAGGGGGCGCCGAACCAACAGGGCGGCGCCGCCCGAGGACACCAAACGGAATGAGGCGCCGACGCACAGGCGGGCCGGCGCAGAGGGAGGGTGAGCATGGCGCTCGTCATGGGGGTCGACTCGTCGACGCAGTCGTGCAAGGTCGTCATCGCGGATGCCGAGACCGGCCGCGTGATCCGCGAGGGGCGGGCGTCGCACCCCGCCGGCACGTCGGTCGATCCCGAGGCGTGGTGGATCGCGCTGCAGGATGCCATCGCCCAGGCGGGCGGACTGGATGACGTCGCGGCGGTTTCGATCGCGGGACAGCAGCACGGCATGGTCGTTCTCGACGCGGAGGGGCGCGTCATCCGCGATGCGCTGCTGTGGAACGACACGCGCTCCGCGCAGGCGGCGCGCGACCTCATCGCCGAGGTCGGCGCCGACGCGTACGCCGATCGCACGGGCGTCGTCCCGGTTGCCTCGTTCACCGCGACGAAGCTGCGGTGGCTCCGGGATGCCGAGCCCGACAACGCCGCGCGAGTCGCCGCCGTCGCCCTGCCGCACGACTGGCTCACGTGGCGCCTGCGCGGCTTCGGCCCGGGCAACGCCGACTTCTCGGCACTGACCACCGACCGCTCCGACGCCTCGGGTACCGCCTACTGGGGCGCCGACGGCTACGACCGCGAGCTGCTCGAGCGCGCGCTCGGCCACGACGCCGTCCTGCCCCGAGTGCTGGGGCCGTGGGAGAGCGCCGGAACGCTTCCCTCCGGCGCCCACGTCGGGCCCGGCGCCGGTGACAACGCCGGTGCGGCGCTCGGCCTCGGAGCAGGGGTCGGCGATGTCGTCGTTTCGCTGGGCACGTCGGGCACCGTGTTCGCCGTGACCGACCACGTCGTGCGCGACACTTCGGGTGCCGTCGCCGGATTCGCGGATGCCACCGGCCGATTCCTGCCGCTCGTGGCGACGCTCAACGCGGCCCGCGTCCTGGACGCCTTCGCGGGGCTCCTCGGGGTCTCGCACGACGAGCTCGGCGACCTCGCGCTGCAGGCCGAACCCGGCGCGGGCGGGGTCGTTCTCGTGCCGTGGTTCGAGGGGGAGCGCACACCGAACCTGCCGCACGCGCAGGCGTCTCTGACCGGCCTGACCCTGGCATCCACGACTCGACCGAACTTCGCCCGCGCGGCGATCGAAGGCATGCTGAGCGGTCTCGCCGTCGGACTCGAGGCCATTCAGGCGCAGGGTGTCGGGGTGCGGCGCGTGCTGCTCATCGGTGGCGCGGCAGCCAACGAGGCCGTCGCACGCATCGCGGCGCAGGTGTTCGACGCCGAGATCGTCGTCCCGGCCGCGGGGGAGTACGTGGCGCTGGGTGCCGCGCGCCAGGCCGCCGGCGTCCTCGCGGGCGGTCCGGTGGACTGGACCGTCGCGACGGCCCGCGCCGTCGACCCCGACCACCGCCCCGTGATCCGTCGCCGTTACGACGAGGTCGCCGCCCTGCGCTCCCGCGAGTAAGTCTCGCGGTTGAGGGGACCCGGCGGGACGGCGGGCTGCACGCGCACGTACGACGGCTGCCGCGCGGCGCGCACCCACGCGTACGCGCGCGCGCCGGGCAACGGGCGCCGCACGGCGTCGAAGCGCAGGTCGTCGTCCCCGCGCCCCGGGGCGAGCCGCAGCTCGAGCAGGGCGAACGGACGCCACGGGCCGCGCGGCCGCGCGTGGAAGAGCTCGAGCGTCCAGGTCGCCCGGACGTCGGCGCCGGTCAGCGCGCGAGGGTCCGTCGCCGGCGGACGCCCCGACACCGTGCGCGCGCCCAGGAGGACCGGGCCTCGCGTGCCGCGGTAGGGGAGCAGGATGCCGAAGTGCGCGCGCTCCGCCCGGCGGTGGGGCAGCAGCGCGAACCGTCCGGGCACGCGCCACCCGGTCGAGGCGAACTCGATGTCGGCGGGACCCCCATCGGTGTCCACACGCAGCGCCAACCCCAGGATGTCCGGCAGCGGCGCGGGCAGCCCGAGGGAACGGGACACCCGGGCCACGACCGTCCACTCACCGGCGGGTGCGTCGTCGATCCACGCGATGCCCGCGGGTGCGGCATCCGGCATCCGGCGCACCTCACCACGCAGGACCACGCCGCGGCTGTGGATCGGACGCGGGGGCCGGACGCGCTGAGCGGCGGCGAACCCGAGTTCGAGTGCCGCCCCGATCGTGCGGGCGATCGGGGCGCGTGACGGGCGCGCGATGCCGGTGGGCGGGGTCATCCGCCCATAGCACCCCGCGCGGGCGGAGGAGCCGAGGGGGTTGCGCGCCGCGTTAGGCGTTGATCATGTGACCGGTCAGCCCGTGGAAGGCCTCCTGCATCGCTTCGGACAGCGTCGGGTGGGTATGGACGTTGCGCGCGGCCTCCCACGCCGTCAGCTCCCATTTCTGGGCGAGGGTGAGTTCGGGGAGGAGTTCGGAGACGTCGGGGCCGATGAGGTGTCCGCCGATGAGTTCCAGCGTTTCGGCGTCGGCGACGAGCTTGACGAAGCCGACGGGCTCGCCCAGGCCGTTGGCTTTGCCGTTGGCGGAGAAGGGGAACTTGGCGACCTTGATGTCGTGGCCGGCGTCGCGGGCCTGCTGCTCGGTGAGGCCGAAGGAGGCGACCTGGGGGTTGCAGAAGGTGGCGCGGGGCATGTTGCGGTAATCGCCGAGCGTCTGGGTCTCGGCGTTCCCGATGGTCTCGGCCGCCACGACGCCCTGGGCTTCGGCGACGTGCGCGAGCTGGAGTTTCGCGGTGACGTCGCCGATGGCGTAGATGTGGGGGACGTTGGTGCGCATGTGGTCGTCGATGTCGATCGCGCCGCGCTCGGTGAGCTTCACGCCGGTGTTCTCCAGGCCGAACCCGTCGACCTTGGGCGCGAACCCGATCGACATCAGCACCCGGTCGGCGTCGATCGAGCCGGTCGAGCCGTCTTTGGTGGTGTAGGCGACGGTGACCTTGTCGCCGTGGTCGGTGACCGAGTCGACCTTGGTGGAGGTGAGGATGTCCACGCCGTAGCTCTTGTACTGCTTCTGGATCTCTTTGGAGACCTCGGCGTCTTCGTTGGGCAGGGCCCGGTCGAGGAACTCGATGATGGTGACCTTCACGCCGTAGTTGGTCATCACGTACGCGAACTCCATCCCGATCGCGCCGGCGCCGACGATGACGATGGATGCGGGCAGCTCGCGGGTGAGGATCTGCTCTTCATAGGTGACGACGTTCTCGGACAGCTCGACCCCGGGCAGCAACCGCACGGTGGAGCCGGTGGCGATGATGACGTTGTCGAAGGTGACCTGCTCGGTCGACCCGTCGGTCTTGGTCACGGTCAGGGAGTGGTCGTCGGTGAAGTGACCACGGCCTTCGTACTCGGTGACCTTGTTCTTCTTCATCAGGTAGTGGATGCCCTTGACGTGACCGGCCGCGACCGAACGGGACCGGTCGAACGCCTTGCCGAAGTCGAAGTGCACATCCCCGGAGATACCGAACAGGTCGGCCTTGGCGTTGAAGGTGTGCGCGAGGTCGGCGTTACGCAGCAGCGCCTTGGAGGGGATGCAGCCCACGTTCAAGCACACCCCACCCCAATACTTCTCTTCGACGATCGCGACCGACAGCCCCAGCTGCGCGCCGCGCACGGCCGCGACGTACCCGCCGGGACCCGCACCAAGAATGACCAGATCGTAATGAGGCATGCGCTCAGCCCTTCGTGTTCGCGGTGGCGGGGGCGACCGTGCGCGGACGGGAGACCCCGCCCTGCAGACGCTCGATGTAGGAGCGGTGGGCGGCGATCTCGGCCGCCACCCGCGCGGCATCCCACCCCAATTCGCGCGCGGCGCGTTCGGCCACGGCGCGCTCGACGTCGGTGCCCAGCGCCGGCTCGAGACCGACGAGTGTGCGCCGGTGCAGGATGTCGACGAGGGTGGCGGCGCCCTCTGCGCGGATGGCATGGGTCACCTCCGCCGCGACAACGGCGCCCCGGCCGTGGCCGAACACCTCTGCTTCCCCGGGGTCGGTCGCCGCGAGGTCGCGAATCGCCGCTGCCCCCGCGCCGTACACATCGACGAGGCGCTCCGCGAGCGCGGGTTCGAAGGGGAGGGTTGCGAGCAGGCTCTGACGCGCCGCCGCGGCTCCCGCCCAGCGCGCAGAGAGTGCGCCGGGAAGCGGCATCCGCGCCGTCCGGGAGGGGGTCAGGCGGCGCCCGAGCTTCCGAGCGATCTTGTCGATGGTCTGCTGTCCGAGGCTGAGGTGCGGGGTCAGCTTGCCGCCGACGATCGTGACGAGACCGGGGGCGTCGTCGTGCGTGAGGATCAGGTGGCTGCGCGGAATGTTGCCGGCCTTGACTCCCGGCCGATAGGGGAGGGGGCGCACTCCCGTGTAGGTGTAGAGAACGTCGTCAGCGGTGAGGTGCGCACTGGGGATCAGCAGATTCGTCTCGGCGAGGAGATAGGCCACCTCCTCGTCTGTTCCGCGCACCGCCCCCGGGTCCCCGTCGAAGCGGTCATCGGTGGTGCCGATGAGGTAGCGGCCGTTCCACGGGATGACGAGAATCGCACGATTGTCCGATCGGGCTTCGAAGTAGATGCACGCGTCGGGAGCGCCCGGGAAGGCGTCTACGACGAAGTGCGTGCCCGTCGTGCCGCCGATCTGTCGTGGCATCCCCAGCTTCTGTCCGATCTCATCGACCCAGGGGCCGGCGGCGTTGACGACCGCGCCGGCTCGGATCTCGAACGTCTCGTCGGTGAGAACGTCGCGCGCGGCGACGCCGACGACGCGCGCGCCGTCGCGCAGGACGTCGGATGCCTCGATGTAGGTGCCGATGACGGCGCCGGAGTCGGCGGCCGACAGGGCGGTCTCGATCACCAGGCGCTCGGGGTAGGTGACCTGCCCGTCGTAGTACCGCACCGCGCCGGACAGGCGGTCCTTCTCGAGCCCGGGCAGCTCGGTGTCGATGGCCTTGCGGCCGAGGTAGCGGTGTGCGGGCACGGACTTGCGCAGCGACAGCACGTCGTACATGAGCAGTCCGATGCGGAACATCCAGCCCGGGAGGTGGTTGTGTCCGTACAGGGGCACGACGAAGGGGAGCGGCGTGACCAGGTGCGGTGCGATGCGGAACAGGCATTCGCGGTCGTGGAGCGACTCGTAGACGAGCGGGATCTCGCCGTGCTCGAGGTAGCGGAGCCCGCCGTGGATGAGGCGGCTGTTCCACGACGACGTGCCCACGGCGAGATCGCCGCGTTCGATCAGGGCGACGGAGAGTCCGCGGGTGGCGGCGTCGCGGGCGATCGCGACACCGTTGATGCCTCCCCCCACGACGAGGACGTCGAACGTCCGGCCGGTCAGCTGCGCGGCATCGGCGCGAGAGAAGCTGGTCATATGTCTCGTTCTCCATTGACGGGGACATGGGCGGTGCCGGTGCACCTAAGATGTATATACAAGAGTACACAACTTCGGTTCGAGCGAGGATGCCGATCCGAACGACAGGAGGTCTGATGTCCCTGCCCGCGACCATGGTCGGATGCAGCCCGAAGAGCTACCTCACCGCCGATACCGCTGAGCGCTGGCTCGACGCCCTCGTCGACGGTCTGCAGCGCACTCCTGAGCGGGGCGAGGGCGTCTTCGTCTGTCTGCCCGCCGCCCTCCTGGCCCGGGGCGTTGAGATGCTCGCGCCGCTCGGCGTCGTCGTCGGCACCCAGGACGTGTCGGCGCACCCCGTCGGGGCCTTCACCGGAGAAGACAACGCGGAGCTGCTGGCGGGACTCGGCGCGCGGCTGGCGATGATCGGGCACCCCGAGCGCGTGCGGTACTTCGGCGAAACCCCCGAGGTGTTCGGGGCCAAGGCGCGCGCCGCAGCGAGCGCGGGCATCGCCCCCGTCCTCATCGTGGGCGAGCCCGAACGCGGTGCCGACCCCGAGCGCATCATCCGGCCGCAGCTGGACGCGGCCTTCGGCGAGATCGCCGCAGACGCGCCCGTGGTGGTCGCCTACGAGCCCACGTGGGCGATCGGTGCGGCCGAACCCGCCCCACCGGCCCACGTCGTGGGTGTCGTCGCCCGGCTCCGAGAACTCCTCGCCGATCGCCGCGGCCCGGTGCGGGTGGTCTACGGCGGCAGTGCCGGCCCCGGGACGTACGCGGCGATCGCCGCGGCCGGCCGTGCGGCCGGTGCGCCCAGCGGCATCCCGGACGGAGTCTTCCTCGGCCGCGCGGGAGTGGATGCCGCGGGCTTTCTCGCCACGATCGCCGAGGTGCGATCCACGTGAATGCCGAACGGCGGCCCGGGTGCGTGGCATCCGGGCCGCCGTCGAGGGAACTCCGGGTCAGATGACGCCCCACGCGTCGATCGCGACCCGGAGTTCGTCTGTGTCCGCCGCGGCCTCCTCGACCGGGATCCCCGCGACGGCGGCGTCGATCGCCCGACGCATCGCTCGGACGCCGGCCGCGGCGCCCCCGGGGTGACCCTGGACGGCGCCTCCGGCGCCGAGCACGATGTCGACGCCGAGGTCGGCGACGTAGCGGGCGACCGTGCCGGGGTGCACGCCGCCACCGATGACGGGCATCGTCGGCGCGATGCCGGGCCGGGGGAGGAGCAGCTGGTGCACGGTGCGCTGATAGGGCAGCGAGCGGATCGTCGCACCGCCGTAGGGGGTGCTGACCAGGGCGAGGTCGGCGCCGGCGAGGCGCGGTAGCAGGCCCATGGCCAGGGGAGCGCTCATGCCCGTCGACGGTCCTTCGAAGTAGGGGGCCGCGCCCGCGAAGTGCGCGAGGACGGGGACGTCGACGGCCTCGGCCAGGGCCTCGAGCGACCCGTACCCCACCGTGGCGTAGGTCGCCATGACGGCGCGGGCACCGGCGTCCACGGCGCGGCGGGCGGTGTCGATCATGCGATCCGGTCGATCGCTGACGTTGGGGATGTAGATCGTCTCGATGCCGGTCTCCTGCGCGGCTTCCCGTGCGGCTCGGGTGAAGAGGCGCACGCGCTCCACGACGGGCGAGTACTCGGGGTCGGCCGTGAGCTCGTCGTCTTTGATGAGGTCGATGCCCCCGAGGGCGGTCTCGAAGAACACGTCCCGGGCGACAGTGGGCGGCATGCCCGCGCACGGCTTCAGCATGTTGAGCAGAAGCGGCCGGTCCTGGACGCCGGTCAGTCGGCGCAGGCCCTCGACGCCGAAGGCCGGTCCGGAGAACGAACGCGTGAAGGACTCGGGCATTTCGAGGTCGACGAGCTTGGCCTCCACCGACGTCGAGGAATCGTTGCCGAGCACGGTCGTCAGCAGCATCGGCAGCGAGGCGCCGAAATTGATCGTGGGGACGGCGATGCGCAGGACGTAGCCGATCCGCGCGGGATCGTCGATGCGTGTGGTGTCGGAGGGGGGAAGGCTGTACACGCTCAGCACGCGAGCCTCGTGCCGGGCGCGCATGTCGTCGGTGATCCCGGGAACCGGCAGCCACGTCCCGATGGTCTGACCCACCGCGAAGCGGGTGGCGCGGACGAGAGCGTCGGCGTCGGCCGGGAGCTCGAGCACGTAGGTCGCCACGATGTGGTCGCTGTCGCGCACGGTCTCGGGGAGGGCGAACAGGTCGAGGGGAGTGGGCATGGGGTTCCTTCAGTGTCGGGCTCGGTTCAGCTCGGCGGCGAGCTGTTCGAGGACCACGGCGGCGCCGTCGTCCGCGTGGTGGAGGGTATGGCGTCGGGTGAGCGCTTTGACTTCCTCGCGGGCGTTCGCCATCGCGACCGGGTGGCCGATGCGGCTCAGCCAGGGCACGTCGTTGCCCCCGTCGCCGATGCCGAGGACGTGTGCGGGATCGATCTCCCCCGCGAGCAGATGCTGCAACGCGGCCCACTTGTGGGCGTCCGGTGCGACGAATTCCCAGAACGTGTCCATCGACCGGGCCGCGTCCGGGAGAGCGGTGCGCACCTCGTGCGCGGCGGCGTCGAGGGCCTCCGGTGTCCCGTGCAGCATCATCTTGAGGGTCGTGTCCGGGCGGATGCCGTCGGGGTCGCCGACGCGGATCGCTTCGGGCGACTCTCCGAGCGCGATCAGCTCGTCGGCCGCGGGGCCGTCGGCATCCACCCAGATGGTGTCGCGTTCCCACCACGTCAGGGCCAGTCCCGTGGAGCGGTGAAGCCCGACCGCGGCGGTGACGTCTGCGGCCGACATCGGCGCGACGCGCGTGTCGACGTCGGCCACGGGGTCGAAGGCGACCGAACCGTTGGCTGCGGCTACGCGGTTGCGCAACCCCAGCTCACGCGCCAGGCGCAGGACGCTGCGGCGCGATCGGCCGGTGAGAAGGAAGACCGGGAGCCCCGCGGCGTGCACGGCGGCGATCGCGGCCATCGTGCGCGCGCTCACCGCGTGGTCGGCGCCGGCGATGGTTCCGTCGACGTCGAGGGCGACGGCGTGGACGTCCTGCGGGGTCCCGGTCTCGTGGCCCATCGGGTCAGCTCACCGCCGGGAAGAGCGCGGCCGCGCCCAGGACGAGGGTGGTCACGGGCCAGATCGCCGCGGCCGGCGGGTCGATGTGGGTGTCGCCGTGTGCGAGCCACAGCCGGGCGAAGACCTCGGCGATCCAGGCGCCGAGCACACCGGCCGCGATGCCGATGAGCATGGCCGCCCACGCCTGTCCGCCGACGATCGGGAGGAAGGTGACGGCGGCGACGCCGGCGGGCAGGGTGATGTGGTGTGTCACGGGAACCGGGATGCCGATGGTGAGGAAGATCAGCGAGACGGCGGAGACGGCGAACATGAACGTTGCGGCACTCCCGGCGATCGCGGGAAGCGACTGCGCGATCGTGATGGCGACGAAGGCGCCGAGCCCGCCGACGAAGACGCCGAGGACGGTGTTGGGCACGAAGCGTTCCTGTCCTTCGATCCACCGGCCCTCGTCCGACGGCGAGTACGCGGCCCAGCCGCTGGCGCCGGAGGAGTTGCGAGCGAAGACGCCCTTGCGTCCGAAGACGATCCGGGCGACGAGCGCCGACACGAGGACCGTGACGGCTACGGAGTCCGTGTTCGCCCCGAACCACGGGATGAGCGCGACGAGCTTCTGGAGGAAGTAGCCGAAGACGCCGAACAGGGCGCCCACGAGCAGGACGTCGGGCTGGGCGAACTTCGCCAGGGGCGTGACGATGTCCTTCCCCTGGAGATCGTGCTTGCGAGCAGCGTACGCCGCGGCGGCGACGCCACCGGCGAAGGAGATGTGCGGACCGAATGCCGGTCCGAAGGCGACCGATCCGAGGATCGGCGAGGAGGGATCGGCGATCAGGCTCACGAGCCCGACGAGCACCATGACCCCGGTGAAGATGAACGCCTGCAGGGCGCCGATGGCGGCGCCGAAGAAGCCGCCGGCGGCGGCGGCGAGGATCGAGAAGAGATCGATGTCCATGTGTGTGTCCTTGGCTTCACGTCGTTGTGTGCGCGGATAGGGATAACCTTCGGTCGGGCGCTACCGACCGGATCACAGAGTAGAGATCTGCGACTAACAGGGCAATACTTGACTATACAAGTTCTATCCGAATAACCTCAGCGTGCCGTCGGACGCCCGTGCCCGACGACGCATTCACCTCCAACACGATGAAGTGGGAGTACCCATGGTCAAATACCTGCTGGGAATCGACGAAGGAACCACGAGCGCGCGTGCCTTCGTCATCGACGAGGACACCACCGTCGTCGGCTTCGGTCAGGCCGAACTGACGCAGATCTACCCGCGGCCGGGCTGGATCGAGCATGACCCGATGCAGATCCTGAACACACAGCTCGAGGTCATCCGCGCCGCGCTGCGTGACGCCGGCATCACGCCCGATCAGCTGGCCGGCGTGGGCCTGACCAACCAGCGAGAGACCGGCATCGTGTGGGACAAGGAGACCGGCCGCCCGATCTACAACGCCATTGTCTGGGCTTCACGCCACTCCGTCGACATCGTCCAGGGTTGGGTGGATGCCGGCATCGGCGACCTCATCCAGGAGCGCACCGGCCTCATCCCCGACGCCTACTACACGGCATCCAAGATCCGGTGGATCCTCGACCAGGTGCCGGGAGCGCAGGGGCCGGCCGAGCGCGGCGAGCTGCTCGCCGGGACCGTCGACACGTGGCTCATCTGGAACCTCACGGGGCGGAAGTCGTTCAAGACGGACTACTCCAACGCGTCGCGCACCATGATGATGAACCTCGAGACCCTGCAGTGGGACGAGGAGCTGCTCGGGCACTACAACATTCCGGTCGGCATGCTCGCCGAGATCGTCCCGTCCGACTCGAACTTCGGCACCATCGAGCCGACCTTCGGCGCGCCCGTCGTCATCGGGTCCGACCTCGGCGATCAACAGGCCGGTCTCTTCGGTCAGGCCGCGTTCACCCCGGGTCAGGTCAAGATGACCTACGGCACCGCGGGCGTGCTCAACATCAACTGCGGCAGCACGCCGCGCCGTATCGAGGGCCTCACCCCGAGCCTGGCGTGGGGTGTGCAAGGAACCACGGCGTACGAGGTCGAGGGCGTCCTGTTCGCCATGGGCAAGACCATGCAGTGGCTGCGCGACGACATGCAGCTGATCCACGCCGCCCCCGACAGCGAGTGGTACGCGGGGCAGGTGCCTGACACGCAGGGCGTCTACCTGATCCCGGCCTTCACCGGCCTCGCCGCCCCCACGTGGGATCCGTACGCGCGTGCCGCACTCATCGGCATGAGCAACTCCACCAACCGGCTGCACATCATCCGCGCGGCCGTGGAATCGATGGTGTTCCAGACCCGCGACGTCGTCGAGGCCGCTCTCGCGGGCTCGGACCTGTCGATCCCCGAACTGCGGGTGGACGGCGGTGCGGTGAAGAACAACCTGCTGTGCCAGCTGCAGGCCGACATGCTCGGCGTGCCCGTCATCCGGCCCAAGAACGCCGAGGCGACGATCTTCGGCGCCATGCTGCTGGCGGGTCTGACCACGGGCGTGTACTCCAGCCTCGAAGAGCTCGAGTCCAAGTGGGTGGTTGACCGCGTGTTCGAGCCGCAGATGAGCCGGGACGAGGCCGACGCGCGCTACGCGGGTTGGACCGCCGCCCGCGAGCTGACCAAGGGGTGGACCAAGAAGGTCCAGGTCGCCTGATCCCCCTCCGGGGCACCGGTGCGCGCAGCGCACCGGTGCTCCGCCCTGCCCGCGGAACGCCGCGCGGGCTCCGCCACCGCCAGACGAAGGGCGACATTGTGACCCAGTACATCCTCGGTATCGACGAGGGAACGACGAGCGCTCGGGCGTTCGTCATCGACGAGGACGCCACCGTGCTCGGATTCGGGCAGTCCGAGCTCACCCAGATCTCCCCGCGCCCCGGCTGGCTCGAGCACGACCCGATGCAGATCCTCCACACGCAGCTCGACGTCATGCGCGAGGCGATGAGCCAGGCGGGAATCACCCCCGATCAGCTCACCGCGGTCGGCCTGACGAACCAGCGCGAGTCGGCGATGGTGTGGGAGAAGGAGACCGGGCGTCCCATCTTCAACCTCATCGTGTGGGCCTCCCGCCACTCCGACGGCGTTGTCCAGCAGTGGGTGGACTCGGGTCTCGGCGAACTGATCAAGGAGCGCACCGGCCTCGTCCCGGACGCCTTCTACGCGGCATCCAAGATCCGGTGGATCCTCGATCACGTGCCCGGGGCGCAGGAACGCGCCGAGCGGGGCGAGTTGCTGGCCGGCACCGTCGACACGTGGCTGATCTGGAACCTCACCGGTCGTGAGTCCTTCGTCACCGAGCCCTCGAACGCGTCGCAGACGATGATGATGAACCTTGAGACCTGCGACTGGGACGACGATCTGCTGCGCGGGATGAGGATTCCGCGGCACATGCTCGCCCGCATCGTTCCCTCCGATGCGCACTTCGGCACCATCGAGGCCACGTTCGGCGCGCCTGTGCCGATCGCCTCCGATCTCGGAGACCAGCAGGCCGGCCTGTTCGGCCAGGCGGCGCACGCGCAGGGCCAGGTGAAGATGACCTACGGCACCGCCGGCGTCCTCAACATCAACAACGGCGCGACCCCTTTCCGTCCCGAGGGGCTGACCCCCAGCGCGGCGTGGAACATCCGCGGCGAGGTGATGTACGAGACCGAGGGCGTCGTGTACGCGATGGGCAAGACGATGCAGTGGCTGCGCGACGACCTCCAGCTCATCCACGCCGCTCCCGACAGCGAGTGGTACGCCGGTCAGGTCGCCGGGACGGAAGGCGTGTATCTCGTCCCGGCCTTCACGGGTCTGGCAGCGCCCACGTGGGACCCCACCGCGCGGGCCGTGATCGTCGGGATGTCCAATGCGACCAACCGTCTGCACATCATCCGCGCCGCCGTGGAGTCGATGGTGTTCCAGACACGGGATCTGGTGGATGCCGCCGTCACGGGCTCGCATTTCGAGATCCCCGAGCTGCGGGTGGACGGAGGGGCCGTCAAGAACGACCTCCTGTGCCAGCTGCAGGCCGATGTGCTCGGCATTCCCGTCGTCCGGCCGAAGAATTCCGAGGCCACCATCTTCGGTGCCATGATGCTGGCCGGCCTCTCCACCGGGGTGTACCGAGATCTGGCGGAAGTGCGGTCGAAGTACGTCGTCGACCGCGTCTTCGAGCCGCAGATCGACGCCGGTCGCGCGGACGAGCTCTACGCGGGGTGGCGTGCGGCGCGCGATCTGACCCGTGGCTGGACGGCGGCCGTGGCATGAACCGCCCCGCACAGATCCCGGACTTCGAGTCCTACGTCTTCGACCTGGACGGCACGATCTACCTCGGCGAAGCGCTCCTGCCCGGGGCGCAACGTCTCATCGAGGGGCTGCGCGCGCGCGGCAAGCGCGTCATCTTCTGCAGCAACAACCCCACGAAGCGTCCCGAGGACTACGCCGACAAACTCACGCGGCTGGGACTTCCGACGGCGGTGCCCGAGGTCTACACGAGCCTCGCCGCGACGGTGTCGTGGATCCGTCGCACCATGCCTCACGCGGCCGTGTTCCCGATCGGCGAGATGCCGCTGGTCGAGGCGCTGGCTGAGGCGGGTATCCACATGAGCGACGACCCGGAGCGTATCGACCTGGTCGTGTCGTCGTACGACCGCACGTTCGAGTACCGCAAGCTGCAGATCGCCTTCGACGCGCTGTGGTTCCATCGGCGCGCTCGGCTGGTGACGACGAACCCCGACCGGTTCTGCCCCTTCCCCGGCGGGCGTGGAGAACCGGATGCCGCCTGCATCACGGCCGCGATCACCGCGGGAACCCAGATCGAATGCGAGGCCGTCTTCGGCAAGCCGTCGAAGGATCTGCTGGAGATCATCGCCGCCGAGACCGGTCTGGATCCCGCGACCTCGGTGATGGTGGGCGATCGGCTGGCCACCGACATGCTCTTCGCCAAGAACACCGGAATGCGTTCGGCCCTCGTGCTGACCGGAGAGACCGACCGCGGCCTCTTGGCGGCGGCGCCGGAGGAGCAGCGCCCCGATTTCGTGCTCGACCGCATCGACGACCTCCTGGACGTCGACCTCGCCCTCCGCTGACGTCTCCGCGTCGCGCGCGCGACGCGGGAAAGGATCCCCCATGACCTCCGTATCGACGATCGACCTGGCCCGCACGTCCTCCGGCGGGGCGATGCGCCTCATCGCCGAACCCGGCGCGTTGCGGCACCTCGCCTCCCTCGTCGACGAGCTCGCCCCCGTCGGGGACATCGTCCTCGTCTCCGATGACACCCCCAAGCTCGTCTCCGGCGCCCCCCTGGACGCCCTGGTCGGCGCCGCTCTTCCCTCAGGGCGGCCTCGGCGCGCGGTTCCCGTGCCCGCCGGCCCGCACGGCGTCACTCTCGACGAGGCGACGGTGGACGAGGTGACGGCCGCGGTCGCGGGAGGCGCGATCATCGTCACCGTCGGCTCGGGAACGGTGAGCGACCTCGGCAAAGTCGTGTCGGCGACGCTGCGGGTCCCGCTCGTGTCCGTGCAGACGGCCGCGAGCGTGAACGGGTTCGCCGACCCCCTGTCGGTGCTCGTGCGCAGCGGAGCCAAGCGGACGGTCCCCAGCCGATGGCCCGACGCCCTCGTGGTCGATCACGATGTCGTCGCGGGAGCGCCGATGGATCTCACGCGAGCGGGCGTGGGCGACGCCGTGGCGATCTGGTCGTCCCCGGCCGATTGGTACCTGGCCTGCGCGCTCGGCATGGATCCGGGCGCGTACGACAGCCGGTTCGTCGACCCCGTGCGCGACCTCGCCCCGCGGTTGGCGGACACGTCGCTCGCCGCGGACGAGCGGCTCGCCGCCCTCGTGGATGTGCTCACCGTCGGTGGTCTCGTCATCGGCGAGGCGGGCAGCACGGCGCCGCTGTCGGGTGTCGAACACCTCGTCAGCCATGTCCTGGACATGGCCGCGCTCGCGGAGGGTGGTGAGCACGACCTGCACGGTGCGCAGGTGGGCGTCGCCAGCGTCCTTTCGGCGGCGCTGTGGGACGTGGCGCTGACCGAAGAACGCGTGTTCGACGTCGGTCCGGACGACCTCGTCGTGCCGCTCGGCCTGGAAGAGCGGGTGCGGGCGGTCTGGCATCCCGTCGACTCCTCCGGAGCGCTGGGGGACGAGTGCTGGCGCGCTGTCGAGACGAAGATGCGCCGATGGGTGGCCGCCGCGCCCATGATCGAGGACTTCTTCCACCGTCGCCGCGAGCACGTGTCGACGCTGCGTGCGCTCGCCGCCGACCCCGCGCTTCCGGTGGCGGCTCTGCGGGCGTGGGGCGCGCCGACGACGTTCGCCCAGCTGCGCCCCGCGGTGTCGGCGGATCGGGCGCGCTGGGCGCTCGAGGCGCTGCCTTTCATGCGGGATCGGATGTCGCTCGCCGATCTGCTCGTCCTCGCCGGCCGCTGGAACGACGACCTGTTCGATCGTGTGTTCGCCCGGGCCGAGCGCGCCGGCGGCGGCCACGGAGGGGTCTAGTTGTATAGGGTTGGCTATACTTGTACTGTTAAACTGATCGCAGCAGAGCCGCTCCGATCCAGAGGAGGGAACCCCCAATGACTTTCGCCAGCACGAAGCTGCTCGCCCGCGAGGCGCGCGCGAACGGGTACGCGATCCCCGCGGTGAACATCGTCGACGGCATCTCGATCGCCGCTGTCGTCCGTGCGGCCGACCGCGCCGGGTCGCCCATCATCCTGCAGACCTCGGTCAAGACGGTGAAGTACTTCGGAGCCGAGGTGCTGGCGGGCCTCGCACGCGCGGCCGCCGACGCCGCCGATGTCCCCGTCGCCCTTCACCTCGACCATTGCCCGGACCGCGCCGTGATCACCGAGACGATCGCCCACGGCTGGTCGTCGGTGCTGTTCGACGCCTCCGACCGTCCTTTCGACGTCGCTCGGACGGAGACGGCCGAGGTGACGGCGGAGGCTCACGCGGCCGGTGTCGACGTCGAGAGCGAGATCGAGAACATCGTCGGTGTCGAGGACGGCGTCGGCTCGGACGACCCGAACGTGCACTTCTACCCCGATGAGCAGCTCGTCGCGGTCGCCGAGGAGACCGGCACGGATCTCATCGCCCCCGCCCTCGGAACGGCCCACGGGCTCTACAAGGCCTCGCCCGTGCTGCTGTTCGACCGCGTCGCCGCGCTCGCCGCGCTGACCGACATCCCGATCGTGCTGCACGGCGGGACGGGGCTCTCGGGGGAGGAGTTCGCGCGCTTCATCGATGCCGGCGTGTCCAAGATCAACATCTCCACCGCGCTGAAGCTGGCGTACATGTACTCCGCGCGTGACCACCTCGCCGAGGCCGAGCGCACCGGCAAGTGGGAGCCGGTGCGGCTCTTCGACCAGATCGGGGCCGCGGTCGAGGACGTCGTGACCGAGCACATCGCCCTGTTCCGTTCGGGTTCGCGTCAGGAGGTGCCCGCATGAGCGGTCGCGCCCTCATCCTTGATTGCGATGGCGTCCTCGCCGACACCGAGTTGGACGGCCACCTGGTCGCCTTCAACCGCACCTTCGAGGAGCTGGGGATGCCGTTCCGGTGGAGCGCCGACGAGTACGGCCCGCTCTTGCGCATCGGTGGCGGCAAAGAGCGCATGCGCGCCTACCTCGCCCAGCATCCCGAGATCGGTCTCGGCACTGCCGAAGAGGTCGACGCGCTGATCGTCCGCGCGCACAAACGCAAGTCCGAGATCTACGTCGAACTGGTCGAAAGCGGCGCTCTCCCCGGGCGGCCGGGAATCGCCCGCATCGTCCGGGAGGCGTTGGATGCCGGTTGGCAGGTCGCCTGTGCGTCGACCTCCGCCGAGAAGAGCGTCGAGGCCGTGCTCGCCTCCGTGGTGGGGTCCGAGCTGCGCGGGCGTATGGCCGGGGTGTTCGCCGGCGACGTCGTCCCGGCCAAGAAGCCGGCGCCCGACATCTATCTGCTGGCGGCGGAGTCGCTCGGCCGCTCGCCCGAGGAGATCGTGGTCATCGAGGACTCGCAATCCGGTGCCGCCGCGGCCGCTGCCGCGGGGATGGCCCACATCGTGACGGTCAGTCACTTCACCGCCGACGACGACTTCCCGGCGGCGGCGGTCATCGTCGACGTCGTCGGCGATGCTCGCACGCCGGCGACGGTCCGCTCGGGGCTCGACGTGCGCGATGACCGCGGCGTCATCGGCGTCGAGGGACTGGAGAGGATTCTCGCGGCACGCGCCTGATCGCACGCACGACGGCCCCGCTTCGGCGGGGCCGTCGTGCGTGCGATCTCAGGTGAGGTCGTAATGGAACTCCAGGCGGATCATGTCGCCGCGGAAGCTGATGCGGCTGAACTCGAACGGCGTGCCGTCGGGTGCGGCGATGCGCTGCTCCAGCAGAAGCAGGGGCGTGCCCGCCCGCGTGCCGAACAGCTTGGCCACCGCGGGGGAGGCGGTGGTCGTCTCGAGGGTCTCGGTGACCCCGGCCATCCGCAGACCGAAGTCGCGATCCAGCACCGTGCACAGCTGCTCGTGCGCGAGGTCGCGATCGAGCATCTCGGGGGCGAGGGCCCGGGGCACGAATGACTCGTGCAGGCTGATTGGGTGGCCCTCGACGCGGCGGAGCCGGCGCACGTTGTAGACCTGGGTCCCCTCGGGCAGCGAGAGGGCGGATGCCACGCGGGCGTCGGCATCCACGAGGGTGCTGGTGAGGACCTCGGTCTCGGTGGCGTAGCCCTGCTGCTCCAGCTGCTCGCGGATGCCCTGGTAGGACGGAGAGCGCGTGCTGATCTTGCGCCGGGACACGAACGTGCCCTTGCCCTGGACGCGGAAGAGCAGTCCCTCATCGACGAGCCGGGCGAGCACCTGGCGGGCGGTCATGCGGCTGATGCCGTAGATCTGGTTGAGCTCGTTCTCGGACGGAATCTTCTGGTCCGGTACCCATTCGCCGCGCTGGATCTTGTCGCGGATCACGTCGGCGAGTTGGATGTAGAGCGGTGTTGCAGAGTCGCGATCCAGCTTCTCGGTCATCCGGTGCCCCTTCCGTGCGGCGGTCGCGACATCGCAGCTCGCGCGTCGCCGATCATCGTCGTCGCCGAATCGGACAAACTCGTCTAACCTTGTATATACTTGTATTGTATTTCTACAACGGGTACGACGACGTCCGCTCGGCTTCGCTGAAGCCTATCTGACCGTGTCGGCCCGACGTCGGTCCGGCCACTGCGTGCCGGAGGATTCATCGAGGATGAGGATCATGGCTCAGACCATCACGCTGGAGCCCGCGGCACCGTGGGTCGAACTCCGAACGACCGAGGCCGACTGGGATGCCGCTGACCCGGTGCTCCTGCAGACCATGCTGGTGCAGCTGCACCTCATCCGCGCCTTCGAGGAGTACGTGCTCGAGCTCGCGGGACAGAAGCTCATCAACGGTCCCGCGCACTCCTCGATCGGGCAGGAGGGCGGCGCCGTCGGCTCGGCGCTGCCGCTGGTCAGCGCCGACCAGGTCAACGGGTCGCACCGCGGCCACCACCAGTTCCTCGCCAAGGCCTTCGGTCACGTCCAGCCGAACGGGTTCGACGCCACCGCCGACTTCTCGCCCGAGGTGCGCGAGGTGCTCTACCGTGCGCTCTCCGAGATCGCGGGTCTGCGCGACGGCTACTGCAAGGGTCGCGGA
The DNA here is from genome assembly GCF_022346945.1 of Microbacterium sp. ACRRU. Lineage (GTDB taxonomy): Bacteria > Actinomycetota > Actinomycetes > Actinomycetales > Microbacteriaceae > Microbacterium > Microbacterium mcarthurae. Next base: position 18,770 of record NZ_JAKRNI010000020.1, on the reverse strand, counting down.
GGTTCGATGCACCTGCAGTGGACCGAGGCCGGGGCGATGGGCACCAACGCCATCGTCGGAGGAGCGGTTCCGTTCGCCGTCGGCTTCGGGTGGGCCGATCAGCACGCGGGCACCGACAACGTCGCGGTGACGTTCTTCGGTGACGGTGCGGTCAACATCGGCTCGGTGCTCGAGAGCTTCAACCTCGCCTCGGCATGGAAGACGCCGACGTGCTTCTTCATCGAGAACAACCAGTACGCCGTGTCGACGACCGTCGCCGAAGCCACCGGCGAAGCGCGCCTGTCCGGCCGCGGACTCGGGTTCGGCATCCCCAGCTGGCGCGTCGACGGGCAGGACACCCTTGCCGTCTACCTCGCGATGCAGCAGGCCGTCGAACTCATGCGGGCCGGGGGAGGACCGACGATCGTCGAGGCCGACACGTACCGCTTCTTCCACCAGAACGGACCCTTCCCCGGTTCGGCCTTCGGATACCGCACGAAGGATGAGGAGAAAGGGTGGCGTGATCGCGACCCGATCGCTCTGGTCGAGTCCCACATCGTGCGCCGCGGCATCCTGAGCGCGGACGAGGCGCAGGCGGTGCGCACCCGCGCGAAGAAGATCATGCAGGAAGTCGGTTCGACCGTCGTCGAGGCGGATCCCGACGGCAAGCCCGGTCAGCTGCGGCTGCGCGCCGAGCTGTGGCCGTCGACCGACACGATCAACCTCGGCATCCGGGGCGAGATCCCCGAGATCACCGACGTCGCCGTCAAGGACAACGCCGACTTCGGGCCCGACGAGCTGGAGGAGAAGAAGTTCGTCGATGTCATCGCCGAGGTGATGCATCGCCGTATGGAGCAAGACCCCTCGATCGTCGTCCTCGGTGAGGACGTGCACCGCCTCAACGGCGGGTCGCGCGGAGCGACGAAGGGCCTGGCTGACGACTTCCCCGACCGCACCCTCGGCACGCCCATCAGCGAGAACGCCTTCACCGGTTTCGGGGGAGGACTCGCGCTCGACGGGCGCTACTACCCGGTCGTCGAGCTCATGTACGCCGACTTTCTGTGGGTGGCCGCCGATCAGCTCTTCAACCAGATCGGCAAGGCGCGGCACATGTTCGGCGGCGACCACGACATGCCGTTGCTGCTGCGGATCAAGATCGGCACCAACACCGGTTACGGTTCGCAGCACTCGATGGACCCCGCCGGGATTCTCGCGACCTCGGTCGGGTGGCGCATCATCGCGCCCTCATCGCCGCTGGACTACGTAGGCCTCCTCAACACCGCGATGCGGTTGAAGGACCCCGTCGCGGTCCTCGAACACGACGCCGACCTCTACAAGTCGATGGGGGAGGCCCCGAAGGACCTCGACTACTGCCTGCCGTTCGGCAAGGCCGCCGTCCGTCGGGAGGGCACCCAGGTCACCGTCATCAGCTACCTGTCCATGGTGCACCGGGCCGTCGAGGCGGTCGAGAAAGCCGGCGTCGACGGCGAGGTCATCGACCTGCGCTGGCTCGACAAGGCCAGCGTGGACTGGGACACCATCGGCGAGTCGATCCGCAAGACCAATCGGGTCCTCATCGTCGAGCAGGGCTCGGAGGGCACGTCGTACGGCGGCTGGCTCGCCGACGAGATCCAACGCCGGTACTTCGATTGGTTGGACGCTCCCGTGGAGCGGGTCACCGGGTCGGAGTCGTCTCCGAGCATCTCGAAAGTGCTCGAGGCGGCGGCCCTGGCCACCACCGACGACATCGTCGCCGCGCTGACGGCGATCGTCTGAGCCGGGCGAGAGAGGACAACTGACATGGCTCGTTACCTGCGCATGCCCGGCGTCTCCGCCGACTCCGACGCCGCGGCGCTGGAGTTCTGGACCGTCGAAAAGGGTGATTCCGTCTCGGCCGGCGACACCGTCGCCTCGGTCGAGACCGAGAAAGCGGTCGTCGACATCGAGATCGACGAGGATGCCGTCATCTACGCCCTCGTGGCGGAATCCGGTTCCATGGTTCCCGTCGGCGACCCGATCGCCGTCCTCATCGCCCCCGGCGAGGACCCCGCCGAGGCGGAGGAGCTGCTCGCCCAGCTCGGCGGAGCGGCATCCCTTTCCGCGTCCGAGGACGCGGCCCCAGACCCGGCGGCGTCGAGCGGCTCGGCTTCGGCGCCGCCGGCCGCCCTCGCCGCGGAGGACATGGCCGCTCCGGCCTCGCCCCCCGCCGATGCCGCGCCCGAGCTGGTGACCGAGGAGGTGTCGGCCGCGACGAACGACACCGGCGGGCGCATCTTCGCCAGCCCGCTCGCGCGTCGGGTCGCCGCCGACAAGGGCGTCGACCTGGCCACCGTGACCGGGTCCGGCCCTCGCGGCCGCATCGTGCGTGCCGACGTCGAGGCGGCCGCCGCAGCGCCCGCCCCTGCGGCCGACGCGCCCGCCGCATCGTCGCCCGCGACCCCCGCGGCCGGCACCACGACGGCCCCCGCGGCGCCGGTCGCGGCGCCCGCCGGAGGGACGGCGACGCCGCACACGAAGCTGCGTCGACTGATCGCGAACCGCCTGCAGGAGAGCAAGCGCACCGCCCCGCATTTCTACCTCACGCGGCATCTGCGCGTCGACGCCCTCCTGGCGCTGCGCGCGCAGATCAACGAGCAGGCGACCGTGCGCGTCTCGGTGAACGACTTCTTCGTCAAGGCGGCGGCGCGTGCGCTCGTGGACGTGCCCGAGATGAACGTGATCTGGACCGACGACGCTGTCGTCGGCTACGACACCGCCGATGTCTCGGTCGCGGTGGCCAGCGAGCGCGGCCTGGTCACGCCCACCTTCCGCTCGGTCGAGTCGATGTCGCTCACGGTGCTCTCGAGCAGCATCAAGGATGCCGTGGCCCGCGCCAACGAGGGTCGGCTCCAGCAGTCCGAACTCGAGGGCGGGACGCTGTCGATCTCGAACCTCGGCATGTTCGGCGTCGACGAGTTCGCCGCGATCATCAATCCGCCTCAGGCCGCGATCCTCGCGATCGGTGCCGCGACAGCGCGCCCGGTCGTGGGTGCGGGCGGAGAGCTGGAGGCGGCGACCGTCGTCACGGTGACCCTGTCGGTGGACCACCGGCCCGTGGACGGCGCGATCGCCGCGCGCTGGCTGGACCGTCTGGCCGCCCTCATCGAGTCGCCGCTGACCATCCTGCTCTGACGCAGGAATCGCGAGGGCCCCGGACCGATCACGGTCCGGGGCCCTCGGCATCCGCCCATCCGTCCAGGTCCGGCTGGCGGGACCGCGCGTGGGAGCGTGCGGGGTCAGCCGAAGAGGATCTCGGCCTCGGCATAACGCTCGGCGGGGACGGTCTTCAGCTCGTCGAGGGCGTCGGCGAAGGGGACGGTGGTCAGGTCGGTGCCGCGCAGCGACACCATGCGGTCGCGCTCCCCACGCAGCACCGCCTCGGTCGCGGCCATGCCCATGCGGGTGGCGAGGACACGGTCGAACGCCGACGGGATTCCTCCGCGCTGGATGTGACCCAAGGTCGTCGCACGTGTCTCGATGCCCGTGAGGGCCTCGATCTGCGGCGCGAGGCGTTCCCCGATTCCGCCGAGGCGCGGGCGTCCGAAGGCATCCAACCCGCGCTCGGAGTGCGGGTCGTCGGCCTGGTCGGGGAGGAAACCCTCGGCGACGACGACGAGCGGGGCCTTCCCGCGCGCCCGGGCATCGGTGACCCAGGTCGCGATCTCGTCCATCGTCGTGCGGCGCTCGGGGATGAGGATCGCGTGCGCGCCGGCGGCCATGCCGGAGTGCAGAGCGATCCACCCCGCGTGTCGGCCCATGACCTCGGCCACCATGCAGCGGCCGTGCGAATCTCCGGTGGTGCGCAGACGGTCCATGGCATCCGTGGCGATCTGCACGGCGGTGTCGAAGCCGAAGGTGTAATCCGTCCCGTTGAGGTCGTTGTCGATGGTCTTCGGAACGCCCAGGACGTGGATGCCGCCCTCTCCGAGTCGCTGCGCCGCGGCGAGGGTGCCTTCGCCGCCGATCGCGATGAGGGCGTCGACGCCGAGATCGGCGAAATTCGCACGCACGCGCTCCACGCCGCCGTTGTCGAACGGGTTGAAGCGGCTCGATCCCAGGATCGTGCCGCCCTGCTTCGCGATGCCGCGGATGCGCTCGCGGTCGAGGACGAGGTGCTCGCCCGTGGTGGCTCCGCGCCAGCCGTCGCGGAAACCGACGAAGGTGTGGTCTCCGGCGGCGAAACCGCGCAGCACGGCACCGCGGATCACGGCATTCAGGCCGGGGCAGTCGCCGCCGCTGGTCAGGATGCCGATGCGCACGGCTGCTCCTCGGGGACGGGTGGGGTCGTCGCGCTCACGGTCGCTCCTCTCCGCGGTCGACATCGACCGCAAAGGCTGTTGTATATACAAGTATAGCCGTCAGGCGGGTGTCATGTCGCCGCTACTGTGAGGGACCATGAGCGGCGACGGCGGGGGAAAGCGCATCGGTATGCGCGAGGTCGCCGACGCCGCCGGCGTCTCGACCCAGACGGTCTCCCGAGTGCTGAACGGGTACCCCGGCATCCGGGATGCCACGCGCGAGCGCGTCCTCGACGCGGTCGCCGCGCTCGACTACCGCCTGAACAACGCCGCTCGCGCGCTGGGCACGAGCCTCACGCGCACGGTCGGCGTCGTGGCATCCGATGCCGCCCTGCACGGACCGTCGGCGGGCATCGCGGCCCTCGAGCGAGCGGCGCGGGCTCGGGGACGGTGGATCTCGACCGCCTACACCAGCTCGGACGACCCCGCCGATATCGACGCCGCGGTCCGGCACCTGCTCGCACAGGGCGTCGACGGGGTCGTTCTCGTCGCCGCGCACAGCACGACCCCGCTCGAGGGGCACGGCGTTCCGCTCGTGCCGCTCTACGGCGAGTCGGGCGTCCGCCAGCGTTCCGCGGCGGCCCTCGTCGTCGAGCATCTCGCCGACCTCGGCCACCGCCGCATCGTCGAGGTCGCCGGACCCTCGGACTGGCGCGAGGCGCTGGCGCGCGCGTCCGGCGTAGCCGATGCCGTCGCGCGCCGCGGGCTCGCGTGCGTCGGTCGGATCGACGGGGACTGGAGTGCATCATCGGGCGCGGCGGCCGCCGACGCCGTCGCAGCGCACGTGCGCGCGGGCGCCACGGCCGTCGCGGTCGCCAACGACCAGATGGCGTTGGGGCTCATGGCCGCGCTCGCCGCGCGCGGGCTGACGGTACCGCAGGACGTCTCCGTCGCGGGCTTCGACGACAATCCGGATGCCGCCTTCTACACGCCCGCGCTCACCACCGTGCGACTCGACGTCGACGGCGAGGCCGCCGAGGCGGTTGCGGCGGTGCTCGGCGAGGCCGCCGCCGCCCCGGCCGACCCGGTGCTGGTTCCGCGAGCCTCCACGGCGCGCTCGCGGTAGCGGCTCGGCGGGCGTCGACGGCGTGGCCGCGGTGGTGGCTCGGCCGGCGTCGACGGCGTGGCCGCGGCGGCGCCTCGGTCGGCAGAACTCCGGCGTTGCGCGCGGGTGCGGGCGCGGCGGCGCCTCGGCCGGCAGAACTCCGGCGTTGCGCGCGGGTGCAGGCGCGGTCGGCATCCGGGGTTCGGTTTCGCCGGAGTTGTGCGCGCCGGCTCGCGGAGCCGTGCTGCGGGGGTGCCGGATGCCACGCCGTCCATGTCCCACTCTGTGTGACTTCAGGTCCTCAGTTCCGCACATCGTGGGACACGCCCCACGACAGGCGGATGAGGCGCAGCGATGCGCGCCGGCGTGCGGCGGCTCGGCGTGCAGAACTCCGGCGTTGCGCGCGGGTGCGGGCGCGGTTGGCATCCGGGGTTCGGTTTTGCCGGAGTTGTGCACGCCGACTCGCGGGGCTGGGCTGCGGGGATGCCGGGGCGCGAATCGACCGCATCGGAGGGTCGCGAAATCCCCGATGTTACCGGTAACATAAACACGCCACCCGGCCCCAATGTCGAAGGAGACCCCGCGTGTCCGATGCCGCCCCGTTCACGCCCGAGGTGCAGGAGGCGATCGACGCCGTCCGCGCCGACGTCGCGAAACTGCACGCCGAGCTCGTGCGCTACAACCTCATCGTGTGGACCGGCGGCAACGTCTCGGGCCGGGTCGCCGGTGCCGATCTGTTCGTCATCAAGCCCTCCGGCGTCTCCTACGACGATCTGGCCCCCGAGAACATGATCCTGTGCGACCTCGACGGCAACGCCATCCCCGGCACGCCCGGCAGCGAGCGCAGCCCCTCGAGCGACACCGCTGCGCACGCCTACGTGTACCGGAACATGCCGGAGGTCGGCGGCGTCGTGCACACCCACTCGACCTACGGCGTCGCGTGGGCGGCCCGCGGCGAAGAGATCCCCTGCGTCATCACGGCCATGGCCGACGAATTCGGCGGCCCCATCCCGGTCGGCCCCTTCGCGATCATCGGCGACGACTCGATCGGCCGCGGCATCGTCGAGACCCTGCGCGGACACCGCTCGCGCGGCGTGATCATGCAGAACCACGGTCCCTTCACGATCGGGACGAGCGCGAAGGATGCCGTGAAGGCCGCCGTCATGCTCGAAGACGTCGCCCGCACCGTGCACATCGCGCGCGAGGCCGGACCCCTCATCCCGATCCCGCAGGACAAGATCGACGCCCTCTACAACCGCTACCAGAACGTCTACGGACAGAGCACGGACGACCGTCGATGAACGCGCACATCACCGAAGGCCGGGCTTCCCTCGGCATCGAGCTCGGCTCCACCCGCATCAAGGCGTGTCTCATCGGCCCCGACGCCGAGGTGCTCGCCACGGGTTCGCACGAGTGGGAGAACGTCTACGCCGACAAGCTGTGGACGTACTCGCTGGATGCCGTGTGGTCGGGGCTCCGCGCCGCCTATGCCGGCCTCGTCGCCGACGCACAGCACAAGTACGGTGTCACCCCCGAGCGGTACGCCGCGATGGGTGTGTCGGCGATGATGCACGGCTACCTCGCCTTCGACGCCGACGGGGAGTTGCTCGCTCCCTTCCGCACGTGGCGCAACACCAACACCGGTGTCGCCGCGGCCGAGCTGACCGACCTGCTGGGCGTGAACATCCCGCTGCGCTGGTCCATCGCGCACCTGCACCAGGCGGTCGTGGATGCCGAGCCCCATGTGCCCGAGATCCGCTTCCTCACCACGCTCGCCGGCTACGTGCACTGGCAGCTGACGGGCGAGAAGGTCCTGGGCGTCGGCGACGCCTCGGGCATGTTCCCGATCGACTCCGCCACCCGTGACTACGACGCCGAACTCGTGGAGCGGTACGACGGCCTCGCCGCCGGACGCGTGCCCGCGCTCGCCGACCTGCTGCCGCGCGTGCTCGTCGCGGGCGCCGAAGCGGGCAGCCTGACGGCGGCGGGCGCCGCGCTGCTCGATCCGAGCGGCGCGCTGCAGCCCGGCATCCCGTTCGCCCCGCCCGAGGGCGACGCGGGCACGGGCATGGTCGCGACGTGCGCCGTCGCGCCGCGCACGGGCAACGTCAGTGCCGGCACGAGCATCTTCGCGATGGTCGTGCTCGAGCGGCCGCTGACCGAGGTGCACCACGAGCTCGACCTGGTCACGACCCCGTCCGGCGACGCGGTGGCGATGGTGCACTGCAACAACGGCGCGAGCGAGCTGGCGGCGTGGGCGAACATGTTCGGCGCGTTCGCTGCCGCCGCGGGCGTGCCCCAGACTCCGGATGCCACGTACGCGGCGCTCTTCGCCGCGGCGCTGGAGGGCGAGGCCGACGCCGGCGGACTGCTGGCCTACAACCACCTCGCCGGTGAGCCGATCGCCGGTCTCGACGAGGGACGCCCGCTCGTCGTCCGCACTCCCGACAGCCGCTTGACGCTGCCGAACTTCATGCGCGCACAGCTGTACGGCGTCTTCGGGACGCTCGCGCTCGGCATGGCCGTCCTCCACGGCGAGGGCGTCGGCCTCGACAAGATGTACGCGCACGGCGGCATGTTCCGCACCGCGGGGGTCGCGCAGCGCTTCCTCGCGGCGGCCCTCGACGCCCCCGTCGCGGTCGCCGAGACCGCGTCCGAGGGCGGGGCGTGGGGCATGGCCGTGCTCGCCGCGTACGTCGCCGACGGCGCGGGCCGCGACCTCGACACCTACCTGCGCGAGGCCGTCTTCGCCGACGCGCCCATCGTCACCGCCGAGCCCGAACCGGCGGACGTCGCCGGCTTCTCGGCCTACCTCGACCGTTACCGCGCCGGGCTCGCCGTCGAGGCGGCCGCCGTGGCATCCCTTTGAGAACGACAGGAAAAGACATGACCCGCACGCCCCTCAAGAACGACCTCGACGGCTACGAGGTCTGGTTCGTCACCGGCAGCCAGAACCTCTACGGCGAGGAGACCCTGAAGCAGGTCGCCGAGCAGTCCCAGGGTGTCGTCGAAGGCCTCGCGGGCCTGCCCGTGAAGATCGTCTGGAAGCCCGTGCTGAAGGACTCCGACAGCATCCGCCGCATGGCCCTCGAGGTCAACGGCCGTGACGACGTCATCGGCGTCATCGCGTGGATGCACACCTTCAGCCCCGCGAAGATGTGGATCGCAGGCCTCGACGCGCTGCAGAAGCCGCTGCTGCACCTGCACACGCAGGCCAACGTCGAGCTGCCGTGGAACGACATCGACTTCGACTTCATGAACCTCAACCAGGCCGCGCACGGCGACCGTGAGTTCGGGTACATCCAGACGCGCCTCGGCGTCGCGCGCAAGACCGTCGTCGGGCACGTGTCGAACCCCGCCGTGCGTCAGCAGATCGAGGACTGGGAGCGCGCCGCCGCCGGCTGGACCGCCGCCCGCACCCTCAAGCTCGCGCGCTTCGGCGACAACATGCGCTTCGTCGCCGTCACCGAGGGCGACAAGACCGAAGCCGAGCTGCGCTTCGGCGTCCAGGTCAACACGTGGGGCGTCAACGAGCTCGTCGAGGCCGTCGCGCAGGCCTCGGATGCCGACATCGACGCGCTCGTGCAGGAGTACATCGACAGCTACGAGGTGGTCGAGGAACTGCTCCCCGGTGGCGCGCGGCACCAGTCGCTGCGCGACGGCGCCGCGATCGAGCTCGGCCTGCGGTCGTTCCTCGAGGAGGGCGGCTTCGGCGCCTTCACGACGTCGTTCGAAGACCTCGGTGCCCTGAAGCAGCTGCCCGGCCTCGCGGTGCAGCGCCTCATGGCCGAGGGCTACGGATTCGGCGCCGAGGGCGACTGGAAGACGGCGATCCTCGTGCGCGTCGCGAACGTCATGGGCGCGGGCCTCCCCGGTGGCGCGTCGCTCATGGAGGACTACACCTACGACCTCGTCCCCGGCAACGAGCGCATCCTCGGGGCGCACATGCTCGAGGTCTCGCCGTCGCTCACGACGGCCAAGCCGCGCCTGGAGATCCACGAGCTGGGCATCGGCGGCAAGGAAGACCCGGTGCGCCTGGTGTTCACCGCCGACCCCGGGCCCGCCCTCGTCGTGGCGCTGAGCGACATGCGCGACCGCTTCCGCCTCACGGCGAACGTCGTCGAGAACGTCGAGGCTCCCGACCTGCCGAAGCTCCCCGTGGGCCGCGCGGTGTGGAAGCCCGCCCCGGACTTCGCGACGTCGGCCGCGTGCTGGCTCGCCGCCGGCGCCGCCCACCACACCGTCATGACGACGGCCGTGGGCATCGAGGTGTTCCGCGACTTCGCAGAGATGGCCAAGACCGAGCTCGTCGTCATCGACGAGGACACCACGGTCCGCGGCTTCCAGAGCGAGCTGCGCTGGAACCAGGCGTACTACCGCCTGGCCCAGGGCATCTGACCCCCGCCGCCCCGGGTTGCTTCGAGCCCCGGGGCGGTGCGGCACGTACGCGAACCGGTCGCTCGGGGCGCGTCTCGTGCAGTGGGGTGGACATCGAGCGCCCCACAGCACGAACCGTGCCCCGGTTGTTCCGGCGCACGAACCGTGCCCCGGGCCCGCGTCGGTGGTGGGCCACCGCGGGACCCGGGGCATTCGTGTGCCCGCAGCCGCGGCAGCCGCGGCGTTCGACCGGCGTGCGTGTCCCACTTTGTGCAGCTCTGGGAGACTGCCGTCGCACGAAGTGGGACATGGATGCCGGGAGCCCGCGCTACAGTCGCTGGCCCAGCGACCACAGGCGGTCGGCGCGGCCGGAGATCGCCTCCGACAGCGTGAACGCCTGAGCGTCGGTGAGGGATGCCACGTAGTCGACGATCCCGCGGGAGCGCGCGAGCGTCTCGGCCTCGGCATCCGTCGGCCGGCGTTCGGCGGGAAGCGCGGCGGACTGCTCTTGCGCGAGGGCGATGAGCTCGCGCAGCCGCCGGGGGGTGCGCGATCGGTCGGGGTCGTCGTCGAGCCATTCGCCGAGCGCGCGGACGGAGCGCGCGAGGATCCGGCTCATTCCGCGTTGCTGAATCGCCAGGTCGGGGCGGCTCAGCACGAACCGCTTGTGGACGAACTTCAGCACCTCGACGTGGTGCCAGGCCGACGGCGAGAGCGCCACCGGTCCGGACCGCGGAGTGTCCAGCGGTCGCAGATGCACCGATTCCTGGAAGCGGCGGATCCACCGGTCGGTGAACGCGGCCAGCCGCCGCTCGGCCGTCAACGACCCGTCGAACGGGCGCGCGAGCAGGTCGGTGACCATCTCGGCATCCACGTCGCTCACCGCGTCGAGGAACGCCTCGTCGTCCGCGATCCACGGGTCGTCGCGGCGCATCTTCCGCCGCAAGCGCTCCAGGGCCGCGCCGGGCGCGAGCTCAGCCCGCACCTCGGCGTCATCGCGCGAGCGCCACTCGAGCACGTCGTCCAGCCAGCCGCGGAACTCCGCCGCGATCGGGGCGTGGTCCAGGATCCCCGCGCGGTAGAAGTCGTCGACGTCGTGCACCGAGTACGCGATGTCGTCGGCGAGATCCATGACGGCGCCCTCGATCGTCTGCCGCAGCGGCTCGGCATCCACGCCCTCCCGCGCCCGGTCCAGGTCAGCGGCATCCAGGTCGTACACCGAGTACTTGTGCACGCGGTACGCGCCGTCGGAGGCGCGACGGATGCCACGGGGCGGACCGAGCCGCTCGATCTCGGCCGCCGACACCGACGGCGACCACGGGTACTTCGCCGAGGCCGCGCGCACGGCGGCGGTGAGGTTGAGCCCTCGGGGCGCGTGCTCGACGACGTCGAGGGCCGCGAGGATGCGATACGTCTGCGCGTTGCCCTCGAACCCGTCGGCAAGGCCGAGCTCGGTGCGCGCGAGACGGTCGAGCGTCGATTCACCTAGGTGGCCGAACGGCGGGTGGCCCAGGTCGTGCGCGTACGCGGCGGCTTCGACGACGGTGGCGTTGCACACGTCGGTGCCGGCGCTCGTGTTCAGCTGCAGGGCAACGACGCGGGCGATCGCGCTGACCTTGAGCGTGTGCGTGAGGCGGTTGTGCACCGGGGCGCCCGAGATCGACGGCGACACCACCTGGGTCACGGCCGACAGGCGGGAGAAGTACGGCGAGAACTGAATGCGTTCCAGGTCGATCGACCACGGGTCGGCGCCGGCGGCGTCGCGATCGTCGAACACGCGCGAGGATGCCGTGGGGAGCGTCATCCGTCCACGCTATCGGCCGTCCACCCCCGCGAGACAGCATCGCGCCGACAACCCCCGTGCAGTATGCGGGGCGGTCGTCGGCGCGATGAAGTCTCGCGGACAGGAGAGGCGGGATCAGCCCCGGCGCACCTCGACGGCGACGATGCGAGCGTCGTCGGGACGCAGCTCGAACGCCGGGCCCGTGAGGCGCAGGGCCACGGCTTCGTCGACCTCGGCGCAGGACGGACCCACGCGCAGCTCGACCTCGCCGGGCTCGACGACCCGGCGCAGCGCACGATCGCTGTACGCCAGGCGCGACGCGGGGATCGTGAACCGCACGTCCGCCGTCTCGCCCGGCTCGAGCTCCACCCGGGCGTACGCGACGAGCTGGGCGACGGGGCGCGTCACGCTCGCGACGGCACGGTGCGCGTAGAGCTGAACGACGTCGGCACCGCGGTGCTCGCCCGTGTTGGTCACGCGGACGCGCGCGCAGAACGCATCGCCGGCGCGCACCTCCACGGCGGAGCCGGACGTCCCGTCCACCTCGAGGCCCTCGCGCCGGAACGACGTGTACGACAATCCGAAACCGAACGGCCGGACGGGGGTCGGGTCGGTGCTCGTGACCTCGGTGGGACCGCCGAGGATCGGGTGCAGGTACGAGTACGGCTGCGCCCCGGCCGAGCGGGGAAGCGACACCGGGAGGCGCCCCGAGGGAGAGGCGTCACCGGCCAGCAGGGTCGCGAGGGCGGGACCGCCCTCCTCGCCCGGGAAGAAGGACTGCACGACCGCCGCGGGACCGGTGGCCTCGTCGAGGGCCCACCCGAGGGCGTACGGGCGGCCGGTCAGCAGCACCATCACCACGGGCGTCCCGGTCGCCACGACCTCCTCGACGAGACGGCGCTGCAGGCCCGGCAGCTCGAGAGAATCGGCGTCGTTCCCCTCGCCCACCGTGCCGCGACCGAACAGGCCCGCGCGGTCGCCGACGACGACCACCGCGACGTCGGCCGAACGGGCGAGTTCGACCGCCGCGGCGATGCCCGAGGCATCCGTCCCCTCGACCGCGCAGCCTTCCGCCGCGACGACATCCGGGAACCGCGCGGCCAGGGCCTCGCGCACCGTCGGGATGTCGAAGCCCATCGGCGTCCCGGGGTGGTGCGCGAGCACGTGGTTGGCGAACGAGTAGCAGCCCATGAGCGCCTCGGCGCTGTCGCCGTTGGGCCCGATGACGGCGATGCGTCCGGGAGCGGCCGCGAGCGGCAGTACGCCGTCGTTGCGCAGCAGCACGGCGCTCTCCAGCGCCAGGCGGTACGCCAGCGCGCGGTGTTCGGCGTCGTCGAGGTCGACCTCCGTGGGGGCGTCGTCGAAGGTGGCATCCAGGAGACCGAGGTCCTCCTTCTCGGCGAGGACGCGCGCGACCGCGCGGTCGATCACGGCTTCGGGAAGGTCGCCGGATGCCACCCGCGCGGCCAGGTGCGGGTATGCGTCGGCGCCGGGGAGCTCGACGTCGATCCCCGCCTCCAGGGCGAGCTGCGCGGCCTCGCCGGGGGTGCCCGCGACGCCGTGCATCGAACGGAGGAAGTCCACCGCGAAGTAGTCGGAGACCACGGTGCCGTCGAAGCCCCACCGTCGGCGGAGCAGATCGGTGAGCAGCTCGGGCGAGGCGGCGACGGGGACGCCGTCGATCTCGGCGTACGAGTTCATCACCGAACGCACACCGCCATCGCGCACCGCCATCTCGAACGGCGGGAGGAACACGTCCTGCAGCTCGCGCGGACCCGCGTGCACCGGGGCGTGGTTGCGGCCCGCCCGTGAGCCCGAGTACCCGACGAAGTGCTTGAGCGTCGCGTGCACACCGGCGTCCTGCAGGCCCCGCACGTACGCGGTGCCGATCGTGCCGACCACGTACGGGTCTTCGGCGATGCACTCGTCGACACGTCCCCACCGGGGATCGCGGATGACATCGAGCACCGGCGCGAGTCCCTGGTGCACGCCGACCTCGCGCATCGAGCGTCCGATGGCGGATGCCACGAGCTCGACGGTCTCGGGATCGAACGACGCGCCCCACGCGAGCGGGGTGGGGAAGGTCGCCGCCTTCCACGCCGCGAAACCGGTCAGGCACTCCTCGTGCACGAGGGCGGGGATGCCCAGACGCGTCTCGGTCTTCAGTCGACGCTGCTCGCTCCACAGCCAGGCGGCCCGGTCGACCGGGTCGACCGGCCGCGTGCCGTACACCCGGGTGAGGTGGCCGAGGCCGTGGACCGTGGCATCCGCGTAGTCGGTCGAGGTGACCTTCTCGCCGGACATCGGCGCGACGACCTCGTCGCCCTGGTCGACCCAGTAGCCGACCAGCTGGGCCAGCTTCTCGTCCAGGGTCATCTCGGTCACGAGCGCCTGCACGCGGGCCGAGACGCCGGGGGCCAGCGGTGCGCCGATGTCGGAGGTGTGGATGGTCATGCGGATCAGCCCTTCACGGCGCCGGTGAGGCCGCCGACGATCCGTCGCTCGAACACGCTGAAGAACAGCAGAGCGGGGATCATCGACAGCGAGGTGAATGCGAGCACGCGCGCGGTGTCGACGGAGTACTGCGAAGCGAAGGCCTGCGTGCCCAGCGGGAGCGTGTACGAGGCCTCGTTGTTGAGGATGAACAGCGGGAGCATGTAGGAGTTCCAGCTGTTGACGAACGCCAGGATGCCGACGGTGACGACTGCGGGGACGGCCAGCGGCAGCACCATGCGCCAGAAGAAGCCGAGACGACCGAGACCGTCGATGGAGGAGGCCTCCTGCAGCTCCTTCGGGATCGCGGCGAGGAACGGCGACAGGATGATGATCGTCAGCGGCAGCGCGAACGCGATTTGGGGGATGATGACGCCGGTGAGCGAGTTCGTCAGCCCGAGGTTGCGCACCAGGATGTACAGCGGCGTGATCGCCACCGTCATCGGGAACATGAGCCCCGCGGTGAACAGCGCGTACACGGCCCCGCGCCCGCGGAAGCGGTAGCGCGACAATGCGTACGCGGCCATCAGACCCAGCGCGACGACGAACACCGTCGTCGCGATCGCGGCGATCGCCGAGTTGCCGACCTGGCCCCAGAACACGCCGCTGCCGAGGACGTCGGCGTAGTTCTCCCAGTTCCACCGGGTCGGGAACCCGGACGAGTCGACGGTGATCTCGGCGTTCGAGCGGAAGCCGCCGAGGATGATGTACACCACCGGGGCGAGCATCATTCCGATCAGCAGGAGGGCGACGAAGCCCACGATGACCGAGCTCGAGCGCGAGGTGCCGACAGGGGAGCGGCGGGCCGATCGCGGCGCCTTCGGCGCGACGAGGGTGGCGGTGGCGGTCACTTGGTGCCTCCCGTGAGAGCGCCGGCCGTGTCACGACGGAGCACGAAGCGCTGGTAGATGAGGGCGACGGCGAGGGAGATGAGGAACATCACCACGGCCACGGCGCTGCCGTAGCCGAAGCTGCCGGCGTTGCGGCCGTTGGCGACCATGTAGGTGGCCATGGTCGAGGTTCCGGCCGTCGAGGCGACGTACTGACCCCAGATGATCCAGACGAGGTCGAACAGCTGCAGCGAGCCGATGATCGACAGGAACGCCCAGATGCGGATCGTGGGTCCCATGAGGGGCAGCACGATGTGGCGCTGGATCTGCCAGAACGACGCGCCGTCGATGGCGGCGGCCTCGGACAGCTCCTCCGGGATGCCTTGGAGCCCCGCGAG
This sequence comes from Microbacterium sp. ACRRU, assembly GCF_022346945.1. GTDB lineage: Bacteria > Actinomycetota > Actinomycetes > Actinomycetales > Microbacteriaceae > Microbacterium > Microbacterium mcarthurae. The sequence goes on along the minus strand of NZ_JAKRNI010000020.1, from coordinate 3,528 downwards.
GAAGAGGATGACGGCGAAGCCGATGTACTTCCACGTGATGATGATGAGCAGCGTCCAGATCGCCAGCGCCGGGTCGGAGATCCAGTCGGCGCGGAGGGCGCCGAGCCCGATCTTCTCCAGTGCGCCGTTGAGCGCGCCGCCGGACTGCAGCATGAGGCCCCAGCCGAGGCCGACGACGACCTCGGAGATGACGTAGGGAACGAAGATCAGCACGCGGATCAGGGACTGCGCTCGCATCTTGCGGTTGAGCAGGAGCGCGAGTCCGAGGGCGAGCGGCCCCTGCAGCACGAGGGACCCGACGACGATGAACGCGTTGTGACCGAGCGCCTCGTGGAAAGCGGGGTCGGTGAGGATCGTCAGGTAGTTGCGGAATCCGACGAACTCGGTGGGGACGCCGAACCCCGACCAGCTGTAGAAGCCGTAGAAGGCGGCCAGGGCCACCGGCAGGATGACGAACGAGACGAAGACCACCAGGGCAGGGCCCAGGAGGATCGCCAGTTCGCCGCGGATGCGCCAGTTCTCTCGGCGGCGCCGCACGGGCGACCGCCCGGCCGAGGAGGAGCGGGTAGCTCCTTCCTCGGCCAGGCGGCGACCGGCGACGTCGTCCGACGCGGTGGCGACGGGGTGACGCACGGTGGTCATGTCGGGATCCTTAGGAGCGGGCGCCAGCCGCGTTGACGGCGTCGACGATGCCCTGCGGTGTGCCCTTGCCGGCGAACATGTCGACCACGGCGACATTCAGCGCGTTGCCGACGTTCTGGCCGTAGAGGGTGTCGAGCCACACCGACACGTAGGGGGCGTCGGTGTAGGCGGCCAGGGCCGACTGCAGGGCGGGCGTCGTGACCGCTGCGGTCGCCTCGCTCGAGGCGGGGATGGTCTGGAACGCTTCCGCGTAGTACTCCTGGTTCTCCTGGGTCACCATGAAGTTGAGGAAGTCGACGCACTGTTCGGGGGCGTTGACCCAGCAGGAGTATCCGTCGACGCCGCCCATGATGGCGCCGGGCTCTCCGTCACCACCGGGGACCTCGGGGAACGGGAACCAGCCGAGGTCGGGCAGCGGCTGCTGGTCGGGCGTCAGCGACGCGATGACGCCGGGGTTCCAGGCGCCCATGAGCTCCATCGCGGCCTGCTTGTTGGCCAGAAGACCCGCCGAAGAACCGGCGCCCTGCTGGGCTGCGGTGGTCAGGAAGCCCTCGTTGAAGGGTTCGGTCTCGAGGAAGGCCTGCAGGTTCTCGCCCGCTTCGAGCCAGCACGGGTCGTCGAAGTTACGGCTCTCGGCCGCGGCATCCAGCACGTCCTTGGCGCAGGCGCGCAGTGCGAAGTTGTAGTACCAGTGCGCGGCAGGCCACGCGTCCTTGGCGCCCACGGCGATGGGGGCGACGCCGGTGGCGCGGATCTTCTCGTCCGCCGCCACGAGGTCGTCGATCGTCGCGGGGGCCTCGGTGACACCCGCGGCGGTGAGCAGGTCCTGCGAGGTGAAGATGCCCGAGGGGAGCACGGCGACGGGCATGCCGTAGTTCTTGCCGTCGACCTCGAAGGCGCCGAGCGATCCGCCCAGAGCGGACTTGACGTCGTCGGAGATCTTGTCGGTGAGATCCATCGCCTGGCCGGCCTCGACGATGTCGGCGAGCTTGCCGCCACCGCGTGCCATGAAGACGTCCGGCGCGTCGCCGGAGTTCAGCGCGGTCTGGAGCTTGCCGTCCATCTCCTCGTTCTGCACGGCCTGGATCTCGATGGTGACACCCGGGTTGGCCTCCTCGAAGGCCGCGGCGGTGTCTTCCCAGTACTTCTTTCCGTCACCGGTGGTGGAGTTGTGCCAGAAAGTCAGGGTGACGCTGCCGTCGGCGTTCTGTCCGCCGCCGCCGCCCGCGGCGCAACCGCCGAGGGCCAGGGTGCCGGCGACGGCGATGGCCGACGCGGCGAGGATCTTCCTCGTGTTCATGTGATTCCCGTTTCTCTTCGTCGAGGTGCGTCCCTCGCGGGATGCTCCGGTGTTCGGCTGCGATGCCGTTCGTTCACCCCCGGGTGTGCGGCCCGAGGTTCCAGAAGTGTCACCCGGGGCGTGACGAGCGTCAAACGTTTTCGAAAATGATTTCCACGACTAGTGTCGAGCCGTGAACAGACGCGCGACCATCCACGACGTCGCCACCGCCGCGGGGGTTTCGGTGGCAACCGTGTCCAAGGCCGTCAACGGCCGATACGGCGTCTCGCCCGAGACGGTCGCGCGTGTGCTCGACGCCGTCGAGGCGCTCGGCTATGAGTCCAGTCTGGTGGCCAGCAGCATGCGGGCGCGCCGCACGGGGGTCATCGGCGTGCTCGTGGCCGACATCGAGCCGTTCTCGGCGGAGATTCTGAAGGGTGTGGGCGGGGCGTTGTCCGACACGGGCTACGACCTCCTCGCCTACACGGGTGCCCGCCGCGACGGTGAGGGCTGGGAGCGGCGCTCGCTGAGCCGCCTGAGCGGCACGCTCATCGACGCGGCGATCCTGGTCACGCCCACGGTCGTCAACGTCGTGAGCGAGGTGCCGATCGTCGCCGTCGACCCGCACACGGGCCGCGCTGACCTGCCCACGGTCGAATCCGACAGCTACACCGGCGCCCAGCAGGCCGTCCACTACCTCGTGCAGCTCGGCCACCGTCGCATCGGCTTCATCGCCGGTCGCCCCGACCTGCGGTCGGCGGTGGCGCGCGCGTCCGGTTATCGCGCGGCGTTGTCGGCGGCCGGCATCCCGTTCGATCCCGCGCTGGTGGGGGTCGGACGCTATGAGCAGGACGTCGCGCGCGAGGCCGCGCACGCGATGCTCGCGCTGCTCGATCGACCCACCGCCGTCTTTGCCGCGAACGACCTGTCCGCCCTGTCGATCATCGAAGTCGCCGCCGAACGGGGGCTGCGCGTCCCCGACGATCTATCGGTCGTCGGGTTCGACGACGTGCCCGAGGCCGCGCGCGCCCAGCCCGGCCTCACGACGATCCGTCAGCCCATGAAACGCCTCGGGGCCGAGGCGGTGCGCATCGTCCTCGCGCTCCTGACGGGCGAGGACTTGCCCGAAACCCACGTCCAGCTGCCGACCCGGCTCGTCGTCCGCGCCACGACCGCACCCCCGCCTCGGCCCCGCTGACCCTGTTCCCGGCGCCGCCCCGCGCTCCGCCCGCGGGTTCGGTGTCCAAGACACGCGGACGCGTGTGAGGCGTGTCCGCGTGTTGTGGACCCTCAGGGGGTGGGTGCGCGGTGGGGCGCGTTCCTCCCGCGGGTTCGGTGTCCAGGACACGCGGACGTGTGTGAGGCGTGTCCGCGTGTTGTGGACACTCGCTGCGCCGGTCGAGAGCGGCCCCGGCGATGCGCGTTCCTCTCGCGGTTGGGTGTCCAAGACACGCGGACGCGTGTGAGGCGTGTCCGCGTGTGGTGGACACTCGCTGCGCCGGTCGAGAGCGGCCCTGACGATCCGCGTCCCTCCCGCGGTTCGGTGTCCAAGACACGCGGATGCGCGCGCTCGGCATCGGCGTGTCTTGGACACTCTGCCCCCCGCC
>NZ_JAKRNI010000001.1 GCF_022346945.1 Microbacterium sp. ACRRU | reverse complement strand
ACCGGTCACCGTCGGCATCAACGGCTCCATCACGGCCCACACCTCGTCAGAGATCTCCTGTCGCGTCACCGTTCAAGACTCACCCACCGAGGAACGAAACCTCTTGATCAACACGCCCTAGATGAACCGCGCACATGGACCGGACACTGGTGGCGCACGGACCTTCCGGACGAGCGGGTTCCGGGAGTTCTCTACTGGGACCCCTCCGAAGGTCTTCGCCTAGACCTCATTGGGGGGTGGAGCACACCCCCCGAGACGACTCGTGTCGAAGGAGACACGAAAGTCACGACGATCTCTTCGAGAAGCCTTCCCAGCTGGCCAGTCCTGCATGGCTTGGCGAATGGCAAGGCGATCACTCTCATCGAGCCAGATGTAACTCGTCAGCAGACGTTCAGATTGAGTGACTTCCTTGGCGCCCCGTCGGCAACCTCTGTCCGAGCAACTGCCGCTCTCATCGGATGCCATCTCACCGATGCCGACGACCCAGCATTCATCGCGGGAAGCGCGACCGTCGAGAACCTGAGTGCCTGGGCCGGCCGCAGCGGCATCGAGATGGCGCACACATTCGACGCTCCGATTGGTGAAGTCAGTGGCCAGATTGAGCTTCGCCGCCTGGCGGCTCTCGAGACGACTATCCCTGACTTCACAGTCAAACTGCACACCAACGCGTGGCAGCCGTACGACCAGGATTCGCGTGCCGGACGCATGGCGCGGGTCAAGGAGCGAAATACTGTCGAGTTCGCCAGGGGCGCTGGGGCATCGGTTTCGGACCTGTTGACGGCGCTCGGCAGTATCGGAGATTTAGTGTCGCTCGCATCTCTCCGGGCATGCGGCATCATCACCACTCATCTGTACCTGCCACCTACGCCGGAACGTTATCCAGCCGGTCACCCTTTTGGATCGATGCGCCCTGAAGTGGAGGTTTACACGCGTCGTATCGTGATGCCCGATCCTGATGCAGATGCGGTCGACCACCGAGGGTTCGTGATGACCTTGGCGGATCTGCCCTTCGAAGAACTTCTCCCTCGGTGGATGGAGATCCATGAGCGCTTCTCGGCGGCTCGCGGCATGGTCCTCGGGCTGCGCTACGTGTCGGACGGATACATAGAGACGCGAGTGGTGACCGCCGTCGCCGCTGCCGAGTCATTCCACAGGGCGCTCGAAGAAGAGCCACCGATGCCCGCTGAAGAATTCACAAAGGTTCGGAAGCTGGCCCTCGCCGCCGTGCCCAAGGAGCACAGGCAGTGGCTCGCGAACAAACTTATGCGGAATGAACCGACCCTGAAGCAGAGGCTTCTCGAGTTGGGCTCACGGCCCGGTCAATTCATGAATAAGCTACTGCCGAACCCCGAGGCCTGGGCCAAGGCAGCCGGAGCAGCCCGCAACGGTGTCGCGCACACGGGAGCCCCCGACGACATGACCGCTGAGCAAATGCACGCTGTGTCAGAAGTCACTGCGGCCGTTGTGGTGCTCAACCTGCTCTACGAACTTGGCATCCCCGAGGAGCGTCTGGCGGAGGCGCTGGAGAACCAAGACTCGCTCTCGTTTGCGGCAACGCTCGCTCACCGGTACTTCCCCGCCAGCACGGCGTAACACTAAACGAGGGCAGGTGTGGCCTGGGGAGCTGACGGGGCTAGGGGATGCAACCGTACGCGGTCCGTCGACCACGACGCCCCCGAACGTGCAGCAGGCACGATCTCGACCTGCATGACGCTCGCGAGTACGGAGCGCTGCACGTCGATGGGCGCGGCCAGGAACGCTGCACCGAGATCGGCAGCGTTGAAGATGGGGCTTGAAGCATTGCGGCGAATTGCCTTCGCGAGTCTGTCGTCCACCTTCGCGATTTGCGCCTCGACGAGAGCCGTCGACTTTGCCAACTGCGGTCCGGTGATGTGTCCGAGAGCGTAGTCCCGCTCGAAGGACTCGAGACGTCGCGTCAGGTCGGCACGCTCCTCACGCTCCGCGGACAGGTCGACCGCTGCCGGTTGCAGGTGAGAAGCAATACGTGGATCCCGCACGAGCTTGGCGACGTCGCTCATCACGTGGTCGTCCGTGGCCGCCGGCATGACGTGCATGTGTGCCGACGCCGCACAGCGATAGTGGACCTTTCGCACGTGGTTGGGGCGGGAGGCCGTCGCACCCGACGCGCTCGTGCGCATCCGGGCGCCGCACTTGATCGGTTGTCCTGCTGTATCAACCTCCCCAGTGGGCTTGCCACACACGTAGAGCCCCGACCCCAGCCATCGTCTGTCGTTGTTCGCCGCGTTCGTGCGCCGCGAGGGCTCGGTAAGTGCGTCGAAGACTGCGCGCCAAGTCTCCTCGGGGACGATCGCATCCCAGACGGCGGCGCCGATGATGTCAGCCGACGCTTCGGCAGGTCCACTCCCCGATTGGTGCACGCGTTCCGCACGCGGCGACCGGCCTCTCCCAACGCCTTGTCGGGCAGTCCGATGATGGAGAACTCGGGCGTCTGCGGAGACAGGTCAGCCTCCACCTCCACCAGATCGCCTCGCACCCCGGTGAGCGCAACGGCCCACGTTCGAGCGACGGTCACAGCGCGTCCTCGAGGTGCTCGAGCTGCGCCGTGCGCGGGTCAGGTCCGATCAGCGCGATCGCATCGATCCGCAGGCTGCGGCCGCGGGCGTCGTCGGGATGAGCGGCGATCCACGCCATTGCCAGACGCCACAGCCGCGCGGCCTTCCGGCGGTCGATCGCCTCGAACGGGTGCCCAAACGCCTCGCTCGCGCGCGTCTTCACCTCGACGACAGCCAGCGTGTCGGCCGTCGCGGCGACGATGTCGATCTCGCCCTGCGGACACCGCCAATTGCGGTCGAGGACTCGGAATCCGAGCGCGGTCAGGTGACGAGCGGCCCGTTCTTCACCGGCTCGCCCGAGGTCGTCTTTCGCTGCCATGCCCGAGAGCGTGGCATCCGCGACACGACCGCTGCCGGGCCGGAATCCCCTTTCGGGGACGGTTCACGCGGAGCGCGAGGTGGGGAGGAGCGGTCAGCTGTCGAGCGAGAGCTCTTCCGGAAGCTGGAAGTCGCGGCGGGAGAGCTCTTCGACGTTGACATCCTTGAACGTGAGAACGCGCACGGACTTCACGAACCGGTCGGCGCGGTAGATGTCCCACACCCACACATCGGTCATCGAGATCTCGAAGTAGAAGTCGTGCTCGGTATCGCGGCGGACGACATTGACATCGTTGGCGAGATAGAACCGGCGTTCGGTCTCGATCACGTACTGGAACTGCGAGACCACGTCGCGGTACTCGCGGTACAGGGCCAGTTCGAGTTCGCGGTCGTAGTCCTCGAAGACGTCGTCATCCATGGTGCTTCCATCCTAGGCGCGCCGCACGCCGACACCGACCGCGGGTGATCAGAACAGGGTCGGCGCCGCCGCGATGGCCCACGAGCGACGGTGATGCACACTCATGCCGTGCACGCCGATGGCCTCGCGGTGGTCGAGGCTCGCATACCCCTTGTTGCGCGCCCACCCGTACGCGGGCAGCTCGTCATGCAGGCCCGTCATGACGGCGTCGCGGGCGACCTTGGCGATGACGGATGCCGCGGCCGCGCTCGCGCAGTCACGGTCGGCCTTGATGATGGGCTGGACGCGCAGTCCACGCTCGCCCGCCGGCGTGATGTAGTCGTGATTGCCGTCGAGGATGACGAGCGCGTCTTCGGGGACGACGCCGTGAGCGCGGAGATCGGCGATCGCCCGGACGGCGGCGAGCCCGAGAGCGCGGATGATGCCGATCTCGTCGATCTCCTCGGAGCTGGCCCAGCCGACAGCGCTGTGCTGCACGAAAGCCGCGGCACGCGCGGCCACCTCGGGGCGACGGGCCTCGGGAACCAGCTTCGAGTCACGCAGGCCCGCCGGAACACGCTTGCGCGACCGCGACGGATCGATGACGGCGGCACCCACCGCAACCGGGCCGGCAAGTGCGCCCCGCCCGACCTCGTCGCACGCGATGACGAGGGCGTGCTCCTTCAGCAGCCGCCGCTCGAGGGTCAGGGTGGGCTCGATCACGGCGAGGTCTCCGGCGCGGGCACCCCCGCGAACACCTCGTGATGGAAATCGATCAGACCGAACCGGTCGAACGGCCACGTGATGAGGAAGGCGCGGCCCACGACGTTGTCGATCGGGACGAATCCCTTGCCGGGCTGCTCCTGGTTGTAGCGCGAGTCCTTCGAGCTGTTGCGGTTGTCGCCGAGCACCCACAGCGAGCCGTCCGGGACGGTGATGTCGTACGGCAGGGGGTCGGGCGCGGTCGCCCCGGGCGCGAGCTTGACGTAGGGCTCCTCGAGCGGAACGCCGTTGACGGTCGTCTGGCCCAGCGCGTTGCAGCACACGACGTGGTCGCCGGGCGTGCCGATGACGCGCTTGATGAGGTGGTCGTCGCTGTCCGGCGCCGCGAGACCGACGAGCGACAGCAGCCAGTCGGTCGCTTCGACGAGTGGCGGACGCGGCGGCTGCACCGTGACGGGAAGCCATCCGCCCGGATCGCGGAACACGACGACGTCGCCCCGCGAGTACTCGCCGAACCGCGGGGTGAGCTCATCCACGAGGATGCGATCGTTCTGCAGGAGCGTGTTGTTCATCGACGCCGAAGGGATGTAGAACGACCGCACGACGAAGGTCTTGACCAGGAACGACACGAGCAGGGCGATCGCGAGGATCACCACGACATCCCGCAGGAAGGTCAGCGCACCCCGCCGCCGACGCGTCGTCGGGGCCGAGGGGGATGCGGTTTCGTCGCTCATGTTGATCCTTCGCCGGGCTCACCGCACACCGGAAGACCGAGGGAACAAGCCTCGCACATTCCTCCGCGCCGACCGAACCGCACACGGCATCCGACGACCCCGGGAGTTGCCGAGACTTCATCGCGCCGACATCTCCCCCGCAGTCTGCGCCGGTGTTGTCCGCGCGATGAAGTCTCGCGAATGACGTTCCCGCGGATACCGAACCATGACCCCGCGGGAACGACGAACGCCCCGCGACGGATCGCGGGGCGTTCGGTTCAGCGGGCTCAGCGCTCGCGCTTCTCCTTGATCTTGGCCTTCTTGCCACGGAGGTTGCGCAGGTAGTACAGCTTCGCGCGGCGCACGTCACCACGGGTGACGACCTCGATGTGGTCGATCACGGGGCTGTGCACGGGGAAGGTGCGCTCGACACCGACCTGGAAGCTGACCTTGCGGACCGTGAAGGTCTCGCGCACACCGTCGCCGGAGCGGCCGATGACGACACCCTGGAAGACCTGGATGCGCGAGCGGTTGCCCTCGGTGATGTTGACGTGCACCTTGACGGTGTCGCCGGGCGAGAAGACGGGGATGTCGGAGCGGAGCGAAGCCGCGTCGACGGCGTCGAGGATCTGCATGATCGTCACTTCCTGCGACCGCCACAGGTCGATCGCACGATGAATGGGAAAAGATGGAGCGTGCCCGAGCCGCGGAAGCGGCGGACTCCCCTGAGGCAGAGCCGGTCAGGGCACAAACGCCTATTCTGCCATGGACGCCGGTGCCGTCCAAACCGACTCAGTCAGAGACGGGCTTCTCGGTGACGACGATCACGTCACCCTCGACACGCGGCCGCGGGCGCTCACGCGTCGGGGGGATGTACCCGGTGCCGTCCGCCGTGCGATAGAGGGCGACTCCCCCGCGCGCCTCGTTCCACAGCTGCGCGAGCGACGACCAGATCAGGACGAACGCGCCGACGACGCTCAGCACGAGGAGCGGGAAGAACGTCCGGCCATCGTAGAGACCGAGCGCGATGACGCAGAGCTGCCAGAGCCCGATTCCGATGACGTCGCGCCACGACACGGCGCGTTCGGTGCGCACCGAGCCGCGACCGCGAACGATCAGGGCGACGACCGTCTGCGTGACGAAGACGGCGGGGGCGGCGATCAGCAACCACAGCAGAGCCCAGCCGCTGCCGCCGCTGAAGACGATCCAGCCGACGAAGAGCCACAGCGGCAGGACGAAGGCCGCCGGGAAGAGCCAGTGGAGGAAGAGTCGCCGGAGCACCATGAGCCGATGGTACGGGTCCCACTTGTGCGGACGCTTCGAACCCCTGCGCGGTGCGCCCTCCCCACGTCAGGGAGAATGGGGGTTCGAGGAAAGGGAACCATCGATGATCGAACTGCGCACACCCGCCGAGATCGACGCCATGCGCCCGGCGGGCCGATTCGTCGCCGAAGTGCTGGCGACGCTGCGGGACGAGACGAAGGTCGGAACCAACCTCCTCCAGCTCGACCGTCGCGCGCACGACATGATCCGAACCGCCGGGGCCGAGTCCTGCTACATCGACTACCACCCGTCGTTCGGGGCCAGCCCCTTCGGCAAGGTGCTGTGCACCTCGATCAACGATGCGGTGCTGCACGGTCTCCCCCACGACTACGTGCTCCGCGACGGCGACCTGGTCTCGCTCGACTTCGCCGCCTCGGTCGACGGCTGGGTGGCCGATTCCGCGGTGTCGTTCATCGTCGGAACCCCCCGCGACGAAGACCTCGCCCTCATCGGCACGACCCAGCGGGCGCTGGCCGCGGCGATCGACGCGGCGACCGTGGGCCACAAGATCGGCGACATCTCGGCCGCGGTCGCCGCCGTCGCGCACGCCGACGGCCTGTCGATCAACACCGACTTCGGCGGCCACGGTGTCGGCCGCACGATGCACGGCGACCCGCACGTCCCCAACGACGGCAAGGCCGGTCGCGGCTACCCGCTGCGCGCCGGTCTCGTCGTGGCCCTCGAACCGTGGTTCCTGCAGACCACCGACAAGCTCATCACCGACCCCGATGGTTGGACGCTGCGCAGCGCCGACGGCTCCCGCGGCGCACACTCCGAGCACACCGTCGCCATCACGGCCGACGGGCCCGTCGTGCTCACCGACCGGTCGTTCCTCGGCGTCGACTGAGCATCGCCGTCGTGGCATCCAGATGACGGGATGCCACGGGCCCTCCGGATCTCCGCCGCCGGTGCGCCGTGCGGACGGCGAACGGGGGCTCAGTCGGGCAGCAGGTCGGGACGGCGCTGACGCGTGCGCTCGAACTGCTGCTCACGCCGCCATGCGGCGACCGCGCCGTGGTTGCCGCTCAGGAGCACGGGCGGCACCTCGCGACCGCGCCACGAGGCGGGCTTGGTGAACGACGGGTACTCGAGGAGTCCGTCCTCGTGCGATTCCTCGACCAGGCTCTCGGGGTTGCCGACCACGCCCGGGATGAGACGGCCGATGGCTTCGACCATCGCCATCACCGCGACCTCTCCCCCGTTCAGCACGTAGTCGCCCAGGCTCAGCAGTCGCACACGACCGAGCCCCGCGGCGTAGTCGAACACCCGCTCGTCGATGCCCTCGTACCGACCGCAGCCGAACACCAGGTGCTGCTCCGTCGAAAGCTCGCGCGCGATCTTCTGCGTGAACCGCTCGCCCGCGGGCGAGGGGAAGACGATGACCGGTGACGCCTCGGCATCGCGCGTGACATCGTCGAGCGCCTCACCCCACGGCTCGGGCTTCATCACCATGCCGGCACCGCCCCCGTAGGGGGTGTCGTCGACCGTGCGGTGGCGATCGTGCGTGTAGTCGCGCAGATCGTGGATGTGCACGTCAAGCAGTCCGCTCTGCCGGGCCTTGCCGAGCAGGGACACCTCGAGCGCGTCGAAGATCGTGGGGAAGATCGAGACGACGTCGATGCGCACGTCAGTCCTCGCGGGAGTCGGCGGCCTCGTCGGTCGCCACCGAGTCGGGCGCGCCGCGGTCGGCATCACCCTCCGGCGCCTCGTCTTCTCGCGGAGAGTCGTCGTCGCCTGGAAGCTCCTCGAAGAGTCCGGCAGGCGGGGTCACCACGACCCGACCACCGTCGACATCCACCTCGGGCACGATGGCGCTCACGAAGGGGACGAGGACATCGGCGTCCTCTCCGCGACCCGTCGGGCGGACGATGAGAAGGTCCTGGGCGGGGAAGTGGTCGACCCGCACGACGCGTCCGATGACGTCGCCGTCGCGGACGACGTCGAGCCCGACCAGCTGGTGGTCGTACCAGGCGTCGTCTTCCGCGGGCGCGGCCTCGGTGTCCTGGTCGATCCAGAGGATCGCCTTGACGAGCTCTTCCGCGACGGTGCGGTCGTCCACGCCCTCGAAGAAGGCCACGGGGTGGGAGTTCATCCACCGGAACTCCCGCACCGTCAGCTCGCGGCCGTGCCACGGCGAGGACTCGGGGACCTGGAGGGTGAAGGTGTTGCCGGGGACGAAACGTCCCTCGGGGTCATCGGTGTACAGCTCAAGCTTGAACGCGCCCTTGAGGCCGTGGGCCTTGACCAGGCGGCCCACGCGGAGCTGGGTCTTGGCGGGCTGAGCGCCCGCGGCGTCGCCGGCCGCCATCAGTCGTCGGCGACGTCGACGCGGACGCGCTGTCCGTCGGCGAGAGCCGTGATGAGCGTGCGCAGCGCCTTGGCGGTGCGACCGCCGCGCCCGATCACGCGACCCCGGTCATCGGGGTGCACGCGAACCTCCAGCACCTCGCCGCGGGGCGAGGTGGCGGAACGGATGGTCACGGCGTCGGGGTGATCGACGATCCCCTTGACGACATGCTCGAGCGCGGCGGACAGCACGGGACTTACTCTGCCGAGGTCTCGGCGGCGGGCGCCTCGTCGGCGGCCGGAGCCTCTTCGGCCTTCTTCTCGGCCTTGGGCTTGACGACCGACTTCTTCGAGGCGTCGGCTTCGAAAGCGGCCTTCGGCTCGCGGACCTTGACGGTGGACTTCGCGTCCTTCTCGCCCTTGAAGGTGCCCCAGTCGCCCGTGAGCTTGAGGATGGCACGCACCTGCTCGGTCGGCTGAGCGCCGACGCCGAGCCAGTACTGGGCGCGCTCGGAGTCGACCTCGATGAACGAGGGCTCCTCGGTCGGGTGGTACTTGCCGATCTCCTCGATCACACGACCGTCGCGCTTGGTGCGCGAGTCGGCGACGACGATGCGGTAGTAGGGCGCACGGATCTTGCCGAGACGCTTGAGACGGATCTTGACAGCCACGATTTCTCCTGTGGTGGGAAATGAACGAACCGGTCGCCTGGAGCGTGGGGTGCACACCCGGCGGAAGCTCAAAGAGGAGGACCGGTGCTGGATAGAGGGTCGAGCACCTGGTCCGACCCTCTATTCTGCCAGATGACACGACGGGTCGCGAACCCGCCGTCGCCCGTGTCGTCGTGTCAGACTGACCGCATGAGGCTCCCCTTCGCACCGTCCGCGCGTTCCTCCGTCGGACTGGAGTGGGAACTCATGCTGGCCGACCGCGAGACCGGCGATCTGGTGCCTCGCGCACCCGAGATCCTCGAGCTCGTCGAGGAGGCGACCGCGCACGAGCGGTTCACGGTGACCGGCGAGCTGCTGACGAACACCGTCGAAGTCACCAGTGGCGTGGGCCACACCGTGGCCGAGGCCGTGGACGACATCGCGGATGCCATCGGAGCGCTGCGCGAGCAGACCGAGCCGCGCGGCGTCGAGATGCTGTGCGCCGGCAGCCACCCGTTCGCGCAGTGGTACGACCAGGAGGTCACCGACAAGACGCGCTACCACAAGCTCATCGAGCGCACCCAGTGGTGGGGGCGGAACATGATGATCTGGGGGATCCACGTGCACGTCGGCGTCGACGACGCGGACAAGGTCATCCCGATCGTCAACGCGCTGACGGCGTTCCTCCCGCATCTGCAGGCGCTGTCGGCATCCAGCCCCTTCTGGGCGGGCGAGCGCACCGGTTACGCCTCGAACCGCGCCCTGGTGTTCCAGCAGTTGCCGACCGCGGGTCTGCCCTGGCAGCTCGACCGGTGGGAGGACTTCGAGGAGTACCTCGACGACATGGTGCGCACGGGCGTCATGGCGGATGCCAGCGAGGTGCGCTGGGACATCCGTCCGGCGCCCCGGTGGGGCACGGTGGAGATCCGCGCGTGCGACGGCATGTCGACGCTGCCGGAGCTGGCCGCCGTCGCGGCCCTCGCGCAGACCCTGGTCGAGCGCTTCTCGCGGATCCTCGACGCCGGCGGCGAACTCCCCGGCATCCCCCCGTGGTATGCCCGGGAGAACAAGTGGCGCGCGGCGCGGTACGGACTGGATGCGCGCGTGATCGTCGACCGGCAGGGCACACAGCTTCCCGTGCGCGATCATCTGCGCGCCACGATGGAGGAGCTGGCCGACATCGCGGTGGAGCTCAAGTGCGCGCGTGAATTCGCCGGACTCGAGACCATTCTGGCCACGGGAGGCAGCTCCGCGCGTCAGCTCGCGGTGGCCGAGGCCGCCGACGGCGACCTGCGCGCGGTCGTGCAGCACCTGATCCGCGAGTTCCGGGGCGGCCCGACGCTGCGCGAGCACCTGGCCGCGCTGCGGGTCTGACCACCTCGGACACGCCGCTTCTCGGCGTGCGCGGCCGTGCGGGCGGTGTCAGCCCCGTCCGAGCAGCTTCTGCAGCTCCGCGAGGTCGGCCTCGCTCGGCGCCTTCTGACCGCCGAGACCGAAGCCCGACCCCGTGGCGGGAGCGGCCGCGGCCACCCCGGCGTTCTCGGCGGCACGCTTGGCGGGGTTGCCCGAGCGCGAGCCCTTCGCCTTCTGCTGCTTGCCGCGCTTCGACGAGGCGCCGGGCTTGCCCCCCACCGGACCCATGCCGGGGATGTTGGGCACACCGCCCCGTGCGACGGTCTTCATCATCTTGGCGGCCTGTTCGAAGCGCTGCACGAGCTGGTTGACGTCGGTCACGGTCATGCCCGAACCGCGCGCGATGCGCAGACGCCGCGAGCCGTTGAGGATCTTGGGGTTGCGTCGCTCGGCCAGAGTCATCGAGCGGATGATGGCCTCGGTGCGGTCGATCTCGCGCTCGTCGAAGTCCTCGAGCTGCTGCTTCATGGACCCCATGCCCGGGAGCATCCCGAGCATCTTCTTCATGGAGCCCATCTTCTTCATCTGCTGCATCTGCTCGAGGAAGTCCTCGAGCGTGAAGGTCTCGGTCGCGAGCTTCTCGGCGACCTTCATCGCCTCGGCCTCGTCGAACGCCTGCTGCGCCTGCTCGATCAGGGTGAGGATGTCACCGAGGTCGAGGATGCGGGATGCCATGCGGTCGGGGTGGAACGGCTCGACGTCGTCCAGCCCCTCGCCGGTGGACGCGAAGATGATGGGCCGGCCCGTGACCGAGGCGACCGACAGCGCCGCGCCACCGCGGGCATCGCCGTCGAGCTTGGACAGCACGACGCCGGTGAAGTCGACGCCGTCCTGGAACGCCTTCGCCGTGTTCACGGCATCCTGACCGATCATCGCGTCGATGACGAAGAGCACCTCGTCGGGCTGCGTCGCCTTACGGATGTCGGAGGCCTGCTTCATGAGCTCGGCGTCGACGCCGAGACGGCCGGCGGTGTCGATGATGACGATGTCGTGCTGCTGGCGCGTGGCGTACGCGACGCCGTCGCGAGCGACCTTGACCGGGTCGCCCACGCCGTTGCCGGGCTCGGGGGCGTAGATCGCGGCGCCGGCGCGCTCGGCGACGACCTGCAGCTGGTTCACGGCGTTCGGACGCTGGAGGTCGCAGGCGACGAGGAGCGGCGTGTGGCCGTCCTTCTCGAGCATCTTGGCGAGCTTGCCCGCGAACGTGGTCTTGCCCGACCCCTGGAGGCCCGCGAGCATGATGACCGTCGGCGGGTTCTTGGCGAACTGCAGGCGACGCTGCTGTCCGCCCAGGATGCCGATGAGCTCGTCGTTGACGATCTGGACGACCTGCTGCGCCGGGTTGAGGGCGCGGTTGACCTCGTCGCCGAGGGCGCGCTCGCGCACCGACTGCGTGAACTCCTTCACCACCGGCAGCGCGACGTCGGCGTCGAGCAGGGCACGCCGGATCTCTCGGACCGTCCCGTCGACGTCAGCGGGGGTCAGCTGCCCCTTCTTGCGCAGATTGCGGAAGGTCTCTGTGAGCCGGTCGGAGAGGGTGCCGAAAGTCGCCATGATGGGAAGAGTTTACGCGGAGCCGACGCGGGACGCCGCCGCGCCGGTCGGGGCCGTCGCGTGACCCCCGCGATCCGGCGGACCTCGACCCTCCCCGGTCGGCGGGGCGGAGGGTGTGCGGTCAACGGGAACAGCGGATGACGCCCCCTCACGCCGCGGACAGGGCCTCCGACAGCGTCTGGGTCAGCGAACGACCGGCGGTGTGGTCGGCCCAGGCCCAGACCGCGGCGAGCACGGCGGCCGACAACGCCCCGGCGCGGACCTGGGCCGCGAGAGGCTCGGCGCCGTCGCGCACCAGACGTGCGGCGGCCTCCCGCTGCAGGCGGAACTGCCGGATGGCACGGTCGCGGTCCAGTTCGGCGGCGATACCCATGGCATCCGCGTTGACGATCGCGAGGGCGAGGGCGTCCGGCGCGAGCCCGTCGCCGATGCCGCACAGCACCGCGTCGATCGCCCCGCCGTCGCGCAGCTCGGCGACCGCCGCGTCGACCCGCGCGTCGAAGCCCGACCACAGGACATCGCTCTTGGCCGAGAAGTAGTTGAAGAAGCTCGACCGGCTGACCCCGGCGCGCCGCGTGATGTCGGAGACGGACGTGGCGTCGTATCCCTGCTCCAGGAACAGCTCGCACGCCGCCTCGGAGAGCACCTCGCGGGACGAGGCGCGAGGGCGACCGCTGCGAGATTCGGTGGCCATGCAGACAGCCTAGAACGCGTGCCACCGTGTATTGTTGGACGCAATCCAACAAGGCGGGAGCGGCGATGCTCGACATTCAGCACGTGGGGCTCGCCCCCGACTACGTGCCCTACCTCGACGGGTGGGCGCTGCAGCGCGCGGTGCACGCCGACGTGGTGGCCGGCGCCCGACGCGACACGTTGCTCCTCCTCGAGCACGAGAGCGTCTACACCGCCGGCAAGCGCACCGAGGCTCACGAGCGCCCGACCGACGGCACGCCGGTGGTCGATGTCGATCGCGGGGGGAAGATCACCTGGCACGGCCCCGGCCAGCTCGTGGGCTACCCGATCGTGCGCCTCCCCGAGCCGATGGACGTCGTGGCCCACGTCCGCCGCCTCGAGTCCCTGCTCATCTCCGCCCTCGCCGCGCACGGCGTCGAGGGCCTCCGCGTCGACGGCCGCAGCGGCGTATGGGTACGCCGACCACTGGGTGTCGACAAAGTCGCGGCGATCGGCGTGCGCGTCGAGAAAGGTGTCACCATGCACGGGTTCGCAGTCAACTGCGACAACTCCCTGGCCGGATTCCGAGGCATCGTCCCCTGCGGGATCACGGATGCCGGTGTCACGACGGTGAGCGAGGTCGTCGGTGCCGACGTCTCCCCCGCCGACATCGTCGCCAGCGTCGAGAACGCCTTCCGCGCCGAGTACACGGCGGTCGCGGCGTGAGCGCGTGCGGGAGCGGCAACACCGGTGGTTCGGCATCCACCGCCCCGGGTGGTCGGAAGCTGCTGCGCCTCGAGGTCCGCAACGCGCAGACCCCCATCGAGCGCAAGCCCGAATGGATCAAGACCAAGGCACGCCTCGGGCCCGAGTACACCGCGTTGCAGAACCTCGTGAAGACCGAGGAACTGCACACGGTCTGCCAGGAGGCCGGCTGCCCCAACATCTTCGAGTGCTGGGAGGATCGCGAGGCGACGTTCCTCATCGGCGGTTCCCAGTGCACGCGGCGCTGCGACTTCTGCCAGATCGACACGGGCAAGCCCGCCGACTACGACCGCGACGAACCGCGCCGCGTCGCCGAGAGCGTGTCCCGCATGCAGCTGCGATACGCCACGGTGACCGGCGTCGCGCGAGACGACCTCCCCGACGAGGGCGCGTGGCTGCACGCCGAGACGGTGCGCCGCATCCATGCGGACAACCCCGGCACCGGAGTGGAGATCCTCGCGACGGACTTCTCCGGCAACCCGAGCCTGCTGGAGGAGGTCTTCTCGTCGCGGCCCGAGGTGTTCGCGCACAACGTCGAGACCGTCCCGCGCATCTTCAAGCGCATCCGTCCCGCCTTCCGGTACGAGCGTTCGCTCGGCGTCCTCACGGCCGCACGCGACGCGGGACTCATCACGAAGTCGAACCTCATCCTCGGCATGGGCGAGGAGCCGGAGGAAGTCGTTCAGGCACTGCAGGATCTGCGTGAAGCCGGTACCGACATCATCACGATCACCCAGTACCTTCGTCCGAGCCCGCGGCACCTGCCCGTGCAGCGCTGGGTCAAGCCCGCGGAGTTCGTGGAGTTCAAGGAGGAGGCGGAGCGCATCGGATTCCTCGGTGTTCTCGCGGGGCCGCTCGTGCGCTCGTCCTACCGCGCCGGACGCCTGTGGGCGCAGTCGATGATGTCGAAGGGACGCGACATCCCCCCGCACCTGGCCCACCTGGCCAAGGACATCGCCGCGGCCGACGCCGGGTTCGCCCAGGCGGTCTGACTCAGACCGGCCAGATGTAGGGCAGGTCGTCCGGCACGTCGCCGAAGCGCAGACGGTAGAACTCCGCGTCCTTGCGGACGAGATTGGAGCGGTGCGCGAGGTGGAACGCCTCGTCGCCGAGCCACGGCGGCAGCTCCAGGGCATCCTGCGGCATCCCGTCGACCTCCGGGGCGAACACGCGGATCTTCTCGCGCACGGTGTCGGCGCGGCCCTGCGCCACCCATTCATCCGTCATCACCAGCCCGTACGACACCAGAGCGGGCAGGTGCCCGTCCCACATCTTGGCCGCGGGATGATGACGCCATCCGTGGTCCGGCACCGTGAGAGCCCTCAGCAGCTGAAACGTCTCGACGCGCTGTCTGCCGAGGCGGCGGCTGTCGAGGGCGCGAGCCGAATCGACGAACGAGGGGAAGGGAAGGAAGGTCTGCACGTCAGTCGGCGCTCGTGACCGACTGCACCTGTCCGTCGGACGCGAGATTGACCAGCAGCACGTCGTCCGTGGCGTCCGGATCGAGCGCGTACTCGAGGACGGCGAACGGGTCGGCTCCCCCGTGCTCATCGGCGAGGATCGTCATGCTCATGAGCTGCAGCGACTTGATCACGTCGATGTGGGTGTCGCCGGAGGGGTCGACGAGCAGATCCTCCAACTCATCGCCCAGGGTCGCCTGCTGCTGGAGGATGTACTCCGTCACCTCGCTCGTGCGGTCGTCCAGCTCGTTCACCATGGCGTTGCGCGCGGCGAGGTCGATGGCCTCCAGTGACGAGATCATCGCTGCGGCGACGTCGAGCGCGTCGACGGACACGTCGTCCTGATCGGGCGCCGTGAGGTCGACGGTGACACTCTGATCGCCGAACTCCACGTTCTCTGACCAGAAGATCGACCCGTCGGGCCCTGACTCGAGGAGTCCGAAGAAGTCGTGCTCGATCGCCATTCCCCCATGAAACCAGCCCGACCGGTATCGCGGAAGGCGACCCGCCCGCCGCGACGCATGCGGTATGGGGTCAGTCCACCAGCGACGCGGCGAACACGTGCGGCGTGAAGCCCGTGAGGTCGCCGATCCCCTCGCCCTGCCCCAGGAGCTTCACCGGGATACCGGTGCGCTCCTGAACCGCCAACACGAATCCGCCCTTGGCCGAGCCGTCGAGTTTGGTGAGCACGAGGCCCGTGACGCCGGCGCTGTCGAGGAAGGCCTGGGCCTGCATGAGGCCGTTCTGCCCCGTGGTGGCGTCCAGAACGAGAAGCACCTCGCTGATGGGCGCCTGCTTCTCGATCACGCGCTTGATCTTGCCGAGCTCGTCCATCAGACCGCCCTTGGTGTGCAGGCGGCCCGCGGTGTCGACGAGCACGATCTCGGTTCCCGTCTCCTTCGCGTGCGCGACGGTCTGGAAGGCGACGGATGCCGGATCCTGACCCTCGTGCTGCGGGCGCACGATCGTGGCTCCCCCACGCTCGGCCCAGGTCGCCAGCTGGTCGACGGCGGCCGCGCGGAACGTGTCGGCCGCACCGACCACGACGGAACGTCCGTACCGCTGCAGGAACTTGGCGAACTTGCCGATCGTCGTGGTCTTGCCGACGCCGTTCACGCCCACGACGAGAACTACCGCGGGACGCTCGGTGAGGCGCAGCGTCGTGTCGAACTTGGCGAAATGCTCCTCGAGCGTCTCGCGCAGCATGCGCTGCAGGTCGCGCGGGTCCGTGGTGCGGTAGCGCTCGACCTTCTCGCGCAACTCGTCGATGAGCCGCTCGGTGACGTCGGGGCCGAAGTCGGCGGTCAGCAGCGCCGTCTCGAGGTCGTCCCACGTGGTCTCGTCGATCGTGGGTTTGACGAACAGCCCGCGCAGCGCGCGGCCGAGCGACCAGGAGTTCTCAGCCATTCCCTCAGCTTACGGGGGCCGGTTCCGGCGCGGTGCGGGCACGGTCGCCGACGCGCTGTCCCACCACCGCCGAGACACCGTCCTGGCGCATCGACACGCCGTAGAGCGCGTCGGCGATCTCCATCGTCCGCTTCTGGTGCGTGATGACGATGAGCTGGCTGCTCTCGCGCAGCTTCTCGAACACCCCGAGGAGCCGGCCCAGGTTGGCGTCGTCGAGAGCGGCCTCGACCTCGTCGAGGATGTAGAACGGACTCGGCCGTGCCGTGAAGATCGCCGTGAGGAAGGCGACGGCCGCGAGCGAGCGCTCTCCGCCCGAGAGCAACGACAGCCGCTCGATCTTCTTGCCGACCGGGCGTACGGCCACCTCGATGCCCGTGGTGAGGGGGTTCTCGGGGTCGGTCAGCGCAATGCTGCCGGCACCACCGGGGAACAGGATCGGGAAGATCTCACCGAACGCCGTGCGGGTGTCCTCGAAGGCGGCGACGAAGATCGTCTGCATGCGCTCGTCGAGTTCCGCGATGATCGTCTGCAGATCAGCCCGCGTCTGCTGGAGATCGGCGAGCTGCTCGGTCAGGAAGGCGTGCCGTTGTTCGAGCGCGGCGAACTCCTCCAGCGCGAGCGGGTTCACGCGCCCGAGCTGAGCGAGTTTGCGCTCCGCCTCCTGCAGGCGGCGCTTCTGCGCTGAACGGTCGAACGGCTCGGAGCCCTCGCCGTCCGCGCGGGGAACGTCCTGGTCGGGACCATACTCGGAGACGAGGATGTCTTCGTCCAGCGACAGCTCGGACTGCACGCGTTCGAGCAGGCTCGTGACGTGGAGCTTCTTCTCGTGCATCTGCAGCTCGAGTCCGTGGACGCTCTCGGTGAGACGAGCAAGTCGATCGCGCACCGCCGCTTCCTCGGCGCGGGCCTTGCTCAGATCAGCGGTGACGGCCGAACGGGCCGTCTCTGCCGCGGCGAGCTCGACCCGCGCCTGGCTGACCGACCTGTCGACCGAATCCAGCAGCGCGGGCAGCGCCGCGGCGACATCGGCCGCGACTTCGCGCTGCGCCCGCCGGATGACGGCTCGGCGCGCAGCGGCGGCCGCCGCGGCACGCTCACGCTCGCGCTGCTGCTCCAGCTGAACGATGCGGACCTCACCGGCACGCACGCGCTCGCGGAGCGTCTCGATGTCGAGGCGCGCGCGCATCTCCCTCTCGCGCGCGGTCTCGAGGTCGGCGAGCATCCCCTCCCTCGCTGACGCATCCAACATCGGACGGGGCGCCTCTCGCGCGCGGGCGAGGGCCTCGTCGGCCACGCGTGCGGTCTCTTCGGCGTCGGCGACCGCCGCCTGCGCCTGAACAAGACCCGCCGCGAGACGCTCGCACTCGGCGACGGCCGCCTCGTGCCGAACGGTCACGCGATTGAGCTTCTCCGCGTGCGCGGCCAGCGCGGCGTCGTGCGCGCGCAGTGTCGCGAGGGTCTCCTTCGTGCGCGCACGGGCAGCGGTGAGCTTCCCCTGAGCTTCCGAGAGGGCCTCCCGCAGGGAATCTGCGACCCCCGAGATCTCCGACAGCCTTTCCGCCGCTGCGTCGCGCTCGGCCGCCAGCTCGAGACGCGAACGCCCCGACCCCGAGCCGGCCCGCAGCGTGCGCGCGGTGAGGACCGCTCCGTCGCGCGTGACGACGGCCGTTCCCGGCTGAGCCGACGCGAGGACCGGGCGCAGTGCCTCGGCCGACGACATGTCGTCGACGATGACGACGCCCGACAGGATTCCCCGCACCCCGGGCGGGGCTGTGACGACGTCGACCGCACGCACTCCCCCGTCGATCGCGGCGGCGCCGTCGGCATCGGGGGCATCGGCGATCGCGATCTCGACGACGCCGAGTTCGCCGTCGCGGGCCGCGTGGGCGGCAGCGAACGCCGCCGCGCCGTCTTCCACGAGAAGCCCCTCGGCGAGTGACCCCAGCGCCGCGGCGATCGCCGCCTCATACCCGGACGTGACCTTGACGGCATCGCCGACCAGACCCCGGATGCCATCGGTCCCACTCGCGACGAGGTCCGCCGCCGCGTTGCGCACGTCGAGCGCGCGCCCGAGCGCGGCTGTCTGCGCCGTCAACGCGTCGCGTTCACGCTCGGCGGCGTGGAGGCGGTCCCGCAGCTGCGCGACCTCTGTCTCGGTGTCGTTGGTCTCACGCTGAGCGCGCTCGTAGGCCGCAGCGTGCTCGGCCGTGGACTCCTCCGGGGTGACGTCGGGGTCGAGCGCCGCGCGGGCCTCCTCCGCTTCGGCGCGTCGTTCGAGCGCCGCGTCGAGCGCCCGCTGCTGCCGTTCGACCGCGGCGCGCACCGCCGCGAGGCCGGAGGCCGCGGCGTCAGCCGATCCCTGCAGCGCCGTGAGCTTCATGTCATGCTCCGACACGAGCGCGCTCTGCGCCGCGATGTCGGCGTCGAGAGCGTCCAGCTCCGCCCGTGCCCGCGCGACGCCGCGGGCCTCCTCCGACGCGGCATCCTGCGCATCACCCAGGCCCGCCGCGATCTCGTCGATCTCGGTGCGCAGGTCGTCGATCATGGCCTGGGTCACCGTCGGTGCCACCGTCGACGCGTCACCCTCATCGTCGGCGAGCAGGGTGAGGCGCTGACCGGCGAGCGTGTACAGGCCCCGCAACCGTTCCTGCACCTGCTCGAGCGAGAAGGCCACCCGTCGAGCCCGGTCCACCGCCTCCGACCGCTGTTCCTCCTCGAGGCGTTCGACCTTCCGCCGGATGCCGTCCGCCTGATCCTGCAGCATGAGGCGCTCGGTGTGTCGCTCGCTCTCGGCGGCGGCGGCGTCTCGCAGCTCATGCCGGAGTCGCACGAGTTCGTCGGCGAAGAGACGGGCCTTGGCGTCTCGGACGATCGCGGCGATCGTCGCCGCTTCCCGGGCGATCTCCGCCTGCTTGCCGAGCGGCTTCAACTGACGACGCAGCTCACCCGCGAGGTCGCTCAGCCGCGTGAGGTTGGTTTCCATCGCCTCGAGCTTGCGGACCGTCTTCTCTTTGCGACGACGGTGCTTGAGGATTCCCGCGGCCTCCTCGATGAAGCCACGGCGCTCCTCCGCCGACGCTTGCAGCACGCTGTCCAGGCGCCCCTGCCCGATGATCACGTGCATCTCGCGTCCGAGACCGGAGTCGCTGAGCAACTCCTGCACGTCCAGGAGCCGGCACGTCTGTCCGTTGATCGCGTACTCGCTGGCACCGGTGCGGAACAGGGTGCGGCTGATCGTCACCTCGCTGTACTCGATGGGCAGCGCGCCGTCGGAGTTGTCGATGGTGAGCTGCACCTCGGCGCGACCGAGCGGACCGCGCGTGGAGGTTCCCGCGAAGATGACGTCCTCCATCTTGCCGCCGCGGAGGGTCTTCGCGCCCTGCTCCCCCATGACCCAGGCCAGCGCGTCGACGACGTTGGACTTGCCCGACCCGTTCGGGCCGACGATGCATGTGACCCCGGGTTCCAGCGCGAACGTCGTCGACTGCGCGAAGGACTTGAAGCCCTTCAGCGTGACGCTCTTCAGGTGCATACGGATGCGCCTTCCCGACAGGTGGAATTCCGCTTCACGCTACCCGACGACCCGCGGAATCCCGCGGTGGCTGGCCGATTGGTCGCGCGTTCGACGCGCCCGGATGTCACCCGTTTCTGGATCTTCGCTTGACATTCGCTGAACGACACCGCTAGCGTCGGGGGTCGCAACCGACGTCGAAAGGAGGTCACACCATGATTCGCAACACCACCGGCTTCATCGCCACCCCCGTGCTGTCTGCACCCCTGCGTGGAGTGACCACCGCCGTCGGCATGCCAGCGCGTCGCGCGTGACCTTGCCGCGTTGAGACTTCGCGTCTCCGCACCCGCACCGTCATCTGATCATCGGATGCCGTGCTCCCGGGCTTCTTAAGCCCTCTTCGCCCGTCCCGGCCACGCCGGACTCGGCCTCTTCCTCGCCTCTCTCCACCGGAGCCTCCGCATGAACACTTCGCTCACGCGCGCGCCGCAGCACACGGCATCCGCGTTCTCTGTCCCCGTCGTCGAGCCCTCGGCCGAGCGCCGCCTCGGCCCCCTCGACCGCCTGTCCCTTCGCCTCGGCGTCTGGCTGCTGGTGCGCGCCGCCGCCCGCGCCGATGAAGCGGCCCGCCGCGCCGCACGGTCCGCCGAGACCGCGCACCTGGCGCGCCACAATGCCCTCGAACGTCAGCAGCGCGAGGCCGACTGGCAGCGGCTCGCGATGCACGCGCACCGACCCTTCTGATCGGGTGGGGCCACCCCCGGCCCCACCCCTTCTCCCCTCCGACGAAAGAACCGACATGATCACCCTCCCGGCCGGCCTCGAGCTGCGCCCCCTCCGCATACCCGCCTCCATCGACGACGCCGACGCCGCCGACTTCCGCGAGATGACCCGCGTACGCAACATCGTCTACGCGGAGATCGCCGGACACGACGACCACGCCATGCCCGCCGACGAGCTCCTTCCCGCATACCGGCCGACCGCTTCGCAGATCCGCCTTCTGTGGTTGGCCGTCGTGGACGGCGAGGTGGTGGGGCGCGTCGGCCTCGACCTCCCCCAGGAGGAGGGCGCACGCACGGCCTTCTGGCTCATCGAACTGCGCCGCAACGTGTGGGGGCGCGGCATCGGCCGTGCCGCCCACGACCTCATCGAGCGCACCGCGCGGGAACACGGTCGCACCGTCCTGCAGTCGTGGGCGGAGCACCCCGCCGTCGCCGGTCCGCAGCTGGACGCGCCGACGGGCTTCGGCCACATTCCCCTCGACCACGCGGCCCGGTTCTTCCTGGCATCCGGATATCGGCTCGAGCAGATCGTCCGTCAGAGCTACCTCGACCTGACCGGCGCCGAGCCCCATCTGCGCCGCCTTCTCGCCGAGGCGGAGGAGGCGGCCGCGGGATACCGCGTCATCCAGTGGATCCTCCCCACTCCCCCGGAGTTCGTCGAGGCCTACGCCGCGATGAAGTCACGGATGGTCACCGACGCACCATCGGCGGGTCTCGACTACGACGAGGAGCAGTGGGACGCCAACCGCGTGCTCGAGTGGGAACGGACGTACACCGATGCCGAACGTCACGTCCTCGTGACCGTGGCGCAGCACGTCGACACGGGCGAGCTCGCGGCGTTCAACGAACTGGCCATCGGCAAGGACCCGACGACCGTGACCAGCCAGGAGGACACCCTGGTCGTCGCTGCCCACCGCGGCCACCGCCTGGGCATGCTCGTCAAGTGCGCCGGGCTGCTCGCGTGGCGCGAGGCGGTCCCGGAGTCGCCGCGCGTCATGACGTACAACGCCGAGGAGAACCGGCCCATGCTGTCGATCAACGAGGCGATCGGCTTCGTGCCGACGTCGTACGAGGGGGCGTGGCAGAAGACGCTCGCGTGATCCGACGCCGTACGCACTTCGCCGAAACCGCATCCCGCCGACATCTGTCCCGCTTCCCGCGGCGGATTCGTCGGCGGGATGCGGTCTCACGCCCGAACGGCCGAGCAGCGAAACCGGTCAGCGCATGCGCTGGCAGCGCGGGCAGAAGTGGCTCGAACGGTTCATGAACGACACCCGCACGATCGGCCGGCCGCAGCGCGGACACGGCTGACCGGTGCGGCCGTACGCGTTCAGAGAGTGCGCGAAGTACCCCGCCTGCCCATTGACGTTGACGTACTGCGCGTCGAAGCTCGTCCCACCCTCGGCGAGAGCCTTCTCGAGCACCGCCCGGATCTCGGCCAGCAGGCGGTTCACCGAGCGGGTCGGAAGATTGGATGCCGCGGTCTCGGGGTGAATGCGCGCGGCCCACAGCGACTCATCGGCGTAGATGTTGCCGATGCCGCTGGCCACGGTCTGATCCAACAGCACGCGCTTGATGCCCGACGATGTCCGCGCCAACCGCGCCCGGAATCGCGCGTCGTCGAAAGCCGGATCGAGCGGGTCACGGGCGATATGGGCCACCTGCGTCGGCACGCGCGACAGCGGCGAGCCACGACCGGCGGGCGCGGCATCCGGCGTGTCGATGAGCCGATCGAGAGCGAGCGACCCGAACGTGCGCTGGTCGGCGAAGACGAGGGAGAGATCTCCGTGAACCGGGTTCTCCAGCTCGACACGGATACGTTCGTGCCGTTCCTCGGGCGCACCGGGAACGCGCAGAAGCATCTGACCGCTCATCCCCAGGTGGGCGACGATCGCCTCGTCGTCTCCGACCGGCATCCACAGGAACTTGCCGCGCCGCACCGCGGCAGAGATCCGCCGACCGGTGAGCTCCGCCTCGAAGTGCTCCGCCGTGCCCGTGTGTCGCGTCAGCGCTCGGGCGTCGCGCACGTCGACCGAGACGATGAGGGCGCCGCTGACCGCCGGCTCGAGGCCGGCGCGGACCACCTCGACCTCGGGGAGTTCAGGCACGCGCGCTCAACTCGCGCCATGCCGTGAGCGCCGCAGCCATCTCGGCGTGCTTCTTGCTCGACCCCAGCCCCTGGGCCGTGACGTCGCCGACGACGACCGTCGCGGTGAAACGCCGATCGTGGTCCGGACCGGCCGCCGCCACCGAGTACACGGGCGCCGGGAGCGCGAGGCGCGCCGCGATCTCCTGAAGGCTGGTCTTCGGATCCATCGCCGCGCCGTAACGGTCCGGATCCGCCAGCAGCGGCTCGACCAGGCGCAGCACCAGACCGGTCGCGGCGTCAGGACCCGCAGACAGGTACGTCGCCCCGATCACCGCCTCCATCGTGTCGGCGAGGATCGAGTCCTTGTCACGGCCGCCCGTGAGGATCTCCCCGCGCCCGAGGCGCACATGATCGCCGAGCCCGATGGCCCGCGCGACCTCCGCGAGGGCCACGGTCGACACGACGCTCGCGCGTCGCTTGGCGAGGCTCCCCTCGTCGAGCTCCGGATGCCGGGTGTACAAACGCACCGTCACCGCTTGGCCGAGGACCGAGTCGCCGAGGAACTCGAGGCGCTCGTTGTGCGGAATGCCGCCGTTCTCGTAAGCGAACGAGCGATGGGTCAGCGCAAGAGAAAGAAGCTCGGGGTCGATGTCGACCCCGAGCTTCTCGATGAGCGCAGCGTTACGCGTCACCGGACGTTGATCAGACGTCGGCGACCTTGCGGCCCTTGTACTCGAGGAAGAGCTCGGTGCCCTGCGAGTCGGTGACGACCTTCGCCTGGTGGGGGCGGCTGTAGACGACCTTGCCGTTCTCGATGGTCTTGACCAGCGCGGGGGCTTCGGCCTTCCACTGCGCGCGACGCGAGCGGGTGTTGGAGCGGGAGACCTTCCGCTTCGGGGGGTTACCTGCCATGGCTAGCTCTTCTCTGTCTTGGGGGCGGCGCGGAGCGCATCGCCGTCGTCTGGGGTGTACTGCTGGAGCGCGGCCCACCGAGGATCGACAGGCGTCTGCTCCGTGTCACCGGCGCTCTCCGTCAGCTTCTCACCCGTGACCGGGTCGAGCCCGAGGCAATCCGGCTGACACACCGGCTGGAACGGAAGCGAGAGGACAATGGCATCCCGGACCAGATTTTCAAGATCCACGTGGTCGTCTTGAACTTCGAAGTCGTTCGCTTCGTCCCCAGGATACGCGAAAAGTTCCTGGAACTCGACTTCGACAGGCTCGGTGATGTCGGTGAGGCAACGGCCGCACACTCCCGTCGCCGTGGTGTCGACGGTTCCCGACGCGAGAATGCCTTCGTGCACCGACTCCAGGCGCACGTCGATCTCGAGCGGTTCCGCGGCGGCGACGGACACGAGGCCCTCGCCCCACTTCTCCGGAGCGGGGATGTCGAGCTCGTGCTCGCGCATCTCGCCCGGCTTGCGCTCGATATCGCGCACGGGGAGCTGGAAGGGGCCGGGGCGGTGGGTTCTCACGGTCGTCCATGCTACCCGCGCGGCCCTGAACGGGGGCCGTGCGGAACGAGGGCTCAGAGCCCGCGCGCGCCGGTGTCGAGGAACCGAGCAACCGGGCCCGGCACGTAGGGCGAGACGTCGCCGCCGAGCGCGGCGACCTGACGCACGAGCGAGCTGGAGACAAGCGCGTGCGAAGGGTCGGGCAGGAGGAACACCGTCTCGACGTGCGCGAGGTCGCGGTTCACGATCGCCATGGGAGTCTCGTAAGCGACGTCGACCTGGGACCGGATGCCCTTGACGAGAACCTGTGCCCCCACGTCGGTGGCGTAATCGACGAGCAGGCCCATGCTCCACGCCGCGACGATGACGTCGCCCTCGATGCCCTCCTCCTGGATCGACTGCTCGAGGAGAGCCTGACGCTGGGCGATGGGCAGCATCGCCTCTTTGCCGGGATTGTGGACGACCAGCACGTGCAACTGATCGAACAGACCGGCGGCCCGGCGGATCACGTCGAGGTGCCCCCGCGTCGGAGGGTCGAAGGAACCGGGTACGACGGCGATCCGCGGACTCATATCGCCAGCCTACCGATCAGGACTTGGCGAGGGCCGCGCGCTCCTCGACGCCCACCCGACGCTCGAGAGCGGCGGCCAGACCCGGATGCCGGACGAGCGCGGGGTCGTCGGCGAGCACCGCCTCGGCGGCGGCGCGCGCCTGCACGATGAGGTCGGCGTCGGTGACCACCCGCAGGAGCCGCAAGGAGGACCGGACCCCCGACTGAGCCCCGCCGAGTACGTCGCCTTCGCCGCGCAGCTCGAGGTCGACCTCGGCGAGCTCGAAACCGTCGAGCGTCCGGGCCACAGCCTCCACCCGCGACCGCGACGACGTGCCGGGCGCCGCCTCGGTCACGAGCAGACACAGGCCGGGCAGGCCACCGCGACCCACGCGCCCTCGCAGCTGGTGCAGCTGCGAGACGCCGAAGCGGTCGGCCTCGAGGATCACCATGGTCGACGCGTTCGGCACGTCGACACCGACCTCGATGACGGTCGTGGCCACCAGGACGTCGATGTCGCCGCGCGCGAACGCCTGCATCACGGCATCCTTCTCGTCGGCGTGCATCTTGCCGTGGAGGATCTCGACCCGGATATCGGCGAAAGCGGGCAGAGTGCCGAGCAGGGCCTGCACCTGCACGACGCCCCAGCGCGTGCGTGTGTCGGCGGAATCCGCTGCGGGTTCGTCACCGACCTCGTCGCTCGTGAGCTTCTCGGCGTCGATCGCCGCGCAGACCACGAAGGCCTGGCGCGACTGCGCGACCTCTTCGGCCACCCGGTCCCACACCCGCGCGAACCACCCGGGCTTTTCGGCCAGCGGTGCCACGAAAGTCTGGATGCCGGCGCGCCCCGCGGGCATCGTGCGAATCGTGGAGACGTCCAGGTCGCCGAACACCGTCATCGCGACGGTGCGAGGAATGGGCGTCGCGGTCAGAACGAGCGTGTGCGGCGAGTCGCCCTTCGCACGGAGCGCCTCGCGCTGATCGACGCCGAAGCGGTGCTGCTCGTCGACGACGACGAATCCCAGATCGGCGAAGGTGGTCGTGGAACTCAGCAGGGCGTGCGTTCCGACGACGATCCTCGCCTGACCGGATGCCACGCGCAGCGCGGCGCGACGGCGTTCCGCAGCCGGGAGCTGCCCGGTGAGCAACGTGGGCATGAGTTCGGGCGCGAGCTGCGGGCCGAGCATCTTCGCGATCGAGCGCACGTGCTGTGCCGCCAGGACCTCGGTGGGGGCGATGAGGGCGGACTGTCCCCCGGACTCGGCGACCTGCAGCATGGCGCGCAGGGCGACGAGGGTCTTGCCCGAACCGACTTCGCCCTGAACGAGACGGTTCATGGGCCAGTCGCCCACGAGGTCGCCGGCGATGCGTGCCCCCACGCTCTGCTGATCGGGCGTCAGCTCGAACGGCAGCGCCGCGTCGAAGCGCTCGAGAAGGCCCCCCGGCGCTGCGGGTCGTCGAGTCGCCGACAGTGCGCGCACGAACTGCCGCTGTTGCAGCAACGCCGTCTGCAGCACGAACGCCTCTTGCATGCGCAGGGTCGCGACGGCGGGGGGAATCTCGTCGTCGTGGTACGGACGGTGGATGTGCTCGAGCGCGGTCCGTGCGCTCACGAGACCGTGCCGCGCGCGGAGATCGTCGGGCAGCGGGTCATCGACGCTGCCCAGAGCATCGAGGACGAGGGCGATCGTCTTCTGCACGAGGGGACTCGGCACGGAACTGGTCGCCGGGTAGATCGGGATGGGCCGCTTGGCGTTCACCTCGGCCTCGGCGCGCGCCTCTTCGAGATCGTCGAAGAGCGAGTAGTCGGGGTGGGTGAGCTGCGTCTGACGCCGGTACTCGCCCACCTTGCCCGAGAAGATGCCCCGGCGCCCGGGCATGAGGTCTTTCAGACGCCACGACTGGTTGAAGAACGTCAGCGACAGGCGACCGTCACCGTCGCTGATGATCACCTCGAGCAGCGAGCCGCGCCGGTTCTGCATGCGCCGCTCCGTGGCGCTGACCACCTCGGCCACGATCGTGACGGGCTCGCCCAGGGGTAGCGACGCGATGGGCGTCAGCTCGCCGCGCCGGGCGTATCGGCGCGGGTAGTGCTCGAGCAGTTCGCCGACGGTCTTCATGCCGAAGGCGCGCTCGAAGGCGGCAGCCGTCTTGCCGCCCACGGCGCCGTCGAGGCGCGACGACAGCGAGAGACCGGGCATGCACCGAGTCTAGGCATCCCCCCGGACACACGGTTTGTAGGGTGAGGAGGTGACTCGCATCATCTCCGGCCGCGCGGGCGGCACGGTCCTCGACGTCCCGGCCAAGGGCACGCGGCCCACCAGCGACCGCGTGCGCGAGTCGCTGTTCGGCGCGCTGGAGTCGGCCGACCTCATCGCCGGCGCGCGCGTGCTCGACCTGTACGCGGGGTCCGGCGCGCTCGGCCTCGAGAGCCTCAGCCGGGGCGCCGACACCGCCGACCTCGTCGAACTGTCCGCGCCGGCCGCCGCCCTCATCCGGAAGAACGCCGACCGCCTGCGGTCTGCGGGTGTGGGAGGAGTGGCGCGCGTGCATCGCGCGAACGCGTCGACCTACGTCGAGGCGGCAACCGCGGAGTGGGACCTCGTGTTCCTCGACCCGCCCTACGACGCCACCGATGACGAGATCGCTCGGGTCCTCACGAGCCTCGCTCCGCGCTTGAGCCCGGACGCCGCGGTGGTCGTCGAGCGCGCCAAACGATCTCATGCCCCCGACTGGGCGGCCGCCGGCCTCGAGCCCGAGCGCGATCGCACCTACGGCGACACGACGCTCTGGTGGGGCCGACCGTCCCGCTGACCACCGTCCTGCCGCGCGCGAGTCGCCAAGTTTTGTCGCTTGCCGCGCGCGGCAGGCGACAAAACCTGGCGACTCGCGCCCTAGGGGGACGTCAGCCGCGGCCGGCGTCCCAGTCGCGATAGGGATCCCAGCCTGCGTGGCCGGTCCAGGGCCGACCGTCGACCGTGACCGCGACCTCGCCCCGCGGGTGCACGGTCCCGACACGCCGCCCGGGGGCGACGACGCCCTCGGGGAACGTCGCGAGGAAGCCGTGGTCCTCTCCCCCGCCCAGCGCGAGCGCGACGTCCTCGCCCAGCGCCCCCGCGTCGAACGCGATCGTCACCATCGACGCGTCCGCGAGGCGCGTGGCATCCAGCGCGAGACCGTCGGAGACGTCCATCATCGCCGTCGCACCGGCGTCCGCCGCCCGCAGCGCGTCGGCGATCGGAGGGCGGGGGCGCAACTGTCGATCGAGCGCGTAAGAGTCTGCGGGGTCGAGGGCCGCCCGACCCTCCGGGGTCACCGCCACCGGTGAGCCCGCGGCATCCGTGAATCGCGTGAACAGCAGATCCAGGCCCCGAGCCGCCACACCGAGCTCCCCGATGACGTGGACCGCATCCCCGGGCCGCGCCCCGGAGCGGCGCACGGGCGCGCGACCTTCCAGGCTGCCCAGGGCCGTGACGGCGATCGTCAGGGTGTCGGAGGCGGTCAGGTCACCGCCCTCGACGGCGCAGCCCGGCGCGAGTTCGGCGCACGCCTGCGCGAGCCCGTCGGCGAGACCGCGCACGAACGCGATCGGGGTCTCGTCGGGCATGGCCAGCGCCACGAGCAGCGCGATGGGTCGGGCACCCATCGCCGCGACGTCGGCGAGGTTGACCGCCGCGGCCTTGTACCCCAGGTCGACCGCGGACGACCACGCGAGCCGGAAGTCCGGACCGTGCACGAGCGTGTCGGTGGTGGCGACGACCCTGCCATCGGGCACCGCCAGCACCGCGGCGTCGTCGCCAGGCCCGACGGGCGCGGTCGAGGCGGGAAGACGGTCCAGGATGCCGCGCAGCACCTGTCCCTCGGACAGGTCTCCCACGGTCGGCTCGGCGTCGGTCACTCCCCCACGCTATTAGCCTGGAGGGGTGTCCCGCTCCCGTCGTTTCTTCGCGCTGCTCGCTGTACTCGCCCTGCTTCCGGGGCTCGCCGCGTGCAGCACGACCGTGGCGATGCAGCCCGCGGAAGGCGCGAACGATCCCGCGTGCGCGCAGGTCATCTCCCGCCTGCCGCAGAGCATCTCCGGTCAGGAGCGTCGGTGGACCGACGCACAGGCCACGGGCGCGTGGGGCACCCCCGCGAGCATCCTGCTGACGTGCGGGCTCGAGGCTCCCGGCCCGTCGACGCTGCCCTGCCGTCCCTTCGACGGCGTCGACTGGCTCGTCGACGAGTCGCAGGCCGCCGAGAACCGTTACACGCTGACGACGTTCGGCCGCGAGCCCGCCGTCCAGGTCTACCTCGACTACGCCGAGGCGAGTAGCGCCGACGTCGCGCAGGCCCTGGCGCCCCTCATCCGCGACTATCTCCCGGCCACGGGACAGGTGTGCACGTCGCCCGCCGACGCGAGCCCCGCGCCGACCCCCTGACCGCGGTCCGCGACCCTAGACGCGGTCGAGCGCGGCGTCGAGCAGGTCGCTGATGAGCTCGGGATACGACAGCCCGGACGCGATCCAGCACGTCGGGAACATCGAGATCGGGGTGAAGCCGGGCATGGTGTTGACCTCGTTCACGTAGAACTCGGTGCCCGTGTAGAAGAAGTCGACGCGCGCGAGCCCTTCGCCTCCCAGCGCCTCGAAGGCGTGCGCCGCGATGCGCTGCATCTCGGACAGCTCGCCCTCGCGGAGGTCGGCGGGGCACACCAGGTCGACGCCCGGCGCGTCGAGGTACTTGGCCTCGAAGTCGTAGAACTCGCGCCCGGTGACGACGATCTCACCGGCGACGCTGACGCGCACAGGTCCGCCGTTGCGGCCCGGCAGCACACCGCACTCCAGCTCGCGACCGACGATCGCCTGCTCGACGAGGGCGAGACGGTCTTCGGCGAACGCCGTCTCGAGGGCGGCGTCCAGGTCTTCCCAGCGCGAGACCTTCGTCACGCCGACGCTCGACCCGGCCTCATTGGGCTTGACGAACACGGGCAGGTCGAGCGCGCGGATTCGCCGCTCCCACAGCTCGCGGTCACACTCGAGATCGGCGCGGGTCACGGCCACCCACGGCACCACCGGCACTCCCGCCGAGCGCAGCACCCTCTTGGTGACGTTCTTGTTCATCCCGATCGCCGACATCAGCACGCCGCCGCCCGCGTACGGGATGCCGAGGAGCTCGAGGAGCCCCTGCACCGTCCCGTCCTCACCGAAGCGCCCGTGCAGGATCGGGAGCACGACGTCGACCTCGCCGAGCGACCGCTCCCCCTCAGCATCCGTCACCGTCCACTCGCGGGATAGGACGGAGTCCGGCAGCCGCACCCGCGTGCCGTTGTCGACGACCTCGGGGAGCTTCTCGGGGCGGAGAGCGAACTTGTCGGGGTCGTCGGCCTCCAGGACGAAAGCGCCGTCACGGGTGATGCCGACGGGGATCACCCGGAAACGGTCACGGTCGATCGCCCGCAGCACCCCGCCCGCCGTGGCGGAACTGATCGAATGCTCGCTGGAGCGCCCGCCGAAGAGCACCACCACCGCCGGTCTGGTCATTCTGCGTCCTCTCGCCCTGCGGCTGGTCGTCGTCGGTCGTGAGATGGGGCGCGATGTCGCGCGGATCCATGGTGCCGTCCAGCACCATCTTCACCTGGCGCACGATCGGCATGTCGACGCCGACCTCCCGCGCCAGCTGGAGGACGGGCGCGACGGATGCCAAGCCCTCCGCCGTCTGCTGCATCTGCTTGACCACGTCCTGGTAGCCGAAGCCCTGACCGAGCAGGCGCCCGGCCGTGTTGTTGCGGCTCAACGGCGACTGGCACGTGGCGATGAGATCACCGAGGCCGGCCAGGCCCTGCAGCGTCTCGGGCTGCGCGCCCTGCGCGACGGCGAAGTCGGTCATCTCGACGAGGCCGCGCGTGATGATGGACGCCTTCGTGTTCTCTCCGTAGCCGACGCCGTCGACGATGCCGATCGCCACCGCGATGAGGTTCTTCAGCACGCCGCCGAACTCGGTTCCGATCACGTCGGTGTTGACGAACGACCGGAAGTAGCGGTTGCGTGCGCGCCGGGCGACCGCTTCGGCCGTCTCGGGACTCAGCGAGCTGATCACGGCGGCCGTGGGCTGTTCGCGCGCGATCTCGAGGGCCAGGTTGGGACCGGATGCCACCGCGATGCGCGACGGATCGCACAGCAGCACCTGCTCGATGACCTGGCTCATGCGCAGGCCCGTCGACTTCTCGACGCCCTTCATGAGGGACACGATCGGAGCGCCGGTGTTCTCGACGAGCGGCTTGACGTCGGCGAGGTTCTCGCGCAACGCCTGGCTGGGGATGGAGAGGTACACCTGCTCCGCGCCGTCGAGAGCCTCGGCGAGACTCGTCGTCGCGGTCATCGTGCGAGGCAGGTTGATGCCCGAGAGGTACCGACTGTTGCGCTTGGACTCGGTGATCTCGGCGGCCAGCTCCGGCCGGCGAGCCCACATGACGACCGATGCGCCACCGTCGGCGAGGATCTTGCCGAACGTCGTGCCCCAGCTGCCGGCACCGACGACGGCGACCTTGGGTGCGGGGGCCTCGTGCTTACGACTCAAGGCGGCCCGTCTCGTTCTGCCCGTGTTGCGCGGGGTTCCAGCGCTCGGCGGGGGCCGACAGGCCCCGCAGGCCCGACAGCATCTCGGCGAGGCGCGCCATCAGTTCATCGGTCGCGCGCGTCAGGGTCGCGGGTTGCGTTGCCGTCGCCGTGTGCGCCGAGAGATCGAGAGCCGGACCGAACTCGACGATCACCTTCGAACGACGCGGGAAGCGCAGCTTCCCGTAGCGCGGCAGGATCTGCTGCACGCCCCATTGGGCCATGGGAATGAGCGGCAGGTTGCCGCCGAGGGCGAGTCGCACGGCGCCGGTCTTGCCGCGCATCGGCCAGAGGTCCGGGTCGCGCGTGAGGGTGCCCTCGGGGTAGACGATGACCCCGCGACCGTCGCGGGCGATGTCCTGCGCCGCCGTGATCGACTGGGTGGCGCTCGTCGAGGTGCGCGGCACGGGGACCATGCCGGTGGCACGCAGCGCCGCCCCGAGCACGGGAACCTTGAACAGGCTCTCCTTCGCCATGAAGCGCGGCGCGCGCCCGGCCCGCCACACGGCCACCGCGACGACGAGCGGGTCGAACTCGGAGTTGTGATTGGGCGCCAGCACGTAGGCCCCCTCGCGAGGAAGGTTCTCGACGCCCCGCAGCTCGATGCGGGCGAACACGCCGACCAGCGGCACCACGACCGCCGCGAGGGGCCAGAAGGCGCTCGGCCGGCTCTTCTCGGGAGAGGCGGCCACCGCTCAGCCCACGACGTCGAAGTCGGCGTCGAGAGCGGTGAGCTTCTCGAGGAACTTCTCGTACCCGCGGCGGATGATGCCGATGTTGCGCACCGTCGACTCGCCCTCGGCCGCCAGAGCCGCGATCACGTAGCTGTAGCCACCGCGCAGGTCGGGCACCTCGACGTCCGCGCCGTGCAGCGGCGTGGGACCGTTGATGACAGCCGCCTGCTCGAGGTCGCGACGCGGCACTCGGCGATCGGGGCTCGCGATGCCCTTGGGGTGCACGACGATGTCGGCCCCCATCTTGTTCAGGGCTTGCGTGAATCCGAGGCGGTTCTCGTAGACCGTCTCGTGCACGACCGAGGTGCCCGGTGCCTGGGTGAGCGCCACGATGAGGGGCTGCTGCCAGTCGGTCATGAATCCGGGGTGCACGTCGGTCTCGACCATGACGGGCTTGAGCGCATCCCCACGGCGGAAGAGGATGCCGTCCTCACGGACGTCGAACCATCCCCCGGCCTTGCGGAACACGTTGAGGAAGGTCAGCATGTCCTGCTGCCGGGCGCCCTTGGCGAAGATCTCGCCATCGGTGGCCAGCGCCGCGCACGCCCACGAGGCGGCCTCGTTGCGGTCGAAGATCGCGCGGTGGTCGTAGCCGACCAGACGGTCGACGCCTTCGATGAAGATCACGCGGTTGGGCTCGTACGAGATGATCGCGCCCATCTTCTGAAGGACGG
Source organism: Microbacterium sp. ACRRU (assembly GCF_022346945.1). GTDB lineage: Bacteria > Actinomycetota > Actinomycetes > Actinomycetales > Microbacteriaceae > Microbacterium > Microbacterium mcarthurae. Next base: position 289,729 of record NZ_JAKRNI010000001.1, on the reverse strand, counting down.
CGATGAGATCCATGATCTCGGGCTCGATCGCGGCGTTGCGCAGCTCGGTGACGCCCTTCGCGCGCACGGCCGTCAGCAGCACCTGCTCGGTCGCCCCGACGCTCGGGTAGGGCAGCGTGATGTTCGCCCCGTGCAGACCGTTGGGCGCCGTGATGCGGATGCCCTCGTAGCTCTTGTCGACGACGGCGCCGAAGGCGCGCAGCGCATCCATGTGGAAGTTGATCGGGCGGTCGCCGATGCGGCATCCGCCCAGGTCGGGGATGAGCGCTTCACCGAGAAGGTGCAGGAGCGGCCCGCAGAAGAGGATCGGGATGCGCGAAGCGCCGGCGTGCGCGTCGATCTCCTCGAAGTGCGCCGCGACCGCGCCGGACGGGTCGAGGTGGAGGGTGCCCTCCTCCTCGCCCTCGGTGACGGTGACGCCGTGCACCTCGAGGAGGGACCGCACGACCTTGACGTCGCTGATGCTGGGGACGTCGCGCAGCGTGCTGGTGGTCTCGCCGAGGAGGGCCGCCACCATCGCCTTGGTGACGAGGTTCTTCGCCCCCTTGACCTCGACCGTTCCGCGCAACGGGCGTCCGCCGCGGATCGACAGCGTCTCGGCCGCCTCCCAGTCCGGCTGTCCGGGGAATCGGTCTCCGGAATCGGTGACGAGTGTGCTCATAGGGGGGTGGACCTCACTTCGTGGACGAGGGGCGGCGGAGCGGCCCGATCGGGCCGGCCGGGCTTAGCGGACCGGGAGGGTCCGCGGCCGCCATGCCTCGCGGCGCGCCTCGAACTGCGCGATCTTGTCTTCGTCGCGCAGAGTGAGCCCGATGTCGTCGAGCCCTTCGAGAAGCCGCCACCTAGTGTAATCGTCGATCTCGAACGAAACCCGGAGGTCGCCGAGCGTCGCCGTCTTGGCATCCAGGTCAACCGTCATCGCGACCCCGGGATTACTTTCGACCGCGGCCCAGATGCGCTCGACGTCGTCCTCGGTGATGACGCCCGTCACCAGGCCCTGCTTGCCCGAGTTGCCGCGGAAGATGTCGGCGAACTTCGGGCTCAGGACGACCTTGAACCCGTAATCCCGCAGCGCCCAGACGGCGTGCTCACGGCTGGAGCCGGTACCGAAGTCCGGGCCGGCGACGAGGATCGACGCGGCGCGGAAGGCCTCTTGGTTCAGGACGAAGTCGGGGTCCTGACGCCAGTTGGCGAAGAGCGCATCCTCGAACCCGGTCTTGGTCACGCGCTTGAGGTAGACGGCGGGGATGATCTGGTCGGTATCGACCGCCGACCGCTTCAGCGGGGCGACGACGCCGGTGTGCGTGGTGAACTTCTCCATGTCAGGCCTCCGCCCCGGTCGCGACGGTCTCGGCGGGCAGCGGATCGAGGTCCGCGGGGCTGGACAGCGTCCCTCGGACCGCGGTCGCGGCGGCCACCAACGGAGAGACGAGGTGCGTTCGCCCGCCCTTGCCCTGCCGGCCCTCGAAGTTGCGGTTCGACGTCGAGGCGCACCGCTCCCCCGGCGCCAGCTGGTCGGGGTTCATCCCGAGGCACATCGAGCACCCCGCGAAACGCCACTCCGCGCCGAACTCGGTGAACACCTTGTCCAGCCCCTCGGCCTCGGCCTCGAGTCGGACGCGCGCGGACCCGGGCACGACCATGACGCGGACGTTCTCGGCCTTCGAACGACCGCGGATGACGGAGGCGAAAGCGCGAAGGTCTTCGATGCGGCTGTTGGTGCACGATCCCATGAAGACGGCATCCACCGGGATGTCCTTCATCGGCGTCCCCGGCCGCAGGTCCATGTACTCCAGAGCCCGCTCGGCGGCGGCACGCTCGTTCGCGTCGCTGATCTCGGACGGGGTCGGCACGACGTCGGAGAGCGAAACGCCCTGACCCGGGTTGGTGCCCCACGTGACGAAAGGTTCGAGCTCGTCGGCATCCAGGAACACTTCCGCGTCGTACACGGCGCCTTCGTCGCTGGGCAGCGTCCGCCAGTAGGCGACGGCGTCGTCCCAGTCCTGCCCCTGGGGCGCGTGCGGGCGGCCCTTCAGGTACTCGAACGTGGTGTTATCGGGCGCGACCATGCCCGCGCGGGCACCGGCCTCGATCGACATGTTGCACATCGTCATCCGGCCCTCCATCGAGAGGGATCGGATGGCGCTGCCGCGGTACTCGAGCACATAGCCCTGACCGCCGTTCGTGCCGATCTTGGCGATGACGGCCAGGATGATGTCTTTCGCGGTCACGCCGGGCTTCAACTCGCCCTCAACGGTGATCGCCATCGTCTTGAAGGGCTTGAGCGGCAGCGTCTGCGTTGCCAGGACGTGCTCGACCTCGCTGGTGCCGATGCCGAAGGCCATCGCGCCGAAAGCGCCGTGCGTGGAGGTGTGGGAGTCGCCGCAGACCACCGTGATGCCGGGCATCGTGAGACCGAGCTGAGGACCGACGACGTGCACGATCCCCTGCTCCTTGTCACCAAGCGAGTGGATGCGGACGCCGAACTCCTCGGCGTTGCGGCGCAACGTCTCGATCTGCGTGCGGCTGGTGAGATCGGCGATCGGCTTGTCGATGTCGAGCGTCGGGGTGTTGTGGTCCTCCGTCGCAATGGTGAGGTCGAGACGGCGGACGGGACGCCCCTCGGCACGCAGGCCGTCGAACGCCTGCGGGCTCGTGACCTCGTGCACCAGGTGGAGGTCGATGTAGATGAGGTCGGGCTGACCGTCTTCGCCCTTGACCACCAGGTGGTCGTCCCAGACCTTCTCGGCCAGGGTGCGGGGACGATCCGGAACGTGGATGCCGTCCATCGATGTCGTGCTCATGAGACTTGCGTTTCTCCTCGGATGGGATGTGAGGCCCGCGACGAACTCCGCGACGAGAAAGGCCTAGAACAAGGTCTCGTCGCGGCCGCTAAGGAGGAGGCCGACGATCCGCACGTCGCCACGATACCACCGGGCCGCCGACACCCTCCCGCGTAACACGACGCCGCACATTTGGGCGGGAGGGCCACCCCCGTGCGAGCCTGTCGCCACGCCGACGAAAGGAGAGTGCCGCATGGGCGCGCAGGAAGACGCCGGATTCTCGACCCGGCAGGTGCACGTGGGCGCGTCGACCGCGACCGCCTCGCCGCGAGCGACGCCCATCTACCTGACCGCAGGCTTCACTTTCTCGGATCTCGACGAGTCGGCCGCGCACTTCGCCACCGGCAGCGGGTTCGGCTACAGCCGGACCGGCAACCCCACGGTGCACGCGGTCGAGGAGAGGATCGCGTCGCTCGAAGGCGGCGACCAGGCGATCCTCGTCTCGAGCGGGCAAGCGGCCGTCACCGTGGCGCTCCTGGGTCTCGCCGGAGCCGGTGACCACCTCGTGGTCTCGGAACACATCTACGAGGGCACACGGGGACTGCTCCTGGACAACCTCGCCCGCCTGGGCATCGAGACGACCTTCGTCGACACGTCCGACCTCGACGCGTGGCGAGACGCCATCACCCCGCGCACGAAAGCGCTCTTCGCCGAGACCCTCTCCAACGCCCGCAACGACGTCCTGGACGTCGCCGCGGTGTCCGCGATCGGTGCCGAGCGCGGCATCCCACTGGTCGTGGACAGCACGTTCACCACCCCGTATCTCCTCCGCCCGCTCGAGCACGGTGCGGCGGTCGTCGTGCATTCCGCGAGCAAGTTCCTCGCCGGGCAGGGTGCTGTCCTGGGCGGCGTGATCATCGACGACGGGCGTTTCGACGCCGCCGCCTCCGGTCACCTCTTTCCGCACCTCGCCCACAGCGACCGCCTGGGCGGGCCGAGCTACGCCGAGAAGTACGGTCGCCGCGCGCGCGGGCAGTACCTGCGTGAAAGCGTCGCGCCGCGCTTCGGTCCGTCCCCCTCGCCGCTCAACGCCTTCCTCATCGGGCAGGGCGTCGAGACCCTCAGCCTGCGCATGGAGCGGCAGTCGGCCAACGCGCTCGCGGTCGCGCGCTGGCTCGAGGCCCGCCCCGAGGTCGAGCGGGTCGATTACGTCGGTCTCCCCTCGCATCCGCACCACGCGCTCGGACGCCGCTACCTCACGCGCGGCAGTGGGTCGGTGTTCACCGTGACGCTCCGCGGCGGGCTCGATGCGGCACGACACGTCGTGCAGTCGGTGCGGCTCATCACGCACATGACGCACCTCGGTGACGTCCGCTCCCTCATCCTCCACCCGCAGAGCACGAGCCACTCCGGCCGGACCGTGGCCGAGCGCGAACTCGCGGGGGTCTTCCCGGGCACTGTGCGTCTGTCCATCGGGATCGAAGACGTCGACGACCTCGTGGCCGACCTCGACCAGGCCCTCGACAGCGTGGCATCCGTCGCCACCGGCGGTCGGCGAACGGATGCCGGCACCCGGGGCTCCGAGCGAGAGGTGGTCGTACTGTGACGCGCCCGCAGCACTTCGGGTGGTTCCTCGCGCGCGGGTTCGGACCGCACGGCTGGGGTCACCCCTACCTGCGGTGGAACCACCGCTGGACAGAGCCCGGGCTCTACCAGGACTCCGCGCGGACCCTCGAACAGGCGGGCTTCGACCTGCTCATCATCGAGGACGCGCCTTCGCTCGGCAGCGCCGAGACGATCGACCTGCGGGTGCGGCACGCGTTCGGCGGGCCCAAGCACGATCCGCTCCTGCTCGCCCCCTACCTCTTCGCCGCGACCCGGCACCTCGGCGTCGTGCCCACCGTCAACCCGGCGGCCTACCTCCCCTACACCGCGGCTCGGCAGTTCGCGACGCTGCAGCACCTGAGCGGTCACCGGCTGGGTCTCAACGTCGTCACCGACACCGGCAGCGCGAGGCACTTCTCGACCGCGCCTCAGCTCGGACACGACGCCGCGTACGACCGCGCCGAGGAGTGGGTGGACGGTCTGCGCTCGCTGTGGCGCAGCTGGGGCGACGGTGCGCTCGTCGAGGACGAAGAGACCGGCGTGTACGCCGACGGAAACCTCCTGACTGCGACGTCGCACCGCGGCGAGTACTTCGGATTCGACGGCCCCCTCAACGCGGTGCCCTTCACCGACGGGGAACCGGCGATCGTCTCGCCCGGGGGATCCGGTCGCGGCCTCGCCTTCGCGGGGCGGAACTCGGACGTGCAACTGGCTCTCGCGCCGCTCGACGAGCAGAGCATCCGCGCCTACCGGCGGCGCATCCACGCCGCCGCCGAGGCAGCCGGACGCGCACCGAGCGACGTGAAGATCCTCTTCGCCATCCAGCCCGTGCTCGTCTCATCGCCGGAGGAAGCCGATCGGCTCGTGGCCGCATCGGCCCATCCCGACGACGCCGCGTTGCTGACCATCGCCTGCAAGCAATCGAGCGACCTCGAGACCGATCTCACCGGTCTCGACCTCGATCGCCCGCTGGATCGTGCGATCTTCGGCGAACACGTGTCGGAAGGGAGCATTCGCCGCCTCGTCGGAAAGCACGAGCCGGACGCTCCCCTGCGCGCAATCCTGGCATCCCACGCGCGTCTGGGACGACTGACCGACGGTTCCGGTTTCGTCGGCACGGCGAGCGAGTTCGCCGACCGCATCGAGGAGCTCGGCGAGTGGGGCAACGACGGGGTGCTCTTGTGGGGCGACCTGCACCCGGTTACGGTGCACCGGCTGCTCGACGATCTCGTGCCGATCCTCCGCCGCCGTGGCATCCTGCGCGAGGAGTACGTCGACGGCGGACTCGGAGCGAACCTCCGCGCGTTCTGACCGCCGGCGCACCTCGCTCCACAGGTGGTGCATGTCCCACTTTGTGCAAATCTCGACGCCGCATCCTGCACAAAGTGGGACACGGATGCCGGGCGCAGACGTCAATCGCGTCGAGGCTGCTCCACCGTCGGCGGGGTTCCCTTCTCGTCGGCGACCTGTGCGGCCGCATCCTGCGGTCCCGCGGTGGAGGGTTCACGACGCGACGCGACGAGGCTCGCGATCGTCGCGACGGCCATCGACAGCACGATGACGGCGAGGGAGACCCACGTCGAGATCTCGGGCGCCCACTCGATCGGCTCTCCGCCGTTGAGGAAGGGCAGCTCGTTGACGTGCATCGCGTGGAGGATGAGCTTCACGCCGATGAACGCGAGGATGAAGGCGATGCCGTAGTGCAGGTAGCGCAGACGCTCCAGCAGATCGCCGAGCAGGAAGTACAGCTGCCGCAGTCCCATGAGGGCGAAGAGGTTGGCGGTGAAGACGATGAACGGGCTCTGCGTGATGCCGAAGATGGCCGGGATCGAGTCGATCGCGAAGAGGAGGTCGGTCACACCGATCGCCGCGAAGACGATGATCATGGGCGTGAACACGCGCTTGCCGTCGATGCGGGTCAGCACCTTCTTGCCGTCGTAGGAGTCGCTGATGGGCAGCACGCGGCGCAGCATCCGGACGATGAAGCTCTCTTTGCGTTCGTCATCGTCGTGATCGTCGCCGGGGAAGGCCTGGCGGACGGCCGTGTAGATGAGGAATGCGCCGAAGACGTAGAAGATCGGACTGAAGTTCTCGATGATCGTCGCGCCCACGAGGATGAACGCACCGCGCAGGACCAGGGCGATGATGATGCCCACCATCAGCACTTCCTGCTGGTAGCGGCGCGGCACGGCGAACTGCCCCATGATCAGGACGAACACGAACAGGTTGTCGATCGACAGGCTGTACTCGGTGAGCCACCCGGCGACGAACTGCCCCGCGACCTCTCCCCCGGCGGCGGCCCACAGGACCCCGGCGAAGATCAACGCGAGAGTGACGTAGAAGACCACCCACAGGGTCGATTCCTTGGGCGAGGGGATGTGGGGGCGCTTGAGGATGAGGAGAAGATCCGCGGCGAGGATCAGCACCAGCACCACCAGGGTCACCGTCTGGAACACCGGGTCCAGCTGCAGCTCCATGAGGGCCTTTCGTCGGGGGAAACGCTGAAGTCTATCGACCTCGGCCCCGCGCCGGGGTCATCGGACGGAACACGCGTGAGACGATGCCGCACGCGCGGACACCTCTAGGTGAGAGAGTGCTCGCACGGGTACCGGACAGAGGGAACGGATGCCATGACCGACGACGTGATCGACGACAGGGCGCTGGTCGCGCGCGCCGCCGGCGGGTCGGAGGCGGCGTTCCGGTCGCTCTATCGCGCGTACGTGCGCCCGGTCTATTGGATCGCCTACGGCCTGGTGCACGACGAGGCCGATGCGGAGGACGTCGCGCAAGAGACGTTCGTCGTCGCGTGGCGGAAGCTTCCGAAGCTGACGCTCGAGGGGACGTCGCTCCTGCCCTGGCTGGCGACCGTGTGCCGACTGCAGGCGCAGAATCGCCTGCGGTCCCGCCACCGCCGCGGGACGACCGCGGAACTCGACGAACGGATCCCCGCGCTCGTCGACGTCGAGAACCAGGTCGTCGAGGCCGAGACCGTGGCAACGATCCTCGCGACCGTCGACGGTCTCGGCGAGCTCGACCGCGAGATCTTCCGGCTGTGCGCCGCCGAGGGCTACGGCTACCAGGCCGCCGCCGACTCCCTCGGCGTCTCGCACGGCACCGTGCGCAACCGCCTCTCCCGCATCCGTTCCCGGGTGCGCGCCACCGCGATGGAGACGGAGACCCCATGACCACGCCCACCCTTCCCCCTCTCCGCGACGACCGCGTGGATGCCATCGAGTCCGCGGTCTTCGCACGCATCGCCGACGAGCGCGTGACCCGGCGTCGACGCCGACGCGGCGTATGGACGGGCATCGGGGCCGCCGCGGCCGTGCTCGTCGTCGCCGCCGTCATCGGTCCGGCGCTTTCGACGCCGACCGGGACATCCGGATCGAGCATCTCCGGCGTCAGCGAAGCCGGCGGTGCCGTTGACCCCGGCCTCGGTGTCGACGCCCCCGACGAGGGACTCCGCGACGTCAGCGGTCAGGCCCTCCCGGAGATGTCGGCCGGGGGCGCGGCGGACTCCTCGACCGCGACACCTGCCGGGCGCGACATCATCGCCACCGGTTCCAGCACGATCGAGGTCGACGACGTCCGCGCCGCGATCGACCGCGTGTCGGATGCCGCGGCCGCGGCGGGCGGCTACGTCGAATCGTCGCAGGTCGGGGGCGGCGGGGGTGTCGTTCCCCTGGACGGCGCGGCGCCGGAATCGACCACGGTCTCCTCGGGATGGATCACGGTCCGCGTGCCGGCCGACGCTCTCGCCTCGGTCATGGACGGCCTCTCAGAGGTCGGCGAGGTCACCGCGACGAGCGTGACGCGCTCGGATGTCACCGAGCAGACGGTCGACCTGAGAGCCCGTGTGGCCGCCGGCGAGGCATCCGTCGCCCGGCTCACCGAGCTGATGACGCAAGCCGGGTCGGTGGCCGACCTCATCGCGGCCGAGAGCGCGCTCGCCGAGCGGCAGGCGCAGCTGGACTCCGACCGGCAGGTGCTGCAGTCGCTCGAGTCACAGGTGGCGATGTCGTCGCTCAGCGTTCAGCTGAACGTCCGGTCAGAGACCGTCGTCGCCGACCCGGCGGGCTTCGGCGACGGCCTCGTCGCCGGATGGAACGGTCTGATCGCCACGCTCAACGGCGTCGTCATCGGCCTCGGCTTCCTGCTGCCGTGGATCGCCGTGGCGGGAGTTCTGCTGCTGATCGTGTGGGGCGTTCGACGCATCGTGCGTGCACGTCGGGGGGCGCACGAGGCGTAGGGCGGTGGGGCTGCCGAGACCGCACGGGCGCCGCCCTGCTTCGCCCTTCGGCTCTCCGCTGAGCGGCCCCGCCAGAACGAGAAGAAGCCCCGACCATTCGGTCGAGGCTTCTTCTCGTTGGTGACCCCAGCGGGATTCGAACCCGCGTTACCGCCGTGAGAGGGCGGCGTACTAGGCCGCTATACGATGGGGCCGCGTCGCAACCGTTCAAGTATGCACCACGGATGCCGCGCACGACAAATCGGGCCGCGAATGACTCGCAGCCCGGGCGTGTCCCGCCCACGGTACCGCGCGAGGGCCCGAGGGGGAAGATCCGGGGCGAATCCCACACCACTCGTTCACCCGTGGCATCCCGAGCGCCTCGCGTCCAGCGGTTGCACGCTCCCCTACCGGAGGGTTGACTCGCACCCATGCAGGTCACCAAACACGAACACGCGGCTCTGGTGCTCACCGAGGCCGGTCATTCCCTGGTCATCGACCCCGGCACCTTCACCTCGCCGCTGGAGGATCTCACCGGCCTCGTCGGCGTCGTCATCACGCACGAGCACCCCGACCACTGGACGCCCGAGCATCTCACCCGCGTGCAGAAGGCGCACCCGGGCCTGCCGATCTACGGCCCCGAGGGTGTTCGTAAAGCCGCGGCGGGATTCGATGTCACCGCGGTCCACCCGGGCGACACTCTCGACCTCGGACCCTTCCACCTCGAGTTCTTCGGCGGACGGCACGAGGTGATCCACGAGTCCATCCCGGTGGTCGACAACGTCGGCGTCCTGGTCAACGATGCGTTCTTCTACCCCGGCGACTCCTACACGGTCCCGAAGCACACCTCCGTCAAGCTCCTCGCCGCTCCCGTCGGAGCGCCCTGGCTGAGGATCGCCGACGCGATGGACTACGTGCTGGCGGTCAAGCCGGAGCGCGCCTTCGCCACACACGACATGACCCTGTCGGTTGCCGGCAAGCAGATGGGCGACGCCCGCCTCACCTGGGCCGTCGAGCAGAACGGTGGATCCTTCGTCGACCTCGGCCCCGGCGACTCCACCGAGGTCTGACCCCGCCGTTCGGCGGCACCGGGGCGGAGGCCGCCCCACAACTCCGGCAGAACCGGAACGCCGTCCCCCACAGGGCCCATAGTGGGCGATCCCGCAGGAGTTGTGCCGGCCCAGCCCGACGGTCACTGACCGCCGCACACGCTGCCTCGGCAAGAGAACAAAACACCGGATGCCACGAGCCCTACGGCCCGTGGCATCCGGTGTTCTGCGGGAGATACGGCTTATTGCGCGTCGAGGTCCGTCTCGAGGAGCGCGACGAGCTCGTCGAGCGCCTGCTCGGCACCCTCACCCTCGGCCTTCAGCGTCACGACCGTGCCGTGACCGGCGCCGAGACCCATCAGCGAGAGGATGCTGCCCGCGTTGAGGTCGGGGCCGCCCGCGGCCGAAATGGTGACGGGCACCTTCTTCTCCTGCACGGCCTGCACGAAGAGCTTCGCGGGGCGGGCGTGCAGACCCGAGCTGCTGGCGATGGTGGCCTGACGTTCTGCCATGGTGAATCCTTCCGATCCGACGGGGTCTTAGGCCGCGACCTGGGCTGCCGGCGCAGCTTCGGCGACGACGGCGTCCTTGGTGCTGCGGCCGATGCCCTTCAGGGCGACGACGATGAGCGCCGTCACGACGGTACCCGCAGCGATCGCGAGGGCAAAACCCCAGAACGGGTTGATCGCGAAGAACACGAAGACGCCGCCGTGGGGGGCGAAGGACTGCACCCCGATGAGCATGCTCAGGCCACCGGTGATCGCACCTCCGACCATCGACGCGGGGATGACGCGCAGCGGGTCGGCCGCCGCGAACGGGATCGCGCCCTCGGAGATGAACGAGGCGCCCAGCAGCCACGCGGCCGCACCGTTCTCGCGCTCGACGGGCGTGAACTTCGGCCGGGCCAGGACGGTGGATGCCAGAGCCATCGCCAGCGGCGGCACCATGCCGGCGGCCATCACGGCGGCCATGATGAGGTACGGAGCCGTGTTGGTCTGGGTCGCGGCGGCCAGCCCCGTGGTGGCGAAGACGTAGGCGACCTTGTTGACCGGTCCGCCGAGGTCGAAGCACATCATGAGGCCGAGGATGACGCCCAGGACGATGGCACCCGCGCTGGATGCGGCGAGCGAGGTGAGCCCCTCGGTGAGCGCCGCCATGAGCGCGGCGATGGGGCGGCCGAGGAACAGGATCATCAGACCCGAGGCGAAGATCGAGCCCAGGAACGGCACGATCACGACGGGCATGAGGCCGCGCAGCCACCGCGGGGCGTCGAACCGGCCGAGCCACCACGCGATGAAACCGGCGAGCAGACCGCCGATGATGCCGCCGATGAAGCCCGCGTTCATGAGGACCGCGACGGCGCCGGCCACGAAACCGGGGGCGATACCGGGGCGGTCGGCGATCGCGTAGGCGATGAATCCGGCGAGCACCGCGACGATGAAGCCCATCGACGTCGCACCGATCATGAACGCCACGGATCCGAGGTACTGGCCCACGGGTCCGAGCGGCGACGTGATGTCGTCGGTGGGAAGATCCCACAGCGAGTTCTGGATGATCACGTTCGCCGCGTTCTGCGTGACCTGGTACCCGCCGAGCAGGAAGCCGAGCGCGATGAGCAGACCGCCACCGGCGACGAACGGGATCATGTAGCTGACGCCCGTGAGCAGCCACCGCTGGATACGGCGACCGACCGATTGCTGGGCGACAGGAGCGTCCGACGCGGATGCCGCAGCGGCACCGCCCTGCACGCGCGCCGCGTTCGGGTTCTCGGAAGCGGCGATCGCCTCGGCGATGAGCTGCTTCGGCTGTTCGATGCCGCGCTTGACACCCGCGCGGACGACCGGCTTGCCGGCGAACCGCTGCGGCTCCCGCACGTCGACGTCGACGGCGAAGATCACGGCGTCGGCGTCATCGATCACGCTTTGCGGCAGCGCCTTGTAGCCGCTCGAGCCCTGCGGCTCGACGACGAGTTCGACGCCGTCCGTCTCGGCGCCCGCCGCGGTCAGGGCGTCCGCCGCCATGAACGTGTGGGCGATGCCGGTCGCGCAGGCCGTGACGGCGACGATCTTCGTCGTCTTCGTCGCGGTGGCGGTGCGCGCCTCGGCGCGCGTCGCTGCGGGCACCGGGGTGGCCGCGGCCGCGGAGGGCGACTCGGCGGGGGTGATGGCATCCGTGATGATGCGCACCGCGTCGGCCGGAGTCGCCGCGGCACGCAGACCGCCCGTGAACTCGGGCTTCATGAGGCTGCGCGCCAGCTGCGACAGCACGGCGAGATGGGCCTCGTCGGCGCCGGAGGGCGCGGCGATGAGGAACACGATGTCGGCGGGACCGTCCGGCGCACCGAAATCGACGCCGGGAGACAGCCGCGCGAAGGCCAGCGTCGGCTCGGTGACCGAGGCGCTGCGAGCGTGCGGGATGCCGATGCCCCCGGGCAGGCCCGTCTCGTCCTTCTGTTCGCGGGCCCACGCATCGTCGAAGAGTTCCTGGGCGCTCGTCGCGCGGCCCTGCGCGACGACCCGCTCGGCCAGAGCACGGATCACCGACTGCTTGTCGGCTCCCAGGGGCGCGTCGAGACTGACGAGCTCCGGTGTGATGATGTCGGACATTGTCTTGTGACCTTTCGTGGTCAGGATGTTGCGGTGGGTGTGGAGAGGACGGTCACGGCGATCGGCCCGTCGGGCAGGTCGGCCGGTGTCGGGGGTTGTGTCCCCGGCAGGGTCGCCGCAGCGGCGCCGTACGCGATGCTGCGGGCGAGGCGTTCGGGGGCCGGGGCCCCCTCGAGATCGGCGAGCAGGTACCCGGCGAGCGAGCTGTCGCCCGCGCCCACCGTGCTGGCGACCCGAATCCGGGGAGCGCGTCCGCGCCAGGCGCCGTCGGCATCGAACAGCAGCGCGCCATCGGCACCGAGGGTCACGAGAGCGGATGCCACGCGATCGGGCACGAGAGCCGAGGCTCGTCTTGTCGCGTCGGCGACGATGTCACCGTCGCCCAAGGCATCCTCGCCGAGGAGTTCGGCGAGCTCTTCGTGGTTGGGCTTGATGAGGTCGGGGTGGGCCGTGGCGACGACGGCGGCCAGGGCGGCCCCCGAGGCGTCGACGGCGATGCGGGGCGCCGCGGCGCCCCAGCGGTCGCGGACGGCGGCGATGAGGTCGGCGTAGAACGTCTCCGGCACACCGGGCGGGATCGAGCCGGCGAGGACGAGCCAGGTGGCCCCTTCCGCCGCGTCGACGACTCCTTGGGTGAGGGCTCGCACCTCGGCCGGCGCGAGCTGCGCACCGGGAAGATTGAGCTTCGTCGTCTCCCCCGTCGGGTCGGTGATGGTGAGATTGGCGCGAACGCGGCCCGCGACCGGCACGATCTGCAACGGCACTCCCGCGTCGTCGAGCAGCAGCCGGTAAGGATCGTGATCGTTGACCGGGACGACGGCGCGTGCGGGCGCGCCGGCGGCGGACACGACACGGGCGACGTTGACGCCCTTGCCTCCGGCATCCTCGCGGGACGACGCCGCCCGCTGGACCTCCCCGGGCACGAGGGGCTCCGTCAGGTGAACCGCGCGGTCCGCCGACGGGTTGGCGGTCAGAGTGACGATCATGCGACGCGCACCTCCACGTCGGCTTCGGCGAGAGCCGCGGCCAGGTCCTCGGGCGGCGTTCCGTCGGAGACCAGCACGTCGATCTCATCGAGTCGGGCGAAACGCACCAGCAGCTCCTCGCCGAACTTGGCGGTGTCGGCGACGACCACGACCCGACGTGCGGCCCGGATGATCGCGGTCTTCACGGCCGCCTCTTCGGGGTCGGGTGTACTGAGTCCGAATCCGGCGCTCACGCCGTTGGTCCCGATGAACGCGATGTCGGGGCGCAACTCGCCGATCGTTCGCACGGTGTGCGCGCCGACAGCCGCAGCGGTGACCCCGCGGACCTTCCCACCGATGACCGTGAGGGAGACGCGATCGTCTCCGGCGAGGAGATGTGCCGCCTCGAGGGAATGGGTCACCAGTTCGACCTCGGCCCCGCCCTCTGCCAACACCTGCGGCAGTTCGGCTGCGACGGCGGCTGCGGTGGTGCCCGCGTCGATGAAGATCGAGCCGCGGAAGCCGGGAGTGAGCAGGCGCGTGGCCTCGATAGCGATCGCTCGCTTCGCTTCCCCCTGCCGCAGCCGACGCTCGGAGAGTGACACCTCCGTGGTGCTCGCGCGGTCGATGCCGACCGCGCCACCGTGCACGCGGCGCAGCGAACCGGTGCGCTCCAGGCGGTCGAGGTCTCGACGCACGGTCTCGGTGGTGACGTCGAAACGTCGGGCGAGGTCGACGACGCTGACTCGGCCGATCTCGCGCAGTTCGCGCTCGATGAGCTGTTGGCGCTCCATTGCGTACACGGAATCTCCTTCGAAGATTCCCACACGTTACAACGCAAAACAACAAGAAGCAACACCCCGGTCGGTGCGGATCGCCGAGAAGGATGCGCTTCAGTCCAACCGCAGTCCCACCTCGGAACCCGCCTCAGGCGGAAGCGAGAACGCGGAGCAATCGATGTCGAGCACCTCGCCGCCCGCCATCCTGACCGAGACGATCTGCCGCTCCCCCGCGTCCCGCACCGCAGTGACGACCGCGCGGACCCCGCCCTTCGGATCGAGAGAGATCTGAGAAGGACGCACCACACCGTCCGGGGCGCCCCCACGCAGCACCGGCGGAACATCGACGACGTCGCCGGTCAGACACGCGACTTCGGCCGAGACGGGGTGACGATAGACCTCGCCCGGCGAGCCGATCTGGGCGATGGAGCCATCCCGGAAGACGGCCACCCGGTCAGCGGCCAGGAACGCTTCCGCCCGATCGTGAGTGATGAGCAGGGCGGCGACACCCACCTCGCGCAGCACCGCGCACACTCCCGTCCGCACCTCCGCGCGCAGAGCCGCGTCGAGGGCGTTGAACGGTTCGTCGAGAAGCACCACCCCCGGCCGCGCGGCCAATGCCCGCGCCACCGCGACCCGTTGCCGTTGACCGCCCGACAGCTGATGCGGCAATCGATCGGCGAGGTCCGACAGCTGCACCAGGTCGAGGAGTCGCCGCACCTCCGGATGCGAGGCGGCGCGACGTGCCGACACTCCCGGCAGGCCGTAAGCGACGTTGCCGGCGACCGTGCGACGCGGGAACAGCGCACCGTCCTGCGGAACGAGACCGACCCCGCGACGGTGCGTCGGCACCGCCGTGATGTCGCGCCCGTCGAAGGAGATACCGCCCGACGTCAGCGGATGCAGTCCCGCGATCATTCGAAGGAGGGTGCTCTTCCCACTCCCCGAAGGGCCCAGCACCGACACGATCTCGCCTCGAGAGACGTCGAGATCGACACCGTCGACCACGGCCCCACGTCCATAGCCGCCGGAGACCGCGTGCAGTCGGAGGGTCATCGATCAGCCTCCCCCAGCGAACGGATGCCGCGCGCCATCGCCAGCGCCGGTACGAGACCGACGGCGACCAGGAGCAGTGCGGGCCACGCCGCCGCCCCGTAGGCCCCCGCGCTCGTGGCCGACCACAGCTCGGTGGCGAGGGTGTCCACCCCGATCGGGCGGAGCAGGAGGGTAGCGGGCAGCTCCTTCATCACCGCGGCCATGACGAGCACTCCCCCCGCCAGGATCCCGGGACCCGCGCTGGACAGCGTCACTCGGCACCACGCGACGAAGGGTCCATCGCCGAGGGTGCGCGCGGCGTCCTCGAGCGACGGCGGCACCCCGGCAAAGGCCGCTCTGCTCGACACGATCGCCTTGGGAAGGAACAGCACTGCGTAGGCGGCGACCAGGGCGCCCGCACCCTGATAGGCGCCGGGCGCCACCGCGAGCGTGAGAGCCACCAGGGCGAGCGCCGCGACGAGGCCCGGCAGTGCATGCCCCATCGAGCTGACGGTCTCGAGCACCCGCACGAGTCGCGTGCGATGTCTCGCACCGAGCCAGGCCACGGGAAGTGCGGCCAGCACGGTGAGCACTGCCGCACCCACTCCCAACGCGAGGGTCGACATCGCGGCATCCCCCAGCTCCTGCGCGGTCGCGGCGTAGCGGCCCGCCATCGGAGCCCGAGCGACCAGGGCTCCCAGCGGGACCAGCACGGCCGCCGCACCGATGAGCGTCAGGGCGGCAAGGACGCCGACCGTGGCCGCTCGGCTCAGGACCAGTGGCGCGGGCGGCGCCGTACTCGCACCGGCCCGGGCGCCGGCCCGGCGGCGTGCGCCGGACTCCGCGGCGACGCAGACCGCGCCCAGAAGGGCCAGCACGAGCCCCAGGGCCGCGGACAGCGCGCGATCGAAACCGCCCGTGAACTGGGCGTAGATTCCGGTGGTGAGCGTATCCACTCGCAGGAGGGCGGGCGCTCCGAAGTCCGACAGGGCGTACAGGGCGGCGAGAAGCGTGCCGGCGAGAGCCGCCGGAATCACCTGAGGCAGCGTGCCGACGACGAAGGCACGAGCCGGAGAGCTGCCGAGGGTGCGAGCGGCGTCGGTGATCGAAGCGTCCATTCGGGCGAACGCCACCATGGTCGGCACCGTGACGTAGGGCGCGGTGACCAGCACGAGGAGCACGACCAGAGGACCGACCCCCGAGAGCCCCGGTACCGCGGAGATCCAACCGAACGCCGCGACGTAACTGGGGAGCGCCATCGGTGCGCACGCCACCACGCGCCACAGCGCCCGTGCGGGCAGGCGCACGCGGACGAGCGCCCACGCG
The DNA here is from genome assembly GCF_022346945.1 of Microbacterium sp. ACRRU. Lineage (GTDB taxonomy): Bacteria > Actinomycetota > Actinomycetes > Actinomycetales > Microbacteriaceae > Microbacterium > Microbacterium mcarthurae. The sequence goes on along the minus strand of NZ_JAKRNI010000001.1, from coordinate 273,353 downwards.
GTGGCGACGCCGAGAGCGAGAGCCCCCGCCGCGGTTGCGAAAGCGATCCCGACGGTGGCGATCAGCAGGTCCATGGTCCGGGAACGGAACACCACGGCGGCAACGGCCCCGACATCACCCGACCCCACCCGCACCACCAGCTGGACGAGGGGGGCGGCGACCGCTGCAGCGACGAGGGTGGCGAGGGCGAGCGCGAACACCGGGGGGCCCGTTCGCACGATGGCGGCCCCCCGGTGTCCGTGGCGTTCGTGAACCGTCAGAGCAGCCCCGCTTGCGTCAGCATCGCGACCGTCTCCCGGACGGAGGAGAGCGACGACAGGTCGATGTCGGGCCCCCCGAGCTCCGACAGCTCGGGGACACCTGCCGGCGAGGGGACGCCCGCGACGAGGGGGTACTCCGACGTCTCCTCGGCGAAGTACCTCTGCGCGTCCTCCGAAACGAGGAACTGCACGAAATCCCGGGCAGCTCGCGAGTCGGCGGCCCCTTCGAGGATTGCGGCACCGGTGACGTTCACGAGGGCCGACACGGTGCCGGGGTCACCGAACTTCAGCTGCGCTCGCAGCGTTGACGGATCCTGCTCCGAGCGTGCCCAGTAGTAGTGGTTGATGAGCCCGAGAGGAACGGCGCCGTTGTTGACGGCTTCGAGCACCTCTCCGTTCTTCGCATAAATCTGCGGCTCGTTCGCGACCATCCCCTCCAGCCACTCGCGCGCACGCTCCTCGCCCTCCTCGACGCGCAGCGCCGTGAGGAAAGCCTGGAAGGAGGCGTTCGAGGGCACGATGGCGACCTTGCCCTTCCATTCCGGCTCCGTCAGCGCGAACACGTCGCCGGGGACCTGATCGGCCGTGTAGGTCTGGCTGTCGTAGGCGATGACGCGCGCACGACCGGTGAGCCCCACCCAGGAGCCGTTCGCGGACGAGTACTCCGGGGGCACGGCCGACGTGACAACGTCGGGGAGAGTGCTGAGGAGACCCTCGGCCTCCACCGCCCCGAGCGACCCGGAGTCCTGGGAGAGGAACACCTGCGCGGGTGTCCGATCCCCCTCCTCGAGCAGTTGCGCAGCGAGTTCGGTGGAGCCGGCGTAGCGCACCTCGACGTCGATCCCGGATGCCTCTTCGAACCGCGCGATGAGAGGGGCGACGAGTTTCTCGTCTCGACCCGAGTAGACGACGAGCGACGTTTCCTGCTCAGGCGGGGAGGGAACGGCCTGAGGGGCGCCGGTGGCGCACGAGGTGAGGGCGATGGTGCCCACGATGGCGAGTGCGAGCGCGCTGAGGGCGGAACGACGACGAGACATGCTGCTCCTGGACTTCGATGTGGACGGTCGTGATCGCCACAAGATCAGGTTAGCCTTACCTATATCGCCCCTTCCCCCCAAAGTGAGGGAGTCATGCCCGCCGTCAGCCCGGCCGCCCCACCTCTGCGGGTGCTCGTCATCACCGATCAGCGCGTCCACGCTGACCTCCTCGCGTTCGCGCTCGATGCCTCCCCGGCCCTCTCGTGCGCTGCCACGGCGAGCACGCTCGACGAGGGATGCCGAAAGCTCGCGGCCTGCGACGTCGGTGCCGCCGTCATCGACGTGCCGGTCGGAGACGAGGTCGATGTCCGGTCACTCGCCGCCGTTTCCCCCGGGACGCGCATCCTCCTGCTGACCGCTCATCCCACCGTCGGGGCGGCGGCGCGTGCGCTGCGCGGCGGCGCATCGGCGTACCTCGCGAAAGACACGCGCCTCGACGACCTCGTCGACGCGATCCATCACGCCACCCCCGACGACCCACGCATCACCGCGGGGCTCGCGATCACCCCGTTCGACACGTTGTCCCCGCGGCAGCGCGACATCCTCGAGCTCCTCTGCCGGGGATGCCGTCCCGCTCAGATCGCGACCGAGCTCGGTCTGTCACCGCACACCGTCCGCGACCACATCAAGGCCCTGCGCGACGCTCTGGGTGCCCGGTCCCAGCTCGAGGCGGTGGCACTCGCCCTGGCCGGCGGCCACGTCGCCCTGCCTCGACGACGATCACTCACGCGGAGCGCCGTCCGGGGGGCGTCGTCCGTCGTCAGGGTGCGACGACCGAGATCGTGAACGCGATCTCGCGCCCGTCCGGTGCGGTGAGGGTCGCCTGCGTCGTGCCGATCTCGCGCGCCTCGAAGCCGGGGCGGAAGGTCGCCCCGCCCTCGGCCCCGCCCGCGGAGAACTCCGCGATCGCCGGGTCGGTGGTCGTGCCACGCCACTGATCTTCCGTGCCGTCGTCGACCGCGACCACGAGGGCGGTACCGACGATCACGGCCACGTCCGTGCCGTCCAGCTCCCCGGGAGAGACGATCGTCGGGGGCAGCGCCTGCGGCCCTCCGTCCGCACTGACGCTGGCAGACGGCGACGCTCCGGCGGGCGCGGTGGGGGTGGTCGGCGACGCGCAGCCACTGATGACGAACGCGAGCGCGACGACAGCCGTCGCGGCGAACCAGGTACGAGTCACGGGAACCTTCTCTCGGGGCGAGGCCGGAAGCGGATGCCGATTCGGATGCTACCGCGCGGCCCGTCGATGCCCCGACGTTGATACCGCGCGCCCCGTGCCCGGCGGAATCACTGACCGCGCCGGCGCCGGTTGACCGCTACGGCAGTGACCCCGGAAGCGGCGAGAAGGACTCCTCCGATGACCGCGAACAGCCACATCTGGCCGTCCACGCCGGTGCGTGCCAGCCGGCCGCCGTCCGAGGCCGCGGGAGTGGCCGTCGGTGTCACCGTCGCCGTGAAGGTCGGAACGGGGGTCGGCGTGGGCGTCGGGGTCGGTGCCGCAGGTTGCACGCGGACGGTTGCCTCCTGGACGCGCGCCGAGCCGGCGCCCTCCGCCCTCACGAGCATCGACCCGAGCACGGCATCCGTCGACACCACCGTCTCGATCACGGCTGTTCCGGCCGCGTTCGCGATCACGGCGGGAAGGGCCGTACCGCCGAGGGTCACCACCACCGCCTCGCCGTTGCGGAACCCGGTGGCCGTGAACGAGACCGGCTCGCCGCGTGCGGGCTCGTTCTCGGAGGTCAGGAGAACACCGGGGGTACGCGAGGCCGACAGTTCCGCGCACACGTCACCCTGCACGCCGAACGCGGGAACGGACGGTGCACTCTCGACCCCGTCGTCCTCGCGGACCAGGATGCCGGAGAAGTCGCTCGACCCCGAGACCGCCGTCTCGCTGGTGGTGGCCGCCGTCCCCGCGATGGAGACAGGCTCACCTGATGGGTCTTGGTTCCCGACGATGGTGACGGGAACGGCGAGGCACGTCTCGCCGGGTGCGAAGGTGACACGTTCGGCGCCCAGCCCTGCGGGCGGCGCCTCGCCACCCGGCCCGGAGCCGATGCCGACGTAGGCGCTGACCGGTTCATCCGACGGACGGTCGAGCCACACCGCGACAGCAGCCGTCCACGGTTCCGCCTTCTCCTCCACCCGCGTCTCGGCCATGTTCACCGAGGAGCGTGCCACCACCGTCGGTGCCCCCGTGGAAGGGGACTCGAACGCAAGATCCGACAGGTACAGCTCACCCCACGGCACGCCGTCGACACCGACCTGCGGCTCCAGGAGGACCTCGCGCACATCACCGAGGTCGATGCCGACGACGTCGTCGAGGGGAAGCGTGACCTGCTGCAGCACGACCTTGTCCAACGGGAACGCCCCCGCCGGCATCCGCTGGACCGCCCGAAGATTTAGCGACGACGCCGTCGTCGCGAACTCGGCACCAGTGCCGTCGACGAGGGTGATCAGCAGGTCCGTACCGACGTCGACGCGGTCTCCCGGCGCCATCTTGACGGTGAGTGCCGCGCGGTCGCGCACATCGCGCTGTCCTTCCGGCAGGGGGATGCGCAGGGCGGTGGCGCCGGCGATCTCCCACTCGAAGCGCGTGGCCGGGAACAGGGGGACGTACGGGGCCAGGAACGACGGGTTCCAGTGCGGAACCTGCGCGTCGGAGCGCCCCGAGCAGGACGGGCGGGATGCCATGACCATGGCGCCTTCGCACACCTCCGCGGTGGCGTCTCCGTCGAGGATCACGGGGGCTCCCCCGCCGGCGAAGTCGGTGACGAGATCGCTCGCCGATCGCGGCTGCGTCGCGATCACCCGGATGTCGGCGAAGGTCGTGAGGTTCGTCGACGGGGCCACCGTGCCGTCGACGAAACCCTGGTAGCCGGCTTCATCACCGAGGGTCAGGCGGAAGAACCCCGTCATGAGGGTCGCGCCGACCTGGTACTGCTCGGCAGCGGTCAGGCGCGTGGGGTCGGTCGTCGCGCACGCGGACGTCGTGTCGTCGGTGCTCCAATCGTCGGATCCGCCCACGGGGTACTCCCCCGGCGTCCACACCGAACTGAAGAAGTTGTGGTTGGCGCCCATCACCCAGACCGCCGAACGCAGGACGTCGTCGCCGAAGGCGCGGCGCGAGTCGTCGATGTACTTCTGCCCCTGCTGGTCGGCGACGTCGCCGTCGCAGTACGGGAGGACCGCCATCGTCGTGACGTCCGACAGCGTGCGCCGGGCGAAATCCGTCGGCGCCAGCGGAAGCACCGACCGGATGCCGATCGGCTCGGCCGCGGCGGCGTTGAGCTGCGCGGCGGTGACGACGCCCTCTCCGCCGCGGGAGTGACCCATGAGACCGACGCGGGACAGATCGAAGCGGCCCTCGAGGTCGTCCGACGTCAGACCGGCAGGTGCCGCGGGGTGATCCGCGCGCTCGGTCGCGCGGGTCAGGGCGTCGTCAAACGTACGCGAGGCGGCGCCGCCGTCGTCCGGGCGATCCTCGAAGACCACCGCCTCGCCGCGATTCAGCCGCTCGAGCATCCGCAGAGTGTCGAGCACGAGCCGGCCGCGCGCCTGCGCCCCCTGGTCCAGGGTGAATTCGGCATCCGTCGCGTTGATCGCGTTCGCGGAGATCGAGACGACGTTGTACCCGTGGGACGCGAGGGACCGCGCTGTCTTCTCGTAGCCGAGGTAGGACCGGATGACCATGTCGTCTCCGTCGCACGGCCAGACCAGGCCGGCCTCGCCCGATCCGGCATCCCCGCAGGTGACGTGACGACCGTGCTGCAGAAGCACGACGGGGCGCGCGCCGGCGGCGGTCGTCAGGTACAGCTTGCCGGCGACTTCGCCCCGCATGTCGGTGTAGCCGGCGAGGGCGACACTGCGATCGCCGAAGTCGTACTCCGCCTCACGGACGGCGTGAGGACCCGTCTCGGACGGGTCGGCGAGCGGAATGGTGGGGGCAGGAGCGTCCCGCTCCTGCGGTTCGTCACCCCGCGGGGTCGGCGCTCGACGCTGATCGTCCTGCCCCGCGCCGTCCTCCCCCGCTTTGGGGCCGGATCCTGAAGCCCAGCCCCTCACGACCTCCTCCGCCGAGGCGACGCGCTGGTCCGGTGTGGTCAGGGTCAGCGTGCGCCCGCCGTCCGTCGTCCGCGCGATGCCCACCGGTTCGCCATCGACCACGATCGTCGGAGCGTCGCTGACGACCGGCAGGGGCTCCGTCAGCCGCAGGGTGACGGTGTACCCCGCCGGGGCCCTCTCCACCGTCCAGTTCTCCCCCGATGCCACGACGACGTCGTCGGGCGAGAGCGCGGATGCCGGAGCGGCGGCCATTCCCGTCAAGAGCAGAAGCAGGATCGAGACGACGGCCAGGCGGCGACGCCGGGGGCGAGTGAACATCGGGCGGCTCCGGGACGACAGGGCGAACGACCGGAAGCTCACGACGATGCCCCCCCGGTCACGTGATTCACCGCAGTAAAGCAGATCGCCGAGGCGGGGCGCGAGCACGAATCTGATTCCGGAGAGGAATTGCGCGAAGAATGCGCCCAGGAATGACAAAAGCCCGGTCATCGCGAAGCGATAATTCCGGACTTTCTCTCTTGCTGGGGTACCTGGACTCGAACCAAGAACAACTGAACCAGAATCAGCCGTGTTGCCAATTACACCATACCCCAAGGCGCAGAACCGGAGTTCGTGCCGAGGATCAAGCTTACGTGACGCGGCGCCGAGCGCCAAACCGGCGCCCTCCCGCGCGCGTCGCGCCCAGCCCTCCGCGCTTCAGTGTCCAAGACACGCCGACGCCGGGACCTGGCATCCGCGTGTCTTGGACACTGAACAGAAGATCGGCGGCGAGTCCGGACGCCGACGCACGCGGAACCCGCACGGGCGCGGGACGCGGAACCCGCACGCGCGCATGCGTGTTCCGCGCGGGCGCGGGACGCGGACCACGCGGGCGCGGAGGCGGGCACGCGCACGCGCGCGTGCGGAACCCGTGCGGGCGCGGGACGCGGAACCGGACGCACGCGGAAACCGCACGCGCGAAGAACCCCCAGCCGCCCGGCCGCGGCGCGACCCCGAGCGGCTCAGCCCAGGTGCTGCACCAGGGCGTCGAGGCGGCGGAGCGTCGAGGCCTTGCCGAGAAGTTCCATCGACTCGAACAGCGGCGGCGACACGCGGCGGCCGGTGAGCGCGACGCGCGGCGGCCCGTAGGCCACGCGGGGCTTGAGGCCCAGCTCCTCCACGAGAGCGCGCGAGAGCGCGTCCTGCACGGCAGCCGCGGAGAACTCCCCCTCGGGGACGAGCTCGAGCGCGCCCACGCACGCCACCAGCACCTCGCCCGCGTTCGCGGGCAGACCCTTCAGCGCGTCCTCGGCGTACGACACGTCGTCGACGAAGAGGAAGCCCAGCATCCCCGGCACCTCGCCCAGCAGCTGCACGCGCTCCTGCACGAGCGGCGCCGCGGCGGCGATGAGCGCGCGGTGCTCCTCGGACGGCTCCTCGGCGATGTACCCCGCGCCCGCGAGATACGGCACGATGCGCGCGGCGAAGTCGTCGGCATCCAGCATGCGGATGTGGTCGCCGTTGATGGCCTCGGCCTTCTTCTGGTCGAAGCGCGCCGGGTTGGGGTTGACGTCGGCGATGTCGAAGGCCGCGACGAGCTCGTCGAGCGTGAACACGTCACGGTCGGGGGCGATCGACCATCCGAGCAGCGCCAGGTAGTTCAGGAGACCCTCGTGGACGAAGCCCTTCTCGCGCTGCAGGAACAGGTCGGCCTGCGGGTCGCGCTTGGAGAGCTTCTTGTTGCCGGTCTCGCCCAGCACCAAGGGCATGTGACCGAAACGCGGCACGTAGGAGGTGACCCCCGCGTCGATCAGAGCACGGTAGAGCGCGAGCTGGCGAGCCGTCGACGGCATGAGGTCTTCGCCCCGGATGACATGGGTGATGCCCATGAGCGCGTCATCGACGGGGTTGACGAACGTGTAGAGCGGGACGCCGCCGGCCCGCACGATGACGAAGTCGGGGAAGGACCCGGCGGGGAAGGTGACCTCGCCGCGGATCAGGTCAACGAACGTGAGGTCTTCATCGGGGACGCGGAGCCGCCACGCGGGCTCGCGGCCCTCGGCGCGGAACGCCGCCTTCTGCTCCTCGGTGAGGTCGCGGTCGAAGTTGTCGTAGCCGAGCTGCTTGGCACGGCCGTTGGCCTCGTTGCGTGCGTCGATCTCTTCCGCCGTCGAGTAGCTCTCGTAGACCGCGCCGGCGGCGATCAGCTTGCCGAGGACTTCGCGGTAGATGTCGTGGCGCTGCGACTGCCGATAGGGCGCATGCGGACCGCCCACCTCGACGCCCTCGTCCCAGTCGATGCGCATCCAGCGCAGCGCCTCGAGAAGCTGCTGGTAGCTCTCTTCGCTGTCGCGCGCGGCGTCGGTGTCTTCGATTCGGAAGACGAGCGTGCCGCCGTGGTGACGTGCGTAGGCCCAGTTGAACAGGGCCGTGCGGACGAGACCGACATGCGGAAGGCCCGTCGGAGACGGGCAGAACCGGACGCGGACGTCGGCGCCGGTGGCGGTCGTAGTGCGGGGATCGGGCGTGGCAGACATCCCCTCGATCCTACTCGGGGGCGCCTTCGAATCCGGGGCCGGTGGAGCGCGGACCCGGATAGTCGGCGAGCACCTCGTCGACGGCGCGCAGCGCCGCCCCGACCGCCGGCACGCGGTGGGCGCCGCGGGCCGTGACGACCTGCAGCGTGCGGGCCTCGGCCGCGGGGAGGCGCGGCACCGCGATCCCGGCGACGAGCGGGAGGGATGCCACCGCCATCCGCGGCAGGATCGCGACTCCCACCCCCTGGGCGACGAGGTTCTCGACGGCGACGTAGTTGTCGGTCTCGAACGCGATGTCGGGGGCGAAGCCGGCGCGACCGCACGCTTCGAGGAGATGGCCGCGGCACTGCGGGCACCCCGCGATCCACCGTTCCCCCGCGAGGAGCGACAGGTCGAAGGGCTCGTCGCCGGCGGCAGGATGCCCCGAGGGGACGACCACCACCGTGTCGTCGGCGCCCACGGTCCGCACCGACAGGCCCGGCGCGGCGGGCGCGCCCCGTTCGGAGCGGTCGCCGGGGAAGCTGTACACGAGCGCGATGTCGGCACGGTCCTCCCGGACGGCGGCGATCGCCTCCGGAGGCTCCGTCTCGACGAAGCTCAGCGCAATACCTGGCCGACGGGCCGTGAGCGACGCGATCACTTTCGGCACGACCGTCGACGACGCCGAAGGGAACGCCGCGATGCGAACACGCCCGGCCCGCATCCCCCGCAGTTCGGCGAGATCACCGGCGGCCGCGTCGAGCGCCGTCGTCACCGCCGCCGCGTGGCGCGCGAGCACCCACCCGGCTTCGGTCAGGCGTACCCCTCGCCCCACCCGCTCGACGATGGGGAGCCCGGCTCGCCGCTCCAACCGCCGCAGCTGCTGGCTAACCGCCGGCTGGCTGTAGCCGAGGGCGTGTGCGGCCGCCGTGATCGATCCCGTATCGGCGATCGTCTTGACCACGCGCAGGGAGTGCGCGTCGAGGATGTCGTCGGTGAGCCCGTGGGTCATTCCCATACATAAGCACGAGGCATGTTTTTCATGCAAAGCCTCCTGTAGTGCAATGACGCAGAGCCGGGCACCCTGGACCCATGACCCTCGCCCGTCACTTCACCGGAGGCCGCGACTACCTCGCAGCCTGCACGCTCGGGCTCCCCCCGCGTGCGACGGTCGCAGCTCTCACTGCCGACCTCGACGCCGCGGCATCCGGGCACCCGGACATCGCCGCGGCCTCCCGCGCCGTCGAGGACGCCCGCCGGTCGTACGCCCGTCTCGTCCACGCGCCGACGTCGGATGTCGCCATCGCGGCGCAGACGTCCGTTGCGGTGTCGTTGATCGCCGCGAGCGTGCCGGACGGGGCCGAGGTCCTCTGCGCCGCGGGTGATTTCGCCTCACTCGTCGCGCCGTTCGCCCAGGCAGGCCGCGGAGTACGCCTGCGGTGCGCGCCCCTGGAACACCTCGCCGAGGAGATCACCGCCGACACGTGGCTCGTGGCCTTCTCTCTCGTGCAGTCCGCCACCGGCGAGGTCGCCGACGCCGCCGCCATCGTGGCCGCCGCGGCGCGCACCGCAACACGGACGCTGTGCGACCTCACCCAGGCCGCGGGGTGGCTTCCCGTGGATGCCACGGTGTTCGACGCCACGGTGTGCCACGCCTACAAGTGGCTGTGCGCCCCCCGCGGAGTAGCGTTCCTCACCCTCTCTCCCGGCTTTGCCGCACGGCTTCGTCCCGTGCAGGCCGGCTGGTACTCGGGCCACGACCCGTGGGCGTCCTGCTACGGAGCGGAGGCGCGGCTGGCCGCCGACGCGCGACGTTTCGACGTGTCCCCCGCCTGGCAGGCCTTCGTCGGTGCCGCGCCAGCCCTCGCGCTGTTCGCCTCTGCCGATGCCGACGCCCTCCATGCGCACGCCACACAGCTGGCGACTCGCTTCCGCGCGGCCCTGGAGCTCACCGAACCGGTGCGCCCCTCGGCGATCGTGACGTGGCCGGATGCCGAGGGCACCGCGCTCGCCCAGCTCGCGGCATCCGGGATCACCGCCTCGGGACGCGCCGGGCGGGCGCGCGTCGCCTTCCACGTCTTCAACGACGAGGACGACGTCGATCGCGCCGTCTCGGCGTTGCGCGCGGAGCGGTCGCCAATGCTTACCGTCGTGTCCTGACCCACGCCGCGCCGAGGCAGACGGCACCAACCGGGACGAGCGCCCACAGCGCCAGCCCGCCGTAACCAGCCGCGCCGAGGATGAGCCCAGCGACGATCGAGCCCACCGCGGCCGACGCGGTCATGAGCGTGTCGCTGCGGCCCTGCCGCCTCGGCCGCGCGGTCAGCGGCGTCGCCTCGGTGAGCAGAGCAGAGCCGGCCACCGTCGAGGCGCTCCACCCGAGTCCGAGAAGAACCAGTGCCACCAGCACCCCGGCCTGCGACCACGACAGCGACGCCGCGATCGTGAGCGCGGCGATGAACAGCGCCTGCCCGAGCAGCACGGTGGGCAGGCGCCCGACGCGGTCGGCGAGGATGCCGAACACCGGCGACAGCCCGTACATGCCGAACACGTGCAGCGCGATGGTGACGCCGACCGCCCAGGTCACGGCATCCGGAGCGACGATGTGCGACAGGTGCACGGGTGTCATCGCCATGACGGCCGCCATCGTCACGTGCGATGCGGCCACCGCGAACATCGCGTACCGGGCGAGCGCGGGACGGTCGGTCACCGTATCGGCAATGGCCGCCGCCGCGTCTTCGCGCGCGCGGCGCTGCGCGAGCAACAGCGGGTCGGGACGAAGAAGCAGAACGTACAGCGCCAGCGCGCACGCCTGCGCCGCGAACGAGAACAGGTAGGCGCCGGTGAGCCGTGGCATCCCGATCCCCGCGCCGAGCACCTCGCCGGGAGCCAGGAGTAGAGGACCGACCACTCCGCCGACCGTCGTGGCCCACACGACCGTCGCGAGGTCACGGCCACGGCGCGCGGTGCTCGCCAGATCGGTCGCCGCGAAGCGGGCCTGCAGCGTTCCGGCATTGCCGGCGCCGATGAGCGCGATGCCCGCCAGCAGCAGAGGGAACGCGCGCGTCGATGCCGCGAGGATGACCACCGCGATACCCGCCAGGGCGGCGATGTTGCCGGTACTGAGAGCGAATCGCCGGCCGCGGGCCGAAGCCAGCCGCGCCAGGGGGATCGCGGTGAGCGCCGCGCCGAGGGTCACCGCCGCCGTCGCGAAACCCGACAGCTCCTCCTGGCCCGACAGGTCGGCCGCGAGAAGAGCGCCGAGCGAAAGTGTGGAACCGAACGCGACACCCGTGAGCACCTGCCCCGCCGCCAGCACCCGGACCGAGCGCCGCTGCACGTGCGCGATTCCGACCGCGCCCGCGCGCGAACCATCGGGCGTGGCAGCGGAGGGTCCGGCACCGGGCCGACCGGCAGCGCCCGGCCCGGTGTCAGGCATCGCGCACGGTGTTGCGCAGCACTCCGATCCCGCTCACCTCGACCTCGACGGTGTCGCCCGCCTCGAACGGCCCGACCCCCGCAGGGGTCCCGGTGAGGATGAGGTCGCCCGGGAGAAGCGTGAACACCGACGAGGCGTACGCGATGAGCTCGGGCACGGAGTGGATCATGTCGGACATCGGCCCGTTCTGTCGCACCTCGCCGTTGACGCGCGTCGTGATCGTCGCGGCATCCGTGTCGAGTTCGGTCTCGATGACGGGCCCGACGGGGCAGAACGTGTCAAACCCCTTGGCCCGGGTCCACTGACCGTCGCGCTTCTGCAGGTCTCGCGCCGTCACGTCGTTGGCGACGGTGTAGCCGAAGATGTACTCGTCGGCACGTTCGGCCGGGACGTTCTTCGCGACGCGACCGATGACGACCGCGACCTCTCCCTCGTAGTCAGTGCGAGAGCTGAGGGCGGTGGGCCGGACGATCGCGTCGTCGGGGCCGATCACCGACGTGTTGGGCTTGAGGAACATGAGGGGCTCGGCCGGGGCCTCACCGCCCATCTCGGCCGCGTGATCGTGGTAGTTCTTGCCGATGCACACGACCTTCGACCGCGGAATGACCGGCGCGAGCAGGGTCACCTCGGACAGCGGAATCCGCTCCCCTGTCGTGTCGAAGCCGGCGAACAGGGGGTCGCCCCCGAGCACGACGAGTTCGGCGTCGTCGACGATTCCGTAGCGAAGGGTGTCCTGGTAGCTGAATCGAGCGATCTTCACCGTCTCAGCCTATCCAGGCCATCCGCCATCCGTCGGGCCCGGGCGACGGGGCGGCGCCATGCCCGTCCCGGCCTCTCACGCATAAACGCGATCGGCGCGCATAAACGCGCTCTACGCGTGTTTCTGCGCGCCGATCGCGTTTATGCGTAGGGGGCACCGGGGCAAACGCGAACGGAGGGGCCCCGGCATCCGGGAACCCCTCCGTGCGAGACGCGGTCAGGCGTCGAGACGGTACAGCCAGCCGTGCCTGTCTTCGGCGCGACCGTACTGGATGTTCGTCAGCTCTTCGCGCAGCTCGAGCGCGAGCGTCCCGGTGGGCTGCTCGTCGATGAAGTCGCGCCCCTTGAGAACGCCGATCGGGGTGACGACGGCCGCGGTTCCGCACGCGAACACCTCGACGATGTCACCGGATGCCACGCCCTCGCGCCACTCGGTGAGCGAGACGTTGCGTCCGACGACGTGGTGGCCGCGGTCGCGCGCGAGCTGCAGCAGCGAGTCGCGCGTAATGCCCTCGAGGATCGAGTCGGACTGCGGCGTCACGATCGTGCCGTCTTTGTAGACGAACACGACGTTCATTCCGCCGAGCTCTTCGACGTTGCGGTCCTGATCGAGGAACACGACCTGGTCGCACTCGTTCTCGTAGGCCTCCGACTGCGGCAGCAGGCTCGCGGCGTAGTTGCCGCCCGTCTTGGCCGCTCCAGTGCCACCCTTGCCGGCGCGGGAGTAGTCCTCGCTCAGCCAGATCGACACCGGCTGCACTCCGCCCTTGAAGTAGGCGCCCGCGGGGCTCGCGATCAGGTAGTAGGCGACCTTGTGCGCGGGACGCACGCCGAGGAACGCCTCCTTGGCGAACATGAACGGACGCAGATAGAGGCTCTGATCGGCGCCCGAGGGCACCCACGCGCCGTCGACCGCGATCAGCTCGCGCAGCGACTGCAGGAAGTACGGGACGGGCAGCTCGGGCAGCGCCAAACGCCGAGCCGAGCGCTGCAGCCGTCGACCGTTCTGGTCGGGGCGGAACGTGTGGATCGACCCGTCGGCGTGGCGGTAGGCCTTGATGCCCTCGAAGATCTCCTGGCCGTAGTGGAGCACGGCGGCCGCCGGATCGAGCGAGATGGGGCCGTAGGGCGAGACGCGCGGGCGGTGCCACCCGCCGCGGACCGACCAGCAGATGTCGACCATGTGGTCGGTGAAGTTCTGCCCGAAGCCCGGGTTGGCGAGGATCTCGTCGCGCTGAGCGGCGTTCTTGGCGGCGAGGTTGCGGGTGACGGCGAACTCGAGCGGGTCGAGTCCGGTGTCGGGGTCGGTGTCGATGGTCGTCATGGTCTCTTTCACACGGTGTCGGGGGGCGCGAGCGACGGCGCGTGCCGATCGGTCCAGGTTACGCCCGGACGCGTCCGGCGATGGCGTCGCCGATCTGCGCAGTGGTTCGGGGAGTGGCATCCCGGGCCGCGATGTCGTCCTCGACCGCGCGGGTGACGCGGGCGGCCTCGTCGCCGAGCCCGAGGTGATCGAGCAGGAGGGCGACGGAGAGGATCGCTGCCGTGGGGTCGGCCTTCTGGGTGCCCGCGATGTCGGGCGCCGATCCGTGGACGGGCTCGAACATCGAGGGGAACGCGCCGTCGGGGTTGATGTTGCCCGATGCGGCGAGGCCGATGCCACCGGTGACGGCGCCGGCCAGGTCGGTCAGGATGTCGCCGAAGAGGTTGTCGGTGACGATCACATCGAAGCGGCTCGGGTTCGTGACCAGGAAGATGGTGGCCGCATCGACGTGCAGGTAGTCTACGTCGACCCCGGGGTGCTCCGACGCGACGGCATCCACGATGCGCTTCCACATCCCGCCGGCGTGCACGAGCACGTTCGTCTTGTGCACGAGGGTGAGCTTGCGGCGGCGCCGTTCCGCCAGCGCGAACGCATAGCGCACGACACGCTCGACGCCGAAGGCGGTGTTGACGGACGTCTCGTTCGCGACCTCCTGCGGGGTGCCGCGGCGAATGGCGCCGCCGTTGCCGACGTAGGGGCCCTCTGTTCCCTCGCGCACGACGACGAAATCGATGTCGCCGGGATCGGCGAGCGGGCCGGCCGCTCCGGGGTACAGCTTCGAGGGTCGCAGATTGACGTAGTGATCCAATTCGAAGCGCAGCTTCAGCAGCAGACCGCGCTCGATGTTGGCGTCCTTCAGCCGTGGGTCACCGGGCACGCCGCCGACGGCCCCGAGGAGGATCGCATCGTGCTGGGCGATGGCCGCGAGGTCGTCGTCGATCAGTGTGTCGCCGGTGTCGAGGAAGCGACCCGCCCCGAGCGAGAAGGGCGTCTTCTCGAACGTGACATCGGATGCCGCGGTGGCAGCCTCGAGAACCTTCTCGGCTTCCGCGACGACCTCGGGACCGATGCCGTCGCCGGGGATGACGGCCAGTTTCACGACGCGCGACATCGCACTCCTCAGCGCTCAGGGCGCGTCACTTCGTCGACGCGCCGCGGGTTCCTCCCAGGGTAGTGGCAGCGATGAGCGCGGCAATGACGATCAGGACCGCGCCGATCAACGCGGTGACCACGACACCGGAGTCGAACGCGTGTGCGGCGGCGAGACGCAAGGACTCGGCGAGCGTCGGATCGTCGAGCGTCTGCGACACCGCGACAGCGCCGGCCAGCGTCTCGCGGGCCGCATCCGCCGCGGCATCCGGGAGCCCCGCCGGAAGGACGAGCTGCGCGCGGTAGAACGCGGCCAGGATGCCACCGAGCACGGCCGTGCCGAGCACCGCGCCCACCTCGTAGGCCGTCTCGGACACCGCGCTGGCGGCGCCGGCCTTCGCCGGCGGGGCACTGGAGAGAATGAGCTCGTTCGAGACCGTCTCAGCGGCTCCGATCCCGATGCCCAGGAGACCGAACGCGATGATGAGCAGGGCGAGGTCGGCCGTCGAGATCGCGACGAGGACGTAGGCGACCACCGAGAACGCCAGCGCCGCCGGCACGACGATGCGGGGGGCATGACGCCGTGCGACGGGCACCACGGCCAGACCCGAGACGATCATCAGGACCAGACCGGGCAGCAGGGCGAACCCGGCCACCATCGGTGTGAGCCCCACGACGAGTTGGAGGTGCTGCGCGACGAAGTAGAGGAACCCCACGAGTCCGACGACGCTGAGGAGGTTGACGAGGATCGCACCCGAGAACGTCCCTCGACGGAACAGCGACATGTCGAGCATCGGCGCCGGCACGGTGCGCTGACGGCGTACGAACAGCCAACCGAACACCACGCC
Source organism: Microbacterium sp. ACRRU (assembly GCF_022346945.1). GTDB lineage: Bacteria > Actinomycetota > Actinomycetes > Actinomycetales > Microbacteriaceae > Microbacterium > Microbacterium mcarthurae. The sequence goes on along the minus strand of NZ_JAKRNI010000001.1, from coordinate 258,037 downwards.
GGTGACGAAGAGCGCTGCGACGAGGGCCGTCGGGCCGTCGACCGCGAGCTTCTTGATGCCGTAGACGACGGGAACCATCGTCGCGAGCGAGAGCACGACGCTCAGCGGGTCGAAGCGACCCGGCGCGGGGTCGCGACTCTCGGGGACGAAGAATGGTGCCAGCACGAGCAGCGGTACCAGCACCGGCACCGCCATGAGGAAGACCGAGCCCCACGTGAAGTGCTCGAGAAGGATGCCGCCCACGATCGGACCGAGGGCAGCACCCGCGGAGAAGCCAGATGCCCAGACCGCGATCGCCAGGCGCCTCTGGTCGCGGTCACGGAAGATGCTGCGCAGCAGCGAGAGCGTCGACGGCATGAGCATCGCCCCGAAGACACCCATGAGCGCACGACCCGTGATCAGCAGGGCCGCCGTGGGCGCGAACGCCGAGAGCGCTGACACGACGGCGAAGCCCGTGGCCCCGATCAGCAGGAGCCGCCGACGACCGAACCGGTCACCGAGCGTGCCCATCGTTACCAGGAGTCCGGCGAGCACGAGCGGGTAGACGTCGATGATCCACAGCTGCTCGATGCTCGACGGCTGCAGCGACAGGGCGATCTCGGGCAGCGCGAAGCTCAACACGGTGTTGTCGACCGAGACGAGAAGCACGGGCAGCATCAACACGGCCAGCGCGAACCACCCGCGCCATCCGGCGCGCGGGGCGTTGATCTCCTGAGTGGGCAACGACGAGGTGAGCATTCTTCCGTTCCGTTTCTTAACCGTCCAGCCGGTATAGTATCACGGACCGCCGCCATCCGGCCATTACGATCGAGGAGCCATGAGCCGCCCTCCCCTTGCCCGCGAAGCCGTCCTCGACGCGTTCACGCGCATCCTCGTCGACGAAGGCGAACGCGCGGCCACCATGGATGCCACGGCCCGCGCCGCCGGAGTCAGCAAGGGGGGACTGCTCTACCACTTCAACTCCAAGAGCGCTCTCGAAGAGGCGCTGGTGAAGCGCCTCGAGACGCTCGCCCAGCAGGACGTCGACGAGATCGAGAAATCATCCGAGGGGGTCGTCGCCGCGCACCTGCGCTCGTCGCAGAACACCGGCTCGCCGCTGGACGTGACGATCCTCGCGGTCTCCCGGCTCGCGCAGAACGGCAGCGACGCCGCCTCGGCCTCACTGCGTCGCGTGCGCGAACTCTGGGAAGACAGCCTCCGGCCGCACACGCGCGACGAGACCGCGTTGCGGATCGTGCTCCTGGTCAGCGACGGCCTGTACTTCAACGCGGTGCTCGACCTCAACGCCGTTCCAGGGCCCACCCTCGACGGCGCAGACCTCGACGCCCTCATCTCGGCCGTGGTCGCCGCGACGACCTGATCTCACCCCCGACCAGCGCCCCGCACGGTGTCGACGATCCCCGTGATGAGGAACCCCGTCCCGACCGCGAGCCGCCAGACGTCGGGGACGCCGTGAGGGGGTCGCTTTCGCGACCCCCTCACTCGCACGCCCGCGCGGCTCAGCTCTCGACGATCTCGATCTGACGGAACAGGTCGGCGTTCACGGCCTCGCGCATCGCGCCGAGGATGGCGTCCGGAACGGGCGAGTCGACCGTGAGAACCGAGAGCGCGCGGCCCGTGGCATCCGGTCGGGCGACCTGGAGTCCGGCGATGTTGATGCCGGCTTCGCCGAGCTTCTGACCATAGATCGCGACGATGCCGGGGCGATCGGCGTAACGCATCACGAGGTGGTGCGTCTCGATCGGAACCTCGATCTCGTACCCGTTGATGCCGACGACCTTCGGCACCATGCGGGTGCCCGCGAGCGTCCCGGCGACCTCGAGCGTGGACCCGTCGGCGAGCGTTCCGCGGAGGATCGTGATGTTGCGGTACATCGGGCTGTCCGACTCGACGATCAACCGCGTCTCGACGCCACGCTGCTCGGCGAAGAGCGGCGCGTTGACGTACGACACCGTCTCGCTGACGATGCGGCTGAAGATGCCCTTGAGGGCCGCGAGGCGGTAGACGCTGACGTCGTACTCCGCCAGCTCGCCGCGCACCTCGATGTCGAGGCTCGACAGCGCACTGTCGGCGAGGCCGCTGAAGAACTGTCCGAGCATCTCGACCAGAGCGATACCCGGGCGCACGAACGGGTCGATCGCGCCGCCGGCCACGTTCACGGCATCCGGGACGAGGTCGCCCTCGAGGGCGAGCTTCACGGACCGCGCGACCGACACTCCGGCCTTCTCCTGCGCCTCTTCGGTGCTGGCGCCGAGGTGGGGGGTCACGACGACATTGGGGAGGTCGAGCAGCCGACGGGCCGGGCCGTCCTCGGCCGGAGGCTCGGTGGAGAAGACGTCGAGCCCTGCACCGGCGATCTCGCCCGAGGTGAGCGCATCGAACAGGGCGACCTCGTCGATGAGCCCGCCGCGGGCGACGTTGATGACGTACGCGCTCTTCTTCATGCGGCGCAGCTGTTCCGCGCCGATCATGCCGGTGGTCTCGGGCGTCTTCGGCATGTGGATGGTGACGAAATCGCTCTGTTCGAGCAGTTCGTCGAGCGAGACGAGCTGCACACCAAGCTGCTGGGCGCGCGTCGCCGTGACGTAGGGGTCGTACGCGATGACGCGCATGTCGAACGCCTGCAGGCGTGCGGCGATCAGGGCGCCGATGCGTCCGAGGCCGATGATGCCGATCGTCTTCTCGAACAGCTCGGTCCCGGTGAACGAGCTGCGCTTCCAGAGCCCCTGAGCGAGGGAGGCGTGTGCCGCCGGGATGCGTCGAGCGAGGCTGAGCACGTGGCCGACCGTGAGCTCGGCGGCGGAGATGATGTTCGACGTCGGCGCGTTGACGACCATCACGCCCGCAGCCGTCGCCGCCTTGATGTCGACGTTGTCGAGGCCCACCCCCGCACGGGCGACGACCTTGAGAACCGGCGCCGCGGCGATGGCTTCGGCGTCGATCTTGGTCGCCGAGCGCACGAGCACCGCGTGCGCGTCGGTGAGAGCCGACAGCAGCGCGGGGCGATCGGTCCCGTCGACGTGGCGCACGTCGAAGTCGGGCCCGAGGGCGTCGATCGTGGCGGGAGAGAGTTCTTCGGCGATGAGCACGACGGGCTTCGTCACGGATGCGGTCCTTCGGAACGGTGCACGGGATCAGCGCGCACCTCCACGCACCACCGGCGCGAACCGGGCGCGCGGCCCGTGCGGGCCGTCTGTCAGCCTAGCGCGGCCCCGGCTCGCTCCCGACCGTGTGACGTGTCCCCGACCCGCGAAACCGCCCGAGCCGGCCGAACCGGCGGCAGTGTGCGTGGGAGTTGTGGGCGCGATGACGTCCTGCGAAGGGGAACACGGGAGCTCAGCCGCCGTAGAGACCGAAGGAGGTGGCGCCGTATCCGACGATCGCGAGCCAGAACGCGGCGGACAGAGTGAGCCCCGCGAGCATGGCGAGCGAGAACTCCCCCGCGCGGCGACGCGCGCCGATCGCGAACGCCGCGCCGAAGGCCGCGAGCGGGAAGACGATCGGAAGGATGTAGACGAACCAGCCCAGGCCGTTCAGTCCCAGGGGGCCGTTGACCTGCTGGATGAGCAGGGCGATCGAACTCCACACGACGAACGCGTAGAAGAGGCCGAAGATGCCGGCGATCGTGACCACCACCCACGTGGGCAGCCGGCGTGCGCGTGCGGCGGTGCTCATACGAAAGCTCCCAACGACAGGAACGGCCACGGAACGAGCAGGACGATCCCGAGGATGAGCATCAGGAACCGTTGCCAGGTACGCCATGCGCGGGTGAGGGCGAGGACCGTCACGAACCAGACGAGCGGGGCGAGGGCCGCGCCGACGGTCAGGGCCAGCAATGTCACGTCGGGAATCGGAAGGCCCAGATCGCGCAGACGGAACCCCGCCACCAGCCACCCGATCGCGAAGAGCAGGAACGTCGCCGCCACCATACCGATGCCGACGAGGCCGACGTTGCCGAGGGGTGCCGCGTGGTCGGCATCCGTGTCCGCGTCCGCGTCGACGGCGGCGGTCTCGGGATGCCGCGAGCTCGATGCCTCGCGCGATTGCTCGGGTCGCAACGGCTCGGGACCGTCCTCGGGCCGCAGCGGCTCGGGGGCCGAATCGGGTCGCAGCGGCTCGGGATCGCCGTCCGGCTGCCCGGGTGCGTGTTCGGCCTCCGCGGCGCGCTCGGGGGCACGCTTCTCGCCGACGTCGAGCGTCGGGTCGTCGTCACCGTCCCAGGACAGGGCGTCGTCGTCGCGCGGTGTGCTCACGCGTCCACGCTAGCGCCGCGCGTCCGCAGCGCGGCGATGCCCCGCCGAAACGGGGAACGCCCCGGAACACTCAGGTTCCGGGGCGTTCGACACGGGATACACGATCACCGTCGACGACGGTCAGCGCGCGGCGCTGCCCTCGGTGTAGTCGCTGTCCTGCTGCTTCCACGCGAAGAGGCCGCGCAGTTCCTTGCCGGTCGCCTCGATCGGGTGACCCTGCTCCTTCTCGCGGAGCGCGAGGAACTCGGGGGCGCCGTTGTCCTGGTCGGCGATGAAGCGCTGCGCGAACGCACCCGACTGGATGTCGGCGAGAACGGCCTTCATGTTCTCCTTGACGTCGGGCGAGATCACGCGCGGGCCCGAGACGTAGTCGCCGTACTCGGCGGTGTCGGAGATCGACCAGCGCTGCTTGGCGATGCCGCCCTCCCACATCAGGTCGACGATGAGCTTGAGCTCGTGCAGCACCTCGAAGTACGCGATCTCGGGCTGGTAGCCGGCCTCGGTCAGCGTCTCGAAGCCGTACTGGACGAGGTGGCTCATGCCACCGCACAGAACCGCCTGCTCACCGAACAGGTCGGTCTCGGTCTCTTCGGTGAAGGTCGTCTTGATGACGCCGGCGCGGGTGCCGCCGATGGCCTTGGCGTACGACAGCGCGGTGTCCCAGGCCGAGCCCGAGGCGTCACGCTCGACGGCGATGATGTCGGGGATGCCACGGCCCGCGACGTACTCGCGACGCACCGTGTGGCCGGGGGCCTTCGGAGCGACGAGGATGACGTCGACGCCCTCGGGCGCGTCGATGTAGCCGAAGCGGATGTTGAAGCCGTGCGCGAAGGCGAGAGTCTTACCCTCGGTCAGCTTGTCCTTGATCGAGTCGGCGTAGATGGAACGCTGGTGCTGATCGGGCGCCAGGATCATGATGAGGTCGGCCCACTCGGTCGCGTCGGCGACGTTCTTGACCTCGAAGCCGTCCTCCTGCGCCTTCGCGGCCGACTTCGAGCCGTCCTTCAGCGCGATGGCGACCTCGACGCCGGAGTCGCGGAGGTTCTGCGCGTGGGCGTGTCCCTGCGAGCCGTAGCCGACGATCGCGACCTTCTTGCCCTGGATGATCGAGAGGTCGGCGTCGTCGTCGTAGAAGATCTCTGCCATGGGGATGCTTTCTCCTTGTGAGTGGTCGGTTCGGAAACGGAGTGTCCAAGACACGCTCGAGGCGTGGGGACCGTGCGGCGTGCCCTGGACACCCGTCCGCACGGCGGGCGTCAACCGCGCAACACGCGCTCGGTGATGCTCTTGCCGCCGCGGCCGACGGCGAGCAGACCCGACTGCGCCAGCTCCTTCACGCCGAACGGCTCGATGGCCTTGAGGAAGGCGTCGACCTTGCCCTTGTCGCCGGTGATCTCGATCACCACGGCGTCCGGAGCGTAGTCCACGACCGAGGCGCGGAACAGGTTCACGACCTCGAGGACGTTGGACCGGCTGGCGTTGTCGGCGCGGACCTTCACCAGCACGTGTTCGCGTTGAACCGAACTGGCCGGGTCGAGCTCGACGATCTTGATGACGTTGATGAGCTTGTTCAGCTGCTTGGTCACCTGTTCGAGCGGAAGACCCTCGACGTCGACCACGACCGTGATGCGCGAGAGACCCGGCACCTCGGTGACACCCACGGCGAGCGATTCGATGTTGAAGCCGCGGCGGGCGAACAGGCCGGCGACGCGGGTCAGCAGACCCGGCTTGTCCTCCACGAGGAGGCTGAGAACGTGCCTCGACATGTCAGTCCTCCTGCTCGGCGAAGGCCGGCGAGTGATCGCGGGCGTACTGGACGTAGCTGTTGCTGACGCCCTGCGGGACCATCGGCCACACCATCGCGTCGGCGCTCACGACGAAGTCGATCACGACGGGGCGGTCGTCCGTGTCCAGCGCCAGCTGGATCGCGGCGTCGATCTCGTCTTCTTTCTCCACCCGGATCGCGAGACACCCGTAGGCCTCGGCGAGCTTGACGAAGTCCGGGATGCGACGGGTGCCGTGCCCGGTGTTCAGGTCCGTGTTCGAGTGGCGGCCGTCGAAGAACAGCGTCTGCCACTGTCGCACCATGCCGAGCGACGAGTTGTTGATGATCGCGACCTTGATCGGGATGTCGTTGATGACACAGGTCGCGAGCTCCTGGTTGGTCATCTGGAAGCAGCCGTCGCCGTCGATCGCCCACACCACGCGGTCGGGCTCGGCGACCTTCGCCCCCATCGCCGCGGGCACCGAGTACCCCATGGTGCCGGCGCCGCCGGAATTGAGCCACGCGTTGGGGCGCTCGTACTTGATGAACTGCGCGGCCCACATCTGGTGCTGTCCCACGCCCGCGGCATAGATGCCCTCGGGTCCGGTGAGCTCGCCGATGCGCTGGATCACGTGCTGGGGCGACAGCAGTCCGTCACTGGTCGGGGTGTATCCCAGGGGGAACTCCTCGCGCAGACCGTTCAGGAAGGACCACCACTCGGAGTAGTCGACCTCGGTCTCGGACGCGGCCTGGCGGAACGCGGCATCCAGGTCGACGAGCACCTCTTTGAGGTCGCCGACGATCGGGACGTCGGCCGTGCGGATCTTGGAGATCTCGGCGGGATCGATGTCGACGTGCACCACCTGGGCGTTCGGTGCGAAGAGCGAAGCCTTGCCGGTGACGCGGTCGTCGAAGCGCGCGCCGAGCGACACGATGAGGTCGCTGTCCTGCAGCGCGAGTACCGCGGGGACGGTGCCGTGCATACCCGGCATGCCGAGGTGCTGGTGGTGCGAGTCCGGGAACGCCCCGCGCGCCATGAGCGTGGTCACCAACGGCGCGCCGGTGGCTTCCGCGAAGGTCTTGAGCTCGGCCGACGCCTTCGCGCGGATCACGCCGCCACCGACGTAGAGCACGGGCTTCTTCGCGTTCGCGATGAGGTGGGCCGCGGCCTGGATCTGCTTGCCGTGGGCCTTGGTCACCGGCCGGTAGCCGGGCAGGTCGATCTTCGGCGGCCAGATGAACGGGGCCTCCGCCTGCTGGGCGTCCTTCGTGATGTCGACGAGCACCGGGCCGGGGCGTCCGGTCGAGGCGATCTCGAACGCCGCCGCGATCGCGCCCGGGATCTCCTCCGCCGTCTTCACCAGGAACGAGTGCTTGGTGATGGGCATCGTGATGCCGACGATGTCGGCCTCCTGGAAGGCATCTGTTCCCATGAGGGTCGAGAAGACCTGGCCGGTGATGCACACCAACGGCACCGAGTCCATGTAGGCGTCGGCGATCGCGGTTACGAGGTTCGTCGCCCCCGGGCCGGACGTCGCGATCGCGACGCCGGTGCGACCCGACGCGGCGGCATAGCCCTCGGCCGCGTGGCCGGCGCCTTGCTCGTGACGGACGAGGATGTGCCGGACGTTCTCATCGTCCATGAGCGGGTCGTAGACGGGCATGATCGCGCCGCCCGGCAGACCGAACACGTCGGTGACGCCGAGCAGGTCGAGCGAACGGACGACCGCCTGAGCGCCCGAGAGCACGGGCGCCGGGGCGGTGCGAGCGGGGGGCCGGGGAACGGCCGTGGCGGATTCGGCGGACATGGTGGAACCTCGGAACCAGGTGGGGGGTGAGAAGGGGACGGCCGTCAGCCCGTGACCGCGCCCTCCGCGGCGGAGTGCACGAGCTTGGAGTACTTGGCCAGAACGCCACGGGTATAGCGCGGGGGAAGCGGCTCCCAGCCGTCGCGGCGAGAGCCCAGCTCGGCGTCATCGACGATCAAGTCGAGAGTGCGAGCGGCGATATCGACCCGTATCAGATCACCATCGCGCACGAAGGCGATAGGACCTGCGTCCACCGCTTCGGGAGCTATGTGGCCGATGCAGAGGCCGGTTGTGCCGCCTGAGAATCGACCGTCCGTCAACAGTAGTACATCTTTTCCGAGCCCCGCGCCCTTGATGGCCGCGGTGATGGCGAGCATCTCGCGCATGCCGGGGCCGCCCTTGGGGCCCTCGTAACGGATGACGATGACGTCGCCCGCGTTGATGTCTCCCGCCTCGAGGGCGTCCATGGCCGCGCGCTCACGCTCGAACACGCGGGCCGGGCCCTCGAACACCGACGCGTCGAAGCCGGCGGTCTTGACGACGGCGCCCTCGGGGGCGAGCGAGCCGTGAAGGATCGTGATTCCGCCGGTGGCGTGGATCGGGTCGTCGAAGCGGTGGATGACGTCGCCGTCGACCGGGTCGGGCTCGAGGTCGCGGAGGTTCTCGGCCAGCGTCTTGCCGGTCACCGTGAGCGCGTCGCCGTGCAGGAGGCCCTCATCGAGCATGGCCTTCAGGACGACGGGGATGCCGCCGTGACGGTCGACGTCGTTCATCACGTACTTGCCGAAAGGCTTCATGTCGGCGACGTGCGGCGTCTTGTCGCCGATGCGGTTGAAGTCGTGGAGCGTCAGTTCGACCTCGGCCTCACGCGCGATGGCGAGAAGGTGCAGCACGACGTTGGTCGAGCCCCCGAGGGCCATGGCCAGCGCGATGGCGTTCTCGAACGCCTCCTTCGTCAGGATGTCACGCGTGGTGATCCCCTGGCGCAGCAGGTTCACCACGGCCTCGCCCGAACGGTGGGCGAAGTAGTCGCGACGGCGGTCGGCCGAAGGCGGAGCCGCAGAGCCTGGGAGGCTCAGCCCGAGCGCCTCGGCGACGGAGGCCATCGTGTTGGCGGTGTACATGCCGCCGCACGCGCCCTCGCCCGGCGCGATCGCGCACTCGATGCGCTTGAGGTCGGCCTCGCTCATCTTGCCGGCGAGGCACGCTCCCACGGCCTCGAAGGAGTCGATGATCGTGACGTCCTTCTCGGTGCCGTCGCTGAGCTTGACCCAGCCGGGTGCGATGGACCCGGCGTACAGGAAGACGCTGGAGAGATCCAGGCGAGCGGATGCCATGAGCATGCCGGGGATCGACTTGTCACAGCCGGCGAGCATCACCGATCCGTCGAGGCGCTCGGCCATCATCACGGTCTCGACCGAGTCGGCGATGACCTCGCGGGAGACGAGCGAGAAGTGCATGCCCTCGTGACCCATGGAGATGCCGTCCGAGACGGAGATGGTGCCGAACTGCAGCGGGTATCCGCCACCGGCGTGAACGCCCTCTTTGGCGCCCTGAGCGAGACGGTCGAGGCTGAGGTTGCAGGGCGTGATCTCGTTCCAGCTCGACGCGATGCCGATCTGGGGCTTGTCCCAGTCCTCGTCGCCCATGCCGACGGCGCGGAGCATGCCACGGGAGGTCGTGGCTTCGATGCCGTCGGTGACGACGCGACTGCGGGGCTTGATGTCGAACTCGCCGGTGTTCGGATTCTGCGGAGCGGGCATTCTCGCAGTCTATTGCGCGCGAGCGACACGCTGACGCGCGACGGCCTCCAGAACGTCGACCAGCGCGTCGATGTCCGCGACCTTGAGGGTCGCGGCCGTCTCGGCGTCCCCCACATGGATGCCGAGATCCCCCGTCCGCAACGCGCGGAGGGCGTCCTCATCCGTGACGTCATCGCCCGCGAAAAGCACCGCGGTCGCCCCCACCCGTTCTCGGAGGTGTGCCACCGCCGAGTCCTTGCCCTCGTGACGGAAAGCGAACTCGAGGATGTCGTGTCCGGTACGTCGGCGCCACCCGGGCGCCTCCGCCGCCACCAGCCGGTCGGCGGCCTCTCGCGCCTCCCGGGCGGTCTCGGCGTCCGCCACCCTCGTATGTACCCCCACGCCGAACTCCTTGGGCTCGATCCAGACCCCGTCCAGGTGCGCGACCGACGCCGTGATCGCCTCGCGCAGGCGGTCGCGCAGCGCGAGGTCGGCGGCGTCGTCCGACGCCGGCTGTTCGCCCGCGCCGGGTACCCAGTACTGCACCCCGTGCGAGGCCGCGAGCCACATGGGCGAGGCATCGAGGTGTTCGGCGATCTCGCGGAGGTGTCCGAGCGAACGCCCCGAAACCAGGGCGACGACCGTGTCCGGGAGCGCGGCGAGAGCGTCGACGGCGGCGCGGGCGCGCGGCATCATCCGCGCGGTCATCGGGTCGTCGACGAGCGGAGCCAGCGTTCCGTCGAAGTCGAGCGCCACCAGAAGCACCGGGGTCGTCGATACCGCCTCGATCGCGGCGTCGGCCGCGGTCACGACGCGACCCCCTCGTCGTCGGCGGCGTCCACTTCGGCGGCGGCCGCCGCGCTGGAGGCGCGGTCGTGGAAGACCGACAGCGCGTCGAGGAACTCCCTCGACCAGTCCTCGACGTCGTGATCCCGCACGCGCTTGCGGAGGGCCCGCATGCGACGGCCCTGTTCGGCCGCGGGCATGTCGATCGCGCGCACGATGGTGTCCTTCAGCCCGTCGATGTCGTGCGGATTGATCAGCAGCGCGCTGCCCATCTCATCGGCCGCACCCGCGAACTCGCTGAGCACGAGCACACCGCGGTTGTCGATACGGCTGGCCACGTACTCCTTGGCCACCAGGTTCATGCCGTCGCGCAGCGCGGTGACGAGCATCACGTCCGCGGCGAGGAACAGCGCGACCATCTCCTCGCGCGGATACGACTGGTGCAGGTAGCGGATGGCGGTGTGGGTCGTCGTGTCGTAGTCGCCGTTGATGCGGCCGACCGTCATCTCGATCTCGTCGCGCAGCTGCACGTAGGCGTCGACGCGCTCGCGACTCGGGCTGGCGACCTGGACGAGCGTGGCATCGTCCACCGTCGCTCGACCGTCCTCGAGAAGCTCACCCCACGCCTTCAGACGGTGACGGATGCCTTTGGTGTAGTCGAGACGGTCGACGCCGAGCAGGATCTTGCGGGGATTGCCGAGGCCCTCGCGGATCTCCCGTGCGCGTTGCTGGATGTCGGGGCGCTGAGCGAGTTCGATGTACGACTCGGCGTCGATGGAGATGGGGAAGGCCTTGGCGAGAGCGACACGCGTTCCCCCCTGGCCGTCCGGCACGGAGATGCCGCTGGCCTTGGTCTCGTAGCGCAGCTGCCGGCGCACGGCGCGAGCGAAGTTGCCCGCATCGGCCACGCGCTGAAATCCGATGACGTCGGCGCCCAGCAGCCCCTCCAGCACCTGCTTGCGCCACGGGAGCTGCGCGTACAGCCCGTAGGCGGGGAAGGGGATGTGGTGGAAGTAACCGATCGTGAGATCGGGGCGCCGCTCGCGCAGCATCTTGGGCACGAGCTGCAGCTGATAGTCCTGCACCCATACGATCGCGTTGTCGGCCGCCGCCTCGGCCGCGGCCTCCGCGAAGCGGCGGTTCACCCGAACGTAGGCGTCCCACCACGCGCGCTTGTACGTCGGCTCGGCGATGACGTCGTGGTACAGCGGCCAGATCGTGTCGTTGGAGAAGCCCTCGTAGTAGTGCTGCACGTCGGCGGCGGACAGCTCGACCGGGACGAGATGCGTCCCCTCGAACTCGAACGGGTCCAGCGCGACGTCGGGCTGGCCGGCCCAGCCCACCCATGCCCCCTCGGCGCGGCGCATGACCGGCTCCAGCGCGGTGACGAGTCCGCCGGGAGAGCGGCGCCACCCGTCCCCGTCCGGGGTGCGGTCCACGGGCAGACGATTGGCGACGACGACGAAATCGGCCTGTGGCACAGGTCCTCCTCGGTAGCTTGACCCCAGGCTAACAGTGGGGTGAGCGCGTTCCGCGGGACCTCTGGAATGCGATAACGCGCATTCTGTCGGGAGACGCTGCGCCATAGCGTGTTTCGCGTCAGCCAGCGTTCCTCGCGGGCGCGGAGCGGGATGTCAAGGCGGCGGGACGCCGATCCGGCGGGTCGCTAGGTTGGGGGAATGCGCCAGTACATCTTCGGAACCGGACTCCTCAGCGCCATCACCGGCGGCGTCACGCTGCTGCGGGGCCTGCGCAATGACGAGCCGTTCACGTGGCGGACCGCCCTGGCCTGGCTGAGCTGGGGCATCACGCTCGCCCTCGCCGTCGGCGCGGTGGTCGACACGCGCCGTGCCCGCCGAGGACGTCAGGTGGCCGGCGACTCCCCCGTCGCCAAGCGTCAGGAGAAGCTCCTCAAGAAGCGTCTGTCGCGCTGAGGCCGGAGACGCGGATGCCGGGCCCTCAGACCCGGCATCCGTTCATCGCGTGAGGATCAGCGCGTCGCCCTGGCCACCCCCGCCGCAGAGGGCGACCGCGGCTGCGCCGCGCCCCCGCCGCACCAGTTCGTGAACGGCGTGCACGACGAGACGATTGCCGGACGCCCCGATCGGGTGGCCGATCGCGATACCGCCGCCATGCGGATTCACGATCTCGTCGGCGATCCCGAGCTCCGCTTGCGACCGCGCGACCACCGCCCCGAAGGCCTCGTTGATCTCGACGAGATCGAGGTCGGATGCCGCGATCCCCTGCTTCTCCAACGCCTGGGCGATCGCGCGGGCGGGCTGCGCGTGCAGTGAGTTGTCGGGGCCGGCGACCTGACCCGCGGCTCCGACGACGGCCAGGACGTCCCACCCCCGATCCTCGGCGATCGTGCGCGTAGTGACGACGACAGCGGAGGCTCCGTCCGAGATCTGCGACGCATTGCCGGCCGTGATCGAACCGCCCTCTACGAACGCGGGGCGTAGCTTGGCCAGCGTCTCGGTCGTCGTGTCCGGCCGGATCCCCTCGTCGGCCGTGACGACGACGGGATCGCCCTTGCGCTGCGGAATCGTGACGGGAATGATCTCGGCGTCGAAGACGCCGTTCTGCTGTGCGGCTGCGGCGCGCTGGTGCGAGCGCGCGGCCACGGCGTCCTGCGCCTCGCGGGTCACCTCGAACCGGGCGTTCGCCCGTTCGGTGGACGCGCCCATACTCTCGCGGTCGTAGGCGTCGGTGAGGCCGTCGTACGCCATGTGGTCGAGCACCTCGACCGAGCCGTAGGCATACCCGTCGCGGGAGTTCATGAGCAGGTGGGGCGCGCGGGTCATCGATTCCATCCCCGCAGCCACGATGACCGTGGCATCACCGAGTCGCAGCATGCGCGCCGCGTCGATGACCGCGGTGAGCCCGGACAGGCACACCTTGTTGATCGTCGCGGCGTGGACGTCCCAGCCGATGCCGGCGGCGATCGCCGCCTGACGCGCGGCGTTCTGTCCGGCCCCGGCCTGCAGGACCTGCCCGACCAGCACGGCGTCGACGGCATCGGCGGGGATGCCTCCGCGCTCCAGGGCGCCGGAGATGGCGGTCGCGCCGAGCTGCACCGCGGTGAGCGGCGCGAGCTGTCCCTTGAGACGCCCCTGGGGCGTGCGGGCGGCGGCGACGATGACGACGTCGGTGGCGGAGGTCATGCGTTCTGCTCCTCGGGGATGCGGACGGTGAGCGGGGGTTGGGTGGCGGCGACGACCTCGTCGACGGTGACGCCCGATGCGACCTCGACGAGGATGAGCCCCTCGTCCGTGACGTCGATCACGGCGAGGTCGGTGATGATGCGGTCGACAACGCCGCGGCCGGTGAGCGGCAGCGAGCACGTGTCGACGATCTTCGGAGAGCCGTCGCGCGCGACGTGCTCCATGAGGACGATGACACGAGCGGCGCCGTGCACGAGGTCCATCGCACCACCGGGGCCCTTGACCATCTTGCCGGGTATCATCCAGTTCGCCAGGTCACCCGTCGCGGACACCTGCATGGCGCCGAGGATCGCGGCGTCGATCTTGCCGCCGCGGATCATGCCGAAGCTCGTTGCCGAGTCGAAGAACGCCGCGCCCGGGAGCGTGGTCACGGTCTCTTTGCCGGCGTTGATGAGGTCGGCATCCACCGCGTCCTCCGTCGGGTAGGGACCGACCCCGAGGATGCCGTTCTCGGACTGCAGGACGACCGTCACGCCCTCCGGGACGTAGTTGGGAACGAGGGTCGGGAGACCGATGCCGAGGTTCACGTACGAGCCGTCGGAGAGTTCGCGCGCCGCGCGGGCGGCCATCTCGATGCGGGTGAGGGCCATGTCAGCGGGCTCCTTCGGTGACGGTGCGCTTCTCGATGCGCTTGGGGATGTCGGGACCGACCTCGACGATGCGGTGGACGAAGACGCCGGGCAGATGCACGTCGTCGGGGTCGATCTCGCCGGGCTCCAGGAGGTGCTCGACCTGCGCGATGCACACGCGGCCGGCCATCGCGGCGAGGGGGTTGAAGGCGCGGGCGGCCTTGCGGAAGACGAGGTTGCCGTGGCGGTCGCCCTTCCACGCGTGCACGAGCGAGAAGTCCGTGGTGATGGCCTCCTCGAGCACGAACTCGCGCGGCTGTCCGTTCACGTCGAACACGCGCACGTCCTTGGCCGGGGATGCCACGGCCACGCCGCCGGCCCCGTCGTATCGCTGCGGAAGCCCGCCCTCGGCGACTTGCGTTCCCACGCCGGTCTGCGTGTAGAACGCCGCGATGCCCGACCCGCCGGCCCGCAGCTTCTCGGCGAGGGTGCCTTGCGGGGTGAGTTCGAGCTCGAGCTCGCCCGAGAGGAACTGGCGCTCGAACTCCTTGTTCTCGCCGACGTACGACGAGGTCATCTTGCGGATGCGGCCGGCTCCCAGCAGGATGCCGAGCCCCCAGTCGTCGACGCCGCAGTTGTTCGACACGACCGAGAGGTCACCCGTGCCCTGCGCCAGGACGGCCTCGATGAGCGCGATGGGGTTTCCCGAGAGGCCGAAGCCGCCCACCGCGAGCGATGCTCCGTCGGGGATGTCGGCGACGGCGTCTGCCGCCGACGGCCAGGTCTTGTCGATCACGCGGACTCCTTCGTGCAGGGATCAGTGACCCCATCGTGAACTCGTCGCGTCGCGGGGGTCGCGTCGATTCTTGCGATGTGGATGCCAGCCCGCGTAGCGTCCACATCGTGGACAACGCCGCTTCCTCCCCCCGCGCGATGGTGCCGGGCACGCAGGCCATCGCCCGGGCTGCTCACCTCTTGCGCCTCGTGACGGCGGCCGGCACCGACGGCGTCGCCGTGGTCGATCTCGCGCGACGCGCCGACCTGACCCGCCCGACGGCACACCGGTTGCTCTCCGCGCTCCGGCAGGAGGGGCTGGTCGACCGCGACGAGGCGACGGGCCGGTGGCTGCCGGGGCCCGAGCTGTACTTGATGGGCACGGTCGCGGCATCCCGCTTCGACGTCACCACGGTCGCGCGGGACATCGTGCGGTCTCTCGCCGTCCGCACCGAGGAGAGCGCATTTCTTTCCGTACGCCGCGGCGACGAGACGGTGTGCCTCGTCCGCGAGGACGGCAGCTTTCCCATCCGCTCATTCGTGCTGTCGGAGGGCGTGCGCTTCCCCCTGGGCGTGGCATCCGCGGGACTGGCGATCCTGGCGTTCCTGCCACCGGACGAGGTCGACGCGTACCTTGACCGCCATGCCGACCTCGCCGAACAGTGGGGCGCTGCGCACGCTCCGGCGCGTCTGCGTACCCGCGTGGCCGATACGAAGGCTCGCGGCTACGCGGTGAATCCGGGCCTCATCGTCGAGGGCAGCTGGGGCCTGGGGGCCGCGGTGTTCACCCGCACCGGTGAGCCTCAGTGGGCGCTGAGTCTCACGGGCGTGGAGTTCCGGTTCAGCGGCGAGCGCCTCGCCGAACTCGGTCGCACCCTGCTGGCGCACGCGCATCAGCTCTCCACGCGCATCGCCGGACGATGATGCATACCCACGCTATATAACGCGGGTATACTTTTGGGAATGACCCGCGACGACGACCTGCAGAGACTGATCCTCGCGGTGCACGCCCTGACGCGCATCGCGGCCCTCGAGACGAAGAACGACGCCCCCGCGGCACAGTGGCGCACCTTGACGCTCCTGCGTGACCACGGCCCGCAGCGCATCGGCGACCTCGCCACGCTCAGCCGCGTGTCACAGCCGGGCATGACCCGGCTCGTCCACCAGATGGAGACGGCGGGACTGCTCGCCCGCGGCATCCATCCCGACGACTCGCGCGTGAGCGTCGTGTCGGCCACCGACGAGGGGCTGCGCGAGCTCGACCGCTGGATGGAAGCGCTCAGCGCCGCCCTGACCCCGCACGTCGCCGATCTGACGGATGCCGAGTGGGACGCGGTCCGCATGAGCGCCGACGCCCTGGCGGCCCGCGTGGGCCTCGAGCCGGAGGGGGCACGATGAGCGCCGCTCCGAGCGTCTGGAAGCAGCCCGCTCAGGTGTGGGCGGTCGCGTTCGCGTGTGTCGTGGCGTTCATGGGGATCGGCTTGGTCGACCCCATCCTCCCCGCGATCGCGGAGTCGTTGCAGGCCAGCCCGGTCGAGACCGAGCTGCTGTTCACCAGCTATCTCGTCGTCACGGGTCTGGCGATGCTCGTGACCAGTTGGATCTCGAGCCGCATCGGCGCGAAGGCGACACTGCTCATCGGGCTCGGACTCATCGTCGTGTTCGCGCTCCTGTGCGCCCTCAGCGGGAGCGTCGACGCCGTCATCGGGTTCCGCGCGGGATGGGGTCTCGGGAACGCCCTCTTCATCTCGACCGCCCTCGCCACGATCGTCGGGGCCGCCTCGGGCGGGAGCTCCGCCGCGATCGTGCTGTACGAAGCCGCCCTGGGTCTCGGCATCGCCGTGAGTCCGCTGCTGGGCGGCATCCTGGGCGAGGCGAGCTGGCGCGGCCCGTTCTTCGGCGTCGTGGCGCTGATGGCGGTTGCCTTCGTCGCGGTGCTCGTGCTCCTCCGCGGCCCGTCGCCCGCCCGCTCGCCGATTCCCTTCAGCGCGCCGTTCCGCGCGCTGGGCCGCCCGGCGCTGGCGATCCTGGCCGCGACCGCTTTGTTCTACAACATCGGCTTCTTCACGCTCTTGGCGTTCTCTCCGTTCCCCCTCGGCTTCGGCGCGATGGGGATCGGTCTGACGTTCTTCGGCTGGGGCGTGGCGCTGGCGGTCACGAGCGTGTGGGTTGCTCCCCTCCTGCTGCGCCGGATGCGACTGACCACCGTCCTGCTCGTGGCACTGCCGCTTCTGGCGGTCGACCTGCTCGTCGCTGCGTTCGTCGTGGGGTCGCCCGCCGCGCTCGTCGCGTGCATCGTCGTGGGCGGTCTCGTCCTGGGCGTCGTGAACACCGCCCTCACCGAGGCGGTCATGGAGGCGACCGATCTGCCGCGCTCGGTCGCGTCGTCGGCCTACTCGGCGGTCCGGTTCCTCGGTGGGGCCGTCGCTCCGCCCCTCGCCGCGTTCCTGTGGCACGCCGCCGGGGCCGGGGTCCCCTACGTTATGGCGACCGTGTCCGTCGTGATCTCAGCGACCTGCGTTCTGTTCGGTCGCGCGGCTCTCGCCCACATCGACCGGGCACATCCGACCGCCGCCGACGAGGGCGCCGCCGTTCTGGTGGGAGACGCGGCCTGAACCGGAGCGGACCGAGGGCGCTCAGATCGGGCTCCTATGGCAGGAGGCCCCGAGTCGCGGCGACGACGGCGCGTGCGCCGGGGTGCGACATCACGATCGAGTAGTGGTCGGTGTCGGGCACCCGGCGCGCGTCCGTCAGCTGCGGGAAAGCACTCCGCAGGCCGGCGAGGTCGGGATACAGCGGCGGAACCTCGCCCCGCAGTCCACGCGCCGCGGCGAGCAGCAGCGTGGGCCGTGGCATCCGATCGAGGGCCCGTGCGATGTCGGCGCCGGTGTTCTGGTCGAGCGAGTCGGCCTCGACCGTGGCGAACGTCGTCGCGGGACGCAGCTCCGGCTCCTCTCCCACGAGGTCGTAGTCGAAGTAGTCATCGAGGAGAGGGTCCTCCCGGCCGACGAACGCCGGGTGCTCCCGCCAGAACTCGCGGTACTGCCCTCGATCGCTGAAGCGCATCTCCAGCCGGGCGGCCGTCGGCCCGAGGACGTGCCGCACCGCATCGCGCGGCGGCATCCCCGGGGGAAGGTCGAGCGGCAGTCCTCCGTCCACGAGCACGACCCGCTCGACGCGGTCCGGGTGCCGATCGGCGAGCACCGCCGACACGAACGCCCCCATCGAGTGCCCGACGACCACCGCGCGCTCGACGCCCGTGGCATCCAGGACCGCGGCGAGGTCATCCGCGTGCGCGGCCATCCCGAGCGGGCCGTCGATGTCGGCGCTGCGCCCCCTGCCCCGCAGGTCCGGGGCGATCAGCCGCAGGTTCGGCGCCGCCTCCGCGACCCACGACCACGCGCGGTGCGATGCCGTGACCCCGTGCACGAGCAGCCACGGTGCGCCGTCGGCATCCGGATGCCACTCCCCCACGTGCAGCGTTCCGCCGGCAACCGCGACGGCGTGCGTCCGGTCCGTCACCGACCGCCCCGGACGGTGTCGTCGAGCGTCTCCCACAGCTGGGCGAATCGAGCGTTCCACGGCGTTGCGAAGAGCCCCGCCTGCCAGCGGCGGCGCACCTCGGCGAGGTCGACCCACTCGGCCTCGAGCACCTCGTCGGGATCGACCGTCACCTCGGGCTCGCCCTCGACGTGCGCGCACCACAGATCGAACAGCGCGCGCTCCTCGACGACGCGCCCCACGAGCACGAGGTCGTCCGGTAGGACCGAGATGCCCACCTCCTCGTCGAGCTCGCGGATCGCACCCCGACGGCTGGACTCCCCGCGCAGGGCGCTGCCCGCCGGGAACTCCCACGCGAGCGGGTACTCCTTCCCCTCCGCCCTTCGGCTCACGAGGACCCGACCCGTGGATGCCGCGACACACACGGATGCCACGATGTGGAACGACCCGGCTGGCACGGGGCCGTCACCCCGGCGATGCAGCGTTCCGGTGGGCGTGCCCTGGACGTCGGTGACGTCCCACATCTCGTCGTCGGCCATGTCGCCATCCTGTCGCTCGATCGGCGATGATGCGAGGGCCGACACCCCGGCAACCGCCACAACCACCTCGCACCTCGCCGCCGGAGTGGCTCACCCCGGCTCAGTTCGCCGAGTCGTGGTCCTTCCGAATACGGCGCCCCTCGGCGACATCCTCTGCCTCCTTGGCATCCGCCTTCTTCAGGTTGCGGTCGTCGCGGGGCGGCAGCTGGATGTCGGTCTCGGCGGCGATACCGGCCTCGAGCTGACGCGCGCGCTCCATCTCCGCGTCGAACTCAGCGCCGAAGAGGAGCGCGAGGTTCGCGATCCACAGCCACAGCAGGAAGATCACGATGCCCGCGAGGGAACCGTAGGTGCGGTCGTAGTTCGAGAAGTTCCCGACGTAGAGACCGAAGGCGAGGGTGGCGAGGGCGAGCACGACGATCGCGATGAGGGCGCCCACGCTGATCCAGCGGAACTTCGGCTGCTTCGCATTCGGAGTCGCGTAGTACAGGATCGCCACCATCAGCACGACGATGAGGGCGAGGACCGGCCACTTGAGGATCGACCACAGCGTCTGCGCCACATCTCCGACACCGAGCGCGTCGCCCACCGCCGCGGTGACCGGACCCGACACCACGAGAATGGTCGCCGCGATGAAGAGGAGAACGATGCCGATCACGGTGACGAGAAGCTGAACCGGCTTGAGCTTCCAGAACGGTCGTCCTTCGTCGATCTCGTAAATGCGGTTCATTGCGCGGCTGAACGCGCCCACGTACCCGGATGCCGACCACACGGCGAGCACGACTCCGGTGATCAGCGCCACGCCCGCGCCGGGCGATGAGGCGATCTGCTCGATCGGCCCGCGGATGGTGCTCGCGGTCTCGCCGGGTGCCGCCTGCTCGATGATCCCGAGGATGGCGTCGGCGGCCGCCTGGCCCTGCCCGAAGACCCCGAGCAGCGAGAACAGCGCGATCAGCGCAGGGAAGATCGACAGGACCGCGAAATACGTCAACGCCGCGGCGATGTCGATACACCCATCGGACCGGAATTCATGCAGCGTCTTGCGCAGGACATACTTCCACGAGCGCTTGTCGAGGTCATCGGGGGAATCCGGCTTGCCGGGGTGCTCGGATGCGGGAGCGTCGCGTTTGGAGGTGGCGCGACGCGTGGTGTCGGAACTCATCGCCCCAGTGGAGAGGTGCGGCGGCGATGTCAGAACGCCCTTGCCAAGTGCGGCGTCGCTGTGCTGCGAGCATCACAACGGAAGCAGAACGCCCCCCACCGGAAATCCAGTGGGGGGCGTTTCGTCGGTGCACCCTCTGGGACTCGAACCCAGAACCCACTGATTAGGAGAGCTTGGGCCTGGGTCCCCGTCGCTCCCCGACCTCCCCGGAAAGCCCCGAAACACGCGGATCGCGGGACAACGACCGGGGATGTCCGGGACCGTCCGGGACGAGCGGCGGCGCTGTTTTCGCGCTGATCCGGCCTCCCGACCCGCTCGCCCGCCTGCGCCCATCTGCCACGAGAGAACACCCGGACCCTCCCAGCCCCAGGGAGTCCGGGCGTTCTCGGCTTAAGGCTCAGGTGTAGCGCCGTCTAGCTCAGCTCGTCGCGGACAAGCTCCGTCGCGTGGCCGAGCATCGCGAGGACATCAGCCTCATTGTGCTGGCATGCGCCGCCCTGAGATGATGACCCAAGCGGAGCAATTGTTCATACGAGCAACTACCGAGGGCGGAAGTCTGATGCGGATCAGCACGACAGTCTTGATGTTCGGTGCAGCGATGTCTACATCCATCCTGTTCGCGTCGTCGGCTCAGGCCGCGGTTGCGCCGGATGAAACGGCGAGCGGCGACGAGGCGCCGTGGGTCCAAGAGTTTGACGAAGAAAGCCTGGCCCTTCTCGATGAGGAGGAGGCGGCAGCTGTATGGCAGCTAGAGGCTGGACCAATCATAAAGGCTCTTCGCGAACAGTTCCCTGATGACTTCGCGGTGGCATGGATTCGCGACAAGTACGTCGAAGTAGCGTTCGCAGCCGCAACACCCCCTGACGCCACAGCAATCATTGACGGCAGTACGGTTCCGATCAAGGCGATTGAGGGTTTCGGCGCCTCAGAGGTGCAGATGGCCACCATCAGCAGAGAGATCCACAACACTGCGTTGACCTACGTTGGGGAAGGCGTAGCGGTCACCTCGGGGCCAATTCCCGATCGCAAGGTCTACCAAGTCGAGTTTGCATCTGAGAACGATGACTCAGTGGCGCGCGAAGCTCTAGACCGGCATGTCGGACAGTTGAAGGCTTCGTTGGATGACGCCTTCAGCACCGACACACTGGGCGGCTTCACTATCGAAACGTACATTGCCGATACAGGCGCGATCGGTGACGCGAGTTGGGGGCAGGCTGGAGGAACCGCACTAAATGCACTCGACTCCGGCCTGAGCTGCACGTCCGGGTTTGTCGTTAGCGCGAGGGTGGGTCCTGACATCGGAGTGGTGACTGCGGGCCACTGCTCAAAAAACTTGCGCCAAATCTCGCCGAACTAAAACTTCGACTTCAACTTCCGTGCTCAGCATATCGAGACATACGGCGATATGCAGTGGATGCGAAGCCCCATCATGATGGATGCCTGGTTCCATTACGATCATGGCCTCGGCCGCGCGCAGAAGGCCCGCAGTGACGTAAGCATCAACTCGACCGTCTACGTCTACGGCCGAAATGGCGGACGACAATCAGCGAGGGTGATCGGCCTCAACCAATCACATACAAGTAGTGAGAAGACTTCCTATGGCCTCGTAAGGATAAACGGGTCGACGGTCCAGCCGGGGGACAGTGGTGGACCGGTTTACCTAGGAAACACCGCGTACGGGATCTTCAAGGGTTACGGAGCCTTCGACGACTTCTACACCCCGATCAATCCAGTTCTCAACCAGCTTCAGGTTGACCTGTGCATCGACCCGCCCGGATGTCAGTGATGAGAAAGCTCCTCACCGCTGCATTGTTGGTGGTACTCGCCACTCTGCTCACATCGTGCTCACTCGCGAGCGACCCTACGCCTTCCGAGACGCCTGACGAAAGCCGGGCAAGTGAGGGTGCGATCGCCACTTACGAGGTTCCGCCGAATTGGGGCAGCGACGCTGGGGAAGCTCGCGGGGTTCTCGTGGAGATAGATGGATGTGTGCGCCTGGACAACTCAAGGGTCCCAATTTTCCCTTCCGATCAGGTTACTTGGGACGGGGAGACTCTCACGTTCGGCGAGGATCAGTATCGAGTGGGCGACACCATCACGTTCGCCGGCAACGAGATTGGCGATCCGAGCGAGCTAGAAGCAGAGATTCCAGCGGGCTGCTCCGCGGGACCTTTCTGGATCGTCGGACCGCGACGCAATTAGGACACCCATACGCCGATCACCGGGCTTGCAGCAGAGCTGCGGCAAGAGTCCCTTCTTCGGGCACGACTGGAGCCAACTGAGCGCACCCTGCGCCGCACTTGTGGCAGATGCCGAGAGAACCAGGCGTCAGGACGGAGCCGCCCGGAACATCGTCGGCGTACAGCCACGACGAGCCGTCCGCCAGGACGACGACCTCTCTCGCGAGGATCGGGATGCCGCCGAGGATGCCGAGGGCGGTCGGGTACTCCGGGAGACCGACGGCTGCACCTTTCGGGATGCGGTTTGTCTCTCGGCTGAGGGTTTCGTAGATGAACATCGCTTCGAATATCCACACTGTTGTTGGGTCGTTTACATGAGGCACGGTCGTGTTCGTTGCGCTCTCCTTCTTGAGAACGATTCTCGCTCGCTGGCCACTCTGCCGCTCGATAGCGCGGCTCAGCATGGACAAAGAAGGAGACATCACAATGCCCCGCACGCCACTCCCGGCAGACGCCACGCGAGAGCAGAAGCTCGCCGCCCTGCCCAAGCTCGCAGGAGCCTCTGGCAATCCTGCCTATGAGCGCGTCCTGGGACGCCTCGCCGAAACCGCCGTCGCCAAGCTCGGCGAGGTCGAGGATGCGCTGGAAGACCTGGCCGACGAGTTCGCCATCCGCTTCCAGGCCGACGACGAGCGCGCTGCCGCTCGCGACCGCATCAGCAGATGTTTACGGCCACCTGCTCGAAGCCAAGCCGAACGTGGACGTTTTGGACGACATCATGGCGGCGGTTGAGGCGGAGGCCGGTTCGCTCAGGCCGCTCCGCGCGGTCGGCTGAAACGGGACGCGCTGTTTTCGCGATGTTGCCCGATCCGAGCCGGAAACGGCGGAAGGCCCGGTCACTGATTTTGCTCAGTGTTTCCGGGCCTTCCTTGTGGTGCACCCCCTGGGACTCGAACCCAGAACCCACTGATTAAGAGTCAGTTGCTCTGCCGATTGAGCTAGAGGTGCGTTCCTTCGGCTCAGAATCGCGTTCCGAACCGAGGGATTACGTTACCAGGCGTGACGAGAGCACGCCAAATCGGGGTGGGGGTGCCGTCTATTCTGGAGCGGTGGCTTCCCTCGATGCGATCCCCTCGTCCGCGGTGTCGGTGAGCGACGACCTCGAGCTGGCGTTGCGCCTGGCCGACGCGGCCGATGCGGTCGCCATGGCGCGGTTCGACGCCGTCGACCTGCAGATCGACACCAAGCCCGATCGCACCCACGTCACCGAGGCCGATCTGGCCACCGAGCGGGCGATCCGCGCCATCCTGGATGCCGAGCGACCGGGTGACGCCGTCCTCGGCGAGGAGTACGGCACGACGGGCGACACCGCGCGCCGATGGGTCATCGACCCGATCGACGGCACCCACAACTACATGCGCGGCATCCCCGTGTGGGCGACGCTCATCGCGCTCACCGTGGACGGGGTCCCGACCGTGGGTGTCGTGAGCCAGCCGGCGATCGGACGACGCTGGTGGGCCGCCACCGGCCACGGCGCCTGGACGAACGGTCGCGACGGCGAAGCGCGACGCATCCACGTCTCGGGCGTGGACGACATCGCGCACGCGAGCATCAGCTTCCAGAGCATCGAACAGTGGGACGACGTCGACCTCGTGCCGACGCTCGAACGCCTCGCCCGCGCGGTGTGGCGCGATCGCGCCTACGGCGACGCCCTCCCCTACATGTGGCTCGCGGAAGGTCGTCTCGAGCTCGTCGCCGAATTCGGTGTGAAGGAGTACGACATCGCCGCGATCGCGCCGATCGTGCGCGAGGCCGGCGGCCGGTTCAGCGCGTTCGACGGTTCCGACCGGCTCGACGCGGGCTCCTCGCTCGCGTCGAACGGCGTGCTGCACGATGCGTTCCACGCCTTCCTGCACGAGGGAGACGCCCCGTGATTCGGCGGTCGCTCTCCGCCGCGGGTACCGCGATACTCGCCGCGGTTCTCTTGACGGCGTGTACCACGCCCACGGCACCCGACGCCGCACCGTCGGCTCCCCCGGCCGTCACCCCGACGGCGCCGCCCGAGGCGACACCGACCGAGACACCCGGCGCCGACGCCGGCGAGCCGACGTGCGAGACGATCATCCCGAGCACCACCGCCGCCGACTTCCGCAGCCTCGGGTGGACGGTGCAGACCGAAGCCTTCCGCGTCGGGGCGACCGAGCTGTCGGGCGGCATCCAGTGCAAGTGGGGTGACAGCTCCGTGACCTCCGACCGCATCCAGATGTTCGGGTGGGCACCGATCGAAGCGGATGCCGTGCAGGACGCGGTGGACGAGCTCGTCGCGTCCGGCTGGAAGCGCGAAGACGGCTCCGACGGCCTGATCTACGTCACCGAGAACCCGGATTGGGCGATCGGGAAGGATGCCGACGGTTACGGCATCACCTATCTTTTCGGCGACGACTGGGTGAAGATCGCCGACACCAAACAGAGTCTCGTGCTGGTGGAGTGGCCGCCGGCTCAGCGGTAGGGATTGACCGCGTCCGGGGCGCCGGAGGCGGCGTGCCCCTGATCCCACGCGTCGCCGCGAGCCTCCCGCTCCCGCCACAACGCGTCGGCTTGCAGCACCCGCTGTGCGAAGGCGACCCAGTCGCTCCATCCGCCCGTCACGGTGCCGCCCGCTGCGCGCGACCCCGTCGCCGTCCACGTGGGGGCCTCGGCATCCGGGTCGAGCTGGAACGGACCGACGTCGATGCGCAGGCGGCGGGGATCGGGCATGCTCCGACGCTAAGCGGCGCCGTGAGGTGCGGGCAACCCGGTGACGTAGGCTCGGTCGTCGTGGCTATCGGCGCAACCATTCACACCTTCACGGTGCAGCTCTCCGACGTCGATCGCGGCGTCTACGACGAACTCGCGGTGCGGGTGGCGCGGCATCCCTCCGAGACCGCGCCCTACATGCTCACGCGCGTACTCGCGTACTGCCTCGAATACGAGGAGGGCATCGCCTTCAGCGAGGGCGTCTCCGCCACGGACGAACCGGCCGTCCTGGTGCGCGACCTGACGGGCTCACTGACCGCGTGGATCGAGGTGGGAGCCCCGGATGCCGCCCGCCTGCACACCGGCAGCATGAAGGCCGAGCGGGTCGCCGTGTACACGCACCGCGACCCAGAGAAGGTGGCCGCGCCCTGGGCCGGGAAGCGTATTCACCGGGCCGACGAGGTGCTTCTGCACTCCTTCGACCCCGGGTTCGTGGAGACGATGGCGGACGCGATCGAACGCCGCAACACCGCCACCCTCACGCGCACCGAAGGACGCGTCTACCTCGAGCTCAACGGCGCCTCGGGCGAGAGCGACGTCCACACCCGCACCGCGGCGTGAACGACATCACGCCTCTCGGCAAGCGCGGACAAAGGGGGCGGTCTACTTCGTGTCGTTGGGGTGGTGCGTATGCACCTGTTCGATGAACACGGTGCGCCCGTCCACCCAGAACCAGATCCTCGCGTCCCCCTTCAACGTTGGCTTGTGCTGCCACCGTTCATAGCGCGCACCGTCGCGTTGGACTGAGCCCAGTTCGCCCCGGAGCGGATAGTTCGTGGGTGTTCGTTCCGTCGGCGTCCGAGTCAGAAAGTCCCAGGCGTCCGCCATCGGATTTCGGATGGTCGCCACGAGATCACGCCACCCCTTCTTCGCGCCGGTCGACGCGAAAAGGATCGAGTACTCGTTCTTCTTCGTCGGCCGGGAGACCTGCTCGCCCTTCGCCACGGTCAGGGTCGCTCGACGGACTCGATCTCGTCCAGCCAATCGACCGGCTCCGAGCTCAGACCGGCGGCGAGTGCTGTCGCCGTCTCCCGCCAGGACGTCAGCTCCGCCACGGCCAGGTGAGCCTGTCCGGTGGAGAACGATGCACGGGCGGCATCTACGACGTTCTTCGCGCACTCTGCCTGGTCTGCCGGCGACAGCGCGAGCATCCACGGGAAGAGCTTCGTCATGCCGACCTCCAGCGACTCGTCGTCGTCCAGCGACAGGGTGATGAGCTGAGCAGCCAACTGAAGCAGCTGCGCACGAGCGTCCGCCTCACGTTGGGACATCAGCACCAGAGGCTCCCCGTCGCGTCGAGTCACCTGAACCGGGTGATCGTCGGCTTCCGCGAAAACCTCCGCGGCGTGCTTGCTGAGGTCTGAAGACCGGCGGACTGTCATGCCGAAGTCGCTGATCGTGCTCATGCGGCCAGTCTAGTTCGGAACGTATTCGGAAGTCGAGATTCCCTGCCGCGTCGAGCCACGTGCGAAGTCGGTGCCTCGACGAAAAACAACAATGGCCCGAGATCTGCAGAGTATGCGGGTCTCGGGCCATTTCGTACGACGATGGTTCGTGGAGCTGGGGGGAATCGAACCCCCGTCCAACGCTGGGTCTCCGCGTTTTCTCCGGGCGCAGTCTGTGCAGACGTTCTGCTCGGCCCCGACCTTTGTCACAGACACCTAAGTCGACAGGCCCAGTCCGGGAAAAGTCCCGCGTGACGTCCGGACGCCGTCACACAGCAAGACCCCTAAATGACGCCAGGATCCGTGGCGGGGTCACACACGGCCTGACGGACTATCGGGCTCGCTTAGGCAGCGAGGGCGAAGTCAGTGCGCTTAGCATCGGCACTTATTGTTTTGCAGGGAGCGTTTACGAGATAACCCCACATCCTCGGCCCGCTTCTCGCGGGTTCGCAGGCGCTGTCGAAACCGATCAGCCCCGGGAACTCCGTGAAGGAGCGACCATCGTCACACTGTTGAATTGCCAGTCCCGGGCACCGAAGCACCCGAGCATCACAGTCTACAACGCCGCCCTCCCCTCCGCATTCCCACCCTCTCGCCTAGGCTCGCCGCATGAGCGAGGTCATCATCACGGTGCGGGGCGAGAGCGAGACGCGCGTACGGGCCGAGGAAGCGGCGGTGCGCGTCACCGTGTCCACCGACGGCTCGACGCGCGGTCCGGTGGTCGAACGAGCCCAGGAGCGGGCGGCATCCGTCCAGGACGGTCTGGTGGCGCACCTTCGGTCCGGCGAGGTGTCGGAGTGGTCGAGTGCACGAGTGTCCGTGTGGTCGGACCGCCCCTGGAACAACGACGGAGCGCAGCTGCCGTTGGTGCATCATGCGAGCGTGGAACTGTCGGCGACTTTCACCGATGCTGGGGCGCTGTCTTGGTGGCTGGGTGATGTCGCCGAGTCCGACGACGTGCAGGTGACCGCGGTCGAATGGCGTCTCGCGCACGAGACCCGCGTTCGGGTCGAGCGGAAGGTCGCTGCCTCCGCCGTACAGGTCGCCGTGGAGCGCGCGGCCGCGTACGCGGAAGCCCTGGGCTTGGCATCCATCACCGCCGTCGAGATCGCGGACGCCGGACTGCTCGATCGGCATCCGGATGCCGCGATGCCCCGGATGATGGCCGCGAGAGCCGAGGCGGGCCCGTCGTTCAGTCTCCAGGCGCCCGAGATCGTCGTCAGCGCAACCGTCGAAGGGCGCTTCCGGGCCGAGTGAGCGTCACTCCCCCAGGCGGTTGCGCGTGCGCATGGCGCGCTCCGCCTCACGCTTGTCTTCGCGCTCACGAATTGTCTGACGCTTCTCGAACTCGCGCTTGCCTTTGGCCACCGCGATCTCGACCTTCGCCCGGCCGTCGAGGAAGTACAGGCGCAGCGGCACGAGGGTGTACCCGCCCGCGGCGACGGCGTGCGAGAGCTTGATGATCTCTTCCTTGTGCAGCAGCAGCTTGCGGGTGCGCTTGGCCGAGTGATTGGTCCAGTGCCCCTGCGAATACTCGGGGATGTGGACGGCGTCCAGGTAGGCCTGACCGCCATCGATGTAGGCGTAACCGTCCGTGAGGTTCGCACGGCCCTGCCGCAGCGACTTGACCTCGGTGCCGGTCAGCACGAGCCCGGCTTCATACGTCTTCTCGATGGCGTAGTCGTGGCGCGCCTTCTTGTTCGACGCGATGAGCTTCTCACCCTGCTCACGAGGCATGGTGCCACCTCCTCATGATTCCGGGCACACAGAGCCCCTCAGTCTACAGACTCAGGCGCGCAGCCAGCGTCGGATCGCGAAGCTCGCGCTGAGAGCCGCCAGCAGTACACCTATCACGATGATCACGGGCACCACGATCGCGACGTCGGCGAAGCCGACCCACGAAGTGATGAAGCCGATGCGATCACGGAGGTACTGGTTCACGCCGACCCCGACGATCGCCCACACCGCCACGCTCGCGAGCGCCGACCCGATCAGCGCCGCGAGGACACCCTCGAGGACGAACGGCGTCTGGATGAACCGGTTCGACGCCCCCACCAGCCGCATGATGCCCAGCTCTCGGCGTCTCGCGAACGCCGACAGCCGGATCGTCGTCGCGATCAGCAGAACCGCGGCGACGAGCATGAGCCCGGCGATCCCGACGGCGACGTAGGTCGCGACCGTCAGGGTCTGGAACAGCGGCTCCAGATACTGCATCTGGTCGGTGACCTCTTCGACGCCGGTCTGGTTGCTGAACGCCTCCGAGATGACATCCGACTGGCCCTGGTCGACGAGGTTGATGCTGAAGGTGGCGTTGAACTGGTCGGCGGTGACAACGCCGGCGATGTCCTCGGGGAGTTGCGCCTTGGCATCCTCGAAGACCTCATCGCTCGTCGAGAACGTGTAGTTGCGGATCAGTGGCGCGAGGGCGGGACCGTCGAGGGTCGCGGTGACCTGATCGATCTGCTCCTGGGTCGCCGCTTGACCGGCCGTGCACGACGGCGCGTCCGACACCGTCGCGCACATGAACACTGCGACCTGGGCACGGTCGGCCCAGTACGACTGCATCTTGCCGATCTGCATCTGCATGAGCATCGCGGCACCCACGAAAGTGAGCGACACGAACGTCACGAGGATGACCGAGATGACCATCGACGCGTTACGACGAAGCCCGGTGAAGGCCTCGGAGAGGATGAGCCCGAGTCTCATGTCGTGGGCCCCACTTCGTTGTCGCGGTCGTTCTTGTCGGCGAGACCGAGTCGATCGGCGAGGCCGAGCGCATCGACGTCCGGTGTGGTCACGGGCACCGATCGCGTGTTCGTACTGGGTTCACGCGGAGGCGGCGTCGCGTCGGCCGACGCCGAGGTCTCCGCCGCCGAGGCCTCAGCCGCCGGGCCGGTCGTGGCATCCGGGCGTGCCGCCTCGGCTCGTGCCGCGTCGTTCCGGGCGGCCGCGGAGAGATCGAGGGGCTCGACGGCCCCGGTGACGTGCGCGACCTCGCGCTGAACCTCGAGGACCGCGGTGAGAGCGGCCACCGCGGCGGCGCCCCGCTCGACCTCGGGGGCGAGTCGGGGAATGCCCGACGTGTCGCCGTACCCACCGCGTCGTTCGTCGCGGACCATCTCGCCGTTGCGCAACTCGATCACGCGACGCTGCATCTGATCGACGAAGCCGGCCTCGTGGGTCGCCATCACGACGGTGGTGCCTCCGGCGTTGATGCGCGCCAACAGCTGCATGATGTCGACGGACGTGCCGGGGTCGAGGTTTCCCGTGGGTTCGTCGGCGAGGAGAACCTGCGGACGGTTCACCAGGGCGCGCGCGATCGCGACACGCTGCTGCTCACCACCGGAAAGTTCGTGCGGAAGACGCTTCTCTTTGCCGTCGAGACCCACCAGCGCCAGCACCTCGGGCACCGCCTGCTGGATGAAGCCGCGCGAAGCACCCGTGACCTGGAGCGTGAAGGCGACGTTCTGGTGCACGGTCTTGTTCGGGAGCAGACGGAAGTCCTGGAACACCGACCCGATGTGACGGCGGAAGTACGGCACCTTCCGGTTGGAGAGGGTGCGCAGGTCACGCCCGAGAACGACGACCCTCCCCTCGCTCGGGGTCTCTGCTCGCAGGATGAGCTGCAGGCACGACGACTTCCCCGAGCCCGAGGCTCCGACGAGGAAGACGAACTCTCCGCGCTGCACCTCGAAGTCGACGGCGTTCAACGCCGGTCTCGTGGTGCCGCGATACCGCTTGGTGACGTTCTCGAACCGGATCATGGCTCGACGAGCCTAAGCGCGCGACCGTTCCAGCCCGAGAGGACGCGCCGGATCGTGGAACCGGGAGAGTCCTATGGATGCCACGGCTCGCGGCATCCCTCGGTCAGTCGTCGTCGTCCTTGCGCTTTCGCCACCGGATGCCGGCCGCGATCAGACCGTCGAGGTCGCCGTCGAAGACGACCGCGGGGTTTCCGACCTCATATCCGGTGCGAAGGTCTTTCACCAGCTGCTGGCCGTAGAGGAAGTACGACCGCATCTGGTCGCCCCAGCTCGCGGTGATCGTCCCCGCGAGCTCCTTCTTCTTGGCTGCCTCTTCTTCGCGCTTGAGCAGCAACAGGCGCGTCTGCAGAACCCGCATGGCCGCCGCACGGTTCTGGATCTGCGACTTCTCGTTCTGCATCGAAACGACCAGGCCCGTGGGGATGTGCGTGATGCGCACGGCGGAGTCGGTCGTGTTGACCGACTGTCCGCCGGGACCCGACGAGCGGAAGACGTCGACGCGGATGTCGTTCTCGGGTACCTCGACCTCGACGGCCTCTTCCATCACGGGAATGACCTCTACGGCGGCGAAGCTCGTCTGCCGCTTGTCGGCGCCGCCGAAGGGGCTGATGCGCGCGAGGCGGTGGGTGCCCGCCTCGACCGACAGCGTGCCGTACGCGTAGGGGACGTCGACCTCGAACGTCGCGGACTTGATGCCTGCGCCCTCGGCGTACGACGTGTCCATGACCTTCACCGGGTACTTGTGACGCTCGGCCCACCGCAGGTACATGCGCAGGAGCATCTCGGCGAAGTCGGTGGCGTCGTCGCCGCCCGCGCCGGAGCGGATCGTCACGACCGCCGACCGGGCGTCGTACTCGCCGTCGAGCAACGTCTGCACCTCGAGCTGGTTGATGACCTCGCGGAGCGAAGCGAGCTCCTTGCGCGCCTCGTCGGCGGACTCCTCGTCCTCCATCTCGTTGGCGAGCTCGACGAGCACTTCGAGGTCGTCGAGGCGCTGCTCGATCTCGGTGATGCGCTTGAGCTCGGCCTGACGGTGGCTAAGGCGGCTGGTGACCTTCTGGGCGTTGTCGACGTCGTCCCAGAGGTCGGGCGCCCCCGCCTCTTCGCTCAGGCGTTCGATATCGGCGGTGAGTGCGTCGACGTCGACCACGGCCTGAATATCGGCGAAGGTCGAGCGCAGCGCCTGGATGTCGGCGGCAAGGTCCAGTTCGAGCATGACACTCCAGCCTATCGTGGAGACGGTGACGACCGACTCCCCCCGGAACGTACTGGTGCGCTTCGCGCCGATGATCTACGGCCCGACCCTGCTCTTCGCCCTCGGCGAGGGTGCGGTCATCCCCCTCATCCCGGTGATCGCGAATCGGCTGGGCGCGGACGTCGCCCTCGCCGCCCTGATCGCCGCCGCTCTCGTCGTGGGTCAGCTGTGCGGAAACATCCCCGCCGGCTGGGCGGTCGCGCGATTCGGCGAGCGCTTGACGATGGGCGTTGCGGGCATCGTCATCCTCGGCGGCCTGCTCGGCGTCGTCTTTGCTGGTTCGCTCGCCGTGTTCGCTGCGGCGGTGTTCCTCATCGGGTTCTGCACGGCATCCTTCGCTCTGGCGCGACACTCGTTCATGACGACCCGGGTGCCGCTGGCCTTCCGCGCCCGCGCGCTGTCGCTGCTGGGCGGGACGTTCCGCCTCGGGATGTTCGTGGGCCCGTTCGTGTCGGCGGCCCTGCTGGGCATCTTCGGCGACGAGTCCGCCTCCATCGCGTTCTTCGCGATCTGCCAGGTCGCGACGATCCTCCTCGTCCTCCTGGGGCCGGATCCCGAGCGCGCGATCGCCGCCCCCGCCGCCGCATCGACGACCGGCGACGGAGGGGATGCCGAAGACACCGGGGAACCCGTCACCGGCGCGATTCCGCTCGTCGAGCGCGCAGGCGTGTTCCGAACGATGTGGCGCTTCCGCGGCGTGCTCTCGCGCCTCGGTCTCGCCGCCGCTTCGCTGTCGGCGGTCCGATCGGCTCGACAGGTCGTCCTGCCACTGTGGGGAGTGTCGCTGGGTCTGGATGCCTCCGCGATCGCGGTGGTCGTGGGGGTGTCCGGGGCCATCGACTTCGCTCTGTTCTACGCGAGCGGCCAGGTCATGGACCGTTTCGGTCGACTGTGGGCGGCTCTGCCGGCGATGGTGCTGATGGGCGCGGGATTCCTCGCGCTCTCGGTCCCCCATGACGTCGGTGACGCCGCGATGTGGTACGCCATGTTCGCCGCCGTGCTCGGCGTCGGCAACGGTCTGTCCAGCGGCATCCTGCTCACTCTCGGAGCCGATCTCGCTCCGCCCGCCGACCCGGCGGCATTCCTCGGGTCGTGGCGGACCCTGACCGACGGCGGCGGCGCCATCGCTCCTCTCATCCTGTCCGCACTGACGGCGGCCGCGTCACTGTCGATCGCGGTCGCCGCGATGGGATTCCTCGCCGCGGCCGGCGCGATCGGCTTCGTCCGCTGGGTGCCGCGCTACGTGCCGCGGGTGCGCTGAAGGAGGGCCCCGCCCGCTCGACTTGCCGACGCCACCGTTCCCGCCCCACGATGAACGCGACGCGTCACGCGAAGGGACTGGGATGAAGGACGTCGATCGTGGGTCGCTGACCGTCTCCGTGACGCTCGCGGGCATAGCGGGGTTCGTCGACGCCATCGGCTTCCTCGACACGGGGGGCCTGTTCGTGTCGTTCATGAGCGGCAACTCGACGCAGGCCGCGGTCGAGGTGCTCGGGCCGGGTGCGGCCGTGGCCCTGGCCTCCGCGGGGATCATCGCCGCATTCGTCGCGGGTGTCGCCCTCGGCGGCGTCGCGAACACGCGGATGGCGCGACCCCGGCCCTGGATCGTCGGCGCGGCGGCTCTGACCGTCGGGGCCGCCGCCGGCCTGGCTCTCGCCGGAGAGGCGACGCTCTGGCGCGTCGGCCTGCTCGCGGCTGCGATGGGCGCCCTGAACACGCTCTTCCTCGCCGATGGGCGCGCGCGCGTTGCGATCACGTACTCGACGGGCACCCTCGTGAGCCTCGGGTTGGCGCTCGCGGCGCTGGTCACCGGGGGATCCCGAACCGCGTGGCAGCGCCCGTTGGTGCTGTGGGGATCGCTCGTCGGGGGCGCCGTGGTCGGCGCCGTGGCTCACCAGGCGGGAAGTCCGCTCGCGTTGACGATCGCGGCCGCCGCCCTCGCCGTGTGCGTCGTGCCGCTCGCACGCTCCGGTCGCTGACCCCACACGACGGCCGGCGCAGGCGGATCGGCGGATCGTTTACCAGAAGCCGCCAGCTCGACGCTACCTGCGTGATTCCTCTCTTGCGGTCATGGCACCGTGGTGAATCACCCCCGGAGCAAGAGCATGATCGTCGAAACAACCGTCCCCCGTGACGATTCCCGTCACGAGGCCCGTCGGCGCGAGGCGCAGCGCGTCCGCCGTCACGCGCTGATCCGCGTCATCGTGGTGTTGTCCATCGCGAGCGGGGTCAACTACCTCGCCTGGCGCTGGCTGGCGTCGGTGAACTGGGAGCACTGGTGGATCGCTGTGCCCCTGGTGCTGGCCGAGACGTACAGCCTCATCGATTGCATCCTCTTCGGTCTGGGCGCATGGCGGCTGCGGGAGCGGCACGACGCTCCCCCGATCACGCGCGAGATGACGGTCGATGTGCTCGTGACGACCTATAACGAGCCACTGGATCTCGTCATGGGGACCGCTCGCGCGGCGCTCGCCATCCGCTACCCGCACCGCACGTGGATCCTCGACGACGGCGACCGTGCCGAATTGCGCGCGCTCGCCGAGGCGGAGGGGATCGGGGTCATCACCCGCTCGGAGGCGTGGCGCGATCGACCGCGCCACGCCAAAGCGGGCAATCTGAACAACGCCCTGATGGTGACCGAGGGCGAATTCCTCCTGATCCTCGACGCGGACCAGATCCCCTCCCCCGACATCCTTGACCGCACACTGGGCTGGTTCGACGCGGACGAGCGTGTCGCGCTCGTGCAGACTCCGCAGTGGTTCGTCAACGTGCCCCCCTCGGATCCGCTGGGTAGTCAGGCGCCCCTCTTCTACGGCCCGATCCAGCAGTCCAAGGACGGATGGAACGCGGCGTTCTTCTGCGGCTCGAACGCGATTCTCCGCCGCGAAGCGCTCATGCAGCTCGGGGTCTCCCGCTACGTCGGCGATGTCGAACGTGCGGTCGACCGTGGTGTCCGGGCATCTCGGCGGGTGTTGGCCCGGGCACGACGTGCACACGCGCGAGAACCCCGCGTCGTCGCCGCCCTGGATGAGGTCGCCGCAGCCCTCGACGCCCTCAAGTCCGGTCTCGCCACCGGCGAGCCCCTGGCCGACCTCACTTACCGGTTCCAGCGCCGGATCGACGACGTGCGCGAGCGCCTCAGCGGAGAGGACATCTCCGCTCTGCGCGCCGAGCTCGCGGCCCTCGCCGAGCTGACCGGTGACCCCGAGACACTGGCATCCGTCGACGACGTCGCCCTGGAAGCGCTGACCGAGAAGAGCCTGTCTCCCCTGGCGGCGGTCGAATCCGTCAGCCTGCTCGTGAACGCGTTCGACGTGGGCCGTGACGAAGAGGCGCAGGCGATCATGCCGCTGGCCACGATCTCGGTCACCGAGGACATGGCGACGTCGATGCGCCTGCACGGGCTGGGGTGGCGGTCGGTCTACCACGATCAAGTGCTCGCCCGGGGGCTGGCCCCCGACGACCTGCCCACGATGCTCACGCAGCGCCTGCGGTGGGCGCAGGGCACGATGCAGGTGATGTTCCGCGAGAACCCCCTGGTGCAGAAAGGCCTCAGCTGGGGTCAGCGCTTGATGTACTTCGGCACGATGTGGAGCTACCTCTCGGGCTTCGCCGCGATCGTGTACGTCACCGCTCCCGTCCTCTACCTCACGTTCGGCGTCATGCCGGTGCAGGCGTGGAGCGTGGACTTCTTCGCGCGTTTCATCCCGTTCTTCGTGCTGAATCAGGTGCTGTTCATCGTCGTGGCGAACGGCCGCCCGACGTGGCGGGGGGCGCAGTACTCGCTCGCGCTCTTCCCCACCTGGATCCGCGCGGTCACCAGCGCGGTGGGCAACGTCTACGGGGGGCGCTCGCTCGCGTTCTCGGTGACCCCCAAGACGCGGTCCACCGAGAACCGGCCGCGATGGGACCTCGTTCGACCGCAACTGATCGTGATGGCCGCTCTCGTGCTGTCGCTCGTCGTCGTCGCCATCCGTTACGCCGTGGGCCAGGCGGAGGGCGTGGCGCCGCTGGTCAACATCGTGTGGGTGCTGTACGACCTCGCCGTGTTCAGCGTCATCATCCGCGCCGTGCGGTACTCGGCATCCGACCACGAACCGAAGGGTTACTGACATGCTCCAGGTCGACATCGACGCTCGCGACAGCGCGACCGTCATCACGCCGCGCGGACGATTGACCATGGTGTCGGCGTGCGACTTCCGCGAGACGGTCACCGATGTCATTCAGAAGGGCGGCGGTCCGGTCGTCGTGATCGACCTGTCGCAGACCGACTTCGTCGACTCGTCCGGGGTCGGCGCGCTCGTCTCTTGCCTCAGCAGCGCGCGCCAGGCCGGTGGCGACCTCCGGCTCGCCTCCCCGTCGGACCAGGTCTCGATGGTCCTCGGGCTGACGAACCTCGACCGTGTCCTGCGGCCCCGCCCGAGCGTCGAGGAGGCTCTCCGTGACTGAGACCGACATCGAGCGCCGCCTGAGCGCCCCCGTCGTGGTCGCGAGCCTCGACGCCATCCACGACCTGCTCGAGCAGTGGTGGTCGGAGGTCGGTGAGGTCCCGCCGCGCGTGCGGTTCGGTTTCGACACCGCCGTCATCGAGATCGCCGGCAACATCGTCGAGCACTCCGGAGCCGCGAGGCCGGACGGAGAGTTCACGCTCGAGCTCTCGGCCACCCCGGTCCGGCTACGGGCCACGTTCGGCGACGACGGGCGGCCCACGTCGTTCGATCCGGATGCCGTGCGTATGGCATCCATCGACGAGGAGACCGGCCGCGGGTTGGCGTTGGCCGTCGCGGGTGTGGACCACGTCGCCTACCGCCGTGACGGTGCCCGCAACGTCTGGGAGTTGGAGAGCGAGCGACCGTGAGGCGAGCCTCTCGCCGGCTGGTCACGCGGGTCATCGCGACGGCCCTCACCGCGGTCGCGGTGTTCGCGGCAGCGGGCAGCGGCGTGGCCGCGGCCGCCGTCGACGGTTCGCCCACTGAGCCCGCCGCGGATGCGTCACCCGGCGCGGACGCAGGGGGCCTGTGGTTCGCCCCCGAGCTGGACTGGGGTGCTGACGCCCCGGAGGGGTACGCTCGGCGACTCGGTGAGACGCCGCCGGCCTACGGCATCCGTCTGGCCTATCCCCTGGATGCCGCCGCGGAGCGGGGCTGGCAGCGCGCGGCCACCGCGGCCGCAGCCCAGGGGGCAGCGCTCATCCTGACGTTCGAGCCGACGACGGATCTCGACGAGCTCACGGCGGCGGACGCCCGGGCTCTCGCGGACACCCTCGACCGCGTGCACGCCGCGTACGGCACCGAGCAGCGCGTGCGGTTCGCCCCGGAGATGAACGGGTCCTGGGTGCGGTGGGGGCAGCAGCCCACGGCGTACGTGCGCGCGTTCGAAACCGTCGCCGACGCCGTGCACGCCGGATCCTCGGGGGCCGAGACCGTCTGGGTGCCGTCCTACGGGGCGGGATACCCGTTCGACCGCGCCGACGGGCGCCTGGACGACCTGTCGGCGCGCGACGAGCGGACCCTCGACACCGACGCCGACGGCCTGCTCACCGAGGCCGACGACCCCTACGGTCCGTACTTTCCGCGTGCGGATGCCGTGGATCGCGTCGGGCTCACCCTCTACTACTTCGGCAAGGGGGAGGCGGCGGCGGCCGCGGGCCGGGGGGTTCCCCTCGAGCACAACGACGCCCCCGAGAGCGGCGAGGTCGCGCAGCGTCTGGCAGAGCGCTGGGGGTACACCGTGGCCCAGCCGCAGAGTTTCACCGAGCGTTTCGCCCGGCCGGACCGCCCGATGGCGATCGACACCGGAGCCCTGTTCGACCCCGCGCGCGCGGGTGACGACGAGCTCTCGGTGAAGAGGGGATGGTGGCAGCAGGTGCTGAACGAGCTGCCCGCGCATCCGCACATCGACACCGTCTCCTGGCTGGAGGTCGAACGCGTCGAGGCCGAGGCCGGCGGTGCCGAGGCGGACTGGCGCGCGACGGCGGACCCTCGGGTCGCGCAGGCGCTCCGGGCAGACCTCGTCGCGACGGGACGCTTCGCGTGGGCGCCGGTGACTCCCCCGGTGACGGCGGACGAAGGCCTTTCGAGCCATTCTCCCCTCACGGAACCGGCCGGGTCGGAGCGACCGACGGTCGCCGCGTGGACGATGGCCGGGGCAGCCATCGCCCTCGTGATGGCACTCGCGGTGTCGCGGCTGCTCCCCCGGTGGCGATACCGACACGAGGCGCACGAACGAGATCTGCGGCTCGACGTCGTGCGCGGTGTCGCCATCGCGGGCGGCGTCCTCGCGGTCCTCGCGAGCGCGGGGCCCCTCACTGTCGCGTCGCAGGCCGTCCTCTCCGTCACCGGCGCCGAGCTGTTCGTCGCGATCAGCGGCATCGTCATGGGGCTGGGTTACCGGCGCCGCCTCGATGCTCTCGGCGTCGGCGATTCCCTCGCACGCGGGTGGCGACGCGCCGGGCGGCTGTACGCCGTGACGCTGTCGGTGATCGTGGCCGTCTTCGCCGTGGGCTTCCTCCCCTTCCTCGACACCACCACCGTCACGACGCTGACCGACCCGTCGACGGGTCGCGTGTACGACCTGTACCCGAACGCCGAGCGCCTTTTGGACTACCCACCGCCGTGGTACGCGGTGCGCGATCTCCTCCTCCTACGGATGAGCCCGTGGCCGATCGTGATCCTGGGTCTGTTCATCGCCCTGGCGCTCCTCGCACCCCTGTTCCTCGCCCTGCTGCGTCGTCGCCTGTGGTGGGTCGTCGTGGCCGTGAGCATCGCCGCCTACGCCATGTCGATCGCGCTACCGGATGCCATCCTCCTGCCGACCGCGTTCGATGCGGTCTATCCCCTCCTCGCCTGGCAGCTGCCCTTCGTCCTCGGCCTCGTCGTGGGATACCACCGCGCGGTGATCTCCCGGCTCCTGCGTCGGCCCGGAGGCATGACGGTGGCGACGGTGATCGTTCTGGCGTGGGCCGCGGCAGCCATCACTGGCGTGACTGCCCCGGTTCTCGGCGTGATCACGCCGTCCGCACCCGGTGGTCTCGACCTCATGCGGCTCGGCGATTCGGCCGTCCTGCTCGCGGTCGCCCTCGCCGTCCTGACCGCGGTCTGGGTGCCCGTGGACCGGGTGTGGCGCGCCGTGTGGGTGCCGCTGGGTCAAGCGAGCCTGGCCGTGTTCTGCGCGCAGCTGCTCCTGCTGATCCTGATCGCGAGCGTCCCCGCGCTCGACGTCGACGATCCGCTCGTCGCCACCCTCGTCGCAACCGGCGGGCTGCTCGCACTCTGGCTGCTCGCCATCGCTCTCCGGCGCCGGGCGGCATCCCGAGTCACCCCGCACTGACCCGCGGGATCGGCCTCGGCGAGACGATGGGCCGCGGACGGAGGTGTCAGTGGATCGACACGACCACCGCGGTGACGTCGTCGTCAACGGGCTGCGTCGACACTCGCACGGAGAGATCCCGGAAGAAGTCATCCGGATCCGCGGACCGCCGCAGATCTTCACCGATGAGGCGCAGGCTGTCGAGCGTGGAGTCGTACGCGTCGAGCGCTCCGTCGGACACGCTCACGATGAGATCGCCCCGCGCGACCTCGACCTGGCCCGCCTCCCACGCCAGCTCGCGGGGGCGCAGCCCGAGCGGGAGGTTGTGCGACCGGAGCCGCTCGGTGGTCCCGTCGGCACGCAGCAGCAGCGTCAATCCGTGGCCGGCGTCGACGAAGTCCACTATCCCGGTCGTCGTGTCGATGACGGCATGGAACAGCGTCGCGAACGTGTCGCGGTAGCGGCCCGTCGCACGCGCCTCGTCCTCGACCGACCGCACGGCATCGAGCGGAGCGCTGTCACGGCGGGACTGCAGGGCCGCCAGGAGTTCGTCGGCCAGACGGCCCGCCTCCTCGCCCTTCCCCATGACGTCGGCGAGGGTCACGACGACACGACCGCCGAACTGCTGCCATCCGCTGCGGTCCCCGCTGATCAACCCGTGCGGGATCGCGAGCGCCGCGAGGCGCAGCTCGTCGCCGACCAGACTGTCGCCTCGGGGCGCGGCCGACGCCGCTCCGCCCGCCTCGGCCCCGGGCTGGGCCTGTCGCACTTCCGCCTGGGCCCACTGCCCCAGCCTGTACAACGCCTCCCGCTCGGCGGCATCCAGATGGCGCGAGTCGCCATCGAGCAGACACAGGGTCGCCACGGCATCCCCCCGATCGTTACGCAGCGGGATGCCGGCGTAGAAGCGCATGCCGTAGTGCGTCACGGCACCCCGACTCGCGTAGCGCTCGATCGCGCGCGCGTCTTCGATCTCGAGAATGTCGTCCTGCTGGACGGTATCCCCGCAGAAGACCTCCGCCACCGACGAGAACCCGAAGCGCGCGCCGTCGGGCTGGCCCTTGGTGTAGATGTCGTCCGCGCCCACGACGTTGACGAGGGCCAGGTCGACGTCGAACAGCTCCTGCGCCACGCGGGTGATGCGATCGAAGCGTTCGTCGGGGGGCGAATCCCACAGCCCGCTGTCCTCCACCGCGGGAACACCGGAAGAAGGAGTCGTGGTCATGAGCGTGGGTCCTCCCGTCGTCCGCGCCGCGGGCCCGAGTCGCCCTCGAACCCGGCGTGACCTCGAGCGTAACCAGCACTCTCGTCGGTTCAGCCCGTTCCCGGCGAGATCGTCGCGATACGCGCAAGCCCTGCGTCGCGCGTCCTCAGGACGCGTCGATGCGCACCAGCACCTTGCCGGTCGCCCCTGCCTCGACAGCGTCGTGGGCAGCGGCCGTATCCGCCAGGGGGAACCACGTCAGCGGCAGTCCCGCCTCTTCCCCGACAGGGAGCGCACCATCGGCCACAGCCGCCGACACGTCCTCGGCCGCGGCCCCGAGGGCATCGTCACCGACGGTGTACAGCAGCAGCCCCTGCCAGCGGACGTTCTTGGCGAAGCTCTCGCGCACCGCGGCGGTGAATCGATCACCGCCGTTGTCGGCGTAATAGGCGATCGACGCGTGGTTGGCGGCGACCTCGACGTCGAGCCCGGCGTTCTGCGCGATGGCGACCTCCACGATGTGCTCTACGCCGTTCGGAGCGATCTCGCGGATGCCGTCGGCCAACGCGGCATCGGGATACCGCAGCACGTGGTGGGCGCCCGCCGCGCGCGCCAGGGTCTCTTTCTCGTCGCTGCTCACCGTCGCGATGACCGTGGCGCCGGCCCAGACGGCCAGCTGGATCGCGGCGTGGCCCACGGCACCCGCGCCGCCCTGCACGAGCACGGTCCGCCCGTCCAGCGCTCCGGGGGAAAGACGCGAAGGCCCGAACTCGTGCACCGTCAAGGCGCGGTGAGCGGTCATCGCGGGAACGCCGAGGCTCGCGCCGAGCTCGAACGACGCGTCGTCGGCCAGCCGGACGGCCCGTGCGGCGGGGATCACCGCGTACTCGGCCGCGGTGCCGGTCGGGCGCTCGTGGGCGGCGAGGAAGATCCACACGCGATCGCCCACCGTCAGTCCGTCTACGCCGTCGCCCACGGCATCCACCGTTCCCGCTCCGTCCTGGTTGGGGGTCACCTCATCGGCGACGAGCGGTCGGCCCACCGAGGCCCGCGCCTTCCAGTCCGTGGGGTTCACGCCCGAGACCGCCAGACGAACGCGCACCTCACCGGCGACGGGTTCGGGGACGTCGCGGTTGACGAGGGACAGGACGGAGGAGTCACCGGGGGTCGAGTAGACGATCGCCTTCATGTCGGTTCCAAGCCAGCACGCCGCATACGCATTCCCGCGACACGCCCACCGGTCCGGCGTGAGTTGGGAGCCGGTTCACATGGAGCCGCCGCGACGCGGCCCTAGAATGAGGGCACTCGCGGGAGTGGTGAAACCGGCAGACACGCAGGATTTAGGTTCCTGTGCCTTCGGGCGTGGGGGTTCAAGTCCCCCCTTCCGCACGGATATCTCTCCACGACACCGTTTCTTCGACCCGACGGGACCGATGTGATCCACCCCACCGCCCTGCTCCCGTGGCTCGACCCGGCGACCATCATCACCAACTCGCAGCCCTGGGCACTGCTCGTCGTCTGCTTCATCGTGTTCGCAGAAACGGGTCTGCTGGTCGGATTCCTGCTGCCCGGCGACACGCTGCTGATCATGGCGGGCCTGCTTTCGCACTCCACACCGGCTGCCCCGAACGGGGTGTTCGGCATCAACGCCTGGTTCGTCGCTCTCTCGATCGGCGTCGCCGCCTTCATCGGCGGCGAAGTCGGCTACTTCATCGGCCACAAGGCCGGACCTTCGATCTTCGAGCGAAAAGAATCCGGCATCTTCAGTCGGAAGAACGTGGAACGCACGAACGCCTTCTTCGTCCGTTTCGGCGGCATCACCGTCATCCTCGCCCGCTTCGTCCCCGTCGTGCGCACCTTCGCTCCGATCGCGGCCGGTGTCGGGCACATGCCCTGGCGGCGCTACACGTTGTACAACCTCATCGGCGCGATCATCTGGGGCATCGGACTGACGATGATCGGCTACGCGGTGGGGTACATCCCGTTCGTGCGCGACATCGTCACCGAGTACATCGACGTCATCCTCCTCGCCGCCGTCGCGGGCACGGCGATCTTCATCGCCGTCCACTACTTCCGCGAGCGCGCCGCCGCCAAGCGCGACGCCGCCCGCGGCCACGACGTCGTGACGAAGGCGGATTCGGAAGCTCTCGTCCTCGACCCGCAGACGCTCGAAGACGGCGACCAGCGCGACCGCTGAGAGCCGCGGTCAGGAAGCCTTCGACGTCTTCTTCTTCGCCTCGGGCTTCTTCTTCGGTGCGGCCTCGCCCTTGGCATCCTCGCGGGCGGCGCGGCTGCGCTCGACGCTGGCGCGCAACGCCTCCATGAGGTCGATGACCTCACCGCCGTCGTCGTCGC
Source organism: Microbacterium sp. ACRRU (assembly GCF_022346945.1). GTDB lineage: Bacteria > Actinomycetota > Actinomycetes > Actinomycetales > Microbacteriaceae > Microbacterium > Microbacterium mcarthurae. Next base: position 215,607 of record NZ_JAKRNI010000001.1, on the reverse strand, counting down.
CGTCCTCGGCGCCGAAGGTCGCGGCGGTGTCGAGAGCGTCGCCCTGTTCGAGCTTGGCGTCGATGAGGGTGCGCAACTCCCGCTGATACTCGTCGCCGAACTCCTCCGGGTCGAAGTCCTTCGAGAAGCTCTCGACGAGCGATGCCGACATCTCGAGCTCCTTCGCCGAGATTCGCACATCCTCATCCAGGGCGGGGAAAGCCGCCTCGCGCACTTCGTCGGCCCACAGAAGAGTCTGGAGCACGAGGACGTCGCCCCGGGTGCGTAGCGCCGCCAGTCGTGTCTTCTGACGGAGCGAGAATCGGACGATCGCGGTGCGGTCACTCTGCTCGAGCGTCTTTCGGAGCAGCACGTAGGCCTTGGGCGACGACGAATCCGGCTCCAGGTAGTACGCCTTGTCGAGCGTGAGGAGGTCGACCTGATCGCTCGGCACGAACTCGACGACCTCGATCTCTCGACTTCGCTCGCTCGGAAGCGAGGCGAGGTCGTCCTTGGTCAGCACGACCGTCCGCTCGCCGTCGTCGTAGGCGCGGTCGATGTCCTGGTAGGGCACCACTTCCCCGTCCACTTCGCAGATGCGCTGGTAACGGATCCGTCCGCCGTCCTTGTTGTGCACCTGGTGGAGCGGCACGTCGTGATCCTCGGTGGCCGAGTACACCTTCACGGGCACATTGACCAGGCCGAAGGTCAGCGCGCCTTTCCAGATCGATCGCATACTCCCAGTGAACACCGTCAACACGGTGGATGCCGAGGGGCTTGTGCCCGCGGCGGCGCACAACTCCTGCACACCCAGGCACCTCAGCCCGAAACACGCCGCCCCACGGGGCCGCGCCGGAGTTACGCGGCGCAACCCCGCGGCATCCGGCAACCCCGCCGCTCCACGCCGGAACGAGGGCCGGCCAAACCGTGCGACGGCGGATGCCGACGTGCTTGTGCCCGCGGCTGCGGCGCACAACTCCTGCACACCTAGGCACCTCAGCCCGAGACACACCGCCCCGCAAGGCTCCGCCGGAGTTGTGCGGCGCAACCCCACGGCATCCGGCAGCGCCGCCGATGCACGCCGGGGCGACGGCCGGCCAAACCGTGCGACGGCGGATGCCGACGGGCTCGTGCCCGCGGCTGCGGCGCACAACTCCTGCACATCCAGGCCCCTACCCCTCGAAACGCACCGCCCCGCCAGGCCGCGCCGGAGTTATGCGGCGCAACCCCGCGGCATCCGGCAACCCGCCGCTCCACGCCGGGCGATGGCAGAAGAAGCCGTGCGATGGCGGATGCCGACGGGCTCGTGCCCGCGGCGGCGCACAACTCCTGCACAACCAGGGCCCTCAGCCCGAAACACACCGACCCGCCAGGCCGCGCCGGAGTTATGCGGCGCAACCCCGCGGCATCCGGCAACCCGCCGCTCTACGCTGGGGCGATGGCGGAGCAGACGGTGCGGATCGACGGTCGCCGGCTGCGCCTGTCGAACCTCGACAAGGTGCTGTATCCCGAGACGGGCACGACCAAGGGCGAGGTCATCGACTACTACACCCGGATCGCCCCGAGGCTCTTGCCGCACGTGCGGGCGCGCCCGGTCACCCGGAAGCGGTGGCCCGACGGGGTGGGCACCGAGGCCGCTCCCGCCGAGCCGTTCTTCGCGAAAGCGCTCGAGCCCGGAGCGCCCGCCTGGGTGCCGCGGCGCGCGATCGACCATTCCTCGGGGGCGAAGGACTATCCGCTCGTGGAGGAACTCGCCACGCTGGTCTACCTGGCGCAGGTCGCCAGCCTGGAGTTGCACGTGCCGCAATGGCGGTTCGACGCCGCCGGGACGAGGTCGAACCCCGATCGGATAGTGCTCGACCTCGACCCCGGTCCGGGCGTCGGGCTCGTGGAGTGCGCAGAAGTCGCCCGGTGGGCGCGCACGATCCTCCTCGACATCGGCCTCGACCCGATGCCGGTCACCAGCGGCAGCAAGGGCATTCACCTGTACGCGCACCTGGACGGTCGCCAGTCGAGCGACGCCGTGAGTGCCGTCGCCAAGGAACTCGCCCGCGCGATCGAGGCGGATCACCCGGATCTCGTGGTGAGCCAGATGGCCAAGACGGCACGGGCCGGCAAGGTCTTCATCGACTGGAGTCAGAACAACGGATCGAAGACGACGATCGCGCCCTACTCCCTGCGCGGACGCGCCCAGCCCACCGTGGCCGCACCGCGGACGTGGGAGGAACTCGACGACCCCGGCCTGCGCCATCTGCTCTTCCACGAGGTGCTCGAGCGGACCGACGACCCGTTGTCCTCGATCGACCCGTCCGACGGCCCCCTGCGGTCGTACATCGCCAAGCGCACCGCAGGGCGGACGCCGGAACCCGTGCCGAGCGCGCCGCACGGGGAAACCCCCGCGGAGGGTCTCCCCCGGTTCGTCATCCAGGAGCACCACGCGTCGCGGCTGCACTGGGATCTGCGACTCGAACGCGACGGAGTCCTCGTCAGCTGGGCGGTCCCCAAGGGCGTTCCCGCGACGACGGGGAAGAACAGCCTCGCGGTGATGACCGAGGACCACCCGATGCAGTACCTCGACTTCGCGGGCGAGATCCCCCGGGGTCAGTACGGCGCCGGCACCATGACGGTGTGGGACACCGGCCGATACGAGCTGGAGAAGTGGCGCGACGACGAGATCATCGCGACCCTGGAAGGACGGCCCGAGGGTCCCCTCGGTCGTGTCCGTCTCGCCCTCATCCGCACGGAGGGCGACGGAGAGAAGTCGCAGTGGTTGCTGCACCGGATGAAGACGGATGCCGACGGCCGACCCCAGCGTGACGGTGCCGCGGTCGTGCCTCGCGAGGACAGTGCGCCGACCACCGCATCGTCAGCCCCGCGGGCGTCCGCCGTCGCGGACTCGGAGCTCCGCCCCATGCTCGCGACCGGGGCGACGCCCGGCATCGCGACCGCGGCTGCCGCGCGGTGGCGCGAGGTGTGGGTCGAGATGAAGTGGGACGGAATCCGCGGCATCGGTCTCTGGGACGGCGAGCGCCTCCGCCTGCGTTCCCGCAACGGCAACGACCTCACGGCGACGTATCCGGAGCTGACGGCGGTCGACCTCGGCCTCGGTGCGGCCCCCGCCGTGATCGACGGCGAGATCGTCGCGCTTGACGCGCAGGGTCGACCCAGCTTCCCGCTCCTGCAGAAGCGCATGAACCTCGCCCAGGCCCGTGACATCACGCAGGAGGCCGCGCGGACGCCCGTGCACCTCTATCTCTTCGACGTCCTCGAGGCGGACGGGCGCGATCTCACCGGACTTCCCCTTGCCGCTCGACGCGCCACGCTGGAGCATCTCGCGCACGCGGCGGCACGCGTCGTCGTCGTCCCGCCCGTGTTCGACGACGTGGACGCCGCGCTGTCCTCGAGCGAGCGCTTCGGCCTCGAGGGCATCGTCGTGAAGGACCCCGACTCGCCCTATCGACGCGGACAACGCACCGACCGCTGGCTGAAGGTGAAGCACTCGCGCACCCAGGAGGTCGTTATCGGCGGCATCCGTCCGGGCAAAGGGAACCGCGCGGGCACGATCGGCTCCCTGCTGGTCGGCGTGCCCTCCTCCGACGGACTCCGATACGCCGGACGGGTCGGCTCGGGATTCGGCGAGCGAGCTCTCGCCCAGCTGTCGGATCTCCTCGAGCCGCTCGGCACCTCCCGGAACCCGTTCATCGGCGTGCCCGCCGCGGACGCGCGCGACGCGCTGTGGGTCGAGCCTCGGCTCGTCGCGGAGGTGGAATTCGCCGAGTTCACACCCGGTGGCATCCTCCGTCAGGCGCGCTGGCGAGGGTTGCGGCCGGACAAGGATCCCGCCGACGTGGTGCGGGAGGACTGAGACGCGCGTCACGCGTGCTGCGCGTCATGCTCCACGTGCCCGGCGGGTTCGAGCTGGAACGTCGAATGGTCGACGTCGAAGTGGTCGGCGAGGCATCCCCGAAGCGACGCGAGGATCCGTGCGGCGCGTCCGTCGGCCATCGCTGCGTCCTCGACGACGACGTGCGCGCTGAACACCGGCGCACCGCGCGTGAGCTGCCACACGTGCACGTCGTGCACGTCCACGACCCCGTCGGCCTCGCGGAGGTGGCGCCGAATCTCCGCCACCTGCACCCCCACCGGGGCGCTTTCGGTCAGGACGGCCATGACCTCGCGCAGCAGTCCGATCGCGCGCGGCACGATGAGGATCGCGATGAACAGCGACGCGACGGCATCCGCTTGCGCCCATCCGGTCGTGACGATGACGACGGCAGCCACGATCACCGCGGCCGACCCGACGAGATCACCGAGCACCTCGAGATACGCGCCCCGGACGTTGATGTTGCGCTTCTGCGCCCGGCTCAGCAGCCACATCGACACGGCGTTGGCGACGAGCCCTCCGACGGCGACGACGAGCATGAGACCGCCCTGCACCTCGGGAGCTTCCGGCCGCAGCAACCGTTGCACGGCCTCGACCGCGACCCAGACGCTCAGCGCGATCAGGACGACGCCGTTCACCAGGGCCCCGAGGACCTCGGCGCGCTGGTACCCGAAGGTGCGCCGGTCGTCCGCGGGACGCGCGGCGATCGCCGTGGCGATGAGCGCGACGACGAGGGCCGCGGCGTCGGTGAACATGTGCGCGGCATCGGCCAGCAGAGCGAGAGACCCGGTGAGGATCGCACCCACGATCTGCACGACCATGACCACCGTCGTCAGGCTCAACGCCGTGGCGAGCAGGCGCCGATGACCGACGTCCCGGATGCCGCGGACGGGCGCGTGGTCGTGCATGAGCCCAGGCTACGACCGCGAAGCGACCGGAAACCCCGGTCGGAGCAACTCGGGAATGAGACCGGATATCGCTTCCGCGGTCACCGGGATCCCTCGCACGGCGCCGACGTCAGAGGGTTCGCAGGAGCGGGACCAGGTTGCGGAAAGCCCGCGCGCGATGGGAATGCGTGTTCTTCTCCTCCGCGGACCACTCGCCCACCGTCCGCTCGGCGGCCGCGTCCTGCCCGTCGGGAATGAAGATCGGGTCGTATCCGAATCCCCCGGGCCCGGCCGGGGCGGCCGCGAGGCGGCCGGGCCACCGGCCCTCGACGGTGTCCTCGGTGCCGTCGGGACGCACGAGCGCGATGACGGAGACGAACTGGGCCGTACGGTGCGGGTCGGCAACATCCGAGAGCTGGTCGAGCAGGAGCTCGAGGTTCGCCGTCGCATCCTTGCGGTGCCCTGCCCAATACGCCGAGAACACCCCGGGGGATCCCCCGAGCACGTCCACGGCGATACCGGAGTCGTCGGCGAGCGCCGGAAGCCCCGTGTGGGCAGCGGCCGCGCGCGCCTTGATCAGCGCGTTCGCGGCGAAGGTCACGCCGTCTTCGACCGGCTCGGGGCCGTCGTAGCCGACGACCTCGAGGTCGGGGCGGGTGGCGGCGACGATCGCCTGGAACTCCTCGACCTTGTGCGGGTTGTGCGTGGCCAAAACGACGCGTGGCATGTCAGTCGCTCAGCGCCGCGGTCTGCAGGTCCCTCAGCTGCGCGCAGCCGTTCACGCCGAGCTCGAGCAGCTGGTCGAGCTCGCGCTTGTCGAACGGCGCGCCCTCGGCGGTGCCCTGCACCTCCACGAACAGCCCGCGGCCGGTGACCACGACGTTCATGTCGGTCTCGGCGCGCACGTCCTCGACGTAGGCGAGGTCGAGCATCGGGGTGCCGTCGATGATGCCGACCGAGACGGCCGACACCGAGTCGATGAGCACCTCGGAGCGCTGCGCGATGAACTTCTTCTGCCGCCCCCAGGCGATGGCATCCGCGAGGGCGACGTACGCACCCGTGATCGCCGCGGTTCGGGTGCCGCCGTCGGCCTGCAGAACGTCGCAGTCGATGACGATGGTGTTCTCTCCGAGCGCCTTGGTGTCGACGACCGCGCGCAGAGCCCGGCCGATGAGACGCGAGATCTCGTGCGTCCGCCCGCCGACTTTGCCCTTGATGCTCTCGCGGTCGTTGCGGCTGTTGGTCGCTCGCGGCAGCATCGCGTACTCGGCCGTGACCCATCCCTTGCCCTTGCCGGTGAGCCAGCGAGGAACGCCGTTGGTGAACGACGCGGTGCACAGCACCTTGGTGCCGCCGAAGGTGATGAGCGCCGAGCCTTCCGCGTGCGCCGACCACCCCCGCTCGATCGTGACGGGACGCAGCTCGTCGACGGCGCGGCCGTCGGTGCGGGTGTCGGTCATGGTCCTCCTCGGGACGGATGGGATGCCGCGGCTCACCGCGGCAGATCGATGGCGCCGGTCTGCACCAGCTGGACTTCGCGGACCTCGCGGCCCATCAGACGGTGGGCCAGCCGCAGGAAATCGTCGGCGGAGTCGCCCGTGGCCTCGTAACGGTGGGCGGTGACGGCATCCGGGCCGGCGAGCAGATCGCCGGAGACGAGCTGGCGGTACACGTCTTTCGCGGTCTCGCTGTCGCTGGAGACCAGACTCACTTCGGGACCCATGACGTAGCTGATGGCGCCCTCGAGGAACGGATAGTGCGTGCAGCCGAGCACGAGCGTGTCGACACCGGCCTCACGCAGCGGGGCGAGGTACTCCTCCGCGACCGCGAGGACCTCGGGCGAGTCGGTGACCCCCGCTTCGACGAACTCGACGAACCGCGGGCACGCCTGCGCGAATACCGTGAGGCGCTCGTTGACCTCGAGCATGTCCTGGTACGCGCGTGACCCGATCGTGCCGGCGGTGCCGATGACACCGATCCGCCCGTTGCGCGTCGTCGACATCGCCGTTCGGACCGCCGGCCCGATGACCTCGACGACCGGGACGTCGTACCGCTCGCGGGCGTCGCGCAGCATGGCCGCCGACGCGGTGTTGCAGGCGATGACGAGCATCTTCACGCCCTGGTCGACGAGCGTGTCGAGGACCTCGAGCGCGTAGCGCCGCACGTCGGCGATGGGTTTCGGGCCGTACGGCGAGCGGGCCGTGTCGCCGATGTACAGGATCGACTCCCGCGGAAGCTGCGCCGACACCGCACGGGCGACGGTGAGCCCGCCGACTCCCGAGTCGAAGATCCCGATCGGCGCGTCGTTCATAGGCATCCAGCCTACCGGTGGGCCCGGCGCGGCCCCGCGACCCGTTCTCGATGCACGCCGTGGGGCGGTGCGCTCCCTCGCTGTCAACGCGTCCGGGCGACACCACCCCGTCGCAATAGGCTGGCGAAATGACGCGCAGCACGGCCCTGCACACCGATCGCTACGAACTCACGATGCTCGATGCCGGGCTCCGCGACGGCACGGCGCATCGCCGATGCGTGTTCGAAGTGTTCGGACGGCGCCTCTCCGGCGGCCGCCGCTTCGGCGTCGTCGCGGGCACCGGGCGGCTCCTGGACGCCATCCGCGACTTCCGATTCGGCGACGAGGAGCTGCGGTTCCTGCGCGACAACCGGATCGTGGATGCCACCACCCTCGACTTCCTCGCCGGATACCGCTTCACGGGCTCGATCAGCGGCTATCGCGAGGGCGAGATCTACTTCCCGGGCTCGCCGTTGCTGACGATCGAGGGAACCTTCGCGGAAGCCGTCGTGCTGGAGACCCTCGCGCTCAGCGTTCTCAACTTCGATTCCGCCGTCGCCACCGCCGCGGCGCGGATGAGTGTGGCCGCGGGCGACCGTCCCTTGGCGGAAATGGGGTCGCGTCGTGCGAGCGAGGAGGCCGCCGTCGCTGCCGCGCGCGCCGCCTACATCGCGGGCTTCGCGGCGACGAGCAACCTCGAGGCGGGGCGTCGCTGGGGCGTGCCGACCATGGGCACCGCGGCACACGCCTGGACGCTGCTGCACGACAGCGAAGAGGCGGCGTTCCGCTCGCAGATCGACGCCCTGGGAACCGACACGACCCTCCTGATCGACACGTACGACATCCGCGAGGGCGTCCGCACGGCCATCCGGGTGGCGGGAACGGGGCTGGGCGGTGTTCGCATCGACTCGGGCGACCTCCCCATCGTCGCCGGTGAGGTGCGCGCGCTCCTCGACGAGCTCGGCGCCACGGACACGCGCATCACCGTGACCAGCGATCTCGACGAGTACGCCATCGCCGCCCTCGCGGCCTCCCCCGTCGACAGCTACGGCGTGGGAACTTCGGTGGTCACCGGTTCGGGCGCACCCACCGCCGGCCTCGTGTTCAAGCTGGTCGCCCGCGCCGCGGAGGACGGGTCATGGGTGCCGGTGGCGAAGGCCTCGGCGCAGAAAGCGTCGCACGGCGGTCGAAAGGCGGCGTTCCGCACGCTCGACAGCGGGACGGCGACCAGCGAGCTCATCGCCGTCAGCGACGGATTCGAAGAACTCGCCACCGCCGCGCAGTTCCCCGGCGCCCGGCCACTGCAGGTGCCGTTGGTCGTCGATGGGGAACCGGATGCCGCGGCGCTCGGGCCCGCAGGCGTCGCGACGGCCCGGGCGCATCACGCGCGCGTTCGCGAGGAACTGCCCGTGCGGGCGCTCGCCCTCAGCAAGTCCGAACCCGCGTTGCCCACCGAGTACCGCGAGCTCTGACGGACACCAGCGGGAGGCGGGCCGAGGATCAGCGGGACGCGCCCATCCGGTTGATCAGCCGTTGAGCGATTCGTAGATCTCTTTGCACTGCGGGCACACCGGGAACTTCTCGGGGTCGCGGCCCGGCGTCCACTTCTTGCCGCACAGGGCACGCACCGGCTTGCCCGTGATGGCCGACTCGAGGATCTTGTCCTTCTTCACGTAGTGCGAGAAACGCTCGTGATCACCCGGCTCGATGTTCTCCTCGCGGATGAGCTCTTCGAGCTCACGATCCAGGGTCGCGAGACCCCCGCTGTCGGGTCGGTCGAGAGGCGTGCTCATGGTCTGCCAGTGTAGCCGCGGACCGCAGCCTCGGGACGGTTCGCACCGTCCGTGGCCGGCTTACCGCGATGCGCGCCCTGTCACGTCGCTTCGGCGAACTCCATCAGACGTGTGCCGCGGCGTTCGAACTCGACGGCCCCGACGGCGACTCCGACGAGGAAGACGAGCGCTCCCGCACCGAGCCCCATCCACAGGGCGAGGAAAGCGTCGGCCGCATCCGAGGTGATCGCCTGCCAGGCGAACCATAGCGCCGGCGCCGCCGCCACCACGGATCCCGCCATGACGAGGCCCTGCGCCATGACGCCGCCGCTGCCGGTGCGCTGAGGCTGCTGGAACGGGCTGTCGCCCGGCCGCGATACGGCGTACGGAGCAACGACCGAGGCGATGCTGGACAGTCCCAGTCCCGACAGGAAAAGCGCCGCGCAGACGCCGACGAGCGCGGGCGCGAACGACCAGCGTCCGTGCACTGCGACGGCGAGCGGAACCGCGATAGCGAGAAGGGGAAGGGCGATGAGGACGACGGGAACGAGCCGTCCGAGCCGATCGGACACACCGCGTACGCCGCTGGCGATGTGCATCCACAGGGCCGTCGAGTCGTACGCGAGATCGTTGTGGGGCAACCACCCGAGGAAGAGGGCGATGATCGGGGCCGGCAGCAGCACCGCGAGCTCTATTGGGACGCCGGCGACGATCAGCGGCAGCATGCAGAACACCGCGGCGATCGGCACCACGAGGACGTTCACGATGTACCGGCGATCACGCAGCCAATAGGACAGGCTGCGTGCGGCGACAGCGCCGCCGGGGCTCCCGGGCAGGATCGCGAACCAGCCGAGGCCGGCTCGCTCGCGCACCGTCACCGGGCGCGGCGTGGTCGTGAGCAACCGTTTCACGAGCCCGAACCACGCCAGGGCGAGCAGGCCCACGGTCACGAGGGCGACGACGACGCTGCCGGCGGCGGCTCCTGCGCTCGGCGCCAACGCAATGCTCCATGCGGCCCCGACGGGCGTCCACGCGAGGACTTCCGCAGCCCCCACGAGCTGAGTGGGGACGACGCCGCGCCACTCCAGCGACCCCAGGAAGATGCCGACGGGAACGACGACGACGAGCACAGCGATCAAGTAGACCCCGATCAGCTCCCGGGATTGCCGGGGGCGGCGCACCAGGGCGCCCAACGCCATGCTGACCCGCGCCAGCAGAACGCACGTGACCACGCCGAGAACGATCGACACCACGCTCGCGAACACCGCCGCACCCTGCGCGACCCACGCGACCGCCAGCGTGATCGCCAGAACCAGCACGACGAGGACGGGCACGCTGAGGAGCCCGGCCAGCAGGAGCGCCGCGGCGAGCGGGCGAGGCTCGGGCCCGACCACGGCGAACCGACGCGGGTCGAGGGGGTCGATGGATGCCGTGATCGGAGGGGCGAGCGCGAAGCCGAGCGTGACCGCCGAACCCGCGAGCACCGTGACCACAGCCGTCGTCAGACGATCCGAGTCCGCCAGGGCGGCCAGGTTGATGGATGCGAACACGGTCGCCGCGATCAGCACGAACAGCCCGACGGCGCGCCGCACCACGTGCTCCCGGTCCCCTCGGAGGGCACCGAGCATCATCGCCAGTCTCAGGCGGAGAACGTGTGCAACCACTCGAGTCCCTCCACATCGCCCAGACCGCCCGAGAGCTCGAGGAAACGCTGCTCGAGCGTCGACTCTCCGCGCACCTCGTCGATGGTGCCCTCCGCGAGCACCTGTCCCGAGACGATGACGGCGACGCGCGAACACACGCGCTCGACGAGCTCCATGCCGTGACTGGAGAGGATCACGGTGCCGCCGTGGTCGACGTAAGCGCGCAGGATGTCGAGGATCACCGCGCTGGACACGGGGTCGACCGCTTCGAACGGCTCGTCGAGCACGAGGAGACGCGGCGAGTGGATCATCGCACCGGCGAGCATGACCTTCTTCGTCATTCCCGCGGAGTAGTCCGACACCGGACGACCGAGCGCATCCACGAGGTCGAACGCCCGAGCCAGATCGGCGGCGCGGCTCTCGACGACGGGGGCGGGAAGGCCGCGCAGCGCCCCGTAGTACGACAGGAGCTGACGACCGGTCAGGCGGTCGAAGGTCCGGAGCCGGTCGGGCAGCACACCGATCATCTTCTTCGCCACGCGCGACTGACGCGCAGCGTCGACCCCGTTGATCTCGACCGTCCCCGCATCCGAGCGCAGAAGACCCGCGATGATCGACAGGGTCGTGGTCTTGCCGGCCCCGTTCGGCCCCACCAACCCGTAGAACGAGCCCGCCGGGACGGTCAGGTCGACGCCGTCCACGGCGCGAAGCTCCCCGAACGTCTTCGTGACGTTGCGCAGGCTCAGCGCCGGAACGTCGGTGTCGTCTGCCGCCGCCTTGTCCACGGCGTGGTCGACGGTGGTCGCCCCCGCGTCATCGGTCGACGCCTCGCGCGGATCACCGTCGGCGGACGCCTCGGAATCCGGTACCGCAGCCGCGGCGGACGCTTCGACCGCCACGTCCGCCGGGGTGGGGTCTTCCGTCGTAGCGGGGTGGCCGTGGTACTCGCTGTCGACGGCGTCCTGACGCGATGCGGGCACATCGGCCGATGCCTCGGCCCCCAGCGACCCGTCCTCCGCGCGCTCGTCGACCTCCGATCCCACCTCGTCGAGCTCGGTCTCCCCGGGCTCAGGTTCAACGGGTTCGGCTTCCGCGGGTTCAGCGTTCGCGGGTTCAGCGTTCGCGGGTTCAGCGTCCCCGGGTTCAGCGTCTGCGACGTCGACGTCAACGGGTTCGGCAGCCGCGCGCGCAGCCTCGACGGCTTCGGCATCCGCGACTTCGGGCGCGACGAGGTCGGCATCCCTCTCGGGTATGGATTCACCGACGCTCCGCGGACTCTGTTCTCCTGTGGTCTCGGCCACCTCCACCGGCGGCTCTTCGACGGCGACATCAGAGGGGGTGGGATCGGCGATCGGCGACGGCGCGGCGGCATCGTCGCCACCACCGGCCGACGCGGGCACCGGCGCGTCGACGACGGCGGACACCGGCGCCTCGGTCTCGGCGGGCGCTTCATCCGACGCCTCCGCCGGGACGGGAAGCGGCGGACGCGGAGGCACGACCAGGTCGGTGGGGAGCGGGGGCGGAGGCCCGGGCACGACCGGCGTCGTCTCGGCCTCGATGGGTTCGACCGGCGGCGTGTTCGCCCCGGCGGTGCGCGGCGTCGCCGGCTTCTTGGCGGCCGTCGCCCGCGGCGTCGCGGGTTTCTTCGCTGCACCAGTCCGCGGGGTCGCGGGTTTCTTCGCCGCGGTGGAACGCGGCGTCGCCGGCTTCTTCTCGCCCGATGCCCGAGGGGTCGCAGGCTTCTTCTCACCCGACGCACGCGAGGCGGCCGGCGTCTTTTCGGCCGTGGCGCGCGGGGTCGTGGGTTTCTTGGCCGACGCGGCGCGTGGGCTACGCGGTGCGGATGTCGTCGCGGCCTTCCGGGGCGACGCGGATTGCGCCTTCTGCTCATCGCCCGTGTCGGCATCCGAGTCCGCATTCATGGGCGACCCAGACGTCGCCGATGTTCCGGCGGGCCGGCGGGGTGTGCGCGGCGCGGTCGTGCGGGGCTTCGGGCCAAGATCGACGTCGGGGCTCGCCCCATCGTCCTCCGACCGGGGGGAGGCGGACTCAGGGGGCTGCGGCAGCGACGCTGTCATCGCCCCAAACTATCAAGCTGTCCCGACACCGACCGCGGCCCGGCTGCCCGACGACGGAATCAGCTGTCATCACGAATGCGCAACGACCAGGGCGAATCATGCACCTTCTCAGCTCATTTGGCTAGCATGAATTCGACACGAAGGCGTGACTTTCCGGTAAACCGGAAATGACAACTCATCCCCCAGGAGCCTGCCTTGACCGTTCAGATCGTCATCCTCGCTGCGGGCATGGGCTCGCGACTCGGCCGGAGCCTGCCCAAACCGCTCACCGTCCTCGCCGATGGCCGCAGCATCATGCAGCAGCAGCACGACAACATCTTCGCCGCATTCGGACGCGAGGCCCGAATCACGACGGTCGTCGGCTATCGCGCCGAGACCATCGTCGATGCGTTCCCGCGCGTCGACTACGTCTACAACGACCGGTACGACCAGACGAACACGTCGAAGAGCCTGCTGCGCGCGCTCGCTGCAACCGGGCGCGGCGGCGTTCTGTGGCTGAACGGTGACGTCGTGTTCGACCCGCGCGTTCTCGGGCGTGCCGTCGAGCTCGTCGAGGCCGATCGTTCGTTCGTCACCGTCAACACGGCGAAGGTCAGCGACGAAGAGGTGAAGTACACCGTCGACGCCGAGGGATTCGTGAAGGACCTCTCGAAGGTCGTCGTCGGCGGGCTCGGCGAAGCCGTCGGCATCAACTACATCTCCTCGCGCGACAAGAAGACGCTCCAGCGTCACCTCCAGCGCGTCGACGATCAGGACTACTTCGAGCGCGGCATCGAGCTCGCCATCGCCCACGACGGGATGCGGGTCGAACCGCTCGACATCTCCGACCTCTACGCGGTCGAGGTGGACTTCGCCGAGGACCTCGAGCGCGCCAACCTCTTCGTCTGATCGCCCTCGTTCGTCAAGGCCCCGGTGCCGGCGATATCGCGCGGCAGGATGGTCTCATGGCTGAGAAGGTGCATCGCATCCATTCCCTGCCCGGCGACTCTCCCTGGAAGGGGGGACTCCCGCCGGCAGGGTCGGAGGAGCATCCCCGGACGATCCGCATGCTCGACCGGGTTCTCTCCGTGCAGAGACCTGCGGTGCTCGCCCACCTCCGCAGCATCCGCCTTCGGCACCCGGATGCCTCGCCCCAAGAGATCCTGACGATTCTCGAACGCCGCTACCTCGCCGCCGTCACCACCGGTGGCGCAGCGGTGGGCGCCACTGCCGTGGTTCCCGGGATCGGCACGGGGGTCACGCTGGCGCTAAGCGGGGTCGAGACACTCGGCTTCCTGGAGGCGACCGCGCTGTTCGCGCAGTCCGTGGCCGAGGTGCATGGGGTCGCGGTGGACGACCCCGACCGGGCACGTGCGCTCGTGCTCACCCTCATGCTCGGGAAAGAGGGCGTCGACCTCGTCGCCCAACTCGCGGCGCAGGCCGCCGGCCGGGGCACCACCCGTTCCAATTACTGGGGCGAACTGGTCACCAAGACGCTGCCCCGCGCGGCAGTGGGACCCCTGGTCGACCGCCTGAAGACGTCGTTCACGCGTCAGTTCGTCGCCCGTGGCGGTGCGTCGTGGGTCGGAAAGGCACTCCCCTTCGGCGTGGGAGCGGTCGTCGGCGGCGCGGGCAACCACATCCTCGGCCGCCGCGTCTTGGTCAATTCCCGTCGCGCTTTCGGCGCGCCACCGGTGATCCTGCCGACGGATATCGAACCGCGCCCCGGAGCAGAGCGGCTCGAACGACGCGCCGCCGGTGGCGTACAGCGGGTCGGCGGGGCGATCGTCGGCGCCGTCGGTTCGGCGTCGCGCCGGACGGGATCGGTCGCGCGCAAGGCACTTCCTCGCCGCAAGGGCCGAGACGACGACGAGGCGCTGCCGCCCGAGGCATCCTGATCCCATCTCATCGACGCCGCTCGCGCGCAAGACCCGCGCACGGCGTCCGCGATCGCGTTAGCCTCGCCCCATGCGCGACCTTCTCGATCTCCTGACCGTGTGGATGCCGCGACAGCGCTGGTACGGCACGAAGGGCCGCGACCCCCTGCTGACGTTGGTCGCCGATTGGGAGCTCGATTCCCCCGCCACCCGGATACTCCTGGTCCGGGACGACGCGGCCAGTCCCCCTGTGACCTACCAGATCCCGGTGTCGCAGCGCGAGCCCGAGCACGTACTTCCTGGAAGTCTCATCGGCCCGGCCGCCGACGGACGGGTGTGGTCGGATGCCACAACGGACCCGGCGTTCACCGACCTGCTGTTCCGGCTGGTCTGCACCGGTGAAGGCGGAGCAGATACGCATCCCGACCTCGTCGGCATCCCGCTCGCCCCCTCCCCCGCGGCGACGGAGTCGCCCGTTCCCGCACGGGTGCTGAGCGGCGAGCAGTCGAACACCTCGATCATCTTCCGGCCCGACGGGGCTCCCCCGGTGATCTGCAAGCTGTTCCGCCCCGTCAACGCGGGCATCAACCCTGACGTCGAGCTACAGTCGGCACTCGCAGCCGGCGGCGCGACGTTCGTGCCTGCAGCCATCGGCGAGCTGCGCGGCACGTGGACTGCTGCGGACGGCGCACCGGTGACCGGATCGCTCGCCTTCGCGCAGGAGTTCTTCGAGGGTGTCGAAGACGCTTGGCGCGTCGCCCTGCAGTCGGCCACGGCGGGTGAAGACTTCAGCGCCGCCGCGCGCGCCCTCGGTGAGAGCGTCGCACGCATGCACGTCGCTCTTGCCGCAGCCTTCCCCACGGTGGCGCCCGACGCATCCGTGCGCGACGCCGTGGCCGCGGCGTGGCAGCGCCGTCTCGCGATCGCGCTGACCGAGGTTCCCTCGCTCGCCCCCTTCGCGGAACGCATCCGCGAGGTGTATGCCACCGCCGCCGCGGCCGAGTGGCCGCCGCTCCAGCGCGTCCACGGCGACCTGCACCTCGGCCAGGTCTTGTACACGCCGGCGAATGGCTGGGTCCTCCTCGACTTCGAGGGCGAGCCGCTGCGTCCGATCACCGAGCGCCGCAACCCCGACCTCGCCGTGCGCGACGTGGCCGGCATGCTGCGGTCGTTCGACTACGTCTCCGGCGCGGTGGCCGACGATGACGGCGCCGCAGTGCGCGCCTGGGTCATCGCGGCGCAGCAGGCGTTCCTCGACGGGTATGCCACGACCGTCGGTGTCGCGAACACGGCACCCGAGGCGCTGCTGGCTGCCTTCGAGTTGGACAAGGCCGTCTACGAGGCGATCTACGAGACGCGCAATCGTCCCGATTGGGTGGGGATCCCGCTCGCTGCCATCGGCCGCTTGGCCCCCCTCGCGGACTGACGTCGGTCACACCGACGTCGCCACGTCGCGTTCCTCCCACCGCTGCATGAGGGTGCGCACGGCGGCGTGGAACCGTCGCGTCGACGCGCCCGGCGTCGTGTCGCCGAAGTAGTACCGCACCCAGTGATCCAGACGGGCCACCGCATCGGGGTCGGCGAGCACCTCGTCGGTCCGGGTCACGATGGCGCACGCCGAATCTGCATCCAGCCATTCGCACGACGACAGGTACCCGCTGTCGTCCACCAGAGCCTCGGGATCGGCGGGGCGTGTCACCAGGAGCGGTTTTCCCGCCGCCAGCCGGTCGTAGACCATCGCCGAGATGTCGACCACGGCGACGTCGGCGGCGGCGAGCTGCCAGCCGAGGGCCGCGCCGGTGTCATGGACGTGACGGGCAGTGGGGTCGGCGGCGTTGGCCGCGGCGAGCGCCGACACGATCCGCTCGTTGGCGGCGCCGTAGGCCGGGTCCACGACACCGGAGCGAGGATGCGGCCGATAGATGATCCGGTGGCGGCCCGTGGCGGCGAGCGCGGAGATGAGCGCCTCGCCGTGCGTGAGGATCGAGCCGTAGTGGGCGGAGGGGCGGTCGCCCTCCCAGGTCGGGGCGTAGAGCACCACGGTGCGCTCATCGGGCACGTACGGGAGCTCACCCGAGTAGTGATCGGCCTGGGGGCGCCCGATGGAGAAGGTCCGATGGTCGAGGTCGTAGTCCCACAGCGTTCGGGCCAGCCGCCCGCGAGCCGCGTCGCCGGCGACGAAGGCGTAGTCGTAGGCCTTGAACTGGTTCGTCGTCATGTACATCTTGTCGGACTCGCCGTGGTTGATGAAGACGTGCCAGCGGCGCCCGTAGCGGAACATCTGGAAGTTGCGGGTGTTCTGGTTGACGTAGAACACGATGCGCACGTCCTGCTCGTCGAGGACGGCCTCGACGTCTCCCACCGTCGGGGCGAAAGCCACCGGAAGCGCATCGTCGCGCAGCAGTGCGTCGGCTCCCCGGATGGCACGGGAGATGACCAGGACGGGCCATTCGTTCGCCAGCTCGCGCAGGGGCGCGTACCACTGGCGCATCTGGTACATGTTCACGGGTCCGTCGGCGAAGTAGACCGCGATCCGGAAGTGCTTCTGCGGCAGGGGTGCGCGTTCGGCGAGCGCACGCCGCAGGTCGATCCGTGCACGGCGGGTGGCGAGGGCCTTGCGCAGCAGGCCCACGGCGAGACGGGCGTCGCGGGCGAGAGACATCGTTCCAGGGTACCGGCCAGGTCGGCGTGAAAGGATCGTCGGATGCACCTCGCGACTCCCGGCCGCCGAGACGCGCCCGTCCCGCCTGACGACGCCGGCGTGAGCTTCGTCATGCCCGTGCTGAACGAGCAGCGTTATCTGCGGCGGGCCGTGGCCTCGACCCTCGCGCAGGAGGTTCCCGGCCCCGTGGAGTTGGTGCTGGCGCTCGGCCCGTCGACGGATGCCACGGACGTGATCGCTCGCGAGATCGCCGCTGCGGACTCTCGTGTGGTGCTCGTGGACAACCCGGCCGCCGACATCCCGGTCGGTCTGAACCTCGCGATCCGGGCGAGCCGCTACCCGACCATCGTCCGTGTGGACGCGCACTCCGAGCTCGTCCCCGGGTACACGCGACGGGCGCTCGCCACTCTTGCGCGCACGCGTGCCGCGAACGTCGGCGGGGTGATGCGCGCCGACGGCCGCACCCCTTTCCAGCGCGCTGTCGCGCGCGCCTACAACTCACGGGCCGGCCTCGGAGGGGGCGCGTACCACGGCGGTACCGAGGAGGGCGCTGCCGAGTCCGCGTACCTCGGCGTCTTCCGGCGCGCGGTTCTGGAGGAGGTGGGCGGCTTCGACGAATCGATCCGTCGCGGCGAGGATTGGGAGCTGAACCTCCGTATCCGGCGTGCCGGGTACCGAGTGTGGTTCGATCCGACGCTCTCAGTGGTCTACTGGCCGCGCGAGAGCTGGTCCCGCCTCGTCCGGCAGTTCCGTGCCACCGGGGCGTGGCGGGGAGAGCTCGTGCGCCGCTACGGACGTCGCAACTCCCTCCGGTTCTTCGCGCCCCCCGCCTTGGTGATCGCCGCGGTCGTGTCCCTGATCGTCGGCGCGCTGCAGATCGCCGGGGTCGTGCGGGGGCGCGCCGCTTCCGCGACTCACGTCCCCGTGGCCTCGTATGCGGTTCTCGTCGGTGCTGTGGCGTCGGGACGCGGTGGCGGCCGGGGCTGGCGCGACCGGCTCTGGACGGCCGCGGTACTGCCCTCCATGCATGTGCCGTGGGGCGTGGGTTTCCTGTGGGCGCTTGTGCGCGGAGCGCGCGACACCGTCGACACGTCCCGCCTCAGTGGGCGGAACACCCCGCTGCCCTGAGCGGGCGGCATCCTGTCACTCGCGGTCGACGAGCCCCTGATCCAGGATGCGTGCCACGACGCGCTCACCGGCTCGCCCGTCCTCGCGGGCGACGAAGACGCGCTGGAACCTCTCGTAGCGCTCGCGGAAGATCTCCGGGTCGACGTCGTCGAGCGCACGTTCCAGCTCGTCCTGGGTGCGCACGACGGGACCCGGAGCGGCATCGAGCAGGTCGAAGTAGAAGCCGCGCAGCTCGCCCCGGTAGTGCTCGAGGTCGGGCACGAGGAAGTAGATCGGCTTGCCGGTGATGCTGAAGTCGAACATCACCGACGAGTAGTCGGTGATGAGCGCGTCGGCGGCGGCCAGAAGACGCGCGGTGTCCGGGAATCCCGTGACATCGATCACGCGGGGACCTCGAGCGTCCTCGCCCGGCTGCAGGGTGCGGGTGTGCCCGCGCACGAGGACGACCGCGTCGGCCGCTGCGGCCAGGGCTGCGGGGTCGAGGAAGTCCACCATGGCCTCGCGGTCGTCGCGCCACGTCGGAGCGTAGAGCAGGACGCGTTCGTCGAGCGCGATGCCGAGGTTCCGCCGGGTGGTGGCGCCGTCGTCGGTCTGCAGCGAGTCGTTGCGGGGGTACCCCTCGACCCAGACGGGCCGACGGCGGAACGCGTACGCGCGGGAGAGCACGCGCGCCGCGTACGGGCTCTGCGCCAGGAGGATGTTCCACCGACGGCCCTCTCGGATCACCGCGAGCATGCGACGCGGGTCGAAGCCGGGACGATGGAGCGCGAGCCGCTTCAGCGGTGTTCCGTGCCAGGTCTGCAGAACCGTCTGCCCCGGCTTGCGCACGAAACGGCGGCGGAGCCAATCGTTCACGACGAGCAGGCGCGCAGCGGCCCGAGCGCGCCACCATTCGGGGCTGCCTTCCACGACGGCCACGGCCCCGTCCGGAACGGCCACGGAAAGATCGACGACGCTCCAGTACCGCGTGACGGTCGGCGCCACCCGCGCGAGCTCCCGATCGATCGCGAGGGGGTTGCAGCCGGCCGTCCGCCCGTAGAAGCTCTCGAAGAACACCGCGTTCTCGAGGGGCTGCCGCGAGGTCGCGTAGCGGCGTTCCAGGGCGGCCTGTCCCTCCCCCGAGTCGTAAGCGGGATCGACCGGCGGCCCGACCCGCAGCAGCCCTTCGGCCCACGCGGCGCGCAGACCCGGTAGCTGCGTCAGAGGCAGCGCTGCGGCGGGAGGGAGAGCATCCGTCGCGTCCCCCTCGTCGATGTGCAGCCGGTACTCCCCGGTGGGAAGCGGAAGCTGAGGGCCGCCCCAGCGTGCCGCCCGCAGGGGCAGCACCGCCCGCCAGGTGCGACCGCGGCCATGCAGGCGCGCCTCGACCCGAGCCCGTGGACCGCGCAGCGACACGGCCGCCGGGCGCGGACCAGAACCTGAAATCTCGAGGGCGGCGTGCCCGTCTTCGAGCAGGAAGCGTGCGTCGGTCATTGTCCGTTCCTTCGGCTCGCGGCTGTGCGGCTCGTACGGCGCGACGGTGCGTCCAACCGAGCGCGGATCGCGCGGTGCACGCGCTCCGCATTGCGTCCGTCGCGGTGGGCATGCACGGCGGCGCTCCGACGACGGGACGCGGTGATCGCGTCGGCCGGATCGTCCAGGATGCCATCGACTCGCGCGATCGTCGCCTCCCACGTTCTCGCCGGTTCGTCGCCGGCGACGTCACGGTAGCGCCCGTAGAGCCCGCGACGGGCGACGTACGCTTCGAGGTCGGGCGCGAAGAACACCACGGGAAGGGGGACGAGCCCCGCGTCGAAGGCGAGCGAGGAGTAGTCGGTGATGAGGGCGTCCAGCCCCGGGAGAAGCGGGGTCACGTCGGCGACGAGATCGCTGCCGAGCATGCGGACCCGCTCGCTCGGCGCGCGGTACTCACCGGCGCCGAGTGGATGGGGCCGGATGAGCAGAACGGCGTCGCGTCGTGCCAGGACGGCGTCGATCGACGCCCAGTCGTCGGGGGTCGGGATCGCCGGATCGGCCGCACCGTCGCGCCATGTCGGCGCATACAGCACCACCCGGCGATCGCCCAGATCGATGTCGAGAGCGGTGGCGAGCGCGGCGCGGGCGATACGGCGGCGGTCCTCCGCGGAGCCGCTCGACAGAACGTCGACCCGGGGTTCCCCCGTGACGGGAACACGGGCATCGTCGAGGCCGAACGCCGTCTCGAGCCGCCCGCGCACGAGGTGGGAGGCGGCCGGGAGCAGCGCGATCTGCCGCATCGTGCGCCGGTACAGGAGGGCGAGGAGCCGGTTCACCGCGCTCCACCGCGGAAGGAACGTGCTGCGCGTGGTCTCGGGCGAGTCCAGACCGATGCGCTTGAGCGGGATCCCGTGCCAGAGCTGGACGACGAATGCTCCCACGACTGCGTAGCGGTTGACGTCGCCGAACCCGTGCGTGACGACGACCACGCGCGCGCGAGCGGTCTCCCACAGCCCGCGAAGCGAGTCCCGCCGAACGGATCGGATGCCGAGGTCGGCGGCATCCCTCGCCTGGGCGGCGTCCGCGACGAGCCACGTCGACCGCTCCCCCGCCGTGTCTGCCACACGCCACAGTGCCAGGGCCCCGTCGGCCACGCCGACCGCGCACCCGAACACCCAGCGATCGCGGGAGCGCGGGACCACCGCCGTCAGCAACCGCCCCGCGAGATACAGCGGGATGCGCCGGAGTTTTCGCGCGTTTCCCGCACCGAACGAGAAAGACGCCACCCCGCGAGCCTATCGCGGGGTGGCGTCGGGGAGGGGGATGTCAGTTCTCCATCGCCCCGAGCGTCACGTCGGCCGTCTCCTGCTTTCCGCCACGCACGTAGATCACCGTGGCGTCGGCACCGGCCGCGAGGGCCCGCACCTGCGCGGTGAGGTCCACAGAGTTGGTGATGGGGATGCCGTTGAACTGGGTGATCACGTCACCCTGCCGCAGGCCGCCCGCCTGGGCCGCCCCACCGGGTGTGAGCTCGGCGACGTAGGCACCGGTCGTCGTCGCGCCCTGGACGGAGGCGGCATCCTGCACGCTCGCACCGAGGAGGCCGTGCGTGGCGGAACCGTTCTCGATGATCTCCTGCGAGATGCGCTGAGCGATGTCGGAGGGGATGGAGAATCCGACGCCGATGTTGCCCGACTGCCCTCCGGATGACGAGCCGCCCGCGCTCGCGATGGCGACGTTGATGCCGATGAGTTTGCCCTCGTCGTCGACGAGCGCGCCACCGGAGTTGCCCGGGTTGATGGCGGCATCGGTCTGGATGACGGCGATCTTGATCGTCTGGTTGGTCTGGGGCGTCTGGCGTCCCTGTCCGAAGTCGAAGAAGAAGGGGCTCTCCTGGCCGGGCTCGCTGCCCTCGTCGGATTCGGAGCCGTCCGAGGGCGCCGCGGACGAGGCGACCTGGATCGACCGGTTCAGCGCGCTGACGATACCGGTGGTGACGGTGTTCGGCAGACCGAGCGGCGCTCCGATCGCGACGGTGTTGTCTCCGACGTTGAGCTTCGACGAATCGGCCCACTCGATGGGGGTCAGGTCGGAGGCGTTCTCGAGCTTGATGACCGCGAGGTCGTACGTGGGATCCGTGCCCACGACCGTGGCTGCGAAGACACGCCCGTCCGAGGTGGTCACGGACAGCTGCGCGTCGCCGGTCTGCCCGTCGAGCGTCACGACGTGGGTGTTCGTGAGGACGTAGCCGTCGTCACTGAGCACGACGCCCGATCCACTGCCGGCGTTCTGCGCGCCGCGGGCGCTGATCGTGACGACGCTCGGGACGACCTTGGCGGCCACGGCGGCGGTCGCGTTGACGTCGTCCGGGTCGTTGACCGTGATCGCGGTGGGACCGGAGGCCGTGGTGCCGTCCGAACCGCCCCACAGGGCGAGGCCCGCGTAGGTGCCGCCGAGCCCGGCGCCACCGCCGACGAGCGCGGCCGCGACGAGCAGCGCGGCGATCTTCGCGCCGGATCCCTTCTTGCGCGGCTTCTGCTTCTCCGACTCGGGCAGGGTCAGCGTGGGGTGGGTACCGAACGACGCTCCGGCGGCGGGGCCGAAGGCCTGCCCGGTCGGAGCCGACGCTCCACCGGGTGCGGAGGCGTACCCCGGGCCCTGGGGTGCGGGGTGCTGCGGCGTCCCGAGGTGCGGGGTCGCGGGCTGCTGCGGAGCCGCGGCAGGGTGCTGCACCTGCGATGCGGTGGCCGGACCCCGACCGGGCGGGGGCCACGCGGCGGCGGCGTCCGCGGGCGAACGCGTCGGTACGGGCGGCACCGACGGCGCTGAGGCCTCGGCGGTCCCGGACTCCGGGGGGCGGGCCTCTCCGTCGGTGGCGGCGGGGTCGTGCGACGTGGGGACCGCGCCCTGCGCGGCCGCGTCGGTGGTGGGGCGGTGCTCGGTACCCTCGGGACGGTCGTCCGTGGTGTCGCTCATGGGATGCTCCTTCTTCCAGGCGAGATCAACCATGACCCCGGATGCTGTGTTCTTCCTATGACGCGGATGAGTTCGGTCTATGGGTGTCACAGCAACGGAATGCGAAGACACCTTCCGCGTGCTCGCGGCACGCTCGGCTACGGTGAGAAGGATCCGAACGGCGTCCGCCGCCCCTCCCGATACGAGGCCTCCGCATCATGCACGATCTCCCCGGCGCCTGGCGCCGCACCGCCTCGGGCGCGGGACTCGTCGCGCCGGACGGCTCCTCGGTTCCGACGATCTTCGCCGAGATGACGGCGCTGGCCGCGGCGACCGGCTCGCTCAATCTCGGGCAGGGTTTCCCCGACGAGGACGGCCCCGAGATCGTCGTGGAGGCGGCGCGGCGCGCGATCGCCGACGGTGTCAACCAGTACGCGCCGGGTCGCGGCTTCCCCGACCTCCTCGCCGCGATCGCTGCGCACCAACAGCGCTTCTACGGGCTCGAGCTGGATCCGGCAGAGCAGGTGCTGGTCACGGTCGGCGCCACCGAAGCCCTGTCGTCGACGCTGCTGGCACTGATCGACGGCCCGGACGACGAGGTCGTCGTGTTCGAGCCCTACTACGACTCGTACGCCGCGTGCGTCGCGCTGGCCGGCGCGCGCCTCGTCCCGGTGCCTCTGCGGTGGCCCGACTTCCAGCCCGACCTCGAGGTCCTGGCATCCGCGGTGTCCGACCGCACTCGGGTCATCCTCGTCAACGACCCGCACAACCCCACCGGCACCGTCTTCTCGCACGCCGTTCTCGAAGAGGTCGTTCGACTCGCACACCGGCACGACGCGATCATCGTCACCGACGAGGTGTACGAGCACCTCGTGTTCGACGGCCCCCATGTCCCGATCGCGACGCTTCCGGGCGCCGCCGAGCGCACCCTGTCGATCTCGTCGGCCGGCAAGACGTTCTCGCTGACGGGGTGGAAGACCGGCTGGGTGACCGGACCCGCGCCGCTCGTGTCGGCGGTACTTGCCGTGAAGCAGTTCCTCACCTACGTCGGCGGCTCGCCGTTCCAGCCGGCGATCGCCGCCGGCCTGCGCCTGCCGGACGCGTTCTTCGCCTCGATCGCCGCTCAGATGAAGGCGAAGGCAGACCTGCTCGGCACCGGTCTCCGGGCCGCGGGCTTCGATGTCGGCACACCCGGCGGCTCGTACTTCACGGTGGTGGATGCCGCCCCGCTCGGCGCCGTCGACGCGGACGCGTTCTGCCGTGACCTTCCCCTGCGCGCGGGAGTCGTCGGCATCCCGCTCACCGCGTTCGCCTCCCCGGCGCACCGCGCCGACTACGCCACGCTCGTCCGCTTCGCCGCGTGCAAGCGTGTCGAGGTGCTGGAGGACGCGGCGCGGCGGCTCGCGGCCCTGTCGCCGGCCTGACCGCCCCGGTCAGCGCGGGGTGACGCGGTAGCGCCGCAGGTCGAGAGCCGGGTTCACCCGGCGGACGCGCGCGATCGCGCCGGGATCGATGTGAGCGACGGCGACGTCGGTGGCGGTGCCGATCGTGGCGAGGGCGACACCCTGGGGGTCGATGACCGTGGAGTGCCCGACGCCGAGGGGCGGAGGATGATCGGCACCCGCGACGAAGAACGTGTTCTCGATCGCCCGCGCGGTGAGCAGCGTCGTCCAGTGATGCTCCTTGAGCGGCCCCCGCACCCATTCGGCGGGGACGAGGGCGACGTCGACTCCCGCGTCGGCGAGAGTCCGCGACACCTCGGGGAAGCGCAGGTCGTAGCACGTCATGAGGCCGAACCGCAGGCCGTCGACCTCGAAGGTCTCCGGCGGCGCGATCTCTCCCGGCGCGACCCAGTCCGACTCCCGCTGACCGAAAGCGTCGTACAGGTGCAGCTTGCGGTAGACGGCACGGATGCCGGCGCCATCCACGGCTACGACGGCGTTGCGCACGCGCCGCCCGTCGTCAGCTGGTTCCACCAGTCCCGCGACGAGCACGACGTCGAGCTCAGCCGCCAGCGCTTGGAGCGCCGTCACGAATGGGCCGTCGAGGTCCTCGGCGTTCTCGGCCAGGGAGGCGTCGAACGGGTCGATGAAGTAGCTCGAGTACTCGGGGAACACGATCACCCGAGCACCGCGGGCGGCGGCCTCGCGAGCGAGATCGCCGATGGCATCCCGATTGGTCTGCTTCGACGCGGCGGGGGCGAACTGCGCCACCGCCACCCCCACGGTGCCGTGCGTCATGCGCGTTCCCTTCCGCCGCCGACCCGGCGAAGCAATGCCGGGGCCACGACCCACAGTACGAGGATGACGACGCCGAGGACGACCGCGGCGGCGATCGCCGCATCCAGGCCGACGACCACGTCGAACACGAACGCGACGACACCCCCGAGCAGGAGCGCGACCGCGGCGAGCGCGGCTATGAGCGCCCGGTGCCCGAAACGCACGACGGACGGCTTGACGCCTTTCTGGAACATGGCGCGATGCAGAGCCACCGGCGCGAGCGCGAGGATCGCCGTCACGGCCGAAAGGGAAACCAGGACGAGGTAGCCGATGCGCTGCGCCTGGCTGAGATCGGCGAACGCCGGTTGGAACGCCAACGCCAGCAGGAATCCGGTGAGGATCTGGGTGCCGGTCTGCAGCACGCGGAGCTCCTGGAGCACGTCGACCCAGTTCCGGTCGGCGCGCTGCGCGGCGCTCTCGGGGCGCCCGTCGGCGATGTCGTCATGGGGGTCGTCGGTGGGGGTCAGCATCCCGGCATCATGGCCCGCCTGACGGTTCGGAATCAACGCCGATTCGACAGACCTCGAAACCCGTGCTAGGTTTATCTCTTGTGCCGCGGGGTGGAGCAGCTCGGTAGCTCGCTGGGCTCATAACCCAGAGGTCGCAGGTTCAAATCCTGTCCCCGCAACAAATGAAGGCCCCGGATCTTCGGATTCGGGGCCTTCGCCTTTTCCCCTCTCCCGCCTCATCTGCCTCGTCGGAGGGCCGATGTGCGGGCTGCGTCGTCCACAGATCGGTGCAAGCTCCGCCTTTCGGACGAGCCTCTACCTAGCATGGAGCGCATGGGCGGGCAGTATTCGATCGATGTGGCGGGGTTCGTCTCGACGACCGACGGCGTTGCGTCGGCGCTGGAATCGTTAGGTCAATCCGTGAGCGGGGCGGTCGCCGACCTCGACCAGATGGTTCGGCTTGTCACGACAGAAGCCGACCTCGCCTCCGCGTTGACGGGCGCAACGGAGGAGCGGCGACGCACCGGCCCTGGCGCAGTCCAACACGGCGGCGACGTTGTGATCGCAGCCGGCCAGGTTGTTCTCGCCTATGTGCAGGCTGACGACGAGATGGCATCCACCACATCCGGTGCCGAAGCGTCGATACCGCTCCCCCGCACCTCGGGCACCGGGCGACGAGAGGCACTGGTGCGATGACGCTCGTGACCCTCTCCAACGTCCCCTCGGTGACGATCGATCCCTCCGCGCTGTCTGCCGCCGCGGAGTCCCTCCGCCACCGCGCAGATGCCGCTGCCGACTCCGCCGAGCGGATCACGGCGACGTGGAACGCCCTCCCCGCAAGTTATGACGCCCCGGAGGCCGCCGAACTCCTCGCTCGCATGTCGGTCGTGCCGCGGGCCGCCGACGATTTCGTCGAAACTTTCCGGCGTATCGCCGCGATCATGACCGAGCTGGCCGACCAGCTCGCCTTGGCACGAGCCCAGGAGACATCGCTCCGCGCAGAAATCGAAAGCTTCCGCGACGCCGTTCGCGGATACCGCACATCGTCGGACGAGATGGGCATCGGGAGCACCGAGGACACATGGGGGCCTGGCCAGTTCGCGCACAACCAGGAATTGATCGCCGCGTGCCTGTCTTTGCGTTCGCTTCGAGACGCCGCCATCGAAGAGGCGCGCCGCGACCTGGCGTCCATCAGTCAGCCCGACATCGTACTGTCGAGCAGCAACGCGGTTGGGACGTCACCATCCTCCACCGCGTGGACGACCGAATACGATGCCCTCGCCGACGGTGTCGCATTCGCCATCCTCGCGAAACTCAGCGCCGGGACGGCCGATGACGCCCTCGCGCTCCTTGCTGCACACGACGACTGGCGCCGACTGTTCGCGTCGAATCCCCCGGATGCCACGGCGGTCAACGCCTGGTGGACACAGCTCGCCGCCTCAAACCCGGGCGCCCTCGACTCGTTGGTGCTCGGCGCATCCGTCATCGTGGGGTCGCTGGGTGGGGTTCCCCCGGCGAACCGCGTCGCCGCCAACGCGGTGAATGCGAAAAACCGCATCCCATTGGTGGAAGCCGAGATCCGGCGCATGTCCGAATTGTCCCTCGCGCACGGCGGTCCAGACTTCCTTGCGTGGCGGGACGTTATCGGCCGGCTGGAGCGCCAGCTGGACTACTTGCAGCGAGCGGCAGACGGAGACGTCCAGCTCTACCTGTACGAGCCGGATTCTCAAAGCATCATTGAGATGATTGGGACCCTCGATGTGAACACGACGGACGTCATCACGTACGTACCCGGGACGTTTACGAGCGTCCACAGCTTCTATGGCGATCAGGTGCAGCAGGTCGGACGGTGGCTTCGGACGAACGACCCTCGCGTCGTTACCTTCGTCTGGAAGGAGGGATTGTTTCCCGGAGAGGACGTGGTATCCGGGGCAATGGACTTCGCGCGTATCGTCGAGGCGAATGACCAGGGCGCTGCCCTCGACACAGGGAGACTGATCGCGGACTTCCAGCATGAACTCCTGTCATCCTCGTCTGAGGCAGCGGCCGCCGAACAGGGCGGGATGGGTCATTCGTGGGGACTCGGGGGGATTTCGTCGTCGGAGGTAGCGGGCGCGAAGTATGCCCAGGTGCACTCTCTTGCGGGCGCCGGGCTACCGTCGGCGTGGACGCCAAGCTCCAGCACAGAGTACTTCCACTGGGGATACACCGACGCTCTCTCGATAGTCCAAGGAACCGGCGCTGTGTGGGACGGACGGGTTCCGACACGAGAGGGCGTCTTTGAATCACACGTCTATGTTCGAGAGGGCGACTTCACGCTCTACATCCCAAGTGGAGCGAGCTCACGCAACGCCGTCATCGCGCCAGTACCCCCAGCATCCATTCCCCTCACCACTACGCCGATCGAGAACCACAACCTCATCGCGAGTGACAACCCAG
Organism: Microbacterium sp. ACRRU; assembly: GCF_022346945.1. Classification (GTDB taxonomy): domain Bacteria; phylum Actinomycetota; class Actinomycetes; order Actinomycetales; family Microbacteriaceae; genus Microbacterium; species Microbacterium mcarthurae. The sequence continues at coordinate 187,852 of NZ_JAKRNI010000001.1, read as the reverse complement.
AAAATCAGACCGCCCTGTTCCACATGCTTCGGGAGATTGAACGATGAGACCGCGCATAGGGACGATAGCTGTTGCTCTCTTGCTGCTGATCGCGACCGGCTGCAGCCCGATGAAAGGAGACGCCGAGGTGGATGACAAAGTCACCATAGACGAGGCCAAGTCGATCGCCCAGGGAATGGAGAAGACTCTGGCGGGTTTTGTGCCTGCTGAGCAGGTGGCATCAATCGACCAGAATCCGAGCGGTGCTCTCATGTCGTGCAGTAGAGAGGGAGACTATCTCTGGTCAGGCCAGACCAAGGTGTTGCTGAATTCAGGGGCCGTCTACGACGGGGCAGCGGTTACCGAAAAGATCGCCGAGCAGTACGACGGCCGCGATCATTACACCACCGAGACGGGCCTCACGCCCGACAGCCAGCCCAGTGCCCACGTAATTGGCAGCGACGGGGAGGGGTATCTCGTGGCGCTGTCCGTGGACAAGACATTCGTTCAGATCCTGTCTTTCTCACCCTGCTTCGTTCTGCCCGAGGATGTTTCGCCGAGCCGACCGTACTGAGCGCGCCTCTCATGTTCTGAGAAGGATCCGGCATCCACCGCACACCCGTTCGGCGGGCCTGTCTGATCCTGCGCGGGCCCGTCAACCCGGCTGCAGCTTCTGCCGGCGACCGTTTCACTGGGCATATGCCGACTTCATCGACGATCGACGGACGACTGTTGCAGACGAGGCGGGAGCCCTCCCCTGTCGACGTCGCGCGACCGCGCGTGTACGACGATCGCCTGCGCCACGTCATCTCACCCTCCGCACGCGTGTTGTCGCTGTACTCGGACGCGAGCTGGGCCGAGGGGCCTGTCTGGTGGGAGCAGGAACGGATGCTCGTCTTCAGCGACGTCATCGGCCGCCGCACCCTCGGGTGGCGAGAAGACGGAAGTGTCGTCGCGATCGTCGACCCGTCGGCGTTCGCGAACGGCAACGCGGTGGATGCCGAGGGGCGCCTCGTGCACGCCGAGCACGGCCGCCGCGCGATCAGCCGCACGGACGGAAACGGGACGCACGTGCTCGCCGATGCGTACGAGGGGATGCCGCTGAACTCGCCGAACGACCTCGTCATCGACCGCACCGGTGCCGTGTGGTTCACCGACCCGCTGTACGGCATCTCCGACCCCCGCGAGGGCTATCCGGCCGAACCGTCGCTGGATCACCAGAGCGTGTACCGCTGGCAAGAAGGGCGACCCCTCGAGCGCATGATCGACCTCGACGCGCCCAACGGCATCGGCTTCAGCCCCGACGAGTCCACCCTCTACGTCGCGGAATCCCATCCTGACGGCCTGCCCCGCATCGCCGCGTGCGCCTGGAACGGCGAGACGCTCGGCGCCCCGTCCACGTTCGCGACGGTGGATGCCGGCATCCCGGACGGGTTTGCCGTCGACAGCCGCGGCTGGCTATGGATCAGCAGCGAAGCCGGCGTTGTCATCGTCGACGAGACAGGAGCCCGCCTGGGGGTCGTTCCGACGCCCCACGTGGTGAGCAACTGCGCCTTCGACAGCGGCGAGACCCGGCTGTTCCTGACCGGGAACGCCGATGTGTGGATGCTCCCCCTGACATGAGCGACGTGGAGATGACCCGCATCCCCGCAAGCAGCGTGCTGCGGGGCGATCAGCGTGGAGCCGACCGGCGCGAGATCGTCGTGGAGGAGTTCGACCTGGGGGTCTACCCCGTGACCGAGGAGCAGATGGCCGAGGTGCTCGGCATCACCGCCCAGAACCCCCGCCGCCCGGCGGTCCAGGTGAGCTGGCTGCGCGCCGTGCGCTTCTGCAACGCCCTGTCGGAGTGGGAGGGTCTCGACCCGGTGTACTCCTACGACGGCGAGGTCGTCGACTGGGACACCGAGGCGGACGGCTTTCGCCTGCCCACCGAGGACGAGTGGGAGTACGCGTGCCGCGCGGGGTCCAGCGGGGCGACGTATGGGCCGATCGCCGAGATCGCCTGGACCGGCGGTGACGGTCTGCGCGCCCCCGTCGATGTCGGGGGCCGCCTGCCGAACCTGCACGGCCTGTTCGACATGCTGGGGAACGTGTCCGAGTGGTGCTGGGACCTGTTCGCGCCGGACACCAGCGACGCGCGCGTGTTCCGGGGCGGCGCGTGGAGCGACGCGCGTGCCCTCGTCCGCGCCACGACTCGGCGCGGCGCGAGTCCGCGTGCCGTCTTCGACGACGTGGGGCTGCGCGTGGCGCGGGGCGCGCTCAATCGGTCACGCTGATGGCGTCGCTCAACCGGTTGACGAAGTCGGCGATCGTGGCGAGCTCCTCATCGGTGTAGCGCTCCGCGACCTCGCGCATCGACGACAAGTGGGCGCCGAAGTGGCGGAAGAACTCGGTGCGGGCCTTCTGGGTGAGGACCACCACGCGCGCCCGACCGTCCGAGGGATGAGCGCGCCGCTCGAGGTGGCCCGCGGCCGCCAGCCGGTCGAGGAGTTTCGTCGTCGATGCGGTCGAGATCTTCAAGTGCGAGGCGACGTCGTGCGGACTCACCATCTCGCCGCGCTGCTCGCGGATCACGAGCATGCGGAGCGTCGCGAGATCGCTGGCGTTCATGTCCATGTCGCCCTTCATCTCGCTGTTCATGCGGTCGAGGGCGTCACTGAGCGCACGCACCGACTCCATCGCGCGCAGCACACCGGTCCGCGTACCAGAAAACGGCTCGCCGAGGGGCACGGTGGACACCTCCGTTGCGCTCTGGGTATAGTCGGCAGACATCGCTAGCTAAACTAGCAAATGGGAGGAACGATGAGCGAGACCGAGTATGTCGTCCTCCTGGATGACTGGGGCAACGAGATCGGCACGGCCCCGAAAGCCAGCGTGCACGACACCGACACGGCCCTTCATCTGGCGTTTTCGTGCCACGTCATGAACGCGGACGGGCAGGTGCTCGTCACCCGTCGCGCACTGCACAAGAAGACCTGGCCCGGCGTCTGGACGAATTCGTTTTGCGGACATCCCGGACCGGCTGAGCCTGTGCTGCGCGCGGTGCATCGTCGCGCGGAGTTCGAAGTGGGCTTGTCCCTCCGTGACGTGGAACTCGCCCTCCCCCTCTTCCGTTATCGCGCCGTGGATGCCAGCGGCATCGTCGAGCACGAGATCTGCCCGGTGTACGTCGCGCGCACCGACGAGGAGCCGCGCCTGAACCCTGCGGAGGTCGCCGAATACCGGTGGGTCGACCCCGCCGACCTCGCGGCGGCGCTCGAGGCGACGCCGTGGGCATTCAGTCCGTGGCTGGTCCTGCAGGCGCAGCAGCTCCACCTCTTCACGCACCCACCGGTCGTGCGGGCGGCATCATGATCGCGCTGTCGACCGCCCCGACCGCACGCGCGGCGATCGACGACGCGATCGATGCCGTCCTGGCCCGCCTCGCTCGTCGGCTTCGTGAGCACGGCGACGGCGCCCGCGCCCTGGCATCCGCGATCGCCCGATCGACCGAGGGCGGCAAGCGATTCCGTCCGCTCCTCGTCGTCGCAGCCTTCGAGACGTTGCGAGGACGCGAGGCCGACCGCACGTCCGTCTACCAGGTCGCGGCGGCGTTCGAACTGCTGCACACCGCCTTCGTCGTTCACGACGATGTCATCGATCACGACACCGAGCGACGTGGCGTGGCCAACGTCGGCGGAGAATTCCGTGCGCGCGGACGCGCGCGAGGAGCGGATGCCTCCGGCGCAGCGCTCCTCGGCGACGCCGCCGGCATCCTGGCCGGCGACCTCCTGCTGCACGAGGCCAGTCGGCTGATCGCCCTCGTCGATCTCCCCTCCGCCACCCGGAGCGAGCTCCTGAGTCTCCTCGAGGATGCCGTGCTGGTCTCGGCGGCGGGAGAGCTCGCCGATGTCGAGAATGCGGTGTCCGCCGGTGAGATCGACGCCGAGACGATCCTACGGACCACGCACGACAAGACCGCGGTCTACTCGTTCTCCGCGCCCCTGGAGGCGGGGGCGGTTCTGGCCGGTGCCGATGGCCCCGCACGCGCCGCTCTCGAACGTTTCGGTCAGCGCCTCGGGCTGGCTTATCAGCTCGTCGACGACCTCATCGGAGCATTCGGCTCGTCCGAGATGTCGGGGAAGGACGAGGGCTGCGATCTTCGCGAGGCGAAGAAGACGCACGTCATCGTCCTCGCCCGCGAGACCGAGTCGTGGCCGCAGGTGAGCGCGGCCCTCGCAGAGGCGCACACGGGCCCCGTCGCTGTCCGGGCCGCGCAGCGGGCGCTCAGCGCCTCGGGAGCCCGGGCACGGCTGGAGGAGCTCGTCCGCGAAACCCTCGACGAAGCGCGCGCCATCGTCACGGCATCCACTCTCCCCGAGGACTGCCGCGACATGCTACGAGACCTGGTCGACGCCGTTCAGGAAAGGGTTCCGTGAGCACCACCCCCACCGGCCTCGCGCTGTACTCGCGGACCGCTGACGATGCCGCCGCCGCGGTCATCAACCGCTACTCGACGTCTTTCGCCCTCGCCTGTCGCCTGCTCGGACCGCGCCCGCGCCCGCACGTCCGCAACATCTACGCCCTGGTGCGAGTGGCGGACGAGATCGTCGACGGCCCCGCTCACGACGCGGGCTTGAGCCCCGCGCAGGAGAGGGCGGCACTCGACGCGCTCGAAACCGAGGTGCGGGATGCCATCGCCTCGGGCTTCAGCGCCAACCTGGTGGTGCACGCCTTCGCCCGCACCGCGAGAGAGTGCGGCATCGGCGACGACCTCATCGCCCCGTTCTTCGCGTCGATGCGGACCGACCTCGACACTTCCGCCCACGACGACGCCTCTCACGACGCCTACGTCTACGGCTCGGCCGAGGTGGTGGGGCTGATGTGCCTCCAGGTCTTCCTGAATGCGGGGATGTCCGCACCTGCGCGCCCCGCCGCTGATCTCGTCGATGGCGCACGACGTCTGGGCGCCGCCTTCCAGGACGTGAACTTCCTGCGCGACCTCGACGACGACGCGGCGCGCCTCGGCCGGGACTACCTCGACGGTGCCGCCGGCGACGAGCGGCGCATCGCCGTGCTCGATCGCATCGACGCCGACCTCGCCGCCGCCGCCGCCACCGTGCCGCTCCTGCCGCCGGACTGCCGTCGCGCAGTGACGGCCGCGCACGACCTGTTCGCCGAGCTCTCCCGGCGCTTGCGCCGCACGCCCGCGGGCGCCCCTCGCGTCCGCGTCCCCGACGGCGTGAAGGCGACGCTCGCCGCACGCGCTTTCCTTGGCCGCCCACCGAAAGGGGCCCACGTATGACCTCGCAGCGCATCGTCGTCGTCGGAGGCGGCATCGCCGGACTCGGCACGGCCGCCCTCCTGGCCGATCAAGGACACGAGGTGCACCTGTTCGAAGGCCGTGACCAGCTCGGTGGCCGCGCCGGGTCGTGGGAGAGCGACGGGTTCCGGTTCGACACCGGTCCGAGCTGGTATCTCATGCCCGAGGTGTTCGATCACTTCTTCCGCCTGCTCGGCACGAGCGCCGCGGAGCAGCTCGACCTCGTTCGACTCGACCCGGCGTACCGCGTCTACGGCCCTCCCGGCAAGGGCGAGCCGATCGACGTCATCTCGGGTCGCGAGGCCGTCCGTGCGCTGTTCGAGGAGCATGAGCCGGGCTCGGGCGACAAGGTCGAGGCGTACCTCGATTCGGCCAAGGACGCCTACGAACTGTCGACGTCGAAGTTCCTGTACGACACGTACTCGTCGACCCAGGGCCTTCGCGACCCCGCGCTCGTCAAGCGCCTCCCGACGCTCATCCCGTTGCTGACGCAGACGCTGTGGAAGCGGGTCACCCGCGACTTCTCGAACCCGCGCCTGCAGCAGATCCTCGCCTACCCGTCGGTGTTCCTCGGCGGCTCCCCCTTCGAGGTGCCGAGCCTGTACCACCTCATGAGCCACCTCGATCTCGGAGACGGCGTGCTCTACCCGCGCGGCGGATTCACCGAGATCATCGCCGCGATCGAACGCCTCGCCCGCGAGCGCGGGGTCCGCATCGAAACGGGCGTCCCCGTCGAAGCGATCATCACCGACGACGGAATCGCCCGTGGTGTCCGCCTCGCCGACGGTCGAGTGGTCGCCGCGGATGCCGTGGTCTCGGGCGCCGATCTCCATCACACCGAGACGCAGCTCCTCGAAGAGGGCGACCGCCAGTACCCCGAGAAGTGGTGGAAGGACCGCGTGCCCAGCCCGGGGGCGCTGCTTCTGCTCCTCGGCGTCGAAGGGGAGCTGCCGCAGCTCACCCACCACACGCTGCTGTTCACCGACGACTGGCACACCAACTTCGACGCGATCTTCGGCGAGAACAAGCGGATCCCCGATCCGGCATCCATCTACGTGTGCCGACCCAGCGCGTCGGATGACTCGGTAGCTCCCGCGGGACACGAGAACCTCTTCGTCCTCGTTCCCGTCCCCGCCGATCCCGTCAGCGGTCGCGGCGGCGTCGATGGCTCCGGTGACCCGCGCATCGAGGCGGCTGCCGACCGCGTCATCGCGCAGATCGGTGAGTGGGCCGGCATTCCGGACTTCGCCGAGCGGATCGTCGTGCGCCGTACCATCGCCCCCGAGGACTTCGCCACCGACCTGCACGCGTGGCACGGCAACTCGCTCGGGCTCGCGCACACACTCGGCCAGAGCGCGATCTTCCGACCGAAGAACCGTTCGCGCAAGGTATCGAACCTGTACTACGCGGGGACGTCGGTACTGCCGGGCATCGGTCTCCCCATGTGCCTGATCTCGGCGGAGCTCGTGGTCAAGCGCATGACGGGTGACCGCACGGCGGGTCCTCTGAACGAGCCGGCGCGCACGGCGGTCTGAGGTGCCCGGGATCTACCTGGGCGCGATCCTCTTCTCGCTCGCCGGGATGATCGCCATCGACATCAAGTACCGCCTTCCGTTGCGCACCGCACCGGGGCGAACCGTTCTCGCGGTCGCCCTGGGCACCGCGTTCTTCCTGGCGTGGGACGTCGTGGGCATCGTCACGGGGGTCTTCGTCAAAGGGGATAGTCCGCTGTTCGTCGGGATCGACCTGGCCCCGCACCTTCCGCTGGAGGAGATCTTCTTCCTGATCTTCCTCAGCTACCTGACGATCGTGCTCTGGACGGTGTTCGATCGTCGCGCCGGCAACCGGGATGCCTCCGCCCGCGCCGCCGACAGCCGCGAGGGGCACGCACCATGACGTATCCCCTCATCCTGCTGCCCTTTCTGCTGTTGACGATCATCGTCACGGCTGCCAGCGCGACCCGGCCACGCTTCGCGCAGCGGATGCGCGCCTCCGCCTGGACGGCAGGGGTCCTGGTCCTTCTCACCGCGGTCTTCGATAACGTCATGATCGCGGTGAACCTGTTCTCGTACCCGCCGGAGCACTTGAGCGGGTTGAGGATCGGCCTCGCCCCGCTCGAAGACTTCGCGTACCCGGTCTGCGCGGCCTTCCTCGTTCCCGCGATCTTCTCGCTCGTCTCCCCCCGAAGGAAAAGCGCATGACCACTCCCCCTGCCCTCACTCCCGGGCGCGTCCTGCGGGAACTGTTCGTGTCATCGCGTCCCGTGAGCTGGATCAACACCGCGTTCCCCTTCGCCGCTGCCTATCTGCTCACGACACGGCAGGTCGATGCCGTCCTGGTCGTCGGCATCCTCTTCTTCCTCGTTCCGTACAACCTCGCGATGTACGGGGTGAACGACGTCTTCGACTACGAGTCCGACCTGCGCAATCCGCGCAAGGGCGGCACGCACGGCGCGGTGCTCGCCAAGCGCATGCACCCCATCACGCTCTGGGCCTCGGCTCTGTCGTGCCTGCCGTTCGTCGTGTTCCTCGTCGTGGTGGGAACGCCTCTTTCGTGGCTCGTGCTCGCGCTGAGCCTGTTCTTCGTGGTCTTCTACTCGGCCCCGCCGCTACGGCTCAAGGAGCGTCCCTTCGCCGATTCGCTCACGAGCAGCATCCACTTCTTCTCGCCCGCTGTGTACGGACTCGTTCTGGCGGGAGCGACCTGGACGTGGCAGCTCGTGGCGCTGCTCGTCGCCTTCGCACTCTGGGGCATCGCCTCGCATGCCTTCGGAGCCGTGCAGGACGTCGAGGCTGACCGCGCCGCGGACATCTCGTCCATCGCCACGGCGCGCGGCGCCCGGTGGACCGTGCGCTTCGCCCTCGCCGCGTACGCCCTCGCCGGCGTCGCCATGCTGCTGACCGCCTGGCCCGGGCCGCTCGCCGCACTGCTGGTCGTTCCGTACCTCGTGGTGTGCTGGCCCTACCGGAATGTGACGGATGCCACCTCGGACACCGCCACGGCGGGCTGGAACCGATTCCTCTGGTTGAACCAGATCGCCGGCTTCGGCACGACGATGCTGCTCATCTGGTGGTGGTTCCTCATGGCCTGAGCGCGGCTGTCGCGGCGCAGCTCAGACGCTTCGACGTCGACCTGCGCGGGCCGCACTTGTACACGAACGCGTCGGCGTGCGCGACGCGACCGTCCCGCCGCCGGGAATGCCGAGACGCCGGCGCCCTCGGGCACCGGCGTCTCGGCGGAACGGGGATCAGCCCGCGGGGGTGGGCGCCGGGGTCTCCGCTGCGCCATCGGTCGGGGCCGCCCCCTCGGTCTGGCCCTGCAGTTCGATAAGGCGCTGTACCGCGGCCGTCAGACGCTCGTCCTGCGTGGCGAACTCCGCGAGGTCGCCCGCCGTCAGCGCCGCCTGTCGGGCCGTCAGTGCCGCCTGCGCTTCGGCGAGGGCCGCCGCGTAGTCGCCCGCGGGGGCGTCCGGGGTCGGGGTCGCTTCGTCACCGGCGTCTCCCGGTTCGCTCGGCGTCACCGCTTCGTCACCCGTGTCGGCACCGGAGTCACCACCGAACAGGCTGTCGAGAGCCTCGCTGAGCGTGTTCTCGAAGGCGATCTTGTCACCGAAGGCGACCAGCACGCGCCTCAGCTGCGGGAGCTGTGTGCCACCGGACGACTGCACGAACACCGGCTGGACGTACAGCAGACCGCCTCCGACCGGGAGGGTCAACAGGTTGCCGTTGAGCACCTGCGACTGCCCCTGCTGAAGGATGTTGATCTGCGACGACACCGCGGTATCGGAGTCGAAGGTGTTCTGCACCTGGCCAGGGCCGGGAACCGTCGTCGCCGCGTCGATGACGAGCATGCGGAGTCGACCATAATCATCGCGTTTGGTGCCCTGCTGGTCACCGGCGTTGGAGTCGACGGCGAGGTAACCGGTCAGCACGTTGCGCGCCTGCCCCCCCTGCGACGCCGGAATGAAGCTCGTGAACATCGAGTAGCTGGGGGCGTCCTGACTGGGCATCTTCATCGTCAGGTAGTACGGCGGCTGCAGCGTGTTGGGGTCCTGCGGGTCGTTCGGCGTGGTCCAGCGGTTGTCCTGCTGGAAGAACGACCGGGCGTCGTCGACGTGGTACACGCCGAGCATCGACCGCTGCACCTTCATGAGATCCGTCGGGTACCGCACGTGGCTCATGAGGTCGGCCGACATCTCGCTCCACGGCTGCAGGCTCGACGGGTACACCTTCTGCCAGGCCTGCAGGATGGGGTCTTCGTCATCCCACGCGTACAGCGTGACCTTGCCGTCGTACGCGTCGACGGTCGCCTTCACCGAGTTACGGATGTAGTTGATGTTGTCGAGCGAGTACGTCGGCGACGGGGTGTTCGAGTCCGTGATCGCGCGGGAGAGGGACACGCTCGACGAGTACGGGTAGTTCGCACTCGTGGTGTAGCCGTCGATGACCCACTTGATGCGTCCGTCCGCAACCGTCGGGTAGGGGTCGCTGTCCAGCGTCAGGTAGGGCGCGACCTTCTGGACGCGCTCCTTGGGGTTGCGGTCGTAGAGGATTTGCGAGTCGGCGTTGACGTAGTCGGAGAAGAGGATCTGCTCGGACTGGAACTTCAGGGCGTAGATGAGACGGCTGAAGACGTTGCCCACGCTCGGTCCGCCATCGCCCCGGAAGGTGGTGCGGGTCTCGGTCCCGCCGTCGGCACCGATCGGGTAGTCCAGCTCGATGTCCTCGCCGCCCTCGGGCCCACCGACGATCGAGTACGGCGGCGACTGCTCGCCGAAGTACACGCGCGGCTCGTAGTTGAGATCGGTGAGGAAGCCGGTACCGGGGATCGCCTGCTCGAGGAAGACCGGGTCGCCGTCGTCCGTGCGCTCGTTACCCGCGGCCGCGACCATGCCGTAGCCGTGGGTGTAGACGAGCGTGGTGTTCTGCCACGTCGCGGCATCGCCCAACTGATCGATGTTCAGCTCGCGCAGCGCGACGACCGCGTCCTGCGTCTGCCCGTTGATCTGGTAGCGGTCGACATCGAGCGGGTTGGCGAACTGATAGTACGCGCGGTACTGCTCGAGCTGGCGAACGGTGGGCCCGATGATGGCGGGGTCCATGATGCGCAGCTGAGCGGTCGACGCGGCGTCGTTACGCAGCTGGCCGGCCTGCGCTGTCGTCGTCGCCTCGAAGTTCTCCTTCTCGACGTTGTCGATGCCGTAGGCGGCCTTCGTGCTGTCGATGTTGCGCTGGTAGTACTGGCTCTCGAGCGCCAGCTGGTTCGGGCGGACCTGGAAGGTCGTGACCGCCCACGGAATGGCCGCGCCGACCACGACCGCCGACACGACCAGCAGGGCCGTCGCGATCAACGGGTAGCGCCAGCGACCGATGACGGCCGTCACGAAGAACGCGATCGCGACGATGACGGCCGCGATGGCCAGGATCGTCTGACCGGGGATGACGGCGTTGACTCCGACGTAGCCGGGGCCGGTGATGCGGTCCTCCTGGTTGATCAGGGTCGCATAGCGATCCAGCCACAGGCTCGCGCCCTGCAGCAGCAGGTACACACCGGCGAGGACGGCCAGCTGGATGCGGGCGGACTTCGAGATGCGCAGCTCTCGCTGACCGACCCGGACGGAGCCGTACAGGTACGACACGACCGCGGTCAGGAGCAGGCAGACCAACACCACGGCCGAGGCGAAACCGAGCACGGTCGTGTAGAACGGCAGGCCGAAGAGGTAGAAGCCGGTGTCGAGACCGAACTGCGGGTCGGTCGTCGCCGTCGCCACACCGTTGGCCCAGAGCCAGGTCGTCTCCCACTGCGCGGAGGCCGCGAAGCCCGCGAAGAAGCCGAAGAAGACCGGGATGCCCCACATCGCCAGGCGCCGGAGCGGCTCGACGACTTCCTGGTAGCGATCGAGCTGCGAGCTCAGACGCGCGTACACGGGACGGAGCCGGTAGGCCAGCTGGATGACGCCCCAGACCGGTACGGCCATCGCAAGGAATCCGATGACGAACATCACGGTGCGCGCGATCCACTGGGTGGTCAGCACCTCGGTGAAGCCGAGCTGCGAGAACCACATCCAATCGGCGTAGAGGCTCGCGAAGACGAAGAACGCCACGACCAGGGCGGCGATGACCGCCAGCGAGATCGAGATGATCCGTCGTGAACGGTTCGGGGGCGTGGCCTGGTTCGGCGCTGAGGTCGTGGTCACGCGTCCATCCTAGGCGTCGCCCTCTGGGGGAACGCCGTGGATACTACGATGCCGGGGCACTCGTCCCGTCGCAGGTGGCGAGCGCGTCGAGGTCGCCGCGGTCGCGGACGGTCTCCAGCACCGTCAACGCCTCCTCGAGCGTGGAGACGGCGAAGACGCGGATGCCGTCGGGCACATGACCCACCACCTCGTTGCAGTTCGCCTGCGGTGCGAGGAACCACGCGGCGCCGGCATCCCGCGCGCCGAAGAGCTTCTGACGGATGCCACCGATCCCGCCGACGTTGCCCTGCGCGTCGATCGTGCCCGTACCGGCGAAGTGCTCGCCGCCGGTGAGATCGCCCGGCGACATCTTGTCGATGATGCCGAGGGCGAACATCATCCCGGCGCTCGGACCACCGACGTTGTTGATCTGGATCTTGACATCGACGGGGAGGTCGAAAGCGGCCGTGAGTCCGACACCGAGGAGCCACTGCTGCTGTCCGTTCACCTCGCCCCATCGCGGAGTGACCGATACCGAAGTCTCCGCACCCTCGCGTTCGATCCCGAGGGTCACCGGGGCGCCCTCGCCACTCTGAACGGCCGCACGGACCTCCTCGACGCTCGAGACGGGCGTGCCGTCGAGCGAGGTGATCACGTCACCGAGGTCGAGGACGCCGGCGGAAGCCCCGTCGTCGGCAACGGTTCCGACCACGATCTCCTGCGGGACGTCGTACCCGAGCTCCCGCAGGGCGGCGGCCGAGGCTTCGAGCTGTGAATCGCTCATCAGGGCGGCGTTCTCGGTGTTGCGCTCCTCGGTCGTCTGATCCGTCGGGAAGATGCGATCCAACGGCACGACCGCTCGCGAGGGATCGAACCAGGCCAGAGCGAGTTCCATCCAGCTCGGAGTGCGTTCCCGGTTGCCGTTGACCTGCACCGTCAGCAGGTCGAGCCGCCCCTCGGTGGAGGTCTCGTCCTCGTCGGGCACGGTGATGAGCGGCACGTCCTCGCCATCGGCGTTCGGCGATGTGCCGAGCGTGTTCAAGACGGGTCCGGGTTGCTGGATGACGTACGGAGACGGCAGGAACGTGAAGACGAACAGGATCAGCGTCGCCACGGCGAGGGCCCAGACCCCGAAGACGGTCGATCGGCTCCACCGCCTCCGCGGAGCGGGCACGACGGCGACGTTCTCGTCGAACAGGGTCACGGGTCCTACCTTTGCCGGGTCGTTCGCGCGCGGCGTAAGCGGCGAGGAGCCGAGCCGAGGGAAGCGGGGAATCGTGCGACTAGCGTAGATCGCGTTCCCCTTGACCCGGCTGAAAGGCGGCTGAAGTGGCAGACGACGACCGGAACCCCGAGGAGGAGTTCCAGGAGCTCATGCGGCGCCTCCTGTCCGGCGACACGTCCGGACTCGACCCCGAGCAGCTCTCCCGCTTGTCCGGCATGCAGATCGATCCGGCGATGATGCAGGCCGTCATGAACCAACTGCGCGGGGCGTTCTCCGGCGCGCAGGACGGCATCGACTGGAGCCTTGCGGAGCGTCAGGCCCTGCACATCGCCAACCAGGACGGTCTCGGCGTCTCCTCCGGCCAGCGCACCGACCTGGACCAGGCTTTCTCGCTCGCTGCGCTCTGGCTGGGCGAGGCCACGACGATCTCGGACCTCCCGCGCCCGCCGAAGGCCGTCACCCGAGGCGCGTGGGTGACCGCCAGGCTCCCCGTCTGGCAGGAGCTGGCCGAGCCCGTGGCGACGAGCATCGCGGACGCCCTCACGGAGGCCCTCGGGCAACAAGCGCCCGACGACATGCAAGACCTCATCGCCGGGGCGGGGCGTCTCATGCGCACCGTGGGCGGCTCTCTCTTCGCGACACAGCTCGGCCATGTCGTCGGCCGACTGTCGACGGAGGTCGTGGGCGGCGGCGACGTCGGCATCCCGGTCATGCCGGACGGCGACGCCGCGATCCTGCCGCAGAACTTCGCCGACTTCGGGCGCGATCTGGAAATCCCTGAAGATCAGCTCGCGCTCTACCTCGCCACCCGCGAGCTCGCCCACGCACGGCTGTTCCGCCACGCGCGCTGGCTGCGTCTGCACGTCATCTCGCAGGTGCGGGAGTTCGCCCACGGCATCCGCGTCGACACGGACGCCCTCGAAGAGATGGCATCCCGTTTCGATCCGTCGCAACCCGACGAGCTGCGGAGTGCTCTCGAAAGCGGCGCTCTGCTCCCCCAGAGGTCCGAAGAACAGACGGCCGCGCTGACCCGACTCGAGAACCTCCTCGCGACCATCGAGGGCTGGGTCGACGTGGTCACGGAGGATGCCACGTCGCGGCTCCCCTCCGCCGCACGCATCGCCGAGGCCGTGCGTCGACGCCGCGCCGTGGGCGGCCCCGCGGAGCAGGCGCTCGGGTCCCTCGTGGGCTTGGAACTGCGCCCGCGCCGGATGCGGGAAGCCGCCGCCATGTGGCGCGCGGTCACCGACGCCGTCGGCGTGGCCGGCCGCGACGCCCTGTGGGACTACCCCGACCTGATGCCCTCCGCGGAGGATGTCGACGACCCGGCCGGGCTCATCGCGCGCTTGACCGCCGCGTCGCGCGGCGAGTCGGCGCCCTCGGACGCCATGGACGACGCGCTGGCCCAGCTCATCGCGGAGGAGACCGCGGCGGAGCAGGATGCCGATTCGAACGGCGAGGAGCCCGACGCTACGCGGAGTGGCGACGATGACGACGACGACGCGACCCCCGGGGATCACCGACCGGTGTGAACCGTCCTCCCCAGGGCGTCTCACGCGTGACCGCCCTGGGGACAACCGACCGTAGCCCCGCCTCGCGGGTCATCATCGGGGCATGCTCCGACTCGACCCTTCCGCTCCCCCACTCTGGAGAGAAGACGGATCCGTACAGTTCGGTTCCCCGGCCCGGGCGCACCTGCCCCGTTGTCGCCCGTGGACGGATGCCGCTGTCAGAGCCCTCGAGACGGGCACGTCGCGTGCGGCATGTCGTGCTCTCGTGCGTGTGCACGGCGGGGCTGATCAGGATGCCGACGAGCTAATCGCTGCGCTGGCCCCGGCGCTCGTGCGCCGCCGGCGGTCCGCGCCACTGGTCGTCCAGGTCGCGGGCGACCTCGCTGCGCCGGCCGTCAGCGCTGCCCTCGCGGCGCTTCCCGCGCGGACCACGCGGGTGGAGTGGGCGGGTCTCGCCACGCCTCCGGTGGCCGCGGGCGCACGCGTGATCCTCCTCGGGGCGCATCGCGTCGATCCGCGTCGATCCGTCGACCTGGTCCGACACGATGTCGTTCATCTTCCGCTCGTGCTAGACGGGAGCACCGCCGCCGTGGGGCCGGTCGTGGCCCCCGGCGTGACCGCGTGTCTGAGCTGCATCGATGCCACGCACCACCGCGACGACCCCTCCTGGCCCCTCATCGCCGCGCAACTGCTGGCCCGGCCCCGCGCCCACGTCGACGTGGCGCTGGCCGCAGAGGCGGCGCGCGCCGCACGATACCTGCTCAGCGGTCCGATCGGCCCGGTGACGCGTTCGCTGCACCTGCGCGTCGACTCGCTCCAGCGGGTCTGGCGAACGCATCGGCCGAGCGAAGACTGCCGCTGCCGATCTCTCGAAGGAACCGAGAGGGCGACCGTTCCGACCGCCCCCGCCCGCGCGACCAACTCACCGACAGCGTCCGCGCGGCCCGCGTGACACCGACATACGCCAGCCGCCGTTCCTCGTCGACCGCCTCGAACGTCGTCGCGTACGAGATCGGCAGCAGTCCCTCGCTCACCCCGATGAGGTACACGTGATCCCACTCCAGCCCCTTGGCCGCGTGCAATGTCGCGAGGGTCACCGTGCGGGTCGCCGGTTCGTGCTGGTCCTTCGCGCGGGCCTGAAGGTCGTCCGTGAACGCCCGCAGGGTCGTGCCCTCGGGAGCCTCCTCCGCCAGTCGCAGCAGCGCAGCGCGCGCCTCCCAGGCGTCGCGCAGCGCACCGCCGGCGGCGGGGGGCTCGTCGGTCAGCCCCACGCTGCGCAGCACATCGCGGACCGTGGCGAGGAAGCCCGTCTCGACGGGAGCGACCGAGGCGGCACGCAGCGCCATGATCGCCTGTCGCACCTCGGGCTGATCGAAGAACTTGCGTCCGCCCAGCACGGTAGCGGCGATCGACTGCTTCGCCAGGGCACTCAACAGCACCGCCGACTGCGCGTGCGACCGATAGAGCACCGCGATGCTGCGGGGATCCGCGCCCCCGCGGACCGCCGTCGCGATCGACGCGGCGACGCCCGCGGCCTCGGTCTCTTCGTCGTCGAAGGCGCGGACGGTGGGGACCGGCGACTCCTCCGTCGCCGCTGCGACGAGCTCGAGCGCTCCCGCTCGACCACGCATCAGGTCGTTGGCCACCGCGAGCACCGCGGCGGTCGATCGGTAGTTCCGCTCCAGCCGCACCACGCGCGCGTCTTCGTACGTGCGGTCGAACTCGAGAAGGTACCGCGAGTCCGCGCCCGTGAACGAGTAGATCGTCTGGCTGGCGTCGCCCACGACGCAGAGGTCGCGCCGGTCACCGAGCCACAGTTCCAGCAGGCGGTTCTGCAGCGGCGAGACGTCCTGGAACTCGTCCACGGTGAAGTGCCGGTACTGCTCGCGCACCGCGGCGGCCACGCGCGGCTCGGCCTCGATCATCCCGGCACAGGTCAGCAGCACGTCCTCGAAGTCCATCTGCCGGCGCTCGTCCTTGAGCTTCTCGTACGCACGCTGCAGGGCGACCACCTGGTCGACGTTCAAACGGCCGATCCCTCCGGGGCGGTCTGCGGCGTACTGATCGATGGAGCGCATGGTCGCCTTGCGCCACTCGATCTCGCCCGCCACATCTCGCAGCGTCGCGGTGTCCGGCGACAATCCGACGCCGTCCGCGGCGTGGGCGATCATGCGGACCTTGTTGTCGATGATGGTCGGCGCCTGGTCGCCGGCAAGCGTCGGCCAGAAGAAGTTCACCTGCGCCAAAGCGGCCGCATGGAAGGTCCGCGCCGACACCCCCGTCACGCCGAGCGCTCGAAGCCGGCCCCGCATTTCGCCCGCCGCCTTCGCCGTGAACGTGACGGCCATGACGCGCTGAGGCGAGTACGCGCCCGTGTCCACACCGTGCGCGATGCGGCGCGTGATGACCCGCGTCTTGCCCGTCCCCGCGCCCGCCAAGACGCAGACGGGCCCGCGAAGCGCCCGTGCGGCCTCCCGTTGCTGTTCGTCGAGTCCCTCCAGCGGATCCGCGGTCACGTCCTGCTCCGATACCAGTCCTCGATCAACCGACGAGCGATGGATGCCGCACCCGGCAGCTGCACCGCCGTCTCGCCGCGCAGCGCAGCCCCGATCTCCTCCCGATGGAACCACCGCACCTCGACGATCTCCTCCCCATCGGCACGTGCCTCGTGGTCCGACATGGCGCGGGCACGGAACCCGAGCATGAGCGACCGCGGATACGGCCACACCTGTGAACCGCGGTACTCGATTGCTTCGAGGCGCACCCCCGCTTCCTCGAAGACCTCCCGCGCCACGGTGTCTTCCAGGGACTCCCCGGCCTCGGCGAACCCGGCGAAGCAGGAGTACCTCCCCCCGCCCCAGGCCGCGTTGGCCCCCAGGAGGATTCGATCGGAGTCGTCGGCCGACGACACCAGGACGATGACGGCGGGATCGGTTCGCGGAAAGTGCTCACGCCCGCAGTTCGGGCAGTGCCGCGACCAACCTCCGTGCCGAACCTCGGTACGCGTGCCGCACGCGGGGCAGAACGCCGCGTCGCGCAACCATCCCGCCAGGGCGACCGCCGTACCCAGGATCTCCGCCTCCTCCGCGGGGAGGTCTCCCCCGACGGCGCGGAGCGGGGCCCACGCATCGCCGTCGGAGAGCACGGCATCCGGCTCCTCATCCAGGACCGCCAACAGCAGCGGTGCACCATCGGGCGACCGGCCGAGGAAGGCCCACTCCCGGGCATGCCGGACGGCGGACACGGGGAGGAGACGAAGGCGCCCGTCCGACACCGGTGCCGCGTCGCGGTGAACGACGAGCACACGCGCGTCCCGCGCGGCGCGCGCGTGGTCGAGCAGCCCGTCGACATCGCGTTCCGCTCCCGCACGGTCCAGGGTTCCTTCCGGCCATCGACCGGAGACCGGGGAAACGGACGGCGGCATCGAACACCTCTCTCAAGGGCGTGGCGCGGGGGGATCGGGCGAGCGACCGACCTACCCTGGGGGCATGGCACGCTCGCCCCTCACTCTAGCCGCGTCCGCCACGGCGGCCCTGCCCCGCATCGGTGTGACGAGCGCCGCCCCGCTGACCGAGAACACCGGCGGGAGGTTCGACTCGGCTCTCATCTCCTTGGACGACGGCCGAACGGTCGTGGTGCG
The DNA here is from genome assembly GCF_022346945.1 of Microbacterium sp. ACRRU. Taxonomy (GTDB): domain Bacteria; phylum Actinomycetota; class Actinomycetes; order Actinomycetales; family Microbacteriaceae; genus Microbacterium; species Microbacterium mcarthurae. Next base: position 170,020 of record NZ_JAKRNI010000001.1, on the reverse strand, counting down.
CATGCCGGCGACCGAAGACACCGCGGCCGACCTCGCCGCGGAGTCTCGTGCGCTTCACGCCCTCACCCCGGGGGTGCGGGCCTTGCTTCCGTTCGCAGCGCCCGAGGTCGTCGGCGAGACGGGGTCCGGCCTCAACCGCGTGCTCATCGTCGATCTCGTGGACGGGTACCGCATCGACCCCGCGGACCTCCCCAAGGGCCCCGGCTATGCACCGGCTATCGGCGGAGCCCTCGCCGCGGTGCACGCACTGCCGGTCTCGTTCGTGCGCACAGACGGCCTCCCCGCTCGCACTCCGGAGCAGGTGCGAGACGACGTCGCTCGGTTGCTCGACCGGGCCGATGCCACCGGCCGTGTGCCGGACGGTCTGATGATGCGGTGGCGGCGGGCCCTGCACGAGCCGGACCTCTGGAGGTTCGAGTCGGCGGTCGTGCTCGGTGGCGCCACGAGCGTGTCGGTCCTGCTCATGGACGACGCGGACGGCGTTCCCCACGTCAGCGGCATCCTCGACTGGTCCGGGCTGAGCGTCGGAGATCCCGCCGTCGACCTTCGCTGGCTCGCGTCCGCGCCGACGGCCACCGAGGACGTCTACGAGGGGTACGCGGCCGCGGGAGAGCGCTCCCCCGATCCGCTGCTGCGCGAGCGGGCACGGCTGTACGCGGAGCTCGAGTTCGCGAAGTGGCTCGTGCACGGTCACGATGCCGGCGAGGCCGCGGTCGTCGACGACGCCGTTGCACTGCTGGAGGCGCTCGCGGACGGTGTGCGCGGAGACCACATCGTCCCTTCCACGCGGTCCGACATCGACGATGCTCTGGCCCTCGTCGAACGCGTCCCGCCGTCCGCTGCGGCCACCGTCGACACGTCGATGCAGACCGATGCGTACGACCCCGAGGCGTTGTCGCTGTACGTGTCTGCCGAACGCGACCGACAGGCCGCGGCCGCCGCGCTGGCGGAAGCGCAGGCGAAGGACTCGCATGGCATGACCGGGGGTCGCGCCGACTTCGGTGTGGACGATGTCGAGGAGCCCGAGGCGGGCGCGACGATGCCCGTGGATCTGTCGGGGTGGGCACCGGCCACGGGCTCGGCGGCGCACGCACCGGCCGCCGAGGGCACGGAGGATCTTTCTCCAAAGCCCTCGATGACACCCGCCGACCACGATGACGCCGGTCGGTCCGACGGCGAGGGTGACGTCATCGACGCGGCGACCTTGCACGAGGCCATCGACGACGAAGAAGACGCCGCCCGTGCCAGCCGTGCGGCTCTCCGCCGGTGGGGCGTCGCCCGCGACGGCGGCGCCTGAGCCTCTCGGGCCGTCCGGCGCCGGCTCAGCCCCGCAGCACGATGTCATCAGCGACGTAGTACAGCGTCACGTCGATGAGGTCGAACGGTACCCCGTGCTTGGCGTGGTACGCCTCGCGGTAGAGCTCGAGCTGAAGCATGCGTGATCGCCGCTCCGCGTCGGTCGTCGGCGGCCGGCCGGTCTTCCAGTCGACGATCTCGTAGCGATCACCACGGCGGTACACGGCATCCAGCTTGCAGACGACCACGTGCGGACGCCCGTCGAGACGGGTCGTGACGAAATCGATCTCGGTCTCGACCTCGAGCGGCTGCAGCTGCGCCCACTCCGACCGCTCGAAGATCTCTCGCAATCGCTCCAGTTCCGCGGCGTCGGCGGCGGAGGCGCCGTCGTCCTCGTCGTCCCAGAGGGCACCGTCGTCGAGCCCGCTTCCGGCCCCCACGATTCCCGAACGCTTCTCGACCCAAGCGTGGAAGAGCGTGCCGAGGCGGGTCTGCCGGTAGGGGCGCTCCGGCAGAGGACGCCGCAACTCGTCGACAGCGCCGCCATAGTCCGCGACGAAGTCCTTGAACTTCGATGCAGGGATACGGGTCGGCGCCGGGGTGTGCGTGGGACGCAGGCGATCCGCCCGCTCGGCGAGCAACAGCTCGAGATCGGCGTCCGGGTCGGCCGCCGGCGCCAGTCGAGCCCCGACGACCTCGTCGACCGCCGCCATGACGGCCGTGCGCCGCGCCCCGAGCGGGTCGAGCGGCCAGTGCAGCAGACGCCGTTCGCCGTCGTAGGGGTCGTCACCCGGATCGTCGCCCACCGCGAGATCGATGCCGAGCGCGGTCGTCGCCTCTTCGAGGAAGACACTCGGCCGCCGAGGACGCTTCGTGCCCGACCAGCTCGAACCCGACAGCAGCAGATGGTCGCGGGCACGGGTGAAGGCCACGTAAGCGAGTCGGCGATCCTCGTCGAGCTGGCGCGCACGGTTCGCCTCGACGAAAGCGTCGATGGCGGCCTTCAGCTCCTGCTGCGTCTCCGCCGCCCGCCACCCGAGCATAGGCAGCCACGCCGAATCACCGCGGAACTCGGAAGGCAGGATGCCGAACCCCAGCCATCCCTTCGTGTCGCGGGCGAGAGAGGGCAGTTCGTCGGTGACGAGCCGCACCACGGCGACGGCATCCCACTCCAGACCCTTGGACCCGTGGATGGTCAGCAGTTGCACCACGTCGTCTTCGGGGGGCTCGGTGCGGGGCGCGAACTCGTCCGCCTGCTCGGCGTGGTCCAGCCAGGCCAGGAGGCTGGTCACCGATCCCGACTCATCCGCCGCGAGGAAGCCGCGGATCTCGTCCACGAACGCGCGCAGTTGCGCCGACGCCACACGGGCGGGACCTCGGGCCTCGTTGGCCGCGAGTTCGACGTCGAGCCGCAGCTCACTCTCGATGAGTCGGATGAGCTCCGGGATCGGCGCACCGATGTTGCGGCGGAGGCCCGAGAAGACCGCCCCCGCCTCGCGCAACCGCTCGCGCCCTTCCGGCGTGATGTCGGCGAGCCAGCCGTGTCCGTCGGTCTGACGGGCGACGAAGTCGAGCGCGTCCACGAGAGACGCCCGGTCGGCACCCGGGGTGGTTCGAAGACGATCGACGACCTCGGGGGCGAGCGGCTGGAGCGCGGCGTCATGGGTCGCGAGCCGTCGCGCGAGTTGCGCCAGCGCGCGGAGGTCAGCCAAGCCGATGGACCAGCGCGGTCCCGAGAGCAGCCGGATGAGCGCAGACCCGGCCTCGGGGTCGCTGATCACACGGAGGGCCGACACCACGTCCACGACTTCCGGGGTCGTCAGCAGCCCGCCGAGTCCGAGGATGCGGTGCGGGATGCCGCGGCGTCCGAGCGCGTCGCCGAACCTCACCATGTGCTTCTTGCTTCGGAACAGCAGCGCCCCCGTGGTCGGCCGACCATCGGCGGCCCGCGCCGCGCGAACCCCGGCGAACCAGGCGGCAACGCGATCGGCTTCGGTGTCGAGGTCGCGTTCGAAGAACGCCTCCACCATCCCGTCGGGGGCGGCGGGTCGCGCCTGCAATTCCTGCACGGCAACGGGAGAACGGGGAGCGAGGGGGGCGAGGACGGCGTTCGCCGCCGTGAGGACGCGCGCGCTGTTGCGCCAGCTGGTCAAGAGAGAGAAGGACTGGCATCCCCCCTCGTGCGCGAACGCCGCCGGGAAGCCCCCGAGATTGCCCGCGCTTGCTCCGCGCCACGCGTAGATGGCCTGGTGAGGATCACCCACGGCCATCACTCCCGTGCCCGCGAAGAGCGTGGAGAGCAGGTCGGTCTGCACCACCGAGGTGTCCTGGTACTCGTCCAGGAGGACGACGCGATAGCGCGATCGCAGCTCGTCCACGACGGCCCCGTGCTCTCGCACGATCTGCAGCGCCCCCGCGACCTGGTCCGCGAAGTCCATCACCCCGAGGCGCGCCTTCTCACGCCCGTAGGCGCCGGCGAGTTCGGCGAGCAAGCCGAGCGCGGATACGCGGGACGCCGCCTCGGTGACGTCCTTGTAGACAGTGACGCGAGCGGAGGTGGAAGGGCGTTCGACGATGCGGCCGAAGTCGTCAGGGAAAGCGGCCAGACGCTCGAGATCGACCAGGTTGTCGACGCCGTCGCGCGCGATGCGCAGCGCCGCGTCGATGAGCGTGCGCGGCGATTCCTGGCGCTCCTCGAGCCGCGGGTCGTCGGAGGAGAACACCACTCGACGCATGAGCAGCCACGCGGCGGACTCCGACAGCACCGCGGACTCGGAATCGCGCCCGATCCGAAGTCCGTGCTCGCGGACGATCGAGTCGGCGAAGCTGTTGTACGTCGAGACCGTGGGCCGGTGCAGCAGCTGATCGTCGTCTCGAACCGAGTCCGGTGACACACCGTGATCGCGCGCGAGATCGTCGAGCAGGCGCAGCCGCTCCGCATCTCCGCGTGCGCCCTCGCTCTTCGCCACCTCGGCGAAGATCCCCAGTCGCCCCGACGCGTGCAGTTCGGGGAGCACGGGGAGCAGGCCGCGGGCCTCGAACTCCGACAGCCGGTGCAGGCGGCGATGGATGCGCTCGGCGAGCTCCCCGGCGGCCTTACGGGTGAAGGTCAACCCGAGGACCTCATCGCGATGGACGAGTCCGTTCGCGACCAGCCACACGACCCGACCGGCCATCGTCTCGGTCTTGCCGCTCCCGGCGCCGGCGACTACGAGCGCAGGCGACAGCGGGGCCTCGATGACGGAGGTCTGTTCCGGCGTGGGCGGGAACTGCCCGAGCGCAGCCGCGATCGTCGCGGCCGACAACACCGCGGTCACGACGCGCTCACCGCCGAGACGGTGTGAATGCGGCACAAGCCGAACGAGAACTCGTCACGGCAGTGCACCTCGTAGGGCGCGGCGAAGCGGTGCCCGCGCATCACGCCGACGGCCCGCTGCACTCGCGTGACGAACTCGGCGCGGGCGTCGTCGTCGAAGGGCGCTTGTTTCGGCTCGGCGTACTCTTTGGTCGCGGCGGTGGGACGCAGAACGAGCAGCTTCGCTCCGCCCGGCGGCATCCCGGCGACCTGCTCGATCGCGCCGGAGGAGAAAGCGAGCTGATATGCCGCGAGCTGCGGGTTGTCGGCCACTTTGGCGTCCGTCTGCGGTTCGTTCTTTCCCGTCTTGAGGTCGACGATGACCACCTGGCCCTCGGGGGTGATCTCGACCCGGTCGATGTCGCCGCTCAACACGGCCCCGTGTTCTGTCGCCTCTTCGATCGGGATCGGGACCTCGAAGTGGCGCTCGGCTCCGACGAGACGCCCGCCGGCGTCGTCGAACCGCCGGAGGTAGGCGGCGAGTCGTCGTACGAGGTCGCGTGCGCGCACCCGTTCGGCGCGCTCGCGCCAGGCCGCGTCGAAGACGAGCTCTCCCCACCGGTCCTCGACGACGGCCCAGAGGGCGTCTTCGGTTCCGGCCGCGGCCGTTTCGAGCGCGGCGTGAATGATCGTCCCGATCCCGGCCGTAGTGCCGCCGCGATCGCCCCCCAGGTCGCCGATCACCCAGTCGAGTTCGCACTGTTCCAACGCGTGCAGGCGTGAGGGCGACACACGAACGTCCTCGCGGGCGAGGTCGCGCAGGGGCGCCGTGGAGCTGGGTGCCGAGACCCCGTACCACTGCTCGGGGGCGGCACCCGCGACCTCGGCGGCGGCGAGCAGGGCGAGCTGTCCGGCGGCGTGTCGACGTTCGCGGGCGGCCGTGCGGGCGGAGGTGAGGGTGCGGCGGTGGCGAGCGACAAGGCCCCGCAATGACAGCGGGTGCTCCGGAACGGCCGACGCCGGTTCGGGCGCCGGCAGCATCTCGAACAGGACGCTCGGCCCGGTGTCGTCGTCATCGACGGCCGTGACGATGAGGCGCCGATCCGCGCGCGAGAGTGCCCGTACGAAAAGGCGGAGCTCGTCGTGCATCGCCGCGCGCCGGCGGTCGAGCATGCCCGGCGCCGGCAGGTCCGGGAACCGCACGGCATCCGCCAACCGCCAGGTTTCGAGGAGCCCGCCGCGCAGCCGCGTGTTCGGCCACACGCCCTCTTGCACCCCGGCGACGACGACCGTGTCGAACGCCGAACCCGCGGCCGCGGCGGGCGTCAGCACCCGAACGGTATCCGCGACGGCGGGTTGCTCGATCCGGTCTTCCGCGACGTCGCTGTCGACGACCGCGCGGAGGAAGACCGCGGCCTCGCCGTCGGGCTCGCGCTCCGTGAAGCGCTTGGCGGCCTGGAAAAGCGCGACGATCGCGTCGAGATCGCGGTCGGCCTGCTCTGCGAGGGGCCCATGCCCGCGAGATGCCTCACGCCACGAGCGCGACAGTCCGCTGCGCTCCCACGCCGTCCACAGCAGTTCGTGGGCGGTGGCACGTTGCGCCGCCTGCGCGCGCAGCGCGGCGAGCGTCTCCCCCAGCTTCGCGGCTCGACGAGCCTCACGCGTGTCGATGGTTTCGAACTCGAGCGGATGCCGCAGGCCCGACGCCAGCAGTTCCGCCGCCGGACGTGCACCACCCGCGGCGAGTTCCTCTTGACGCAGCGCCGACCGCAACCGGCGGAGTTCGATGGGGTCGAGGCCGCCGTACGTGCCGAGGAGCACGTCGAGAACGGCATCCGCGGTCCACGCATCCGGATCGCGCATGCCCAGTTCGACCAGCGCGACGAGGTCGCGCACCGTGCGCTGGACGCCGAGGGCCAGCCCCGGTCCGCTCGCGCGGGCCGGCACCTCTCGAGCCGCCAGCTCCGCCTCCAGCGACGCAACCTGTCGCGAGTCGTGCGCGATCACGGCGCACGCGCTCCACGGCACACCGTCGAGAACGTGACGCTCGCGCAGCAGGCGGGCAATGGCGTCGGCCTCCTCGGCCGAAGAGCGCAGGAGGAAGGTCCGCACCGACCCCTCGGGAGCGGCACCCGCCGGCGGCCGTCGATGAGCGACCACCCCGGCCGCCCCGATTCGCGCGGCCACCGAGCGGACCAGATCGATCTGCTCCCCCGTCCCCCGGTGCGGCGCGCCGAGCGCGACGAGAGCGCCCAGCTCGGCGGCGAGACGGGCGAAGTTCTCGGGCGTCGCCCCGCGAAACGCTCCGGAACCGACGTCGGGATCCCCGAACGCGACGACACCGATCCCGCGTTCGCGACACGCGCGCAGCAAATCGATGTTGCCGGCGGTGAGCTCCTGCGCATCGTCCACGAGGATGCAGCGGATCGTCGCGAAGCGACCGAGGAGGGCACGATCCCGGGCGGCCTCGTGCAGAACCGCGAAGGCCTCGCGCGCGAGATCGGCGGCGTCGCGGTGCGATCCGCGCATCTCGGCCCGCACCGCCCGATACTCGGCGGCGAACGACCCGATCGCAGCCCACACCGGGACCGCGTGCTGCTCGGCCAGGCCGGCAAGATCCTCCGGAGCGATCCCGAGGTCGGTGCACTCGGCGAGGAAAGCGCGCAGGTCGCCCCGGAACCCTCGCGTCGCGCGAATCGACGCCCCGAGCCACTCCGGCCAGCGCGAGCGCCCCTCGGTCTCGTCGACGGCGTCGCCCTCGAGGAGTTCTCGGATGATCTGGTCTTCATCGCCGCCGGTGAGCAGCTGCGGCGGCTCGGCACCGCGGCGCACTTCAGCGCCTCGGACGATCTGGAACGCGAACGACGCGAAAGAACGAGCCATCGCACCCGACGTCGCCCGGTCGACCGCCACCGCGAGAGGATCGCGCAGCGCCGTGGCCGCCACACGTGTGGGCGTCAGCACGAGGACATCGTCAGGGTCGACGCCCGCGTCGACGAGGGCCCGAACGCGCGCCAGCAGCGTCGAGGTCTTGCCCGACCCCGGCGCGCCGACGACGGCTCCGCTCGCTTCGGGGGCCCAGTCGACGACGACACGCTGCTCAGCGTCCAGTTCAGCCCGGCGCAACGCGCGCGGCGCCCATCGACCGCGGGCGTCGAGCGCGCCCGGCGCGGCGTCACCGGAGCCGGAATCAGCGACCGTCGCACCCTCGAGGGCGACCGTCGTGGAGTCCGGATCCTGCATGTCCACCACGCTAGCCGCGGCCTCCGACACCGGCTCGACGACCCGCCCGTTCGCCGTCCGCGAAGCCGGACCGCTGACGCGGAACCCCCCTCGGAGGGTGTCGTAGAGTCGGAGCATCGCGCCGGGCGGACCGAGAGGCCCGGGCGGAAAGGACGCATCGTGGAGATCCGCATCGGCATCACCAACACCGGTCGTGAACTGAACTTCGAGACCAACGAGGGCTCGGACGCGGTGAAGTCGTCGATCGCCGCCGCTCTTGACCAGTCGGCCAGCCACGTGACCTTCACCGACGTGAAGGGCAACTCCTACATCGTCCCTACGGCCAATCTCGCCTTCATCGAGCTGGGCACGGAAGAGGCCCGCCGGGTCGGCTTCGTCGCCTGACGCACGGCCGTGCAGATCCTCCTCGGGCTGATCCTCGGCGGCGTCGTCGGTCTCGCGGTGCATTTCGCTCTGCCGCACCGCGACACACGCGGCGCCGCTCTCGCCCCGCTCGCCGCGGCGGCCGCCGCGAGCGTCTCGTGGACGGTCGTCACGTGGGCCGGGTTCGGCGTGGATTCCGTCGTGCCCTGGATTGTCGCGATCCTCGCCTCCGGAGCGACCGCTCTCACCCTCGTCCCCGCCCTCTCGCGCGCCCGCTTGCGCAGCGACGAGGCGACGCGGAGACGCCACGGCATCTGACCGCGCCCGCCGCAGGTCACCGCGACGCGCTCAGGCCGCCAGTCCCATGGCATCCATCCGCCGGGCGTGGGCGCCCATGAGCTCGGTGAACACCGGTTCGACCTTCGCCTCTTCGGCGCGGTCCAATCGGGGGTGCGCCAGCGCGGCGCGCGCGACGAGCAGGGTGTCGCCGACGAGGCGACGACCCCACAGGGCCAGCAGCCACCGCCACTCTTCGTCACTCTCGATCGTGGCGCCGAGGATGTCGACGATGGCCTGCCGATCGTCGTCGGCCTGCAGGATGCGCGCGACACGGCGCCCGGTGTCGCCGTAGCTGGACGACAGCGCGAGGTAGAAGTCGTCGAGCATGCCGGCGGTGATGTGCACCGAGAGCATGGTCTCCTGCGGCCGCACCCCGTGTGTGTTGCGGCGGAAGGCGTCGAGGGACTCGCGGAAGGGCAGCATGAGCTGCGTCGGGTCGGCACCCCGCTCGCGGATGAGGGCGACGATCTCCTGATGTTTGATGAGCGCAGCCCCCGCGGCGCGGGAGAGCGACTCCTTCTCGGAGAGCTCGGGTGTCGAGGCGATGAGTTCGCTCAGCGTCTCGAAGAAACCGAGCTGCAGGTACGCCGCCTGGCCGAGGAAGGTTTCGATGTCGGGCGCGAGTTCGGCGAAGTCGACGCGCATGGCGTCACCGAGGTCGCCGCGCGAGCGCAACTGCAGCGTGCGACCGACCGGCCTACGACGACGGAACCACTCGAACACGCTCTACAGCCTAGGCGTCGGACCCCCGAAACACGTGCCGGGTAGAGTGGACTCGCCCCGGCGATGGATCGGGGCCCCGCGCCTGTGGACGAGTGGAGGGCGTGGATCCGACTCCCCAGGCGGTCTCTCACCGCCGGAACAGGCACGCTCACATGACGACTTTCGCCGAGCTCGGCGTCGATCAGGACATCGTCGACGCCCTGGCATCCAAGGGCATCGTGGATGCCTTCCCGATCCAGGAACAGACCATCCCCCTCGGCCTTCCGGGTCAGGACATCATCGGCCAGGCCAAGACCGGAACCGGCAAGACGTTCGGCTTCGGCATCCCTGTGGTTCAGCGTCTCGGCCTGAACCCGGAGCCCGGTGTGAAGGCCCTGATCGTCGTCCCCACCCGCGAGCTCGCGGTCCAGGTCTACGAGGACATGGACATGCTCACCCAGAATCGCGCGACCAGCGTCGTGGCGATCTACGGCGGCAAGGCGTACGAGGGTCAAATCGATCAGCTGAAGGCCGGCGCGCAGATCGTTGTGGGCACCCCCGGTCGCCTCATCGACCTGAGCAACCAGCGACTGCTCGACCTCTCGGGCGCGGTCGAGGTCGTCCTCGACGAGGCCGACAAGATGCTCGATCTCGGCTTCCTCGCCGACATCGAGAAGATCTTCCAGAAGGTGCCCGCGGTCCGCCACACCCAGCTGTTCTCGGCGACGATGCCGGGGCCCATCGTGGCTCTGGCCCGCCGGTTCATGTCGAACCCGATCCACATGCGTGCGAATGACCCCGATGAGGGTCTCACGCAGGCCAACATCAAGCACCTCGTGTATCGCGCGCACTCGCTCGACAAGGACGAGGTCATCGCCCGCATCCTGCAGGCCGAGGGGCGTGGCAAGACCGTGATCTTCACGCGGACGAAGCGCGCCGCGCAGAAGCTCGTCGATGAGTTGAGCGATCGCGGCTTCAACGCGGCCGCCGTGCATGGCGACATGAGCCAGGAATCGCGCGAGCGGTCGATGGCCGCGTTCAAGGCCGGCAAGCGCGACGTGCTCATCGCCACCGACGTCGCCGCGCGCGGTATCGACGTGAACGACGTCACGCACGTCATCAACCACACGATCCCCGACGACGAGAAGACCTATCTGCACCGCGCCGGGCGCACCGGGCGCGCGGGCAAGACGGGCATCGCGGTGACGTTCGTCGATTGGGACGACCTGCACAAGTGGGCGCTCATCAACCGCGCCCTCGAATTCGGTCAGCCCGAACCCATCGAGACGTACTCCTCGAGCCCGCACCTCTACACCGATCTCGACATCCCCGAGGGCACCAAGGGCCGGCTGGTCACCGCACCGAAGGCGGCCGCCGCTCCCAAGGCCGAGAAGAGCGAGAGCACGGATGCCGCGGGCGAGGGCACTCCGCGCCGCCGCCGACGCCGCCGCGGGTCGTCGAGCGGCTCGCCCTCGACGAGCGAGCAGGGTTCCGCCGCGGCTCCCCGCCCGGAGGGCTCCGGCACCCACGACGGCGGAGGAAGCGAACATCACGACGGGAACGCGGCCCCCCGTCGCCGCCGCCGTCGTCGCGGCAGCGGGTCGGGGGGCGGTTCGACCGCCCCCGTCGCCTGACCCGTCCTCGCCGACGCCGCTCTCCCCGGGGGGCGGCGTCGGCGTCGTTTCAGGGGTAGACGGGCGAAGAACCCGAGCCGGCTGCGATGAGCCGTGCGACCATCGCCTCGTCGGTGGTGTTCTCGCCCGGAAGGTTCGGTTTGCCGAGCCCGTGATAGTCGCTCGAACCGGTGACGATGAGGTCTCGTTCCGCCGCCAGTCGCGCCAGCGTCGCCGTGGCCTCCGGGAGGTTCTCTCGGTGGTGCAGCTCGAAACCGGCGAGGCCTCGCGCGAGCATCGCCTCGAGCACGGGGCGTGGCAGGAGCGCGCGGCCGGCGGGGTGGGCGATGATGGGCACTCCCCCCGCACCGATGATGAGCTCGACCGCCGTGACGGGGTCCGGCGCGTACAGGGCGACGTAGTACTCGTTGGCGGGGTGCAGGATGCCGGCGAATGCCTCCGTGCGGTCGGCGACGATGCCGCGGGCGATGAGCGCGTCGGCGATGTGCGGTCGGCCGACGGTCGCCCCGTCGGTCGTCTGGGCGAGAATGTCGTCCCAGCCGATGTCGAAGTCGCGCGAGATCCGGTCGGCCATGATCTGAGCGCGGTCCAGCCGCGACGAGCGGATGCGGTCGGTCATGGACCGCAGCCCGTCGTCGTCGGGGTCGACGAGGTAGGCGAGAAGGTGGACGCTCCGCCACTCGTGACGGGCCGACAGCTCCATGCCCGGCACGAAGGTCATCCCCAGGGATGTCGCTGCCTCAGCCGCCTCGGCCCAACCGGAGGTCGTGTCGTGGTCGGTGAGCGCCGCCGTCCGCAGCCCGTGCCGGTGCGCGGCCGCCATCACGAGAGCGGGCGGTTCCGTGCCGTCGGAGTGCGTGGAATGGAGGTGGAGGTCGCTCGGTCCCTCGAATCGTCGATCGCGCTCCACCCGACGAGCGTACCGTCCGCAGGTGCCGGCTCGCGGTCGTCGTGGAGGCCGCGGACAGGAGGCATCCGCCGATCTCTCAGCCGCCTGATCTAGGGTCGGGTGCGTGCGTCGGCTGTTCGGAATCGTGTTCGCGCTCGTGTGCGCCGCCGCGGCCCTGGCTCTGACCTGGCCGACCGCTTTCGGCCTCGAGCGCACGTTCCCCCTGGCCCAGGTGATCTCGTTCCGCGTCCCGCTGGCAGCGGTGTTCGCGGCAGCCGCGGCCCTGGCGCTGCTGTGCGCCCTCATCCGCCCCGTGCGCGCGTTCGCACTCGCCCTCGCGCTGGTCTTCGTCGTCGCCGCGGGGGTGAACGGGGCTCTGGTGTTCCAGCGCGGCATGGGCACCGATGCACTGCCCGAGAAGACCGACACGAGCGTGCGTGTCATGACGTGGAACACCGCGGGCGAGGCCACCTCGGCCGAGTCGATCGCGCAGTTCGCCGTCGGCATGAAGGCCGACATCGTCACCCTGCCCGAGACCACGATCGACACCGGCGAGCGTGTCGCCGAGCTGATGCGTGACCTCGGCCAACCGATGTGGGCGCATCACGCCGAGTACGGCGAGTACGGCATCACCGGATGGGATGCCACGTCGACGACCGTGCTGATCCGCCCCGAGTTGGGCGACTACAGCGTGATCCAGTCCTCGCTCGATGGCTCCAGCAACACCTCGACGGTGCCGAGCGCCGTGGCCATGCCGGTCTCGGGCGACGGGCCCATCATCGTCGCGGCGCACGCCGTTGCCCCGCGCCAGGAGTACATGTCGCAGTGGCGCTCCGACCTGCAGTGGCTCGCTGATCAGTGTGCGACCGACAATGTCATCCTGGCGGGCGACTTCAACGCGACCCTCGACCACATGACGGGGCTCGGTGTCGACGGCGGCACGCTCGGCCGCTGTCAGGACGCGGCCTCCGTGAGCGGCAACGGCGGCGTGGGCACGTGGCCGACGGACGTGCCGGCTCTTCTGGGGGCTCCGATCGACCACGTCATGGTGACGCCCGACTGGACCGTGACCGGTTCGGTCGTGATGCGATCGCTCGATGGCTCGGGCAGTGACCACCGTCCCATCGTGGTGCAACTGGAGCGCACGGCCGGCTGACGGTGCGTTCGCGGGTCGGCGGTGCGAGACTGGAGGAATGGACTCCCCCGCCGACCGCGACACGATCGCTCCCGAAGTGCAGCAGCCCGCCGAGACCACGACGAACCGCAAGGCCCCCTTCCCGCGCGGCTTCCTCGACACCATCTCGACGGGGTGGGCCGATCGTCCCGAGACCCTTCCCTCGCCCCGCGAGCAGTCCGCGTGGGCGGCACGCCGCCGCCTCCGTGTGTCCGAGGCCTTCCCCGGTGAGCGCCTGGTCGTGCCCGCGGGCTCCCTCAAGCAACGCAGCAACGACACGGACTACCCGTTCCGCGCCCATTCGGCCTTCGCCCACTTGACCGGTTGGGAAGCGGATGCCGAGCCCGACTCGGTTCTCGTCTTCGAGCCGCGCGAGGACGGCCACGAGGCCGTGCTCTACTTCCGGGAGCGCGCCGACCGGACCACTCCGGAGTTCTACGCGGATGCCACGATCGGCGAGTTCTGGATCGGTCCCCGCCCCGCACTCGACGGCGTGGCCGCCGACCTCGGTCTCGCGACCGCACACGTCGACGATTTCGTGGCGGCCGACGACGACCGTGTGGTCGGCGTCGACGACGATCTCACGCGGTTCGTGTCGGAGCTGCGCCTGGTGAAGGACGAGTTCGAGCTCGCGCAGCTGGCCCTGGCCGTCGAGGTCACGGCATCCGGATTCGACGACATCGTGTCCGAGCTCCCCCGCATCATCGAGCACCCCCGCGGCGAGCGCGTGGTGGAAGGGGTCTTCCACCGCCGCGCGCGCGCGGACGGCAACACCGTGGGCTACGACACCATCGCCGCCTCCGGCCCTCACGCGTGCTACCTGCACTGGACGCGCAACGACGGCGCGGTCGTCCCGGGCGATCTCATCCTGATCGACGCGGGTGTCGAGGTGGACAGTCTGTACACCGCCGACATCACGCGCACACTCCCGGTGTCAGGGCGCTTCACCGAGGTGCAGCGCCGCGTCTACGAGGCGGTGCGCGAGGCAGCGGACGCCGCCTTCGAGGCCGCCCGTCCGGGCGTGCCCTTCCGACGCGTGCACGAGGCCGCCATGGAGGTCATCGCCGCGCGTGTCGCGGAGTGGGGCCTCCTGCCCGTCTCGGCCGAGGACGCTCTGGATGCCGAGCGCGGCGGCCAGCACCGTCGCTACATGGTGCACGGCACCAGTCACCACCTCGGCATCGATGTGCACGATTGCGCGCAGGCGCGTCGCGAGATGTACTACGACGGGCTTCTGGAAGCCGGCATGGTCTTCACGATCGAGCCGGGCCTGTACTTCCAGATCGACGATCTGACGGTGCCCGAGGAATACCGCGGCATCGGTGTGCGCATCGAGGACGACATCGTGATGACCGCCGACGGACCGGTGAACCTGTCGGCCGGCATCCCTCGGACGGCCGACGAGGTCGAGGACTGGATCGCGCGGCTGTCCCGGTGACGTTCACTCCCCCCGCGGCGTTCTCCACGCGCCCCACGCTCCGGGGAACGTTCGGCATGTCGGCATCCACCCACTGGACCGCCACGGCCACGGCCCAGTCCGTGCTGGAGCGCGGCGGCAACGCCTTCGACGCCGCCGTGGCTGCTGCGTTCGTGCTCCACGTGGTGGAGCCGCACCTGAACGGTCCCGGCGGCGACCTGGTGGCGCTGATTCGCCCTGCCGGCACCGCGGAGCCCGTCGTGCTCATGGGGCAGGGCCCGGCGCCGGCCGGTGCGTCGATCGAAGCTCTGCGCGAACGGGGCCTCGACCTGGTCCCCGGTGCCGGGGGCCTCGCTGCCGCGGTGCCGGGCGCCGTCGACGCCTGGCTTCTGCTACTGCGCGACCACGGCACGTGGGATCTCGCGGATGTCCTGGCCTACGCCATCGGTTACGCCCGCGACGGCCATCCGCTCGTCGCGGGCGCGGCGGTGACGATCTCCCGTGTGGCCGATCTCTTCCGCGAGCACTGGCCGACGTCTTCGGATCTCTGGATGCCGACCGGCTCGGTGCCCGCGCCGAACACCGTCGTGCGCAACCCCGCGTACGCCACGGTCCTGGAGAGCCTGGCGGCGGCGGCCTTGCCTGTCGACGATCGATGTGCGGGCATCGACGCCGCTCGACACGTGTGGATGGCAGAGGTGCTGCCACGTGCGGCAGAGTTCCTCCGCACCCCGCACCGTCACGCGGACGGTGGGGATCACCCCGGCGTTCTCACCGTTGAAGACCTCCTCGGCTGGAGTGCCTCGTTCGAACCGGCGGTGTCGGCGACCTTCCGCGGATGGCGGGTGTTCAAGGCTGGGACCTGGACTCAGGGGCCCGCGCTTCTGCAGGCACTCCGACTACTGGAGCCGTGGGCGGACGCACGCATCGACCCCTCCACGCCCGAGGGTGCCCACACTCTTCTCGAAGTGCAGAAGCTGGTCTACGCCGACCGCGACGCATGGTTCGGTGACGCCGATGACGCGGTCGATGTCGACGCCCTGCTCGCCGAGGAGTACATCGACGAACGGCGCGCGCTGGTGGACGGGACGGCGAGCGCCGGTCTTCGGCCCGGCTCTCCGGACGGCCGGACGCCCGTCCTCCCCCCGCTCCGGACCGAGGCGGGTCCGGTGACCGCCGCGACCGGCGAGCCCACGGTCGATCGCCGCGGTCAGACACGAGGCGACACCTGTCACCTCGACGTCGTGGATCGGTGGGGCAACACGATCTCGGCGACGCCGTCGGGCGGCTGGCTGCAATCGTCGCCGAGCGTGCCCGGTCTCGGGTTCTGCCTGGGGACGCGTCTGCAGGCGACGTGGCTGCTGCCGGGACACCCGGCATCCCTCACCCCCGGCCGGCGTCCGCGCACGACGCTGACGCCGACGATGCTCACGCGTGGGTCCGAGATCATCGCGATGGGGTCGCCGGGCGGGGATCAGCAGGATCAGTGGCAGCTCCCGGTGCTGCTGCGCGTGCTCGTCGGCGGCTACGAGCCACAGCAGGCCATCGACGCACCCACCCTCCACACCACGGCGCTGGCCGATTCCTTCTGGCCTCGCACGTGGACCCCCCTCGGGGCGGTGGTGGAGGACCGGATCGGCGACGACGTGGTGCGCGACTTGGAGCGCCGGGGCCACCGTGTGCGCCGAGCGGGTGATTGGGCCCTGGGCCGCGTGAGTGCGGTCGGTCGCGACGCTGACGGGCTGCTCTGGGGGGCCGCCAACCCTCGGGGAATGCAGGGGTACGCCGTCGGCCGCTGAGCCGTTCTTGTCCACAGGGTGAAAAAGCGGTCGCGACGGGATCCCTACGATCCCGCGCATGTCGTACTCCATCGACCCCCCGCAGGTCCTCCTGGTGGCCGAGCGCATGACCCGTTCCCTCGACGACCTCCACGAGGTCGCCACCGCGTTGCGCCGCGCCGCCGATTCGGTTGCACACGCCCTCGCCCGGGCGGTTCCCGCCCATCCCGCCTTCCTCGAGGTCGCTGAGACACGAATCGACCTCGCCCACCGCATCGTCGGGCGGGGGCGCGCCGCGGTCGCGGCGCTGCAGTCCGCGGTCCTCGCCTATCTCGACGCCGACGACGAGATGGCGGCGACGACCGATGCGCGCAGCTCCGCCACCGGAGCCCCCTCCGGGAACCCGTTCGACCCGATCGTCTTCGGGAAGAGGCGAGTGTGAGCGACGCGATGGATGTGCCGGCGCCGCCCGCCGTGCCGGCGCCGCCCGCTGCGCCCGGCCGTGTGCGCGAGGCGGCGGCGGCACTGCGACAGAAGGCCGACCGCTTCGAGGTGCTGCTCCAGGAAGCGCTGTTCGCCTGGAGTTTCGCGCCCGAGACCTATCGCGCTCCCGAGGCCGATCCATCGCACGAGTCCCTGCACGTCACAGGACCTGCTGCGCAAGAGATCGCCGGCGGCCTGGGCGCCGCGTGCACCGTTCTCGAGCGGTTCGCCGACGATCTCGACCAGCTGGCTCGCGCGCGCAACGCCCTTCTCGACGCTGCCGCCGCGCCCCCCGCCGTCTGGCAGGAAGGCGAGAGCGACCGGGGCGCAGCCATGAATGACATCGCCACCCACCGATGGGTGCGGCACGTCGACGACGAGACACGCTCTCTCGTCGCTTCCTACACGGATGCCACCGATCGGTGTGCGCACGAGCTCCGGGCGATCCCTGACGTGTCCTGGTCAGCGGTTGCGGGGTGGTCCGGTCCTCGAGCGTCGGCCGCCCTCACTGCCCCGACCGACACCGCGGGTGTGCTTCTGCTCGAGAAGATCGCCTCGACCCCCGACCCCCACTTGTTGCTCTCGACGCATCCGGACTGGGCCGTCATCGTCGGCCGGATGTCGCCCGATGTCGTTGCCCGATGGTGGTCGAGCCTCGACCCGCGGGTCGCCGCCCACCTCTGTGCGGCGATGCCAGCTCTCATCGGAAATCTCGACGGCGTTGCTTTCCACGCTCGCGTGGCGTGCAACCGCCTCCGGGCGCAGCAACATCTGGACGGGCTGCGACGACAACGGGACGACCTCACGTCTGCTCCCGTTCCGCGTCGAAAGTTCACCGCGAGGGAGGGCGCCGAGCGACGTGCAGAACGCCGCAGACTGGATCGCGAGATCGCCTACTTCGAAAAGGTGGCGGACGGGTCGAAGTCGCTCTACGCCTGGGATCCGCAGCACGGTTCCTTGATCGAGGTGACCGGCGATCCTTCCTCGGCCCGGGCAGCGCTCTTCGTCGTCCCGGGAACGAACGCGGACGCAGAGGCCTTCATGAAGGACGAGCCCGTGACGGATTTCGCTCGGTGGCAGGTCGGCGCGTCGGGCGGATCGGTCGTCGCGTTCACGGTTCTCACCGGCCCGATGCCGCAACTGGACGACGTCATCGACTCGGGCCCCCAATGGAACCACTTCGCCGAGGAACGCGGCGCCGAGTACGCCCGCTTCCTCCGCGGCGTGAACGCCACCCAACCGGAGCTGTGGACCATGAGCTACGAGCATTCCTACGGCGGCGGTGTCGGCAGTGAAGCAGAGAAGCATGACGGCACCGTCGACGCGCGGTTCCTCGCGGCCAGTGTCGGCGCGATCGGCCCCTACCAGCCGCACCCCGACACCCTCTACTTCGCGACGCAGGCACCCGACGACATCAACCGCTACTACGCGGGAGTCGGTGTCGGCCCCGTGGGCTTCACCGTCAGACCGGAATCGATCCCCGGGGTGCAGATCGTCGATTCCGGGTTACCGGGCCCGGACGTCGCGGCCGTTGCCGGGTACGTCATGACACAGAATCCGTTCTACCTCCCCGGCATCGTGGCAGACAGCGTCACGCATCACACGGCTCTGATGAGCGGGGACGAGAGGGTGAACGGGACCGTGCTGGACGCGGTGCGCTCGATAATCGATGAACACGGGAGGAAGAAGTGAGACGGGCGGTTCTCGCGGCAATATCTACTACAGCGTTGGTAATGACATCGGGTTGCGCTGCCGAGCCGATGCCCTCCTACTCACAAGTGCGCGAGGAGACCCTCGATGTCCTCCGGCAGGTTGCCGCCTTCATCCCCGAGCCCAAGCAAATCTCGGAGACGCCGGAATTCGTACCCTATCCGTGTGACGAGGAGCTGGCGTTCGGCACCCGGCCGGGGGCGTTCTTCACCGGGCAGTGGGCGATTTCCGTGAGCGACGACTTCGACGTCCGCGCGTTCGTCGGCCGTGTGCCCGAGCTCCTCGGCGATGGGTGGGAGGAAGACCCGTTGGGAATTCCCGTCAGCTTCGCTCAAGTGCATATGGTGCGGAAGTCGCCGCGCATGACCATCACGGTGGAAGAGTCAGTCTCGCCGGGCACAAAAGCGGTCGAACTTCTCGCCATCTCGCGCTGCGGCGCCGAAGAGCCGGAGACGGATGAGCCCGCGCGTCAGTGACCCCGCACCGCCCGCGTGAACGCCCCCACCGGCTCCGCGAGACGCGCCCCGATCTCCTGTGCCGACTGTCGCTTGCCCTTGACTTCGAACGAGTGATTCGCCGCTGCGATCCACTCCACTCGAGCGTCCCGGCAGGTCGCGACCACCTCGTCGAACTGCGCCCGTGGATCGATGAAGGGGTCGTTCTCCCCCTCGATGAACAACTGGGGTACGACGATCGAAGGGAGGTGCTCCGCGCGCGGTTTGTCAGGTCGACCCGGCGGGTGCAGCGGGTAGCCGAGGTACACCAGGCCTGCGGGCGTGAGCGAGCCGGCGGCGGTGGCGAGCGACGCCATGCGTCCCCCGTAAGACTTCCCTGCCGCGACGAACGATTCGACACCCTCGGCAGCAAGCCACGCCTGCACGCCCGCCCAGGTGGCCACGGCATGTGCGGCGGGTCCCGGCATCCGTCGTCCGGACTCCACGTACGGGAAGACGAATCGCAACACCGAGAAGCCGTCGTCCACCAGCGCGGCTGCGAGCCCCTCGAGGAACGGGTGGGTCATGCCCGCGCCGGCTCCGTGGGCGAGCGCGACCGTCGCGTCCGCGGCATCTACGCCGGACCACAGCCCGGACACCTCGGCGTCACCCTTCGTCAGCGCCACGGGGATGCGGACCTCCCGCACGGTCACCGGTCGTCGCGCGACGTGCCGGACTCGGGGTCGGAACCGGAAGACGGCGGCGAATCCGCGGTCGGCGTCGGGGCCTCCTCCGGTGCGGCGGGGGGCGCGATGCGCTCACCATAACGAGGTGGCTCGTCATCTGTAGGGCGCGTCGGCACGGGCGGGCGCGGAGGGACAGCCGGTGACGCGCCACCAGGATTCTGGATCCGCTCGCCATACTGCGGTGGCGCGTCGTTCCCCGGAGCCGTCGGACGCGCGACGACCGTCCGGACCGCCGCAGCGGGCCCGAGGATGCCGCGCGCCTTGGCCAGGCTCGGTGCGGCAACGCACACGTCGTAGTGGTCGGCGGTCACCTGCATGACCGACGCGAAGTCGCGGCGGCGACGGACGATCGAGTAGGTCCCGAGGCTCAGCAGCATGCCGAGAGCCATGCCCACCAGAAGGACACCGATGAATGCAGAGATCTGCACCGTCGGAGTACCGAGGACGAAGATGAACGCGAACAGGAGACCCAGCATCAGGCCGTTCAAGGCACCGGAACGCGCCGCCGTGGCGTAGCCCAGTCGTCCGGTGATCCGCTCGATGGAACGCAGGCCGCTTCCCACGATGGCGATGTCGCGGGCGGGCACTTCGCCCGCGATGAGCGACGACACGGCCTTCTGCGCCTTCTCGTACGTCGGGAACGAAGCGACCTTCTCGCCGACCTCGTCCCGACCCGCACCGCCGGGCCCCGCGAACATGCTCATTTCACCATCTTGTCACGCGGCCCCGGCGGCACGGTCGGCTCGCGTGAGGGTTCGCGGACTACGCTGGGACGGTGAGCACGCAAAGGGTTTTCGTCGCCCGCTTGGCGGGCTGCACGGTGTTCGATCCCGCGGGCGACCGCCTGGGGAAGGTGCGCGACGTCGTGGTGATCTACCGCGCGTCCGCCGCGCCGCGCGTCGTGGGCCTGGTCGTCGAGATCCCCGGCAGACGACATGTGTTCGTCTCGATCGGACGCGTCACCTCCATTCAGCCCGGCCAGGTCATCACCACGGGCCTCATCAACGTGCGGCGCTTCCAGCAGCGCGGAGGCGAAGTGCGCGTGATGGCTGAGATGCTCGGACGCCGCGTCCACCTTGTCGACGGCTCGGGCGAGGCTGTCATCGAAGACGTCGCCATCGAACGCAACCGCCTCGGCGAGTGGGACGTCGGGCAGCTGTTCCTCCGCCGTCCGCGCACCAGCGCCTCCCCCTTCGCCAAGGGCGCGACCACGTTCGCGACCTGGCGGGAGGTCCGGGAGCAGCAGACCCCCGGTCAGGCGCAGTCCGCCGAACAGCTCGTCGCGACCTACTCCGACCTGAAGCCCGCCGACCTGGCCAACACCCTCCTCGATCTGCCCGAAGAGCGCCTCATCGAAGTCGCCGAAGAGCTCAGCGACGACCGTCTCGCCGATGCCCTCGAAGAGATGCCCGAAGACGAGCAGGTGCACATCCTCGAACAGCTCGGCGACGAGCGCGCCGCCGACATCCTGGATGCCATGGAGCCGGACGACGCCGCCGACCTCCTCGGCCAGCTCCCCGAGACGCGCCTGGAACAGCTGCTCGAACTGATGGAGCCGGAGGAGGCGGACGACGTCCGCGCCCTCCTGCAGTACGGTCCCGACACCGCCGGTGGTCTCATGACCCCGGAGCCGATCGTGCTGTCGGCGGATGCCACGGTGGCGGAGGCTCTCGCGCTGATCCGCCGTCATGAGCTGCACCCCGCGCTGGCGGCATCCGTGTTCATCACACTTCCGCCGTACGAGACGCCGACCGGGCGCCTCCTGGGGACCGTGCACTTCCAGCGCATGCTGCGCTACCCGCCGCACGAGCGGCTGGGAGCGATCATCGACGACACCCTGGAGCCGGTGCCCGCGGACGCCACCGCCGCCGAGGTCGCGCGTCTGCTCGCAAGCTACAACCTCGTGTCGCTGCCGGTCGTCGATCAGGCTCACCGTCTCGTCGGCTGCGTCAGCGTCGACGACGTCCTCGACTATCTGCTGCCCGATGACTGGCGCACGCACGACAGCGATGATCCGAAACCCAAGACGACGATCAGACCGCTCGCCACCGCGAGCATTCCCCAGATCCCGACCCAGACCCCGAGGAGGCGCTGATGGCACGTGCACAACGACAGACCGGCCTCGACGCTCCCCGCGGCCGCTCGGGGATGCTGGCGCCCCGCACCCCGCAGCCATCGCGCGATCGCTTCGGCAGGTTCACGGAGTGGGTCGCCCGCGCCATGGGCACGCCCATCTTCCTGCTCTCGCTGACGCTGTTCTGCGTGCTGTGGATGGGGTGGAACTCCCTCATGCCCGAGGAGTTGCGGTTCGACTCCGCGGCCATCGGGTTCACCGCCCTCACCCTCGTCCTCTCCCTACAGGCTTCGTACGCGGCGCCCCTCATCCTGCTCGCCCAGAACCGGCAGGACGACCGGGACCGCGTGCAGATCGAACAGGACCGCCAGCGCGCGGAGCGCAATCTTGCCGACACCGAGTACCTGGCGCGTGAGATCGTCGCGCTGCGGATGGCGGTGCGCGACCTGACCGACGACGTGATCACCAAAGAGAGCCTGCGCGCCGAGCTGAAGGCGGCTCTCGAGCGCCTCGACGAGCACGACGCGTCCGAGCCGAGAACGGCCACCCCGTGACGGATGCGGTCGTCGACCGCGTGCGCTCCGCCGTCGCCGCCGTCACCGACCCGGAGCTGCGCCGCCCCCTCGGCGAACTCGACATGGTGCGCGAGATCGCCGTGCGTGAGGGAGTCGCCGAAGTGGGCATCGCCTTGACGATCGTCGGCTGCCCCGCCGCGGACCGGATCGAACGCGATGTGCGCGCCGCCGCGGCATCGGTCGACGGCGTCTCCCGGGTGGAGGTCGCCGTGGGGGTCATGTCCCCCGACGAACGCCGCGCCCTGACCGAGCGGCTCCGCGGTGGTCGGGCGGCCCGCGAAATGCCGTTCGGTCCCGATTCGCTCACGCGCGTCATCGCCGTGACGAGCGGCAAGGGCGGCGTCGGCAAGTCCACGATCACCGCCAACCTGGCCGTCGCGCTGGCCGCTCGCGGTCTGCGCGTCGGACTCGTGGATGCCGACGTGCACGGCTTCTCGATTCCGGGCCTGTTGGGGCTGGTCGACGACGACGGTCTTCCCCCGGCCCCGACGCGGCTCGACGATCTGATCCTGCCGCCCGTCGCCTACGGCGTGAAGGTCATCTCGATCGGCATGTTCCTGCGACGCCCGGGAGAGGATGCCGCGGGCGCGGTTGCGTGGCGCGGCCCGATGCTCCATCGCACCGTTCAGCAATTCCTCACGGACGTCTACTTCGGCGATCTCGATGTGCTGCTGTTGGACATGCCGCCGGGTACGGGCGATGTCGCGATCTCGGTGGGTCAGTTGCTTCCCCACGCCGACGTGCTCGTCGTCACAACGCCTCAGGCTGCCGCCGCCGACGTCGCGGTTCGCTCCGGTCTGGTCGCACGGCAGACGGGTCAGAACCCGGTCGGGGTCATCGAGAACATGGCGGCCATGGTGCTCCCCGACGGCACGACGCTCGACCTGTTCGGTTCCGGCGGGGGCGAGGCCGTCGCCCGCGCGCTGTCGAGCGATGGCACCGACGTGCCGCTCTTGGCATCCGTCCCTTTGAGCACGGCGCTGCGGACAGGCGGGGACGACGGGCGCCCCGTCGTGCTGGCCAACCCCGACGACGCGGCCTCCGTGGCGATCAACGCCGCAGCGGGAGCTCTCGCGACTCGCCCTCGCGGCTTGTCCGGGCGGGCGCTGCCGATCCGGCTGCGCTGAGCGTCAGGTGGCTTCGTCGTCGAACGGCGGGGCCTCGCCGGCGACGAAGACCGGCTTGTCGGATGACGGGGTCTTGGTTGCGAGAGCGGCCGCCCCTGCCGCCCGCATCGTAGCCGTCGGAGTGTCGTCGAGGAGAGCCTCGCGGATGATGCGCCGAGGGTCGTACTGACGAGGATCGAGCTTGCGCCAATCGACCTCGTCGAACTCGGGGCCCATCTCGTCGCGCATGCGGGTCTTCGCCCCCTGCATGGTCTCTTTGGCCCGCTTCGTCAGGCGGGCGAGGCTCTCGGCGTACCGGGGCAGACGCTCGGGGCCGATGATGAGCGCAGCGATCACACCGATCAGCAAGAGCTTCTCGATGGTGAGGCCGAAGAACATGACTTCAGATTACCCGCCGCGCCTCGGCCGTCCGGCCGACCCACACGTCTAGCCTGAACGGGGAGGTCCTGGTGAGCGGTTACGAAGCGAACGAGCGATTCGTTCAAGAGTCGACGGTCGAACCGGAGCACATCGCGCGCGCACGCGCGCATGCGCTCGAACTCGGCGCGGCTCCCATCAGCCCTGCGGTGGGCGCCCAGATCGCGGTTCTGGCCGCGGCCTCTCGAGCGCTGAACGTGGTCGAGGTGGGAACGGGCGGCGGCGTCTCCGGCTTGTGGCTGCTGCACGGCTCACCCCGGGCCACGCTGACCACCATCGATAGCGAGCCCGAGCACCTCGGAGCGGCCCGCGCCGCGTTCGCCGAGGCGCGTATTCCCGCGGCTCGAGCGCGATTCATCACCGGGCGGGCGGCCGACGTGCTGCCCCGGATGAATGAGGCCTCCTACGACATCGTCCTGATCGACGCCGACGCCGAAGGCGTCATCGAGTACGTCGAGCACGGGCTGCGCCTCGTGCGCGCGGGCGGCACGGTCCTGGTCCCCCGGGTACTCGCGGGCGGCGCCGTGGCGGATCCGGTCCGCCGTGACACCGTCACGACCGCCTACCGCTCGCTGATCCAGGAGGTCCAGACCTCCCCCGCCGTGTTCGGCGCGCTCTCCACCACGGGCGAGGGCCTCCTGCAGTTGACGACGGTCACTCCGATCACCTGAGCCTGCCGCAGTCTTCACCCCTCGATGGAACGACGAAGGCCGGCCCACCAGGGACCGGCCTTCGTGCAGGATGCGTCAGGCTGCGCCGACGACACCGCCGAGAACGTCGTAGAGTTCCTTCGCCTCAGCGTCGTTCACCGACACCACCAGGCGCCCGCCGCCCTCGAGCGGAACACGCACGATGATCAGCCGGCCCTCCTTCACGGCCTCCATCGGTCCGTCACCGGTACGCGGCTTCATGGCTGCCATCGCGGCCCCCTTTTCGTCGTTGGTCTAGCGCTAGTTTAGTCGGTCTGCGCGGAGGCCCGAGATGACGCGCGCCGGGAGCCCTGTCCTCCGCGCTTCAGGGGATCTGCCAGTAGGTGTTCGCGAGACCGTACATGTTGTAGATCCACCACCACTGCCCCAGCAACGCCACCCCGAGGACCGTCAGCCGCCATGCGCGGGAGCGGGGAACGGCGAGCGCCCCCCACAGCGGCGAAACGGGAACGAGCAACCGGAAGATGCTCGACTGGGGGAAGAAGACAAGCAGCAGATAGATGAGGTAGCTCGCCGACCACAGGCGCACTTCGACGCCGAGGCGCTTCACCTGGGGGGCGAACAGGAGGATGGCGGCAACACCGAGGACGAGGAGAACGAGGGCGACGTATCCGACGCCGGCACCCAGCCCCCACTGCGTGAACCAGAACCCGGCGGCCTGCACCCACCCCTCAACCGGGACGAAGTGCCCGCCCGCGTCGCCGAGCCAGTTCCGTCGCCATGCCAACTCGGTCGCGAGGTAGGCACCGGGGTCGCCCGTGACGACGGCAGCGAGGACCTGCCACGAGAAGCCCACCGCGACCGCGACGATCCCGAGCGCCACGACGTGCACGACGTCGCGACGCGGAAGGGGATCGGTCCGGCGCCGGAAGAACCGATGCACGCCGTACAGCGCGAGGAAGAGCGCGAACGCGAGGATGCCGGGACGCGTGAACCCCATGGTGGGGACGAGCACGTACAGCCAGCCCCACTGGCGCCGTTGAACGCACCGCAAGGCGAGGAAGAGGAAGAGAAGGAACAACGACTCCGCGTATCCGACCTGGAAGAGAGCGGCGAGCGGGCCGCACGCGAAGAACGCGACCGCCCACAGCGCGGCGCCGTCCCCGATCCGATCCCGCAGCAGACGGTGAAGCGCCAGGCTGGCTCCGAATCCCGCGAGCAGCGAGATGACGACCGCACCGGCGCCCCACGATCCCAGGAGCGTTCCCAGGCCCGCGGCGAGGTACGCGTACACGGGCATGAACGCCCACGCATTCTCGGCGACGCCGCCCTGGGGCGTGAGCGGCAGATCGGTCGGATAGCCCGAAACCGCGGCCAGCCAGTACCACTGTGCGTCCCAGCCCAGGGCCAGTTCCCCGAGCGACGGCGCGATCCCGTACCGCGAGGTCGGACCCGACAGAGCGGCGGCAAGAAGGAAGAACAGCGTCGTCACGATGCGAGCGCCGACGTAGATGACCGCGATACGGCCGACGACGGGCCAGTCCCCCCAGGACCGTGCCCGTGTCAGGGTCGCGGCCTGAGCGCTCACGATCGGGTCAGCCAGGACCGAAGACCCCGCTCCACCGCGTCGATCTGCGCGACCGGGACGCGTTCCTCGTCGTGGTGGGCGAGGTGAGGATCCCCCGGACCGTAGTTGACGGCCGGGATGCCGAGGGCCGAGAAGCGGGCGACGTCGGTCCAGCCGTACTTCGGCTTGGGGGTCGCGCCGACGGCCGCGACGAACTCCTGTGCGAGCGCGGCATCCAGTCCCGGGCGCGCCCCGACGGCCACGTCGACGATATCGATGTCAAAGCCCGTGAACACGTCGCGCACGACTCTCTCGGCCGCAGCCGCGTCGCGGCTCGGAGCGAACCGGTAGTTGACCTCGATCTCGCATTCGTCGGGAATCACGTTGCCGGCCACCCCGCCGGTGATCCGGACCGCGTTCATCCCCTCGCGGTACACCAGGCCCTCGACCTCGATCTCGCGCGCGCGATACTCCGCGAGGCGAGCGAGCACCGGAGCAGCCTTGTGGATCGCGTTCTCGCCAATCCAGGACCGGGCGCTGTGGGCGCGCACGCCGGCGGTGCGGATGAGGGCACGCAGCGTTCCGTTGCATCCGCCCTCGACCTCACCGTTGCTCGGCTCGCCCAGGATGGCGAAGTCGCCGGCGAACAGGTCCGGCCGGTGGCGTGCGAGCCGACCGAGCCCGTTGAGATCGGAGTCGACCT
Organism: Microbacterium sp. ACRRU; assembly: GCF_022346945.1. Taxonomy (GTDB): domain Bacteria; phylum Actinomycetota; class Actinomycetes; order Actinomycetales; family Microbacteriaceae; genus Microbacterium; species Microbacterium mcarthurae. The sequence continues at coordinate 143,404 of NZ_JAKRNI010000001.1, read as the reverse complement.
CCTCGTGGTCGTACCACATCCATGTGATGTCCACCGAGGGCTCGGACAGCTCGACGGCGAGCTTCAGCTGCACCGCCACACCGGCCTTCATGTCGACCGTGCCGCGGCCCCAGAGAAAGTTCTCCCCGTCGATCACGATGTCGCGTGTCGGCAGGTTGTCGTTGATCGGCACCGTATCGATGTGACCAGCGATGACGACGCGCCGCGCACGGCCGAGATTCGTGCGGGCCACGATCGTGTCTCCGTCGCGAATGACCTCGAGGTGGGCGTGTCCCGAGACGGCCGCCTCGATGGCATCCGCCAACGGGGTCTCGTCGTCGGAAACGCTCGGGATGTCACAGATCGCGCGGGTGATCTCGACGGATGAGGCGGACAGGTCGAGCGGGGGCATGCGTCCGATCCTACCCAGGGTGCTTCGCTAGCCTGTGGGAGTGACGAATGAACGACTGATCACCGGTACCGGACTCTCGACCATCGCCTCCGACGGCACGGTCTTGGACGCATGGTTCCCCGCGCCCTCGCTCGGCGAAACCGCGTCCGGCACCGAGGACCTCGCGGCGCTCACGGGCACGGACGATCGGCGAGCGGTTCGGATCGAGGTCGTGACGCTCACCATCGACGCGGATGCCGCCCCGACCTCGACCGTCGACGCCTACCTGCGGCTGCAGGCGCTGTCGCACCGGCTCGTTCGTCCGAACGAGATCTCGCTCGAGGGCATTTTCGGACACCTGCCGAATGTCGCCTGGACCACGGCCGGTCCGATGCACCCCGACGACGCCACACGTCTGCGGCCCGTGCTGCTTCGCCACGGCATCCAGATCCAGGGACTCGACAAGTTTCCCCGCCTGCTCGACTACGTCACACCCGCCGGTGTGCGCATCGCCGACGCCTCACGTGTGCGGCTGGGTGCCTACCTCTCGCCCGGAACGACGGTCATGCACGAGGGATTCGTGAACTTCAACGCCGGCACGCTGGGCGCCTCCATGATCGAGGGTCGCGTGTCGCAGGGCGTCGTGATCGGCGACGGCACAGACATCGGCGGTGGTGCGTCCATCATGGGCACCCTGTCCGGCGGCGGCACCCACCGGGTCTCCATCGGAGCCCGCACCCTGCTCGGCGCCAACGCCGGAATCGGCATCTCGCTGGGCGACGACTGCGTGGTCGAGGCGGGCCTGTACGTCACAGCGGGCACGAAGGTGCAGGTCGGCGACGAAACGATGAAGGCGGGCGAACTGTCCGGGCGCGACGGCATCCTGTTCCGCCGCAACTCGCTCACCGGCGCGGTCGAGGCGTCGGCGCGCGGCGGCGTGGGCGTAACGCTGAACGCGGCGCTGCACGCCTGACGCGGCCCGCACCGGCGCGGCGCGCACGGCGCGGCCCGTGCCCCCGGCGCGGCCCGCACACCCGGCGCGGCCCCGCGGCCGGTGCCCACGCATAAACGCTTCTCGCGCGCCGAAACGCGTGGTGCTCGCGTTTATGCGCGGGGATCGCGTTTATGCGTGCCGGCCGCCGCGGCCCCTACGGTGGCATCCCGCCGCACAGCGAAGCGCCCCGCCCTCCGACGGAGGGACGGGGCGCTTTGCGTCGGCGGGCTCAGCCGACGCCGGGGTAGTTGCGCTCCGCCGCGCCCGTGTACAGCTGCTGCGGGCGACCGATCTTCGTCTGCGGGTCGGTGATGGCCTCACGCCACTGCGCGAGCCAGCCGGGAAGGCGGCCGATCGCGAACAGCACGGTGAACATGCGGGTCGGGAAGCCCATCGCCTTGTAGATGACGCCGGTGTAGAAGTCGACGTTCGGGTAGAGGCGACGCTCCTTGAAGTAGTCGTCCTCGAGCGCGATCTGCTCGAGCTCCTTCGCGAGGTCGAGCAGCGGGTCGCTCACGCCCAGCGCCTCGAGAACCTCGTCCGCCGCGCCCTTCACGAGCTTCGCGCGCGGGTCGTAGTTCTTGTAGACGCGGTGCCCGAAGCCCATGAGCTTCACGCCGTCTTCCTTGTTCTTCACGCGCTCGACGAAGCGCTCGACGCTTTCGCCCGAGTCGCGGATGCGACCGAGCATCTGCAGCACGGCCTCGTTGGCGCCGCCGTGGAGCGGGCCAGACAGGGCCTGGATACCGGCCGAGATCGACGCGAACTGGTTGGCACCGGTGGAGCCCACCAGACGCACCGTCGAGGTGGACGCGTTCTGCTCGTGATCCGCGTGCAGCATGAGCAGCAGATCGAGGGCCTTCGTCATGACCGGGTTGACCTGGTAGATCTCGCTCAGCACACCGAAGTTGAGCTTCAGGAAGTTGTCGACGAATCCGAGCGAGTTGTCGGGGTACAGGAACGCCTGCCCGATGCTCTTCTTGTGCGCGTACGCCGCGATGACGGGGAGCTTGGCCAGCATGCGCACGGTGTTGAGCTCGACGTGCTCGGGGTTGTGCGGGTCGGACTCCGACTCGTAGTACGTCGAGAGCGCCGCCGTGGCCGCCGACAGCACCGACATCGGGTGCGCGGTCGGCGGGAGCGAGGAGAAGAAGCGCTTGAGGTCTTCGTGCAGCAGCGTGTGACGGCGGATGCGCTCATCGAACGCGGCGAGCTCGGATGCCGAGGGCAGCTCGCCGTAGATGAGGAGCCATGCCACCTCGAGATACGTGCTGTTCTTAGCCAGCTGCTCGATGGGGTAACCGCGGTAACGCAGGATGCCCTGATCGCCGTCGATGTAGGTGATGTCCGACTTGGTCGAAGCGGTGTTGACGAAGCCGTAGTCGAGCGTCGTGTGACCGGTCTGCTTCGTCAGCGACACGATGTCGATGCTCGGAACCCCGTCGGTGCCCCGCAGGACCGGGAATTCGGCGGTGGTGCCCCCCACCGAGAGGGTGGCCTTGTCGTGCTCGGTACCCGCGTCGCTCACCGCGCCTCCTTGCGATTTCTGGTCGCCCTGTGGATTGAACCGTGGGAGCACCCGGCACCCGCAGTCTTCTCGGCCGGTGTCCGCACGCGGCCTCCGACTCGGCACCCGGCGGAGGGTCACCCGCTCGCAGTGCCTTTACAGCCTAGTAGGGGCGAGGACGTACAGATGACATCGCCAAAGGACTTCCCCTCCGGATGGAGGGATCCTCCTGCCGCCGACGGTCAGGGCGTCAGACGCTCCGCGGCGGCCTCGATGCGCTCGTCGGTCGCGGTCAACGAGAACCGCACGTGCTGCGGGAAGTGGGTTCCGTAGAAGTGACCGGGACCCACCAGGATTCCGAGATTGGCGAGGCGCTCCACGCTCTCCCACGCGTCGAGTCCCTCCGTCGCCCAGAGGTACAGACCGCCCTCGCTGCGGTCGATGCGGAAGCCGGCGGCTTCCACGGCGGGCTTGAGGACGGCACGGCGCCGGGCGTATCTGGCGCGCTGCTCCTGAACGTGAGCGTCGTCGCCGAGCGCGACCGTCATCGCGCGTTGCACGGGCGCCGGAGGCATGAGTCCCAGGTGCTTGCGGCCGGTGAGCAGACGCGCCACCAGCTGCGGGTCACCGGCGAGGAAAGCCGCGCGGTAGCCGGCGAGGTTGGACTGCTTGCTCAGCGAGTAGACCGACAGCACATCCGTCAGGTCGTCGCCGACCACCGACGGATCGAGGACGCTGGGCACCCCCTCGGCGTCCCAGGGGGCGTCCCACCCGAGTTCGGCGTAGCACTCGTCGGACGCCAGCACCGCACCCAGACTCCGCGCCCGGGTCACGGCATTCGTCAGCTCCGTGGTCGAGAGCACGCGGCCGTCGGGGTTGCCCGGAGAGTTGATCCAGACGAGGCGGGTGTTGTCGGGCCAGTCGGAGGGGTCATCGGATGCCACCGGTTCCGCACCCACCAGGCGAGCACCGACCTCGTACGTCGGGTAGGCCGCCCGCGGGTGGACGACGACATCGCCCGGTCCGAGGCCCAGCAGCAACGGCAGGAGCGCCACGAGCTCCTTGGAGCCCACGGTTGGAAGGACGTGCGCCGGCGTCAGGCCGGGCACTCCGCGACGGCGGGCATACCAGCCGACGATCGCCTCGCGCAGCGCGGGCGTCCCCATCGTCTGCGGGTAGGCGTGTGCATCGGTTGCCGCGGCGAGGGCGGCGGCGACGACATCAGGCGTCGGGTCGACGGGAGAGCCGATCGACAGGTCGACGATGCCCGCGGGGTGACGGCGAGCACGCTCCGCGAACGGTGCGACCGCATCCCAGGGGTAGTCGGCGAGGTCCGCGACGCCCACGGGTCAGTGGCTCTGCGGCGGCAGCGCCGAGATGACCGGGTGATCCTTGGCGATGACGCCCACCTTTGCGGCACCGCCCGGGGAGCCGATGTCGTCGAAGAACTCGACGTTCGCCTTGTAGTAGTCCGACCATTCTTCGGGGAGGTCGTCTTCGTAGTAGATGGCCTCGACGGGGCACACCGGCTCGCACGCGCCGCAGTCGACGCATTCGTCGGGGTGGATGTAGAGCGAGCGCTCACCCTCGTAGATGCAGTCGACGGGGCATTCGTCGATGCACGCGCGGTCCTTCACATCGACACACGGGAGGGCGATCACGTAAGTCACGGGATCAGTCTACGCGTGCCCGCGACGCGGCCTCCGCTCGACACCGGTGGCCTAGGATTCCTCGGCCGCGTCGGCACGTACCGACACGTCGGGCCAGAATGCCACGACAGCGAGCAGGATCGGGCCGGCGAAGGTCCAGGCGATCGCGATCCACTCCGTGTCGGGCGTCGCGGCGGCGACGATGGCCGAGCCACCGGGACCCACCTGTGAGAAGACGAATGTCGCGGCGATGATGCCCAGTCCACCCGCGATCGCATTGATTCGGTCCTGCGTCAGAGTGCGCAGAGCCACCAGGAGGGCGGCGCAGCCGATCACGGCGAGGATGAGGCCGACCGGGACGAAGCCCAGCCGGAAGGCGTGACCGACGGTGGCGGCCGTCCCGTAAAACGCGCCGACCAAGAACGCGACGACCCAGCTGATGGCACGCACGATCCCTGAACCCACGTGGTCAGTCTAGGCGCGGGATCATGTGGCCCAGCCGAGCGCGCGCAGCAGCGCCGCGGTGGCTGCGGCGGCGACGACGACCACGAGGAACGGCGCCCGCACCCACAGCAGCACGGCGGCGACGATCACCGCCGGCACGCGCGCATCGACCACGATGGCGGTGCCCGCCCCCAGTGCCTGCACCACGACGAGCGCCGAGAGCAGCGCGACCGTGAGCAGATCGGCGATACGGGCCGGGCGGGGCGCGTCGAGCCAGCTTTGCGGCAGCAGATAGCCGACCGCTTTGAGCGCGAGGCAGAGAACGGATGCCGCGAGCACGGCGGTCCAAAGGGTCATGGCATCCCCTTCTCGTCGCGCGCGGTGGGTCGCGGGTCGAACCACCCCAGCGCCACCGCGACTCCCGCCGCGGCGATGACGGGGATCCCGGGCAGCACCCAGGGCGTGAGCAACGCGGCGACGACCGCGGCGCCGAGGGCGACCGCGATCGGCTGTCGACCCCGAAGGCGCGGCCACAGCAGCGCGAGGAAGGCCGCCGCGGCGGCGGCATCCAATCCCCAGGCCCGCGGGTCGCCGAGGACATCGCCGACAAGGGCGCCGGCGAGGGTCGTGAGGTTCCACCCGATCCAGATCGCAACGCCCGTGACCCAGAAACCGACGCGCCGCGGGTACGGTTCGGACTGGGCGAGCGACACGGCCACCGACTCGTCGATCGTGAAGGGCGTCGCCAGGGCCCGCCGCCAGCGGCTCGGCCCGACCACGGGCGACATCCGCATGGCGTACGCCGCGTTGCGAACACCCAGCAGACCCGCCGAGGCGATCGCGGCGGGCGCGGCAGCGACTCCCCCGGCCGCGATGACGCCGACGAATGCGAACTGCGATCCCCCGGTGAACATCAGCAGGCTCAGGACGCAGGTCTGCCAGACATCGAGACCGGATGCCACGGAGAGGGCGCCGAACGAGATGCCATACGCACTCGTCGCCAGCGCCACGGCGATGCCTTGACGAGCTGCGGCGCGCGAGACCGTTCGTTCCAGTGAACGCATGATCAGAGTCTCGAACGAATGACCCTGTTCGTCAAGTCGAACGCTCGTCAGACATAATGAACGCGTGAGTGATCTCGGCGACCGCATCGCGGTGACCTTGCGCCGCGAAAGGGAGCGGCGAGACCTCAGTGCGTCCGAACTGGCGAGACGCGCGGGCGTGGCCAAGGCGACGGTGTCGCAGCTGGAGAACGGCGGCGGCAATCCCAGCGTCGAGACGCTGTGGGCCCTTGCGACCGCCCTGGACGTGCCGTTCGCAGTCCTCGTCGACGAAGGGGTACGCTCCCCCACGCTCATTCGCGCGGGCGAGGCATCCACCGCTGTCCCCGCGATGTCGGCGGACTATCTCGCCGTCCTCCTCTCGGCGAGTCCGCCGCACGCGCGCCGCGACATCTACCTCCTTCGCGCCGAGCCGGGCAGCGTACGCCGCTCGGACCCGCACCCCCACGGCACGGTGGAGCACTGCATCCTCATGACCGGTCGCGGTCGCGTCGGGCCCGCCGGCGCCCCGTTCGAGCTGCATCCGGGCGATTACCTGTCCTACCCCGGAGACGCCCCGCACGTGTTCGAGGCACTCACCCCCGGGACGAGCGCCGTGCTCGTGTCCGAGTCGCTCTGAGCGGCAGTCCCTCCCTGTTGAGTGTCCAAGACCCGCGGAGCGCCGCGGCGCGCGTCCGCGTGTCTTGGACACTCAAGAGGGGAACGGCCCCGCATAGAGAACGGCCCCGCACAGCGCGAGCTGAACGGGGCCGTTGCGGGATGCGGACGCTCAGGCGTTGGCATCCTGACGCTTGGCGCGGGAGGCGGCGCGACCGCGCTCGGTCGCGTCGAGCACGACCTTGCGGATGCGGACCTTCTCGGGCGTGACCTCGACGCATTCGTCGTCGCGGGCGAATTCGAGCGACTCTTCCAGGGTCAGCACGCGAGGCGGGGTCATCGACTCGAAGGAGTCCGACGTCGATGAGCGCATGTTCGTCAGCTTCTTCTCCTTCGTGATGTTGACGTCCATGTCGTCGGCGCGCGAGTTCTCGCCGATGACCATGCCCTCGTAGACCTCTTCGGTGGGCTGCACGAAGAAGCTCATGCGCTCCTGGAGCGCGATCATCGCGAAGGGGGTGACGACACCCTGGCGGTCGGCCACGATCGAGCCGTTCTGGCGCGTCGTGATGGAACCGGCCCAGTCGTCGTACCCGTGCGAGATGGCGTTGGCGATACCGGTACCGCGCGTGATCGTGAGGAACTCGCTGCGGAAACCGATCAGGCCCCGCGACGGCACGACGAACTCCATGCGCACCCAGCCGGTGCCGTGGTTGGTCATGTTGTCCATGCGACCCTTGCGGGCGGCCATCAGCTGCGTGATCGCACCGAGGTGCTCTTCCGGGGCGTCGATCGTGAGGTGCTCGTACGGCTCCTTGAGCTTGCCGTCCTCGCCGCGCCGCGTGACGACCTGGGGCTTTCCGACGGTGAGCTCGAAGCCCTCGCGACGCATGTTCTCGACGAGGATCGCGAGCGCGAGCTCGCCACGACCCTGGACCTCCCAGGCATCCGGTCGTCCGATGTCGACGACCTTGAGCGAGACGTTACCGATGAGCTCGCGGTCGAGGCGGTCCTTGACCATACGGGCGGTGAGCTTGTGGCCCTTGACCTTGCCCATGAGGGGCGAAGTGTTGGTGCCGATCGTCATCGAGATCGCGGGGTCGTCGACCGTGATGGCCGGCAGCGGACGCACGTCTTCGGGGTCGGCGATGGTCTCACCGATCGTGATGTCGGGGAAACCGGCGATGGCGACGATGTCGCCAGGGCCCGCGGACTCGGCCGGGAAGCGCTCCAGCGCCTTGGTCATGAGCAGCTCGGTGACGCGCGCGTTGGAGTGCGAACCGTCGTGGCGGACCCACGCGACGGTCTGACCCTTCTTCAGCGTGCCGTTGAAGATGCGCAGAAGCGCCAGGCGGCCGAGGAAGGGGCTGGAGTCGAGGTTGGTGACCCACGCCTGCAGCGGCGCCTCGTCGTCGTACGACGGAGCCGGGACGTGCTCGAGGATCGCGCCGAACAGCGGCTCGAGGTCGTCGTTGTCGGGGAGCGACCCGTTGTCGGGCCGGGTGAGGGATGCCGCACCCGCGCGACCAGACGCGTACACGACCGGGACGTCGAGGAGCGCATCGACGTCGAGGTCGGGCACGTCGTCGACGAGGTCGGACGCGAGACCCAGCAGCAGGTCGTGCGCCTCTTCTTCGACCTCGGCGATGCGAGCGTCGGGGCGGTCGGTCTTGTTGACCAGCAGGATGACGGGGAGCTTGGCCTCGAGAGCCTTGCGCAGCACGAAGCGCGTCTGCGGCAGCGGACCCTCGGACGCGTCGACGAGCAGCACGACGCCGTCGACCATCGACAGGCCGCGCTCGACCTCGCCACCGAAGTCGGCGTGCCCGGGGGTGTCGATGACGTTGATCGTCACCGGCACGTCGGTGTGCTCACCGTTGTAGGTGATCGCCGTGTTCTTGGCGAGGATCGTGATGCCCTTTTCGCGCTCGAGGTCGTTGGAGTCCATCGCGCGCTCCTCGACGTGCGCGTGATCGCCGAACGAGCCGGTCTGGCGGAGCATGGCGTCGACGAGGGTCGTCTTGCCGTGGTCGACGTGCGCGACGATCGCGACGTTTCGGAGGTCAGGACGAAGGGCGTGCGCCATGGAGGGTCTCCAGGAAAATTCGGGGTGGCGCCCGGAATCGGGCCCACCCAGTCTACCGGGCGCCCGCGACACTCCCGGCAGGCGGCGTTCAGGAAGCGCGCGAGCATGCAAAAGGGGCGGGACCCCGCAGGATCCCGCCCCTCCCCCGGGCTCAGCTGTTGGCGAAGCCCACGATCGTCCAGTCGATGGTCTCGAACTGGGTCGCACCCCAGTTCACGAGGCCCTCGGACACGGCCCAGACGTTGGGCAGCGGCGCGATCGGGATGATCGGCACCGACTCCCACAGCACCGAGTCGATCTCCTTCGCGATCTCCAGACGCGCTTCGGGGTCGAGCTCGTTGTTGGCCTGCTCCCACAGGCCGGCGAGACGCTCATCCGCGATGCCGGTGAAGTTCTGCTCGGAGTCCACGGGCGTGAACAGCGAACGCGTCGACGAGATGGGGTAGGCGGTGCCCACCCACGAGAACGTCACCATCTCGAAGTCGCCGGGAATGATGTAGTCGCTGAAGTAGCCGCCCACGGGGACCGAGACGAGCTCGACCGGGATACCGAATTCACCGAGGTCCGCCTGGATCTGCTCGGCGCGCTGGATGTTGGTGGCGGTGTCGGCCGGAACCGTCACGGAGAACTCCAGAGCGGTGCCGTCCTTGACCCAGGAGTCGCCGTCCTTGGTGTAGCCGGCGTCCTCGAGGAACTGCGCCCCGGCGTCGGGGTCGTACGGCAGGGCGCCGTCGGTGTAGCCGTCCTGGCCGGGCATGAAGATGTAGCTGCCCTGCGTGATGGCCGGAACGCCGACCGGCGAGTTCGCCGTGTTGGCGATCTGCTCGCGGTTGACGATGGATGCCACGGCCTTGCGGACATTCTCGTCGGCGAGCGGGCCGTCCGAAGCGCGCATGGTGATGTGCGTCCAGGTGAGACCGTTCGAGGCCTGGATCTGGGCGCCCTGCACGTTCTGAGCGGTCTGGTAGAGGTCGGCGTTGGCCGAGATCTCGACGGCGTCGATCTCACCGTTGCTGAAGGACGAGCCCTGCTGGTCCTGGCTCACCGCCTGGAACACGATGGTCTCGAGCTTGGGCGTCTCGCCCCACCAGTTGGGGTTGCGCTCTAGCGTCGCGATGCCGGCCGTGGAGTCGATCGAGCGCACCTTGAACGGTCCGGCCGACGGCATCGCCTGCGTGGTGTATCCGGTGTTGAAGGCGGTCGGGTCGTTGCCGATGCTGGCCTTCAGCGGACCGCCCAGCAGCGACTGCCAGTCGGCGAAGACTGACGAGAACGTGATCTTCACGTCGAACTCGTTCTCGCCCTGCTCGACGGAGGAGACCTGGTCCCACCCGGTCGTCGAAACCGGAACGTACTCAGGGTTCGTGCCGTTGTTCGCAGCCCACGTCGCCTGGTAGTCGGCGACCGTGATCGGCGTGCCATCCTCCCAGACGGCATCCGGGTTCAGCGTGATCTCGACGACCTGCGGGTCTTCGCTGACGAGCTCGGCCGACGAGGCGTAGTTCTCATCCAGAACGGGCTCACCCGACTCGTTGATCCTGAACGGTCCGCCGAGCATCGTGGCGACGATGTCGTTGGTGTTCCGCTCGTTGCCGTCGATGTGGTAGATGTTCCAGTTCACCGGAAGCGAGTCAACGGCGAGGCGCAGATTGCCACCGTCCTGCACGTCCGCGGCGGCGGCGCGCGTCCATGCGGTGGAGGGCAGGGAGTTCTGCGCCTCGGGGTCTGCCGACGGCGCGGCGGTGTTGCCCGGCGCGCAACCCGCGATCGCCAGGGCGGCGGCGCTCAGCAGCGCGAGCGCGCCGAGAGCCTTCGCTTTGCGGATCTTCATGTGATCAGTCCTCTCATTGGTGATCAGGGAGGGCCCCCGACGACGTGGTGCCATCGGTCGGGGACGTGGGGGGGAATCCGGTCGACGCCGTCTCCAGGACGAGATCGGACCGTTCGGCGTAGTGACACGCCACCCGGGACCGCGCCGAGGGGCGCAGGGCCGGGTCGTCGGAGTCGCACCGGCGCCGGTCGGCGTCGGGCAGCAGGCGGTAGAGCGGGCAGCGCGTGCGGAAGCGGCATCCCGAAATCTCCTGCGTAGGGCTGGGGAGGTCGCCGTCGAGAAGGATGCGGGTGCGCGAGCGCTCGATGCGCGGATCCGGGATGGGCGCCGCCGAGATGAGCGCCTTCGTGTACGGATGCCGCGGGTCGTCGAACACCGCGTCCACCGGCCCCTGCTCGACGATTCGTCCGAGGTACATGACCGAGACGTCGTCGGCGATCTGACGGACGACCGCGAGGTCGTGCGCCACGAACAGGAACGACAGCCCGAGCCGCTCCTTCAGGTCTTCGAGCAGATTGATGACGCCCGCCTGGATCGAGACGTCGAGCGCCGAGACCGGTTCGTCCAGCACGACGACGGCCGGGTCGGTCGCGAGCGCGCGGGCGATGCCGATGCGCTGACGCTGACCGCCCGAGAACTCATGCGGATACCGGTCGGCCATCGCCGGGTCCAGCCCCACCAGCTCGAGGAGCTCGGTGACCTTGCGGTCGCGTTCGGCCCGTGAGGCGCCCTGCACGAGGAGCGGCTCGGTGATGACCTCTCCGACGGGAAGACGCGGGTCGATCGCGCCCATCGGATCTTGGAAGACGATCTGGATGTCCTTGCGGAGGGTCGCCTTGTCGCGACGTCCCACGGTCCCCACATCCGTGCCGTTGATCCGGATCGAGCCCTGCTGCGGCGCGACCATCTCCATGATCTCGAGGATCGTCGTGGTCTTGCCGCACCCGGACTCTCCCACGAGTCCCATGGTGCGTCCCGGCTGAATCGAGAACGAGACGCCGTCGACCGCGCGCACCGTGCCGATCCGGCGCGGGAACACCGCTCCCTTCAACAGCGGGAAGTGCTTGACCAGGTCGGTCACCTCGACCGCCGGCGTGACGTCCGGACGCAACGGCGGGATCTCCCCCAGTGCGACCGGGCGCGGGAAGATGTCGGGCCGGGGCAGCGCCCCCGAGGCGACCTCATCGGCACGGATGCAGGCGGACACATGATCCGGGACGACGCCGTGCGCCACGAGCTCGGGCTCGACCTCGTGGCAGGCGTCGATCGCGATCGGACACCGTGCAGCGAAGGGGCAGCCGCGCGGCAGGTCCGCGAGGGACGGTGGGCGTCCCTCGAGCGGGACGAGACGGTGCGAGCCGGCCGTCTGCATGTTCGGCACCGAGCGCAGCAGACCGACCGTGTACGGCATGTGCGGATCGTGGAAGATCTCGTCGACGGAGCCGCGCTCGACGAGCTTCCCCGCGTACATGACCGCGACCCGGTCGGCGTGGCCGGCGACGACGCCGAGGTCGTGGGTGATGAGAACGACCGCCGCGCCCGTGACCTCGCGCGCCTTCTGCAGCACCTCGAGGATCTGCGCCTGGATGGTCACGTCGAGCGCTGTCGTGGGTTCGTCGGCGATGATCACGCGGGGGTCGTTCGCGATCGCCATCGCGATCATTGCGCGCTGACGCATCCCGCCCGAGAACTCGTGCGGGTAGGCGCGCGCCCGGCGCTCGGCATCCGGGATGCCGACGAGCTTGAGCAGCTCGACCGAGCGGGCGTGCGCAGCCTGCGCCGTGAGCGCGCGGTCGTGCAGACGCAGCCCCTCGGAGATCTGGTCGCCCACCGTGTACACCGGCGTCAGGGCCGACAGCGGATCCTGGAACACCATCGCGAGCTCGGCGCCACGGACCTTCGACAGCTGGGCGTCGTTCATCGACAGCAACGAGCGTCCGTCGTACACGATGTCGCCTTCGACACGCGCGTTCGAGGGCAGGAGCCCCATGACCGCGAGCGACGACACCGACTTGCCGGACCCCGACTCTCCGACGATCCCGAGGAACTCGCCCTCGTGCACGTCGTAGGAGATGCCGCGCACGGCACGGACGGCGTTGCCCTCGCGCTGCGGGAACGTGACGCTGAGATCGCGCACCGACAGCAGGGGCGAGCGGCCAGCCGAGGACGCGAGGGTGGCGGAACGGGGATCAGTCACGGTTCGCTCCGGACGTGGGGTCGATGGCGTCGCGCAACGCGTCGCCGATGAGGCTGATGGCCAGCAGCAGAACGATGAGCACGCCTGCGGGGTAGACGAACAGCCAGGGCCGGGTGACGGCGGCCGACGTGCCCGCGGCCAGCAGCGTGCCGAGCGACACGTCCGGCGGCTGCACGCCGAAGCCGAAATAGCTGAGCGACGTCTCGGCCATGATGGCCGCGACGATGCCGAGGGTCGCGTCGATGATCAGCAGCGAGGCGATGTTCGGGATGATGTGCCGCCCCAGGATCTTCCGCGTGGGCATCCCCATGTAGCGGGCCGCCCGCACGAAGTCGCGGTTGCGCAGCGAGCGCGTCTGGTTGCGCACCACCTGGGCGAGGATCATCCAGCTGAAGGCGGCGAGGAAGAACGTCAACGCCAGCCACGACAGCCCTCGCGTCAGCGGGCTCAGCAGCACCAGGATGAAGAACGACGGAATCACCAGCAGCAGGTGGATGACCCAACCGATCACGGCGTCGACCTTGCCGCCGAGGTAGCCGGCGACCGAGCCCACCGCGGCGGCGATGAGGGTCGCGCCGATACCGGCGAGAGCGCCGATGATGAGGGATTTCTGCAACCCGACGAGGGTCTGGGCGTAGATGTCCTGACCGATGCCGTTCGTGCCGAACCAGTGCAGCTGCGTGGGCCCGAGTCCGACATTGAGGAAGTCGCGCTCGCTCGGCCCGTACGGGTAGAGCAGCGGCCCGATGAAGGCCCACAGGACGATGAAGACGAGGATGCCGCCCCCGACCCAGAACCGCGGCATCTTCCGCAGTCGCGCACGGACCAGCGCTCCCCGGGAGAGCGGCTTGCGATCCCGGGTCACCGGGCTGACGGCATCCAGGGTGCCGTCGATGGCCTCTTCCTGCATGGTCATGTCAGCTCCTCACTCTCGGGTCGAGTGCGGCGTACAGCACCTCGGACAGGGTCGACGACAGCAGCACCAGCACGGCGACGAACAGCGTCGAGCCCGCGACGGCGTTGATGTCCTGCTGGGTCACGGCGTTGAGCTGGAACTGGCCCATCCCGCGCCAGGAGAAAACGATCTCGAGCATCGTCGAGCCCGCGATCAGGGTGCCGAAGCTGTAGGCGAAGAACGTCGACATGGGGATGAGGGCGATCCGCACGCCGTGGCGGAAGAGCGCCTGGGTCCGCGGCAGCCCCTTCGCCCGGGCGGTGCGGATGTAGTCGGCGCCGAGCACGTCGAGCATCATGCTGCGCTGGTAGCGCGAGTACGAAGCCGCGCTGATGAGCACGAGGGCGAGCGTTGGCAGCAGCAGGTGCACGGCGCGGTCGGCCAGGACGGGCCAGAAGCCTTCGATTCCGGCCGTGTACTCGCCCGTGAAGCGAATGACCTGCGTGCCGACGGCGTTGTTGAAACCCGTCGCGGCGATCATGAGCAGCACGCCGATGACGAAGGTCGGGGTCGCGAACACCAGGTACGACGCGTAGGTCGTGACCTGGTCGCTGGCTCGGTACTGCCGAACCGCCCCCCACACGCCGATGAGGACACCGACGACCGCGCCGATCAACGACCCGATCAGCAACAGGCGAAGGCTCGTGCCGGCGCGTGCGGCGATTTCGGCGGTCACCTCCTGGCCACCGATGGTGGTGCCGAGGGAGAACTGCGTGAAGAAATTGACCAGCCAGTTCCACAGCCGCACGATGATCGGCACGTCCGGATTCGCACCCAGAGCGTTGAGGCTCGCGATGATCGACTCCTCCGGCGGCCGAGGATTCATGCCGTAGAAGCGGTCCTGCGGACGCAGGAGCGCGCTCCCGAGGACATAGGCCAAACACGTCGCCAAAAGGCTGAGCACGGCGTAGTTCAGAAACCGCCGCAGGACGTACAACGTCATGACGCGCGTGAACCCGTTCGGAACGCAGGGCGGTTGTGCATCATGGGGGGGGATCCTCTCGCCTTCGAGACCCCCGCCGATCAAAGCACCCGACGTGGGATCTCGATCGACCCTACGTCGCTGTTCTCGTGGGAAAGGTGCCGGGGGAACACACTTTTCACGTTCGTAACAAAGCGATGACATAGCGCTTTGTCACAGGGAACTACGGCAAGCGCATCATCGCGCTCAACGAAGTACTCCCGAGATGAACAAAGAGATAGTAACCCAGACGATCAGCACCGCCAGGGAAATGAGCGACGGAATGTCCCATTTGCGCCGCACAGGCTGCCCCGCGTCGGGCGCGCCCGCCGATTCCCAGGCTTCCTGAATGAGTCGGAGATCACGGATCGCGGGCGGCTCGCGGCGGTCGCGGTCGTCGTCTCTTCGAAGACCCGGCCGTCCGGGACGACCCGCAACGGGCCCTCCATAGGCCTTGTAGACGCGGGGTTCGTCGGTACGTACCTCGAGCTGCCATCGCATGTCGATGTCCGCGACGCGCCCCCACGGGATGTCGGCGATCCTGAGGGGATTGTGGATCCGGATGCCACGCCTGTCGATGCGCACGTGCGGCGCGAACAGCAGCGCGTAGACCCCCCACAGCGCCAGAAGCAGCCACGGGGCGATGAGCAGCATCTCCCCCACGCCCGCGCGCAGGGCGGCATCCGCCAGCAGGACGACCGCCAGGACGGCGCCCACCACGAGACCGAACACCGCGGAGGGGGCGCGGAACACCCGAGGGTGATCCGCGCCCCGAAAGCGCTCGTCCCGCGTCACTTGCCGCCGAGCGACAGCGTCGCGCCGGGGATCGCGTCCAGCAGGCGACGCGTGTACTCCTGCGACGGCTCCGCGAAGATCTCGTCGACGGTGCCCTGCTCGACGACCTTGCCTCGCTCCATGACGCAGACGAGGTCGGCCGCGACGCGGACGACGGCGAGGTCGTGCGTGATGAACAGGTACGTCAGCCCGAGCTCGCCCTGCAGCTCCGCGAGCAGCTGCAGGATCTGCGCCTGCACGAGGACGTCGAGCGCCGAGACGGCCTCGTCCAGGACGAGGATGTCGGGCTTGAGCGCCAGGGCGCGCGCGATCGCGACGCGCTGGCGCTGACCGCCGGACAGCTCGTTCGGGTATCGGGATGCCACCTCCTGGGGCAGCGACACCTGGTCGAGCAGCTCGGCCACGCGCGCGCGGCGCGACGCCTTGTCGCCGACCTTGTGGATGTCCAGCGGCTCGGCGATGCAGGATCCGATGTTTCGCAGCGGGTCGAGCGAACCGTAGGGGTCCTGGAACACCGGCTGCATGCGACGACGCAAGGCGAACGCCTCGCGCGACGACAGGCCACCCGAGTTCACTCCGTCGATCTCGATGGTGCCCGAGGTGGGCTCCTCGAGCTTGAGCAGCATCTTCGCGACGGTCGACTTCCCCGACCCGGACTCGCCGACCAGGGCCAGCGTCTTGCCGCGCGGGATCTCGAAGGACACGCCGTCGACGGCGCGGAACTGCTCGCTCCGGAAACCGCCCTGGCGGATCTTGTACTCCTTGACCAGCTCGGTCACCTTGACCGTGGCGGGAGCGGAGAGGTCGGACTCGTGGAGGATGCCACGGTCCTCCACCCGTGCCTGGATGCGCTTCGAAGCCAGGCTGGGCGCCGCAGCGACGAGCCGCTGCGTGTACGGGTGCTGCGGGTTCTCGAGGATCTCGCGGCTGGGCCCGGACTCCACGATCTCGCCCTGGTTCATCACGACGATGGTGTCGGCGCGTTCGGCGGCCAAGCCCAGGTCATGCGTGATGAGCAGCACCGAGGTGCCGCGCTCACGCGTCAGCGACGCCATGTGGTCGAGGATGACGCGCTGCACCGTCACATCGAGGGCGGAGGTCGGCTCGTCGGCGATCAGGAGCTTCGGGTCCGCCGCGAGGCCGATACCGATCAGGGCGCGCTGGCGCATACCGCCCGAGAACTGGTGCGGGAACTGGTGCAGGCGACGCTCCGCGTCGCTCAGCCCGGCCTGCTTCAGCACCTCGATGGCGCGCTGCTCGACCTCCTTGCGTCCGGAGGCGATGCCGTTGGCCCGGATGGCCTCCTTGACCTGGAAGCCGATGCTCCACACCGGGTTCAGGTTCGACATCGGGTCCTGGGGCACGTAGCCGATCTCGCGACCGCGGACGGCTTCCATCTGGGCGATGCTGAGGTCGGTCAGCTCGCGCCCTTCCAGAGTGATCGATCCGCCGGTGACGTGACCGGTGCCCGGAAGGAGGTTGACGATCGCCGACGCGGTCGTCGACTTCCCCGACCCGGACTCGCCCACGATCGCGAGGGTTTCGCCGGGGTGGATGTCGAGGCTGACGCCGTGCAGCACCTGACGCGACGTCTTGCCCGCGTCGAAGGCGACCTTGAGATCGCGGATGCTCAGCAGCGGTGCGCTGGAACGTTCGTTCATCGACGTGCCCTCGCCTTCGGGTCGAGGGCGTCGCGCAGCAGCTCGCCCAGGATGATGAACGCCAGGACCGTGACGGTCAGGGCGATCGACGGGTAGATGAGCGCCATCGGGGCCACGCGCAGCGAAGACTGCGCCTGTCCGATGTCCAGACCCCACGACATGACCGTGCTGCCCAGGCCGAGACCCAGGAACGACAGGGTCGCCTCGGCCGAGATCGCCGCACCCAGCGTGATCGTCGTGACGACGATGACCGGGGCGAGAGCGTTGGGGAGCGCGTGCGAGAGCAGGGTACGGAAGCGCGAAAGACCCAGTGCCCGGCTGGCGGTGATGTAGTCCGCCTGACGCACGCGCAGGATCTCGGCGCGCACCACGCGCGCGGTCGATGCCCACGCGAATCCGCCGATGGCGAAGGCCAGGACGAGCGGCGTGCGGTTCTGGGAGAAGACGCTCATGACGACGATGGCCGCGAGCACGTAGGGGATCGTGAAGAAGATGTCGCCGACGCGCGAGAGCAGCGAGTCGAGCCATCCGCCGTAGAAACCCGCGAACGAGCCCATGATGGTGCCGATGATGGTGCCGATGGCCGTGGCCAGGAAGCCGACGAGCAGCGACGTGCGCGCACCATGCACGATGCGCGACCAGATGTCGCAGCCCTGCAGAGTGAATCCGAGCGGGTGACCATCGGTCGGCCCGGCGTTGCTGTTCGCGAGCGAGCAGCCGACGCCGTAGGGCTCGACCTGCGTGAAGAGGGTCGGGAACAGCGCCATCAGGACGACGACGAACACGACCGCCGACGTGATCCAGAAGGTCGGACGGCGACGCATGTCGCGCCAGGCATCGGCCCACAGGCTGCGGGGCTTGTCACCGACGCGGACCGCGTCGACGGTGTCGACGACGTCGCGCACCGGGGCGACGTAGTGCGGGGTGGGGGTGCGATCACTTGGCATAGCGGATCCTCGGGTCGAGCAGACCGTAGAGCAGATCAACCACGAGGTTGATCAGCACGTAGAAGACGACGAAGACCGTCACGAAGGACACGACGGTCGGGCCCTCCTGGCGGATGGTGGCCTGGTAGAGCGTGCCGCCGACACCGGGGATCGCGAAGATGCCCTCGGTGACCGTGGCGCCCACCATCAGCACACCGAAGTTGGTCGCGCTGTTGGTGATCACGGGGATGAGCGAGTTGCGCAGCACGTGCACCGGGATGACGCGGCGACGCGGCAGCCCCTTGCTGTAGGCGGTGCGCACCCAGTCCTGGTTGAGCGTGTCGATCACCGACGCGCGCGTCAGGCGCATGCTCGTCGCATACAGGCTGAAGCCGAGGACGAGGGCAGGCAACCACAGATCGCCCCAGCCGTTCTGGCCGCCCACCGTGGCACGGAACCAGCCGAACTGGATCGCCAAGAAGTACTGAGCGAGGAACGCGAGCACGAAGACGGGCACGGCGACGAAAACGAGCGCGATGATCAGCGAGACGTTGTCGAAGATCTTGCCCTTGCGCAGCGCCGAGACGGTGCCGATGATGATGGCCAGCACCAGCTCGATCGCGATCGCCATCACGGCCAGGCGCAGCGTGACGGGAATCGCCCGCGCGAGGATGTCATTGACGTTCTGGCCCGAGAAGCTGACGCCGAAATCGCCCTGCAGGACGCCGGTGATGTAGTAGAAGTACTGAACGATGAACGGCTCGTTCAGGTGGTATTGCTCCCGGATCTGCTCGAGCAGAGTCGGGTTCGGAGTCCGGTCGCCGAACAGGGCCAGGATCGGGTCTCCTGGCATGGCGAAGACCATGAAATAAATCAGCAGCGTCGCACCGAAAAATACCGGTATGACCTGCAGGAGTCGTCTGAGGATGTAATAGCCCACCCTCGTCTCCCTTCGGGGAATGGATGGATGCCTCGGATGTGGCACCGCACGAAAGCCGTGCACCGCCGATGAGCAGTGCACGGCCGGAACACACCACGCGAGGCGGTGACGGATACGTCACCGCCTCGCGGGTGAGTGATCAAGCGATGTTAGCTGACCTTCGTGATCTCGTGGAACAACGGCACCGAATTCCAACCGAACTCGACGTTCTCGACGGTCTCGGCGTAGCCACCGGTCACGTTCGAGTACCACAGCGGGATCGCGGGCAGGTCCTTGAACAGCACCGTCTGGGCCTCGCCGAAGAGACGGTTCGCCTCTTCGAGGTCGGTCGAGGAGATGCCCTCGGCGAGCAGGCGGTCGAACTCGGCGCTGGAGTAGTCGCCGTCGTTCGAACCCGCGTTGGTCGCGTAGAGCGGTCCGAGGAAGTTGTACAGACCGGGGTAGTCGGCCTGCCAGCCGCTACGGAACGGCGTGGTGATCGAGTCGTTGTTCACCTGGGCACGCAGCTCGGCGAAGGTCGGGTAGGGAGCGCCCGACGCGTCGATGCCGAGGTTGGTCGCGAGCTGGTTCGAGATGGCGTCGACCCACTGGTCGTGTCCACCGTCGGCGTTGTACGCGATCTGGAACGAACCGGTCCATGGCGAGATGGCGTCGGCCTGAGCCCACAGCTCCTTGGCCTTCTCCGCGTCGAACTCGAGAACGTCGGAGCCCTCGAGGTCGTCCGACCAGCCGTCGATGACGGGCGACGTGAAGTCGGTGGCGGGGGTGCGGGTGCCCTGGAAGATCGTCGAGGTGATCTCCTCACGGTTGATCGCGTGCGAGATCGCGGCGCGGCGCAGCTGGCCCTCTTCGCCCGAGAAGTGCTCGAGGCGACCGGGGATCGTGAACGACTGGAAGACGGCGGCGGGCTGGTTGACCGCACGGTCGCCGAGGTCGGACTCGAAGCTGGCGAGAGCGGACGGCGGCACGGCGTCGAGGACGTCGAGCTCGCCACCGAGCAGAGCAGCGTAGGCGGCGTCCTGCGAGGCGTAGAACGAGATGGTCAGGCCACCGTTCTGCGCCTGACGAACGCCCTGGTAGTCCTCGTTCTTGACGAGGTCGATCTGGACGTTGTGCTGCCAGGCGCCCTCGCTGGCGAGCTTGTAGGGGCCGTTGCCGATCGGGTTCTCACCGAAGGCTTCCATGTCCTCGAATGCGGCGTCGGGCAGCGGGTAGTACGCCGAGTAGCCGAGGCGGAGCGCGAAGTCGGAGGCCGGCTTGTTCAGCTCGATGGTGAAGGTGTAGTCATCGACCTGCTGAAGACCCGTGAGCTCGCTGTCCTCGTCGTAGCTGAAGCCGACGATGTCCTCGAAGAAGTAGCTGTTGTACTGCTCGTTCGAAGCGAGAGCGCCGTAGTTCCACGCCTTGATGAAGTTGTCGGCCGTGACCTCTTCACCGTCGGTGAAGGTCTGGCCTTCCTTGATCTTGACCGTGATGTTCTGCGGGTCGTCGACCGTGATCTCTTCGGCCATGTCGTTCACCGGCGCACCGTCGGCCTCGTACGAGACGAGACCCGCGAAGATGGCGTCGAGGATCTTGCCGCCGCCGACCTCGTTCGTCGCGGTCGGGATCAGCGGGTTCTCGGGCTCCGAGCCATTCGTGGTGATGATGGCCGTGGCATCGGCCGAGCCGGTGTTGCCCGAGTCGTCGCCGCCTGCCGAGCAGCCGGCGAGCGCGAGCCCGGCGACACCCAGCAGAGCGAGACTGGTGAGGGCAAGCTTGTTGCGCTTCACAGTTCCTCCAGGGAAGGGAATGAGGCCCGTCCGGAGCGTTTACACGGGTCGTGCGGAATCGCACGGCTCCGGGGGGCAGGATAGGAACACCCTAGGCAACATGAACGACGTGCTTCCAATTGGAGGCAGAACCGTTACAAAGGATTTACTCGGGAGGCCGCGGATGTGGCAAAGTGATTCGCCGCCCAGAACTGGCGGCGCTTTTCCTGCGCCTCTCGACCGCTCCGACCGTTATGCGCGCCATCGCTTGATCTGGGAGATCGCACTCGTCCTGCTGGTGAGCGTCGGACAGTCGGCCATCTACTCGGTCGTCTCCTTCCTTCGCGCCGCGACGCGGGGACCGATCTCGCAACAGCAAGCGCAGCTCAATCCGTCGCGCAGCGCGGAGCCGTTCTGGGACGCGCTCTACCAGTTCCTCGACATCTTCTTCTCGCTCGCCCTCGTGGCTCTCGCGCTGTTTCTGTTGTGGGAACCGGGGAAGAACGCGCTCCACCGAATCGGCTTGGATTTCCGCCGTACCGGTTCGGATGTATTGCGCGGTGTCGCGTTGGTGGCGCTCATCGGGGTTCCCGGCATCGGCGTGTATGCGGTCGGCCGACTCCTCGGACAGAGCATCACGGTCGTGCCCGCGCCGCTGGATTCGTCGTGGTGGGTGATCGCGCTACTGGTCCTCGCCGCGCTGCGCGCCGGCCTCACCGAGGAGGTCATCTTCCTCGGGTACGTCTTCGACCGGTTACGCCGCCTCGGGTGGTCGTGGACGTGGATCATCGTCTCGACCGCTCTGCTCCGCGGCAGCTACCACCTTTATCAGGGCTGGCCGTCGGCCCTCGGCAACGTGGTGATGGGCCTCGTCTTCGGGTGGTGTTACAAGCGATGGGGGCGTGTCATGCCTCTGGTCGTGGCGCACACGCTCATCGATGTCGTCGCCTTCGTCGGCTACCCGCTCGCGGCGGCGTGGTGGCCCGGTGTGTTCGCGCCCCCAATTCCCACACCCACCCCGACGACCACGCCCGGCACGTGACGGCCCCGATGGCCGAGGGTCAGCGGGTGGGCGCGGACCAGGTCCAGAACGACGGCGGGATGCCGTCCGGCTCCGAGGTGTAGGTCACTCCCCCGACGCCCTCGGCCACGGCGATCGCGCCCGTCCGTTCCAGAAGCGGAATACCGGCGTACGAGGCGAACAGCGCCCGGTCGATCTCTTTGGCCCGCTCGAGAACGTCGACCGGATCCGTGTCGCGCGTCATCTGCTCGAAGGTCTGCTCCGCTTCGGCCGTGGTGACCCCCTCGGCCAGGCGGTCGCGCGCCGAGCGGTAGAGGCTCTCGTCTTCGCCCACCCAGGCGAGGGTGGCATCCGGGACCTCATTGGCGGCCGCGGCGCGCACCGCGATACCCGCCTCGGCGCCCATGGTGATCATCTGAGCGAAGACGGCCCGCGCGATCTCGTCGGTCGGGTCGTGCGCGACGCGCAGGACAGCCGGTCGATCCTCGAGGGCCGCGCGTGCGGCGCCGGGGTCTGCCCCCGTGCCGGGTGCGCCGTTGCCCGCGATGAGGTCGGCGTAGGTCTGGCCGGTCGCGGGCGAGGACAGGAACGACTGCAGAGGGCGCGCGTCGTCTCGCTCCTCCCCCAGCGCGTCCGTGACGATCGCCTCCCGATCGAGGGACAGCGTCAGGGCCTGGCGGAGCGCGTCCGGGGTGTCGGCGGCGAACCGCAGCTGCAGCGTCTGCGCCGTCGGGCCGGTGAGCACGGACACACCGGCGTCGGCCAGGGCCTCCAGGTCGGCGGCATCCGGATCTCCGATGTTCGCAACGTCGACCTCGCCGGCCGCCACCGCCGCCACCTGCGCCGCACGGTCGGGGAAGAAGCGCAGAGTGAGACCCTCCAGACCCGGGTAGTGCCCGCCCTGGTAGTCATCGCGGCGGACGAGGGTGATCGACGACGGCGTGGCCTCGCCGACCGTCCATGGTCCCGACGCGACCGCCTTCGCCGGATCGAGCGCTCCGTCCGCGGCGGCATCGAAGCCGGTGTTCCACGCGGCGGCGGCGGCCGCCAGCACCGGGTTGGGGGCGACGGGGGCCGCCGGGTCACCCTCGGGCGTGGTGAGGATCGCCGTGATGAGGTCGCGGACGCTCACCCCGGCCTGGGCGGCGACGATGTGCACCGGCCGGTCGAGCAGCCACTGGCGGTTCCAGTCGGCGAAGGGCTCGTCGTACGTGAGGGTCAGCGTGTCGGAGGCACGGTCGAGCAGAGGGCGAGAGGTTTGCGCGTTCGGGTCCTCCGTTTCTGAGGTCTCGAAGTAGCGCGTGCCCGAGACGACGGCCCCCGTCTCGTCGTAGGTCGCGTCATCGAAGTAGTGCGACGACACGGCCCAGCCGAACAGGAGATCGTCGAGGGTGATCGGGGTTCCGTCCGACCACACCCGATCGGGGAACAATTCGTAGCTCACCGTGAGAGGGTCGCCCTCGATGCGCGTGATGCGGCCGAGCCCGTCGTTCGGTACGACCTGCAGGGTGCCGTCGAGCGAACCGAGGTGTTCGTCGATGAACGCCGATACGGCGCGGTTCGCGGGGGTGTTGCCGTGGGCCGAGGCGGAGTTGAAGCTCGTAGGCTCTCCCACCACGCCGACGGTGAGCGTCGTGGGGGCCGGAGGCTCCTCCGCCGGCGCGGGCTCCGGAGCCGTGCAGCCCGTCAGGGCGACGGCCGCGGCCGCGGCCAGGGCGGCCAGCCTGGCGAAGCGGCGGCGCGTTGTCGAGGTTCGCTGGTACTGCCCGAGGTGCACAGGGGCACCCTATCCAATAGAGCCTGTGGGTTCCCCTGAGTGCCGCCGCCCCTCCCGGCGTTCGGGCGCGTGGCATCCACGAGACTTCATCGCGACGACATCCGCTCCGCGCTGGGCGTCAGGGATGTCGGCCGGATCCGGTTTCGGCCGCCTCGGACAGTGGCGGCCCCTCCTCCCCATGCGGCCGGTACCGAAGCCGGAACTGTGGAAGAGAGCGGACGCGGTAGCCGGATCCCACAGCCTGGGGCCGTGCTTCGGACCCTGCGCCCCTCTCCCCTGCCCCTGATCCCCGCCGCCGCACTGACCCACTCGACCCGCAGCGTGCGGCGGGGAGACGTGGAACCCGTCGCCCGCGGCGTGTACGTCGACAGCGCCGCCTGGAGGGGCCTCTCCCGGTGGGACCGCGATCTCGCGCGGATCCACGCGCATCTCCTTCGGCATCCGGATGCCGTGATCTACCGGGAATCCGCGGCACTGCTGTGGGGGCTGCCGATCGTCGGATCTCTGGATGCCGTGCACGTGCTCTGTCCCGACACGTCCAAGTCGCGACGCGTGGCGCGAGCACGGCTGCACACCAGCGCCCACGACGATCGCGTGGTCGAGGAAGTGCAGGGCATCCGGCTGACATCCATGGTCGATACGTGCGTCGACGTGGCGCGATTCCGACACCCGGCAGCGGCACTCGCGGTGGCGGATGCCGCGGTGCGCCAGGATCCACGGCTGAGTGCAGCGGTGCTCGCCGCGGTGAACGAGGAGCGCGCCTCTGGTCGCGGCCGTCGGCACGCACGGTGGGCCCTGGCACGTGCGGACGGCGACGCAGAGTCGGCGTGGGAATCGGTCAGCCGTGCCGCGATCGAATGGAGCGGATTCCCCGCGCCCGAGCTGCAACGGTGGATCGGCCCTCCCGGCGACGCCGACCGTACGGACTTCTGGTGGGACCGTGCGCGGATCGCCGGAGAAGCCGACGGACATCTGACGTACGACGGCCGATGCGGCGATCCGGCGCGCACGTCGCTCGCCCGAGAGGAGCGCGATCGCCGCTTGCGGCGACGCGGCGCCCGAACGGTCGTGCACTGGTCCTGGGACGATCTGGCGCACCCGTCGGCGCTGCGCGAGATCCTTGTCGGCGTCGGTCTGGTTCCCGAAACCGTCCCCGATCTCGGAGCCTTGGCATCGCTCTCGCGTCTCCTCCGGCCCGGCGGTCAGGGCACGTGAGACGTCGTTGCGCTGACATCCCCCGCGCATACTGCGCAGGGGATGTCAGCGGGATGCGGTCTCGCGCAGACGCGCCCGGGCTCGGGCACCGACACGGCACGAGGTCCGGGTCAGGCGAACGCTTCCGGTGGCGGGCAGGAGCACACCAGGTTGCGGTCGCCGTAGGCCTGGTCGATGCGGCGCACGGGCGGCCAGTACTTCCCGCGCACCAGAGAGCGCTGCGGGTACACCGCCGTCTCCCGGGAGTACGGGTGTGTCCAGTCGTTCGCGACCGCGGTCTCCGCGGTGTGCGGGGCGTTCACGAGCGGGTTGTCGTCGGCCGGCCACTCCCCCGCCGCCACCGCGAGCGCCTCGTTCTTGATCGCGATCATGGCATCCACGAACCGGTCGAGCTCCGCGAGGTCCTCGCTCTCGGTCGGCTCCACCATGAGGGTGCCCGCGACCGGGAACGACATGGTCGGTGCGTGGAAGCCGTAATCGATGAGCCGCTTGGCGACGTCGTCGACCGTGATCCCGGTCTGCTCCTTGAGCGGACGCAGGTCGAGGATGCACTCGTGCGCGACGAGTCCCCCCTCCCCGGCGTACAGCACCGGGTAGTGCGCGCGCAGGCGCGCGGCGATGTAGTTCGCCGACAGCACGGCGGCCGCGGTGGCCTGGCGCAGCCCTTCCGCACCCATCATGCGCACGTACGCCCACGAGATGGGCAGGATGCCGGCCGACCCGTGCGGCGCGGCCGACACCGGTCCACCGTCGAACACGCCGCCGGCGTGATCGGCGCGCTGCGAGAACGGGTGCGACGGCAGATACGGCGCGAGATGCGCCTTCGCCGCCACGGGTCCGACGCCGGGACCGCCACCGCCGTGCGGGATCGCGAACGTCTTGTGGAGGTTGAGGTGCGACACGTCGCCCCCCAGGTCGCCGAAACGGGCGAAGCCCAGCAGCGCGTTGAGGTTCGCGCCATCGACGTACACCTGACCACCGGCGTCGTGCACGGCCTGCGTGATCTCGAGCACGTCGTGCTCGTACACCCCGTGCGTCGACGGGTACGTGATCATGAGGGCGGCCAGGGCGTCGGCGTGCTGCGCGATCTTGGCGCGCAGGTCGTCGAGATCGACGTTTCCGGCCTCGTCGCACGCGACGACGACCACGCGCATCCCCGCGAGGATCGCGGAGGCCGCGTTGGTGCCGTGCGCCGACGAGGGGATGAGACAGACCGTGCGCTCCGTGTCACCGTTCGCACGGTGGTAGCCGCGGATCGCGAGGAGACCCGCGAGCTCGCCCTGCGATCCCGCGTTGGGCTGCAACGACACCGCGTCGTAACCGGTGACCTCGGCGAGCCAGCGTTCGAGCTGCTCGATCATCGCCAGGTAGCCGTGCACGTCGGCCTCGGGCGCAAAGGGGTGCACCCGCGAGAACTCCGGCCACGACACGGCGGCCATCTCGGTCGCGGCGTTCAGCTTCATGGTGCACGAGCCGAGCGGGATCATGCCCCGGTCGAGCGCGTAGTCGCGGTCGGCGAGCGTCTTGAGGTAGCGCATCATCGCCGTCTCACTGCGGTGCGCGTGGAACACGGGATGCGTGAGGTAGGCGTCCTCGCGGTGCAGTCGCTCCGGCACGGCGCGCAGCGCCTCGCCTTCCGGCAGTTCAGCCGCCGGCAGCCCGAAGGATGCCACGATCGCGGCGACATCGGCATCCGTCGTCGTCTCGTCGACCGAGACGCCCACCGTGGCGTCGTCGACCCACAGCAGCTGATAGCCCCGCTCCCGCGCGCGATCGACGACGTCCTGTGCCCGGCCGGGCACACGCACGCGGACGGTGTCGAAGAACGCGTCCGCGGCGAGGTGCAGGTCGTACGCGACGAGAGCGGATGCCAAGGCGTCGGCGGTCCGAGCGACGCGGGTCGCGATCGCCCGCAACCCGTCGGGTCCGTGGTAGACGGCGTACATCGCGGCCATCACGGCGAGCAGAACCTGCGCGGTGCAGATGTTGGACGTGGCCTTCTCGCGGCGGATGTGCTGCTCCCGCGTCTGCAGGGAGAGACGGTAGGCGGGGTTGCCCGCGGCATCCACCGACACTCCGACGAGGCGCCCCGGCAGCTGGCGCTCGAGCCCTCCGCGCACGGCCATGTAACCGGCGTGCGGCCCCCCGAAGCCCAGGGGTACGCCGAAGCGCTGAGTCGTGCCCACGGCCACGTCGGCGCCGAGGGCGCCCGGCGAGCGCAACAGCGTGAGCGCCAGGAGGTCGGCCGCGGCGACGACCAGTCCGCCGTGGGCGTGCACGGCCGTGGCGACATCCGAGAAGTCCCAGACGCGCCCCGTCGCCCCGGGGTACTGCACGAAGGCGCCGAAGCACTCGGGCACCTCCCCCTCGAAAGAGGTCTCGACGATCCGGATACCGACGGCGGCGGCGCGGTGGACGAGCAGCGCTTTGGTCTGCGGGAGCGCGTCGGCGTCGACGAGGAAGACGTCGGTCTTGGCCCTGGAGGCGCGGCGCGCGACGAGCATGCCCTCGACCACCGCCGTGGACTCGTCGAGCATCGAGGCGTTGGCGGTCGCGAGTCCCGTGAGGTCGGTGACCATCGTCTGGAAGTTGATCAGCGCTTCGAGCCGCCCCTGGGAGATCTCGGGCTGATACGGCGTGTACGCGGTGTACCAGGAGGGGTTCTCGAGGACGTTGCGTTGGATCACCGACGGCGTGAACGTGTCGTAGTAGCCCAGACCGATCATGGGTCGCGCCGACCGGTTCGCGGAGGCGAGCTCGCGCAGTTCCGCGAGCGCCTCGGCCTCGGTGGCGGCGGGCGGCAGATCGCTGGTCGCGCGGGGACGGACGTGGATGGATGCCGGAACGGCGGTCTCGACGAGGTGCTCGACGCTGTCGTAGCCGACGACCTCGAGCATGCGGGCGCGGTCCGAGGCGCCGATGCCGATGTGGCGGTCGGCGAAGGCGGCGGGCGCCGTGGCATCCGTTCGGGGGGCGGTGCTCAGGCTCATGCGGTGAGGTCCTCGTACGCAGCGCGGTCGAGGAGGTCGCCGGGAAGGTCGCCGCCGAGGCGGATCTTCACGAGCCAGCCTTCGCCGAACGGGTCGGCGTTGACGAGGGAGGGGTCGTCGACGACGGCGTCGTTGACCTCGACGACGGTGCCGTCGAGCGGGGCGTAAAGCTCACCGACCGACTTGGTGGATTCGATCTCGCCGCAGACGTCTCCCGCGGTGACCGCGGAGTCTGCGGCGGGAAGGTCGACGAACACGACGTCGCCGAGCTTCTCGGCCGCGAAGTCGGTGATCCCCACGGTGGCCACGTCGCCGTCGACGGCGATCCACTCGTGCTCGGAGGTGTAGCTGAGGGCGTTCAGGTCGGTCATACGTTCCTCCGGTAGAAGGGAAGGGCGGTGACGGTCGCGGGAATGCGTGTGCCGCGTACGTCGATGGTCAGGGTGGTGCCGGGCGCGGCCGCAGCCGGGGAGACATAGGCCATCGCCACGGGATGGCCGAGGGTCGGGCTGAGGGCGCCGCTGGTGATCTCGCCGACGACCTCGTCGCTGCGCAGCACCGCGTAGCCGGCGCGGCCCGCGCGCTTGCCTTCGGAGGCGAGCCCCACGAGAACGGGGGCGTCGGCGGGACCCGACGACAGCCCGTCCTTGCCGACGAACGCCGGTTTGTCGACGGCGACGACACGACCGAGACCGGCCTGCGCCGGGGTGATGTCGCGCGAGAGCTCGTGTCCGTAGAGCGGCATGCCGGCTTCCAGCCGCAGCGTGTCGCGAGCCGCGAGCCCGCACGGCACGAGACCCTCATCCGCACCGCGGACGAGCAGGGCGTCCCACAGGGCGCCGGCCTTCTCGAGCGGCACGAGCAGCTCATACCCGTCTTCGCCGGTGTACCCGGTCCGCGCGACGAACAGCGATGCGCCTTCGAAGGTGCCCTCGGTCCACGCGTAGTACCCGAGCTCGTCGAGGGGCGTGGCGAGGATCTCGACGCCGGGGGTCGTCGACAGGATGCCACGCGCCCGCGGCCCCTGCAGGGCGATGAGGGCCATCTGGTCGGTGACGTCCTCGACGTGCGGGAGGCTCCCGCCGAGCACCACGGCATCGTCGCCGTCGTCGGGGCGCCCATCGAGGAAGGCCTGCGTGATGGGCCAGGTCTCGCGCGCCCGGTCGAACGCGGCGGCGACGGCCTCGCGGTTGCCGGCGTTGGCCACCACGAGGAAGTACTGCTCTCCCGTGCGGTAGACGATGACGTCGTCGACGATCCCGCCGCTGTCGGCCAGCACGAGCGAGTACTTCGCCTTACCGATCTTCATCGCGGAGACGCGGCCGGCAAGCACGTAGTCGAGGAAGTCGGCCGCCCGCCCGTCGTGCACCCAGAACTCGGCCATGTGGGAGATGTCGAACAGACCGGCCGCCTCGCGCACCGCGCGATGCTCCGCGAGATCGCTGGAGTAGCGCACGGGCATGTTCCAACCACCGAAGTCGGTGAACGAGGCGCCCAGGGCCTCGTGTCGATCGTGCAAGGGCGACGAGCGCGGTGGAGCGGGGGTAGCGGTCATGAGTTCTGCCGTTCGCGAGGACGGACAGACGCCGGACGGCGCCTGAGAACTCCCCCTCTGTCATGGACCTGAGAGTTTCACCCGGGCGTCGGAAGACGCGGGCTTTCACCGTCGGCGGACCCGGCCATTGGCATCCGGGTCTCTTTCCAGAGTGGCCCGATCGAGGCGGTACGCGTACCTGAGAGATTGGCGGGGAGGCTTGCTCCTTCGGTGCCCGGCTGCGTTCGCCGGAGCTCTCCCGCATCGATCATGGGGCCGGTGTGGACTTGTGGCGCCAGCATAACCGAGGCGACGCGCCCGCACAGCCCAGGGCGTCAGCGCGGCGTGCAGCTCCCGGATGCCACGGGGGCCGACAGCGACCCCAGTTGGGCCAGTACGGGGTCGAGTTCGGCGGGCGTCATCGCGTAGCCCACCTCGTCGTCGGTCTCGGAACGGGCGAACACCACTCCGGCGACCTCGCCTGCCGGGGTCAGCAGGGGGCCGCCCGAATTGCCCGGGCGCACGACGGCGCCGAGCGCGTAGATGTCGCGCGGTGCCGACTGATCCCCGTAGATGTCCGGCACCGGCACGGTACCGGTGGAGAGGACCTGCGCGTTTCCCGACGTGAACGGGCCGCCGTAGGGATAGCCCTGCACGACGGCGGCGGACCCGACGGACAGCGCGGGCACGACCGGGAGGGCAGCGGCATCCAACCCGTCGACGGCGATGACGGCGAGGTCGTCGACCGGGTCGAAGTACACGACGCGGCCCTCGATGGCTTCCCGTCCCGGCAGCTCGACGAGCGGGGCGTCCACACCGGCGACGACGTGGGCGTTGGTGACGACACGATCGTCCGCGACGACGAATCCGGAGCCGCTCGCCGTAACTCCGCACGCGTACGCCGTGCCCGTGATGCGCGCGACCGACTGGGCGGCACGGGTGAGCGCGGGGTCGTCGAGCGCGATGTCGGGCGCGCTGGGCACCGGACCGATCTGGATGAGTTGGCCGAGGCGGGGGATCCCGTCGGCGAAGACCGTTCCCCGCAGCTCGGCGAGTGCGGCGCGGACGGGGTCGGGAGTGACCCGGTCGATCGTGCGGACGACGTTCGACGACGCCAGGGCGGCCGACACGATCGGTACGCCGGCGGTGGTGAGGGTACCGGCGAAGAACGACAGGGCCAGCGCCGCCGCGGCCAGGTTGACGACACCGCCCAACAGGCGCTCGGGCACGCGCAGCTTGATGCGGTCGACGCCGCTGCGCAGGACGTTGCCCACGGCGGTCCCGAGGGCCGCGCCGAGCATCAGCAGAAGCACGCCCGCCGCGACGATGGCCGCACCGCGCCACAGGGGGTCGGTGACCCACTGCCCGACGTAAGGGATGAGCCAGTACGCGGCGATCCCGCCCAGCGCGAGTCCCGCGAAGAAGCCGATCGTGGCGAGGAATCCGCGGGCGATGCCCACGATGAGCGCGAGTGCGAGCAGCACGATCAGCACGATGTCGACGAGCGGCATCCCTACCTCCTGGGTCTCGCCTCAGGGTACGGGGAGCCGCTGAGAGAGTGCCGTTTTGCCCTTCGGGTCACGGTGACACTAAGATCGATCCCGGAGATATGGTCACTATGACACGAACCCCGGAACCCGAATCCCGTGACGCGGACGTACGCGTCGCGGTGTCGACCGTGATCTTCAGCGTTCGACGAGACGTCGACGATGACCCCGTGCTGTCGCTCCCCCTCGTCCGTCGCACGCGCGATCCGTTCGGGGGGCGGTGGGCGCTTCCCGGCGGATGGCTCGACCCGTCCGAGAGTCTCGACGCCGCGGCATCCCGCACGCTGGAGGAGACGACGGGTCTCACGCCCAGCTACCTCGAGCAGCTGTACGCGTTCGGCGCCGTCGACCGCTCGCCCACCCGGGTCGTCTCGATCGTGTACTGGGCGCTGCTGCGCTCCGACGAGGTCGACGCCCAGGTCGCAGCCCACGCCCGCCACGACGACGCGCCCGAGAACGTCGAGTGGTTCGACGCGACGAACCTGCCCGCCCTCGCGTTCGACCACAACGACATCGTCGAGTACACGCTGTGGCGTCTGCGCAACAAGGTCGGCTACAGCCGCATCGCACACGGCCTGCTGCCCGACGAGTTCACGCTGGCGGACCTGCGCGAAGTCACCGAGACGATCCTCGGCCGCCGCCTCGACCCGGCCAACTTCCGCCGCCAGATCGACACCTCCGACACCGTCATCCCGACCGACCGCTTCCGCACCGGAAGCCATCGCCCTGCCCGCCTGTACCGCTACAACCGTGACGTGGAGCTCGCCGACCGCGGCCCGCTCACGTCCCGTCACTGATCGGACCGCCCATGAGCACGACACCCCTGACCCTGCAGCCCCGTCCGGCCATCGACCCGTCCGTCGACCACGTCATCCAGGCCATCGTTTCGGGCGCCTCGACCGAGGCCACGTGCACGACCGACCTCGCCGTCGGCCCCTGGGACTTCGACGCGCGTCCCGGCTATGGCCCGGGTTCGTCGATGGGCGACGTCATCCCCACCGGCGCCCCGCGCCAGGGCGAGCTGCCGATCGCCTACCGCGAGGCCTCGGACGACGAGCTCGACGCCCGCATCCGCGCGGCGAAGCAGACGCTGGGCGACCGGGTCGTCGTGCTGGGCCACTTCTATCAGCGCGAGGAGGTCGTGCGCCACGCCGACTACGTGGGCGACTCGTTCCAGCTCGCCAACGCCGCCAAGGCGCACCCCGAAGCCGAGGCGATCGTGTTCTGCGGCGTGCACTTCATGGCCGAGACCGCCGATCTCCTCTCGCAGCCCGAGCAGGCGGTGATCCTGCCGAACCTCGCCGCGGGATGCTCGATGGCGGACATGGCCGACATCGACCAGGTCGAGGAGTGCTGGGAACAGCTCGCCGACGTGCTCGGCGACCTCGAGACACCGGATGCCGAGGGCCTGCTGCCCGTGATCCCGGTCACGTACATGAACTCCAGCGCGGCCATCAAGGGCTTCGTCGGCCGCCACGGCGGCATCGTGTGCACGTCGTCGAACGCTCGCACCGTCCTGGAGTGGGCGTTCGCGCGGGGCCGGCGCGTGCTGTTCTTCCCCGACCAGCACCTGGGCCGCAACACCGCCAAGGCGATGGGCGTGCCGTTGGATCGGATGCCGATGTGGAACCCCCGCCGTCCCCTCGGCGGATCCACGGCCGAGGAGCTGGAGGGCAGCCAGGTCATCCTCTGGCACGGCTTCTGCTCGGTGCACCGCCGGTTCACGGCGGCCCAGATCGACAAAGCCCGCGCCGAGCACCCGGGCGTGCGCGTCATCGTGCACCCCGAGTGCCCCATGGAGGTGGTGGATGCCGCCGACGAGGCGGGCTCGACCGACATCATCCGGAAGGCCATCGCCGCCGCCGAAGAACCGACGACCTTCGCGATCGGAACCGAGATCAACCTCGTCCAGCGCCTGGCCGCGCAGTACCCGCAGCACGAGATCTTCTGCCTGGATCCCGTCGTCTGCCCGTGCTCGACGATGTATCGCATCCACCCCGGATACCTCGCGTGGGTGCTCGAATCCCTGGTCGCCGGCGACGTCGTCAACCGCATCACCGTTCCGGCCGACGTCGCCGAACCCGCCACCGTCGCCCTCGAGCGCATGCTGGCGGCCAAGCCGAACGGGGCCGTGAAATGACCGACGTGGTCGTCGTCGGCAGCGGCATCGCCGGTCTCACCGCGGCCCTCCACGCGACCGAGGCGGGATGCCGCGTCACGGTGGTGACCAAGGGCGCCCTGGCCGACACCAATACGCGCTGGGCTCAGGGCGGAATCGCCGCCGTCACCGCGACCGACGACACCCTCGCATCGCACGCGGCCGACACCCTCACCGCGGGCGTCGGGCTCAACGACGTCGATGCCGTCCGCACGCTCGTGACGGAGGGCCCCGCGCGGATCGCCGAGCTCGTCCGACGAGGCGTCGCGTTCGACCGCGCCGACGACGGAGACTTCGCGCGCGGCCTCGAAGCGGCGCACGCCCGCCCCCGGGTGCTGCACGCTGGTGGAGACGCGACGGGTGCAGCGATCCAGTCCGCGCTGGGCGCCGCCGTGCGCGCAAGCACGATCGAGGTGCTGGAGCACACCATGCTGTGCGAGCTCGTCCGAGAAGGCGGACGCATCGTCGCCGTCGACGTGGACACCGCGGGCGTCGCCCGGCGTCTGCCCGCCGACGCGGTGATCCTCGCCACGGGCGGAGCCGGGCAGCTCTACTCCCACACGACCAATCCCCGCTCGGCCACCGGCGACGGCATCGCGGCGGCGCTGCGGGTGGGAGCCGCCGTCGCCGACCTCGAGTTCGTCCAGTTTCATCCCACCGCTCTCGCCGCGGGCGAACCGTTCCTCGTGTCCGAGGCGGTGCGCGGCGACGGCGCAATCCTCGTCGACGACACCGGACGCCGCTTCGCCTTCGACGCGCACCCCGACGGTGAGCTCGCACCTCGCGACGTCGTCGCTCGCGCCAGCGCGCGGGCGATGGCCGCGCAGGGTGGCCGACCGGTACACCTGGATGCCACGGCCCTGGGCCGCGACCACCTCGCCCGCCGATTCCCCACCATCGACGCGGCCGTGCGCGCGCGCGGCCTAGACTGGGCCCGCGAACCGATCCCCGTCACCCCCGCGGCGCACTACCTGATGGGGGGCGTCGTCACCGACCTCGACGGGCGGACGACGGTTCCGGGACTGTACGCGGTGGGCGAGACGGCACGGACGGGTTTGCACGGCGCCAATCGTCTGGCATCCAACTCGCTCCTCGAAGGCGCGGTGTTCGGCGCGCGCGCGGGAGACGCCGCAGCCACCGACGCGCCGTGGCCCGACGTCGCCGCACCCGCAGCGATCCCGTTGGCCGACGTCGAGGCGTCCCCGGACGCGCCGCCGTTCACGCGCGCGGCGCTCCAAGACCTGATGTGGCAGAACGCGGGTCTCGTCCGCGACGAAGCCGGCCTTCGCCGCGCCGCCGGCGTGCTCGCCGCCTGGGCCTCGGCCGCGACCCCTCCCTCGCTCGAGGACGCCGGGCTGCTGGTCCTCGCCCGCCACATCGTCGCCGCCGCTCTGGCCCGCACCGATTCGATCGGCGCGCACTTCCGTGCCGACGCGGGCACCGTCTCCCGCGCCGACGCGCCATCCGCCCTCGCCGCCCAGGAGGCCCTCGCATGCTGACCCGAACCGTCATCGAGCGTGTCGTGGCCGCCGCTCTCGACGAGGACGCCCCGTGGGGTGACCTGACCAGCGAGGCACTGATCCCGGCGGACGCGACGGCTCGGGCCGAACTCGTCGCGCGCGAGATCGGGGTCTTCAGCGGGTCGGAGGTGTTCCGGGCGGCCTTCACCCTCACCGACCCCTCGATCGAGGTCGAGGTCCGGGTGGCCGACGGCACCGAGTTCGTGCCGGGCCAGGTGCTCGCTGTCGTGTCCGGCCCCGCGCGCGCCGTGCTCGCCGCCGAACGGATCGGCCTGAACTTCGTTCAACGCATGTCGGGGATCGCGACCCTGACGAACCGTTACGTCGCCGCCGTCGCCCACACGGGGGCGCGCATCGTCGACACCCGGAAGACCACACCGGGGCTGAGAGCCATCGAACGCCAGGCGGTTCGCGACGGCGGGGGCCACAACCATCGGTTCTCCCTCTCGGATGCCGTGATGGCCAAGGACAACCATCTCGCCGTCCTCGCCGCGAGCGGTCTGCCGCTCACCCAGGCGCTGCAGAGCGCGATGGCACGGCTTCCGCACACCACGCACGTCGAGGTCGAGGTCGACCGCCTCGACCAGATCGACGCGGTGCTCGCGGCCGGCGTCGACACGATCATGCTCGACAACTTCACCCTCGACGATCTGCGGGCAGGGGTCGAGAAGATCGCCGGAAGCGCCATCGTCGAGGCATCCGGCGGGGTCACGCTCGACACCGTGCGGGAGATCGCCGAGACCGGAGTCGACGTGATCTCGGTCGGCGCACTGACCCACTCCGCTCCCGCACTCGACCTGGGTCTCGACATCCGCATCCGCACGACGTGAACCTGTACCTCGACAACGCCGCCACGACCCCGGTGCGTCCCGAGGTCGTCGAGGCGATGGCGCCCTACCTCACCCGCTGGTTCGGGAACCCCTCCAGTCGCCATGAGGTCGGCGAGATCGCGGCGACCGCGCTCGACGACGCCCGGGCGCGGGTCGCGGCGATCCTGGGCATGCGGCCGGGCGACATCGTGTTCACGTCGGGCGGCACCGAGTCGAACAACACCGCGATCAAGGGGCTCGTGCTGGGCGCGCTGCCCCTCGGCCGACGACACCTCGTCACGACCGCGATCGAGCACGAGTCCGTCCTCGCGTCGGCGGACTACTTGGCCCGCCTTCACGGTGTCGACGTGACCCACGCACCGGTCGACGAGACAGGGGCCCTCGCCCCCGACGACCTCGCGGCCGTTCTGCGGCCGGACACCGCACTGGTCACCATCGGGTACGCCAACAACGAAGTGGGGACGGTGCAGGATGCCGCCGCCCTCGCCGCGGTCGCCCACGAGCAGAAGGTCCCGCTGCACCTCGACGCGGTCCAGGCCGCCGGCTGGCTTCCGCTCGCCGGACTCGGCGCCGACGCCCTCACCATCGCGGGGCACAAGATCGGCGCCCCGAAGGGCACCGGCATCCTCGCCGTCCGCGGGCGTCTGCCGCTCGAACCGTTGCTGCACGGTGGGGGCCAGGAACGCGGGCGCCGCTCGGGCACACCGGACGTCGCCGGCGCCGTCGCGATCGCCACGGCGCTCGCGCTCGCCGAGTCCGAACGCGTCGCCGAGGCCGGGCGCATCAGCGCGCTCCGCGATGCCTTCATCGCGGGCGTTCTCGCCGCCGTCCCCGGCGCGCGCCTGACCGGCCATCCCACGCGCCGGCTCCCGGGTACGGCGAGTTTCGTGTTCCCGGGCGTCAACGGCGAAACGGTCCTGCTCGAGCTCGAGCGACGCGGAATCGTCTCGTCGAGCGGATCCGCGTGCGCCGCGGGCAGCGACGAAGCGTCTCATGTCCTGCTGGCCCTCGGCATGGAGGCCGACGACGCGCGCACCGCCGTGCGCTTCACCCTTCCGCACGGGCTGACGCAGAATCTCGACGCCGTGGCAACCGCCGTCGGCGAGGCGGTGGCGGCCGTAGGATCACGCGGGTGAGTTCCCCCGCGATCACCGTGATCGTCCCCGGCCGCGACGTCGCCGAATTCGCCGGCGAAGCGCTCCGCTCCCTCCAGGATCAATCGCTCGACCGCTGGCGGGCGATCCTCGTCGACGACGGTTCCACGGACGACACCCGGCGGCTGTTCGCCGACGCGGCATCTTCGGACCCACGCTTCCAGCTGGTCGAGCATCCCGCGCCCCGCGGCCTCGGCGCCGCCCGTAACAGTGGCCTCGCCCGCGTCGACACCGACTACACCGCCTTCCTCGATGCCGACGACCGCCTGCGGCCCGGCGCTCTCGAGCGGCTCCACGCGACCCTCGAGACATCCGGCAGCGACTTCGTCGTCGGTGCGTACGTGCGCCTGCGACCGGATGCCGAGGGCCCGGGCTACACGCCCGGGGCGGTGCAGCCGTGGGTCAGCGCCGCGACCGATCCTGCCCGCACCGCCACGACCCTCGCGCAGCACCCCGCGGCATCCGGGAACATCGTCGCCTGGTCGAAGCTCAGCCGGACCTCGTTCTGGCACTCCCACGGATTGCGCTTCCCCGAGGGTCGCTACTACGAAGACCAAGTGGTCGCCCAGCGCATGTACACCCTCGCGCGCGCTTTCGACGTCGTGCCCGACGTCGTCGTCGACTGGCGCGAACGCCGCGACCGCAGCTCCATCACGCAGCGACTGAGCGAGGTCGAGGTCCTGCACGACTATCTCGAGGCGCTGGGCGAGGGCATCGCCGTTCTGCGCGCAGCCGGAGCTGACGACGCCGTCGCTGAACGCGGACGGCTCATCCGCGCGCTCGACCTGCCCCCGCTGATCCGTATCGCCCAGACGCATCCCGATCCGTCGTACCGCATCGCACTGGAGGCGTTCCTCGAGACGCTGCCGGAATGACGTCTAGGCGGGTGGCTCATCGCCCCGGCGCGAAGCCAGGGCAGGACGTGGGAGGCCGGCGCTGTCGCGCTCCTCTTCACTGAGGACGAACGACGCGGCCAGCTGCTCGGCTGCGAGTCCCGCGTACAGGCCCCCGGCGGCGAGGAGCTCGGTGTGCGTGCCGGACTCCACGATCCTCCCCGCATCGACCACGTGGATGCGGTCGGCACCGATGACCGTCGAGAGGCGGTGCGCGATCGAGAGCGTCGTGCGGCCGTGTGCCGCGGTCTCGAGGGCCTCCTGCACGATGCGTTCCGACACCGTGTCGAGCGCGCTCGTGGCCTCGTCGAGAAGCAGCACGGGAGGATCCTTCAGCAGCACGCGGGCAATCGCGATGCGCTGCTTCTCGCCCCCGGACAACCGATAACCGCGCTCACCGACGACGGTGTCGTAGCCGTCCTCGAAACCGGCGATGACGTGGTGGATGTTCGCGGCCCGGCACGCCGCCTCGATCTCGGCATCCGTCGCGTCGGGCTTGGCATACCGGAGGTTCTCCCGCACCGAGGCGTGGAAGAGGTACGTCTCTTGCGAGACGATGCCGATGTTGTCGATGATCGACGAGCGTTCCAGCGTCCGCACATCGGCGCCCGAGAACATCACCGAGCCGCCGCTCGCCTCGTACATGCGCGGGGTGAGGTACAGGATGGTCGTCTTGCCGGCGCCCGAGGGCCCGACGAAGGCGACGTGCTGGCCCGGCTCGACCACGAAGGACACGCCGCCGAGAGTGGGGCGCGCCTGCTCGGGAGCATCGGGGTAGCGGAACACGACGTCGCGGAACTCGACGCGTCCGACCGGGCCGGGCGCCGCGGACACCGGGATGGCATCCGGCGCGTCCGCGATCGCGGGCGTGAGGTCGAGGTACTCGAAGATGCGGGCGAAGAGCGCGGACGACGTCTGCACGTCGAGAGCGACCCGCATCAGGCCCATGAGCGGCATGAGCAGCCGCGCCTGCACCGTGGTGAAGGCGACGATCGTTCCGGCCGTGAGGCTGCCCGCACCGCTGCCGACGAGGAGTCCCGCAACGAGGTAGATGAGGGCGGGGACGCTCGACATGATCACCTGGACGACCGCGAAGAACCGCTGACCGCTCATCGCCTGACGCACCTGCAGCCGCACCTGGTTCGCGTTCTCGGCGTCGTACCGGGCGGACTCGGTGCGCTGACGGTTGAAGGACTTCGACAGCAGAATGCCGGACACGCTCAGCGTCTCTTGCGTGATCGCCGACAGCTCGGAGAGCGACTCCTGCGTCTGCGCCGCGATGCGGGCGCGGACCTGCCCCACGCGGCGCTGCACGAGGACGAGGAACGGCATGATGACCACCGCGATGAGGGTCAGCCGCCAGTCGATGAGGATCATCGCCACGAGCGAGGCGACCACCGTCACCGAGTTGCCCAGGATGCTGGTCACGGTGTTGGTGAGGACCCCCGAGACCCCGCCCACGTCGTTCTGCAGACGCGATTGGATGACACCGGTCTTCGTGCGCGTGAAGAAGCCGAGCTCCATGGATTGCAGGTGCGTGAACAAGCGCACCCGCAGGTCGCCCGTGACGCGGTTGCCCACGGTCGCCGTGAACCACGTCTGCGCGACCCCCAGGCCACCGGAGAGCAGGAAGAGACCGATCATCGCGGCGACGAGGATGGCCAGCAGCCGGAGGTCGACGGGCGAACCGTCGACCGGGAACAGGGCGTCGTCGAAGATGCGCTGCACCAGGAGCGGAGGGATCACCGCCACCGCGGCGCCGAGGACCACGAGGACCACCGTCGCGACGATGCGACCACGGTAGGGCCGGAACAGCGCGGCGACGCGCCGGCCCAGGTCGGGCACACGCGGCGCCTCGGCATTGCGCTGCCGCTGCGTCTCCGCGTACACGCCGCGGAACATGCTCCCGCCGGCGCCACCCATGCTCATGTCGGTCAGCCTACGTCCGACCGCGGACATGGGGACGCCCGGGGCATGTCCGAGGCTCCCGCTAGACTCGGCATCCGTCTTCCGATTCTTCGATCCTGGGAATACGCCGCGCGACAGCGCCGTTGCCCCCGAAGTCCGTCGCCTTCCGTGACGCCACGACGCCCTCCCCGATTGGATCTCGCCATGGCCGCCACCACCGGAATCCCCACCGCTCCCCCGGCCTCGGCGTCGGGGGTGACCGCCGAGCAGAGCCGCGTGATCTGGCTCCTGCTCACGGCCGCGTTCGTGGCGATCCTCAACGAGACCACCATGAACGTGGCGATCCCGTTTCTGATCCGCGATCTGGGCATCACCGCCGTCGCCGCGCAGTGGCTGACCACCGCGTTCATGCTGACGATGGCCGTCGTCATCCCCATCACCGGCTTCCTCCTGCAGCGATTCACCACGCGGCAGGTGTTCATCGCGGCAATGAGCCTGTTCTCGGCTGGAACCCTCGTCGCGTTCGTCGCACCCGGGTTCGAGGTGCTCGTGGCCGCCCGTGTCATCCAGGCGTCCGGCACCGCGATCATGATGCCGTTGCTGATGACGACGATCATGACGATCGTGCCCCCGCAGCAGCGCGGACGGATGATGGGCCGCGTCAGCATCGTCATGGCCCTGGCGCCCGCGATCGGACCGACGATGTCGGGCCTCGTGCTGCAGTCACTCGGGTGGCACTGGATCTTCGGCATCGTGCTGCCGATCGCGCTCGTCGCGCTGTTCGTCGGCGCGCGGTGGATCCACAACCTCGGCGAGACGCGGAGGGCTCCGATCGACATCCTCTCCGTCATCCTGTCGGCGTTCGGCTTCGGCGGTCTCGTGTTCGGACTCAGCCAGATCGGCGGCGGCGGACACGGTGCGGGAGCCGACGCCGCCGCGGCGCAATCGGCATCCACTGCCACGCTCGTGATCTCGCTCGTCATCGGTGCCGTGGGGCTGTCGCTGTTCGTCCTGCGTCAGCTCCGCCTGCAGAAGGGCGGCGTCGCGCTGCTCGACCTGCGCGTGTTCCGCTCGCGCAACTTCACGCTGTCGGTCGCACAGTTGGGTGTGATGTCGCTGGCGTTCTTCGGCGCGATCACCCTCCTTCCGCTCTACCTGCAGAACGTCCTCGGCAAGAGCCCGCTCGAGACCGGCCTCGCCGTCCTGCCCGGCTCGCTCGCGATGGGCCTGGCCGGCCCGGTGATCGGACGCCTGTACGACCGCTTCGGCACCCAGGTCCTGCTCGTGCCCGGCGCGGTCATCACGAGCGCCATGCTGTGGTTCTACTCCACCGTGGGCACGGACACGTCCTTCGTCCTGCTGATCGTCGCCCAAACGGTGCTGTCGATCGGACTCGCGCTGTCGTTCACGCCGTTGTTCACGGCCTCCCTCGGCTCGGTCGCGCCGCAGTTCTACTCGTACGGCTCCGCCGTGGTCGGCACCGTCCAGCAGGTGGCGGGCGCCGCGGGCATCGCGCTCCTGGTCACGGTCATGTCCGCCGTGTCGGCCTCGAACGGCGGGGGCCTCGAGGCCGATGCCGCCGGCACGCGCACGGCCTTCCTCATCGCTGCGATCGTCTCGCTGCCCTTGATTGTCGGTGCCTTCGTCATTCGCAAGCCGGCCGACCAGATCGAGGGCGCAGCGCCGATGGCGCACTGAGGCCCGCGCGCGCTCCGTCGCCGGAGCGTCCGCGCGTCAGTCCAGCGAGCAGGCTCCGCCCCCGCAACAGCGAGCAGCGGGAGGAACGTCGTCGTCGGTCTCGGGCGTCAGCAGAGCGATCAGAGGCTTCTGCGGCGTCTCGGTATCGGGGGTGGTGTCACCGGACATCCGTCCATGCTACGCCCGCGCCCCGTCGCCGGGGCCGCCCCGTGACGGCGCGAGACGGCGCGGGCGCCCGTAGCCCCCGGTCCGGGCATCCGCAACCCCCGCGGCGCCGTCACGGGTGGTTCGTAGCGTGGTGGCATCCCGACCACGAACGAGAGGAGTCCCCATGACGGACCTCACCGGAAAGCGCATCGCCTTCCTTCTCACCGACGGCTTCGAAGACAGCGAGCTCACCAGCCCGTGGGACGCCGTCACCTCGGCCGGCGCGGAGGCCGTACTCGTCTCCCCCGCTGACGGTAGCGTCACGGGCGAGAAGGGGCACGAGCAGAAGGTCGACCTCCCCGTCGGTGCGGCGACGGCCGACGACTTCGACGCGCTCGTCCTCCCCGGCGGCGTTCAGAACGCGGACGACATCCGGATCGTGAAGGATGCCGTGCACTTCGCCCGTGCCTTCTTCGACCAGCACAAGCCGGTCGCCGTCATCTGCCACGGCGGGTGGATCCTCACCGAGGCGGATGTTCTCAAGGGCCGCACCCTCACCAGCTACCCGACGCTGCAGACCGACCTGCGCAACGCCGGCGCCACCTGGGTCGACGAGGAGGTCCACGTCGACCACGGCCTCGTCTCGAGCCGCAACCCCGACGACCTGCCGGCGTTCAACGCCAAGCTCGTCGAGGAGGTCGCCGAGGGAAAGCACGCGGGCCAGACGGCCTGACACCGTTCGAGCGCAGGGCTCCGGGCTTCGGCTCGGGGCCCTTCGTCGTTCATCCGGTTCGCGGAGACGTCATCGTGCCGACGTCTGCCCCGCTGCCTGCCGCACGGATGCAGCGCGATGACACCGCGGCGGCGAGAGAGCGGCGGCCGCAGGGTCAGGCGTGCGGCGGCTGGCACGCGGGGCAGTACTGGCCACCGCCCTTCGTGCCGGGAATGTCCTCGACGACGCCGTCGCCGTCGGGGCACGGCTCGCCGGTGCGCCCGTGCACCCGCATCGCCGCGACCTTCGCCGCTTTCTGATCGGCAATGGGCACTCCGCGGCGCGACGCGACGGCCTCGTCGAGCACGGAGCGAAGCGCCTCGTGCAGTCGTGTGATCTCGCCGTCCGTGAGGGCTGCCGCGTGGGCGACGGGCGACAGGCGCGCGACGTAGAGGATCTCGTCCGAGTACGCGTTGCCGATGCCGGCCAGGGATTCCTGCTCCTGCAGAAGCGACTTGAGCTGCTTACGGCGCGTGCCCAGCGCGCGGGCGAGGTCGTCGCGTGAGAACCCCGGGTCGGCGGCATCCGGGCCGAGTTTCGCCACGGACGGAACCTCGCGCGGGTCGTCGATGACGTGAAGCTGCACTGACAGCCAGTCGCCCGCGTCGGTGATACCGAGGACACCACCGTCGAAGCGCACGCGAGCGATGACCGCGGCACCGTCGGGAGAGGAATCGGATGCCATGGCGTCGTCGGTCCACGTCGCCCAACCGGCGCGACCGAACCCGATCCCGAGATGCGTTCCCTCCAGATCGATGTCGATGTGCTTGCCGTATCGCACGACCTCCGTGACCGTCCGCCCGACGAGCTCGTCGAGTGAGCGGGGTCGCGACTTCACGGCCCGGAACTCGACCACTTCCACCGCACGCACCGCCTGCCCGGTGAGGCGCTCACGCAGAAACAGCGTGAGCGCCTCAACCTCGGGCGCCTCGGGCACGGTGGCGGCCCTGTCAGTCCTGCGGCTCGGGGGCCGTCGGCCGCGTCGCCGACGCGGCCGGAGTGGGCGGCGTCACCGGCGCGGAGCGGTCCGAAGCCGCGGAAGCCGGCTCCGTAGGTCGGCGCGACGCATCGGCGAACGCATCGGCCACGGCGCGGCCCTGGATGATGGCGGTCAGGTCGATACCGGTCGCCGCACGCACCGCCTCGAAGGACGAGCGCAGACCCGTCGCCGATTCGGCCGCGAGGTGGCCGCTGGCGCCTTCTCCACCGAGCACCGTGACGTTGCCGACGCGGTCGTAGCCCTTTGCGAACTCGGCCATCATCGGCACGAGCGCCTCCAGCGCCCGCTGCGCGAGCAGGGCCTCCTGGTTGTGCGACAGCGCCTCGGCCTCGGCGCGGATCGCTTCGGCGCGGGCCTCACCGGCCAGGCGCACGGCCTGCGCATCGGCCTCGGCACGCACGCGTACCGCGGCGGCTTCCTGCTCGGCGATCTGTGCGCGGGCCTGCGCCGCCTTGATCTGCGCGTAGGCCTCGGCGTCGGCCTCCTTCTGCCGCTGGTAGAGGTCGGCGTCGGCGACGCG
Source organism: Microbacterium sp. ACRRU (assembly GCF_022346945.1). Lineage (GTDB taxonomy): Bacteria > Actinomycetota > Actinomycetes > Actinomycetales > Microbacteriaceae > Microbacterium > Microbacterium mcarthurae. The sequence goes on along the minus strand of NZ_JAKRNI010000001.1, from coordinate 99,995 downwards.
GGCGACCTCGGACTCGAGGCGGGCCTGCGTGTTCTGCGCCTCCTGCTGGAGGACCGCCTGCCGACGCTCGGCGCGCGTGAGCGCCTCGGCCTGCTCCGCCTCGGCGTTGGCGCGACCGACCTCGGCCTTCGCGGCGGCGCTGTTCTTGTCGAGCGCGGTCTGCTCGATGAGGTTGGCTTCGTCGGTGGCGATCTGCCGCGCGCGGATCTCTCGCACCGCGTTGATGCGTGCGACTTCGGCCTCGCGCTTGACGCGCTCGACCTCGGTGGCACCGAGAGCGGAGATGTAGCCGTTGCTGTCGGTGACGCCCTGGATCTGGAACGAGTCGAGGATCAGCCCCTGCGACGACAGGTCGCCCTTGATGCCCTCGGCGATCTGGTCCGACAGCCGCTGCCGGTCACGCATGAGTTCCTCGACGGTGAGCGTCGCCACGACACCGCGCAGCGCACCCTCGAGCTGCTCGGTGGTGAACTGCTCGATCGCTTTGTCCTGCGAGGCGAAACGTTCGGCCGCGCGACGCACGGATTCGGGATCCGAGCCGATCTTCACCAGGGCCACACCGCTGACGTTCACGGTGACGCCGTTGGAGGACTGCGCGGTCGGCTCCATCTTGATCTGACGGGCGCGCAGCGAGATCATCTCGCCCCGCTGCGTGAGCGGGTTGACGATGGCGCCGCCACCGGTGATGACGGTGATGCGAGACGAGTTCCCGTCGGCGGCCTTCTGGCGCTTACCGACGATGACCAGGGCTTCATCGGCCTTCGCGACGCGATACCAGCCGCGGATCAGGCCCGCGACGATCAGGACGACCACGATGACGACGACGAGAGCGATGACGACGACGAGACCGATCGCCCCCAGAGCGGCGATTTCCATGCTTCTCCTTCGATGGGCGCCGCCCGAGGCGACGCGGGGGAATTCCTCCCAACCTATCGGGGGGCCCGCACCCGGTGTCCATCCCCCTGTGGACGGATATCCGTCCCCGCACCCCACGGCGGACGCGTACCGTTGTGGGTGAGGCGGCCCGAACCGCCGAAGAAGGGTCCCCCATGAAGATCGTCTCGTCCTCGGACTGGCGGGATGCCATCGCCTTCGACGTTCCCGTCGTCGTCGCCGATGTCGTCCCCGGTGAACCCACCCGCTGCGTCGGGTGCGGTGCAGACGGAGAGCTGTTCGACCGCACGCAGCTGTGGGCGGTGAAGCACCGTCATCCCAAGCACCACGGCGGCTTCGTCCGGTTCTACTGCGCGGAGCACAAGCCGGCTCCGGCACCCGCGCCGGCCGCGCCGATCGAGCTGAAGAAGCGCGCGTCCGCCCCGCGTGCGGAGCGCCGTACGGCCTCGCCCAAGCCGGTGCCGGTCACCGACCGTCCCACGCGGGCGATGTGCCCCGACTGCTTCGTCGAAGTCTCCGCCGGAGGCGATTGCGGCATGTGCGGCGCGCAGGTCGTCTGACACACCACGCAGAACCGCCCCGATCACATCGATCGGGGCGGTTCCGTGTGCGGGCTCAGCGGGCCGAGATGGTCCATCCGGCCTCGTGCGAGGCGCCGGGGTCGAGCGAGACCACACCGGTGTCGAAGTCGTAGGCGTCGTCGTTGAACGCGTCCGGCGCGCACGTCATCGGCTCCACCGCGAGCCCCGCGCGATGCCCGGGCGTACCCGGCCCGGTGGGCTGATCCGCCGTGTGGATCTGCACCCACGCGCACTCCCCCGCCCAGCTCATCGCCACACCCGTGCCCGACGGGTCGGTGACCGTGACGGTCGCCCGGCCGTCGGCATCCCAGATCAGTCCGGTGTAGGCGTGGTCGATCTCGACGGCACCGATCTCTCGCGCATCGCGGAAGTCGAAGCGCGCCGCATCGACCGTGACGGATGCCAGCGCCACCGGCGACAGGCGGTCGGGCGTCACCTCGAGCACGGTGTCGGCCGGGAGGCTGAGCGTCCACTCGTCGAGAGCGGCGGGGCCTGCGACCAGGTACGGGTGCGGGCCGGTACCCCACGGTGCGGGGGTGTCGGCGAGGTTGGTCGCCCGCACCGTCTGGGTGAGGCCGTCGGCATCCAGCCGGTACGTCGTCGACACGACGAGCCACCACGGGTATCCCGCTTGTGCGGGGAGCGTCGCCGTCAGGGTGACCGCATCGTCCGACACGTCGCGGACGTTCCAGTGCGCCCATGACAGCAGGCCGTGGAGCGCGTGCCCTCGGTTGGGCTCGGTGAGAGGGAGCTGGTGCTCGCGTCCGTCGAAGCGGTGGATGCCATCCACGATGCGGTTCGGCCACGGCGCGAGCGTGGTCCCCCGGTAGGCGGGACGCAGTTCGTCCTCGTCGAAGGGGACGACAAGGTCGCGCCCCTCGAAGGTCAGCGAGCGGAGAGAGGCGCCGACGCTCGCGACGGCGGCTTCGTAGCCGTGGGCGCGGAGGACGACGGGGGTACCCGAGACCAGCGTGGGGGTCTCGGTGGGAACAGCAGCGGTCATGTCGCCATTATCCCGGTGAGGATCGGCCGGTTTGGTCATCGCCCCGTCCGGAGAACAGGAATGCCCCGACCAGGACGGCCGGGGCATTCGGGGAGGGCGACTTACTTGAAGGCGTCCTTGACGTTCTCGCCGGCCTGCTTGACGTTGGCCTTGCTCTGGTCGGCGTGTCCCTCGGCCTCGAGGCGCTCGTTGTCCGTCGTCTTGCCGGCGGCTTCCTTCGCCTTTCCGGTGAGGTTTTCAGCGGCGTTCTTGATCTTGTCGTCGAGTCCCATGTCGGCTCCTCCCGCGTGGTATCCGGGTATCTCCCGATGTCCTCCACGGTAGGTCGACGCCCTCGTTGCCGTCGGGGGGCTTGACCTACCGCTCGCCGTGAGGCACGGTGCCCCCTGGATCACACGCCCGGAAGATCCGCGTGCGCGACCACGGCATCCTCGGTGTCGCGCAGCTCCATGCGGACGGTGTCCGCCCTCAGCACGGCTGCGTTCATCCGGCACACGATCGGCACCTCGGAACCGAGCACCTCGCCGGCCGAGAACTCTCCGCCGTCCGCGCCCACGAACACCAGCTCGTAGGTCGCTCCCACATCGAGTCCGGTGGCCTGCAGGTAGGCCTCGGTCCCCCACGTGTGCGCCACGAGCTGCGCGTCGACGTCGACCTCGGCGACGTCGTCGTCCACGACGATGCTTTCGACAGCTCCGAGGGTTCCGGGCGGTCCCGAGGGTGCGGAGGGGCGAAGGAGTTCTGCTCCGTTCACCCCCACGATGACACCGACCACCAGACACGCCGCGGCCGAAACGGGGGCGATCCAGGGCCGTCGGCGGCGGGGAACCACGGCCGGGGTGCCGGGCGCCGGGACCGCCGCTGCGGCATCCTCGCGATCGATGGATGCCATGATCCGCTCGCCCAGGTCGGCGGTGTCGCGCGGGGCGATCCACGTGACGTCGCCCTGGCGGAGGCGACGTGCGACCTCCTGCAGGCCGGCGTATTCGTCGGCGCGTCGCGGGTGGCCGCGACGCAGTTCGTCGAACTCCTCCGCCTCGGCGCGGGTCAGTTCTCCCGCCAGGGCAGCGGCGACGAGTTCGGCCCATCGGTCATCGGGAGCGCGCATCCGGCTCCTCCCTTCCTTCGAAGTGCGTGCGGAGGGCGCGGAGCGCATGGAACGTGCGCGTACGCCAGGTGGAGACGGGGACACCCGTGGCATCCGAGAGCTCCTGATAACTCCGACCGTGAAGATGGACGGCGACGACCGCTGTGCGGTGGGCCTCGCTCAGGACAGCGAGGGCCTCGAGCATGCGCAGGCGCTCCAGCGGGTCGATGGCGTCGGTGGCACGGCTCTCGAGTTCCGCGTCGTCGCCGATGAGCGGAAGGCGTGCCCGCGTACGCAGGGCGTCGACGATGACGTTGCGCGCGATAGAGAAGAGCCACGTGCGCTCCGACGCCTGCTCCGGGTCGAACCGGTCTCGCGCACGCCACGCACGCAGGAAGGTCTCCTGCACGCAGTCCTCGGCCAGGGGCCGGTCACGCAGGGCGTTGACCGCGTAGCCGAGAAGCGCGCCGCCATGCTCCTCGAATGCACGCCGCACGTCGAACGCGACCGCCCGTCGCCGAGGCGCGCGCATGGGTGCCTCCTCGCGTTCCGCGGCGGAAGCCGCCCGTCGACCGACCATCGGTGACCGTCCTCCCCGAGGCTAACGGTCGCGATGCCGTTGGACTCGCCGAGGAATACGTCGACGAGCTCCGAAACGTTCATCGCGAAGCTTCCCGTCTCGATGAACGCACCGGCCACCGGCGACGTACACCCCGCAACCGGACGACGAGCGTCCCGATCGAAAGGCACGACGATGACGAAGAAGGTATATGCCCGCCCCCTGACGATAGGTGCCGTCGCGGGCATCGCGCTTCTGGGGATCGCCGCCCCGGCGCACGCCGAGACAGAGGTCGCCGAACCGTCGGAGTTCACGAGCGCGTTCACCGTCATGGCCACCCCCGACCAGGTGATCAACAACGACGGGGTGCCCGCGCCCGGCCAGGACGGAGCGACGGGGACTTTCACGTTCCGCATCAACTCCGACCTCGACATCATCTGCTACGACATCCGACTGGAGGGCGTGAGCGGCGATTACCAGAGCCCGGCGAAGACAGCGACGCACATCCACGAAGCGGCCGTCGGCAAGCCCGGGCCGCCGCGTATCGCCTTCCCCAACCCGGCCCCCGTCGGCGACGGCCCGCGCGAATCGTCGGGCTGCCTTGAGGGCCCCTTCACCACCGGTGTCCAGGCCGACGGCGTCGACACCGGCGACGGCTTCACCCTCGCCCAGATCGAGGCGAACCCGGCCGGCTTCACCGGAGACTCCCACACCGTGATGTCTCCCGCGGGGGTCGTACGCGGCCAGCTGACGGCCATCCCGGTCGGCGGCGTCGACACCGGCGCGGGCGGCGCCGCCGATACCGACGCCGCTCCCCTCGTCGTCTCCGCCGCTGTCGCCGGTGCGGGTGTCATTGCGGGCGCCGCCCTGATGATCCACCGTCGTCGCGGGTCCGCGGCACAGTGATCCCCACGCCGCGCGGCGCGCAGCGGAACGCCCCCGCCGGGCGACCGCGGCGCGCCGCGTGCGCGCTCACGCTCGCAGCGGTGTGGGTCTCCGCGGGATGCGCCGTCGCGCCGACGGCTGCCGGGACCGCGCCGACCACCTCCGGCTTCGCGCCGACCATCACCGCGCCGGCGCCCGCCCCCTCGCAGACCCCACTCCTCGAGAAAGGTCACTCGACAGCGATCGCCGATCCCGCGCGCGTCGTCATCCCGGGTCTCGGGCTCGACGAGCCGCTCATCGAGTTGGGCCTCGCCGAAGACGGAGCCATGGAGGTGCCCGTCGACTACGACGAGGTCGGTTGGTTCACGGGCGGCGGAAGACCGGGCGGAACCGGGCCCACCGTGATCGCGGCGCACGTGGACTCCCCCACCGGCCCCGCCGTCTTCCGATACCTCGAGGACGTGTCCGTCGGTGACGTCGTCGAGGTGCACGACGCGGCCGGACGCGTCCACGCCTATCGCGTGACCGAGACCGCCGACTACCCGAAGGCGCAATTCCCCACGGCCCGCGTTTTCGGCGCAACGGCGCGCGACGAGCTGCGCGTGATCACGTGCGGAGGGATCTTCGACCGCGGCGCCGGCTCCTATCTCGACAACCGGGTCGTCTTCGCCGAGCGGGTGTGACCACCGGCCCCGGAGGCGCACACCGTTTCCGCTCCGCACCCGGGGAGGTTAGGTTCGAAGAGCGCGAGGGGGAATCGCAATGGGGGAAGCACAGCGGGTCGACGATCTGACGACATTCGCGGATCTGCTCGACGACGCGCCCGCGGCATCCGGTTCGGGCAGGGCCGGCAAGATCGCGCTGATCGTGTTCCTCGTGCTCGTGCTCGCGACTCTCGGCGCCGGGGGCGGATACGTGTGGTGGGCCTCGGCCGCACCGCTGGGGGTTCCCGTGGTCACTTCGGAGCCGCCCGCGGTCCCCGCATCCGAGCCGGCAGCGATCCGATTGCCGACCACCGGATCGATGCTCGTCAGCGTCTCCGGCGGGGAGGCCTACCTGGGCCCGGATGCTTCCGGCGCCTGGGTGTCCTCGGGCGGTGACGAGCCGCGGCCGATCGCGAGCATCGCGAAGCTCGTCACCGCGCTCGTCGTGCTGGACCGGCATCCACTCGCGAGCCCTGACGACCCCGGCCCCACCCTGACGTTCGGGGAAGCCGACGCCGACCTGTACGACGAGTTCTACGTCCGCGGCGTGACGATCGCGAGGATGCCCGAGGGCGCACAGGTGTCGCTGCACGACGCACTCGCCACCATGCTGCTGCCGTCGGCGAGCAACTATGCCGTCGCGGTCGCGCGGTGGGGCTTCGGTTCCGAGAGCGCGTACGTGAACGCGGCTCGATCGTGGCTGGACGCGAACGGACTCTCCTCGACACGGATCATGGACGCCACCGGCATCGACGAACGGAACACGAGCACGCCGAGCGACCTCCTCGCGCTCGGCAAGATCGCGGCGGCGAATCCCGTGGTCGCGGCGATCACGGGCACGTCGTCGATCTCGGTGCCCGCCGGACCCGGCACGGTGACGAACACCAACGGCCTGCTGGGCGTGGAGGGGATCGACGGGCTCAAGACCGGGAACCTGGGCGAGGGCAGCTTCAATCTTCTGTTCACCTCGGATCTCGACGTGGGCATCGGTGCGCCCCTCAGGATCACCGGTGTGCGCTTGGGCGGCACGACGCACGACAGCACCGATCAGGACGTCGTGACGCTGCTGCAGAGCATCCGGGCGGGGTTCCACGAGGTGCCGGTCGGGAGCGTCGGCGCACCGATCGGCGAGATCACGACGGCGTGGGGCTCGCGCGCCGACATCATCCTCGCGCGGGGTGCGTCGCTGATGACATGGTCCGACACCCCCGTGACCGCGACGCTCGACGTCCGCACGCCCGAGACCTATGCCGACGGTGAGACGGTCGGCACGGTCACCTGGACCGCGGGCCCCCACACCACCTCAGCCGAGGTGGCCATCTCGGGCGTTATCGAAGAACCCAGCCTGTGGTGGCGGCTGACGCATCCGGGCGAGCTCGGCTGATCCGCGGGCGCGGTGCAGACGCGCCCGTCACGCGACCTGCAGCGGAGTGATCGAGGCAATCTGAGGTTGAGGCGCGTCGATGCCGTCGCCGCCGACGCGCCATCGCTCGCACACGGGCGCTACTCCATCCCGAAGGAAAGACCCTCGGCCGGCCGGCCTCCGCTCAGTTGTTGAAGCGGAACTCCACGACGTATCGTTCGACATCTGCCGCGACCTGCTCCCCGCTCATCCCCGACACATCGATCGTCCGGAGGGTATCAACCCACGGCGCGACCTCCCGCCCGGCAACCTCGGTCCAGGTCGGCTCAGTGACATGCGTGAAGCCTCGATCACGTTCACGGAGTCGCGACGCATGGCCGATGGTGTCGCTCATTGTCAATACGACCGAGCACAGTTCCGCGTCCGCTGAGTCGGCTGCTCGACGCCAGGTGTCACGGGCTGGCTCGCTGTCATTGACAGCATCCACCACGACAGTCCGACCAGTGCGCAGATTCAGTTCGGCCATCGCGCGAACCGCTTCGTAGGCGGCGACACCTGTTTCCCACCCTTGCGGGAACCCCGCCCCGAGCAGGGCATCCTCGACCGGGTCGATGGACAGACGCACCGCACCGAGGCGAGCACCGACGAGGTCGGCGACGGTCGTCTTCCCCACGCCAGGCAGCCCAGAGATCACGATGAGCATCAGATGCCTAACTGTGGCGGAACTCCACCACGTCGCCGTCCTGCATGACGTAGTCCTTGCCCTCGAGGCGCGCCTTGCCCTTCGCGCGGGCCTCGGCGACCGAGCCGAGCTCGATGAGGTCGGCGAACGAGATGACCTCGGCCTTGATGAAGCCCTTCTCGAAGTCGGTGTGGATGACACCGGCCGCCTGCGGAGCCTTCCAGCCCTTGCCGATCGTCCAGGCACGTGCTTCCTTGGGCCCGGCGGTCAGGTAAGTCTGCAGCCCCAGCGTGTCGAAGCCGATGCGGGCGAGCTGGTCGAGGCCCGACTCGTCCTGGCCGGTGGACGCCAGCAGCTCGGCGGCATCGTCGGGGTCGAGGTCGATCAGCTCGGACTCGATCTTGGCATCCAAGAACACGGCCTTCGCGGGAGCGACGAGCGCGGCGAGCTCGTCCTTGCGGGCCTGGTCGGTGAGGACGGCCTCGTCGACGTTGAAGACGAAGATGAAGGGCTTCGCGGTGAGGAGCCCGAGTTCGCGGATCGGCGACAGGTCGAGACCGGATGCCGAGAGCAACTGCCCGCGCTGCAGCGCGTCCTGCGCGGCCTTCGCGGCATCCAGCACCGAGGGGTCGAGCTTCTTGCCCTTGACCTCTTTCTCGTACCGCGTGATCGCCTTCTCCAGCGTCTGGAGGTCGGCGAGCTGCAGCTCGGCGTTGATCGTCTCCATGTCGCTGGCCGGGTTCACCTGCCCATCGACGTGGACCACATCGTCGTCGGCGAATCCGCGGACGACCTGGGCGATGGCATCCGCCTCACGGATGTTGGCGAGGAACTGGTTGCCGAGGCCCTCGCCCTCGCTCGCGCCGCGGACGATGCCGGCGATGTCGACGAACGACACCGCGGCGGGCACGATGCGCTCGCTGCCGAACACGTCGGCGAGCTTCGTGAGCCGCGCATCGGGAAGGTTCACGACCCCGACGTTGGGCTCGATGGTGGCGAACGGGTAGTTCGCCGCGAGCACCTGATTCTTGGTCAGAGCGTTGAAGAGGGTCGACTTTCCGACGTTGGGAAGGCCGACGATTCCGATGGTAAGAGCCACGGGAGTCCAGGTTACCCGGCCCGCGGTGCCCCCACGGCGTCAGGGACGCCGGGCGCGGAAGGCGTGGGTGACGTAGGGCAGGTCGACCGCTCCCCCGTCGGCGAGTCCGGGGACGGATGCCACGACCCCGTCGACCTCGGCATCGATGCGCGCGCGCTGCTCCGGCGTTGCCGTGATGGTGTCGCTGCGCGAGAAGACGAGGTCGCGCAGCTGCGCGAGGGTGATGCGACGGCTCCACGACCAGGAGCGATGCTCGAGGTCCGCCAGCGGTGCCGCGACGTGCGGGCCACCGGCGGAGATGAGCCGCTCGGCGTTCGACGCTCCCATCGCCGCCGTCAGCCGGTGCACCCAATCGACACGCTCGTCGCGGATGTTCCACACGAGCCCCAGCACACCCCCGACGCGCAGGACCCGAGCGATCTCGCGCGAGCCGGCATCCGGGTCCACCCAGTGCCACGCCTGCCCCATGACGACCGCGTCGAGAGCCGAGTCTGGAAGCGGCAGACGCTCGGCGGTCCCCGCGAACGTCGGGACGCCACGGACGTTCTCGCGCAGCGACGCCAGCATCGCGGCATCCGGATCGATCGCGACCACGTCGGCACCGATCTCGACGACCGCGCGCGTGAGCTTTCCGGTGCCCGCGCCGACGTCGGCGACGCGCAGGGCGCGACCGGGCTCGCGGACGGGGGCGAGCATCCACGCCACCGCCTCGGCGGGGTACTCCGGCCTCCCCGACTCGTAGGCTGCGGCCGCCTGTCCGAACGAGGTCGACTTCTGGCGTTCCGTCATGCGTCGACCCTACGCGCAGGCCCGGGATACCACGCGGGGGCGTCGCACTTCTCGACACCGCGCGGCGCTCGCGCGCGTTCCCGGCGCGCCTCCCCGCCGCGGACGCCACGGCGTCGGAAGGTGGGACCGTGGCTCTGGACTTCACCGCGATCGACTTCGAAACGGCGAATTCCAGCGGCGCCTCCGCGTGCGCTGTCGGTCTCGCCCGCGTGCGAGACGGTCGCGTGGTCGCCACCGCGGCGTGGCTTATCAAACCGCCGGCCGGGCACGATCAGTTCGCCGCGATCAACGTGGGCATCCATGGCATCCGTCCCGCCGATGTCGTCGACGCACCGGACTGGAGCACGCAGCTGGCGCGCCTGACCGCCTTCGCGGGCGCCGACGTGCTCGTGGCCCACAACGCCGGCTTCGACATGTCGGTGCTGCGCCGAGCCTGCGCGGCGACGGGTGACGAGTGCCCGCCGTACCGCTACCTGTGCAGTGTTCAGGTGTCGCGCAAGACCTACACGCTCGACTCCTACCGCCTGCCCCTCGTCGCCGCCGAAGCGGGCTGCTCGCCCTTCGCGCACCACGACGCTCTGGCCGACGCCGTCGCGTGCGCCGAGATCACGATCGACTGCGCCCGACGCGCCGGTGCGGACGACGTCTTCTCCCTCGCCGACCATCTCGGCGTGCGCGTGTCGCAGATCGCGGTCGAGCCCCGGCTCGAGCGCGCCGTCGCCTGATCCCCGCGCGCATCCGGGCGATGTCGGAGGCCTGCGGCACACTGAGCTCATGGATGCCATCGCCCCGATCGTCGCGATCCTCGCCCTCGCCATCGGAGCCGGTGCGGGCTGGTTCCTCGGGTCCGCGCGGGCGACGTCGCGCGCCGCATCCGACCGGGCCGAGCTCGGGGCGCGCGTGGCCGCGGCCGACGCGGCGAAGGCCGGCCTCCAGGCCCAGCTCGAGCACCAGACCACGCTCTACCGCGACCTGGTGGGGCAGACCCGGGCCGAGCAGGCGGCGCGCGAAGAGCGCGAGCGCCGCGAGCAGACGGTCCTGCGCGCGCTCGACCCCGTGCGCGAGACGCTCGACGCGATGCAGCGCAAGGTCGATGGCCTCGAACGCGACCGTGTCGAACAGTACTCCGCGCTCGGCGAGCAGTTGCGCCTCTCCCGCGAGGCCGACGAGGCGCTGCGAGCGACCACCGAAGCGCTGGCCTCGGCCATGCGTTCGGGCAGCACCCGCGGCGTGTGGGGCGAGACCCAGCTGCGCCGCGTGGTCGAGGCCGCGGGCCTCACGCGGTACGTCGACTTCGACCTGCAGTCGTCGATCTCGTCGGACGCCGGCGCCGGACGCCCCGACATGGTCGTCCGGCTTCCGGGCGGCAAGGCCCTCGCGGTGGATGCCAAGGTCCCGCTCGACGCCTATCTGCAGGCCAGCGCGATCCCGGTGACGGCCGCCGGCGACGAGGGCGCACGCCGATCGGTTCTGATGACGAAGCACACGAAGGCGGTCCGTGCGCACGTTGACGCCCTGGCACGGAAGACGTACTGGGCCGGGCTGTCGACCAGCCCCGAGTTCGTCATCTGCTTCCTGCCGAGCGAGTCGCTGTTGTCGGCCGCGCTCAACGACGACCCGACCCTGCTCGAGTACGCCTTCACACGACGGGTGGCACTGGCCTCGCCCGTCAATCTCTGGGCGGTACTGAAGACCGTGGCCTTCACTTGGACGCAGCAAGACGTCTCCGACGAAGCTCGCTCGCTCTTCGCGCTCGGCACCGAACTGTACGAACGCGTCGGCGTGCTCGCGACCCACGCGAGCGACCTGCGTCGAGCGCTGGAGCGGACCGTCGACAGCTACAACAAGTTCGCCGGGTCGCTCGAGTCGCGCGTTCTCGTCACGGCGCGCAAGTTCCCCGGCATCGACGACACGAAGCTGGATGCCGTGGCGGCGCCGTCGGCCATCGAAACAGCACCGCGCCGCTGGACGGCACCGGAACTGATCCCGAGCCAGGGCGAAGACCAGACGAGCGTCAGAGACGACGACGGCGGTGTGACCCACGCCGATCTCGGCGCCGTCCGCGCGCGAGCGGGCCTCCCTCAGGACGAGTAGGAGTGAGCGCCGATCAAGAGCCGCCCGGAACCCAGCTGAGCAGGCTCACCACGGCCGCCGAGACGGCGACGAAGGCACCGACCATCCACCACGCGCTGATCTCGTGGCCCTCGTCGCGGCGCTTACGAAGAAGCACATCGGGACGGCGCGCGGGGTCAACGGCGCTGGCGATGACCGCCTGGGCACCTGTCTGAGGTGCGGTCGAGTTCGTCGGAGCTGCCATGGACGATCCCCCTTCGGGTCTCGGAAGAACGCAGCGTCGCCGTTGACACCGTTGCCAATTCTGCCAGACCGCCCTCTCCGCGGCAGTCACGCTTGCGCAACGACACGCCCGGCTGTACCTGCACGCCGGCTTCCTCTCCACAGGACTCCATCGCGCCGGCATCCGCCCCGCGAGCTGCGGCGCGGTGGTCGGCGCGATGAAGTCTCGGGGAACCGATCCGTCGGCCCCGCGCAGCGAGGGGGTCAGCGAGCGGTCAGAGCCACTTCGACGTGAGGTGTTCCGACGAGATGCGGCGCAGCGTGCCGGACGCGCCACGCAGCACGACGCTCTCGGTGTACACGAAGTCGCCCTCGCGGCGCACGCCCTGCACCAGTTGCCCGTCGGTGACGCCGGTGGCCACGAAGATCGTGTTCTTCCCGCGGACGAGGTCGTCGGCCTCGTACACCTCGCCGCCGACCTTCAGGCCGGCGTCGATGCCCTTCTGCTTCTCTTCGTCGTCACGCGGCGCGAGGACGCCCTGGATGTGCCCGCCGAGCGCCTTGATGGCGCACGCGGTGACGATGCCCTCGGGGCTCCCGCCGATACCGACACACATGTCGGTCCGTGCGTTGTGACGGGCGGCGTTGATGCCACCGGCCACATCACCGTCGCTCATGAGGCGCGTGCCGGCGCCGGCCTCACGGATCTCGGCGATGAGCTTCTCATGACGCGGCCGGTTGAGCACCGACACGACGATCTCGTCGACGGGCTTGCCGAGCGACTTGGCCAGCAGACGGATGTTCTCACCGATCGGCAGGCGGATGTCGACCACGCCGACCCCGGCGGGGCCGGTGACGAGCTTGTCCATGTAGAACACGCTGGACGCATCGAGCATCGTGCCGTGGTCGGAGACCGCGATCACCGACAGGGCGTTCTGTCGCCCGGCCGCCGTGAGTGATGTCCCGTCGATCGGGTCGACCGCGACATCGCACCGGGGACCGCGGCCGCTGCCCACGCGTTCACCGTTGAAGAGCATCGGAGCGTTGTCCTTCTCGCCCTCGCCGATCACGATCGTGCCGTCGAAGTTGACCGTGCTGAAGAAGGCTCGCATCGCGTCGACCGCCGCGCCGTCCGCGGCCTCCTTGTCGCCACGACCGATGAAAGGGACCGCGCGGATCGAGGCGGCTTCGGTCGCCCTCACCAGCTCGAGAGCCAGGTTCCGATCGGGATGCAAAGGACTCATGTCGGACGTCAGGCTCACCATGCGGCCCACTGTATGCGCCGCACGTGTGACATTCGAGGGTTTTGCTCCGCTTTCGGCCGAAGGAAACGGCATTCTTAACGCCACGCGAGAACGGACATGATCCTCGCGCTCTCGCGGCGTCACGAACGACGGCCTTCGCTAGAGTGACGATGTCCCCGTCACGACCAAGGAGCACCTCCATGCCCGTCGCCACCCCTGACCAGTACGCCGACATGCTGGACCGCGCGAAGGCCGGCAGCTTCGCGTACCCCGCGATCAACGTCTCGAGCTCGCAGACCATCAACGCCGTGCTCCAGGGCCTGACCGAGGCCGGCTCCGACGGCATCCTTCAGGTCACCACCGGTGGCGCCGACTACTTCGCCGGCCACACCGTCAAGGCCCGCGCGACGGGTGCGCTCGCGTTCGCGAAGTACGTCACCGAGGTCGCCAAGAACTACCCCATCACCGTGGCCCTTCACACCGACCACTGCCCGAAGGACGCCCTGCCCGGATTCGTTCTCCCCCTGCTGGAGGCCTCCGAGGAAGAGGTCAAGGCGGGACGCAACCCCATCTTCCAGTCGCACATGTGGGACGGGTCGGCCGTGCCGCTCGACGAGAACATCGACATCGCCGCCGAGCTCCTCCCCCGCATGAAGAACATCAACGCAATCCTCGAGATCGAGGTGGGCGTCGTCGGCGGCGAGGAGGACGGCGTCGCGCACGAGGGCTCCAACGAAGCGCTGTACACCACGGTCGCCGATGTGACGAAGGCCGTCGAGCGCCTCGGCCTCGGCGAGAACGGTCGCTACATCTCGGCCCTCACGTTCGGCAACGTGCACGGCGTGTACAAGCCCGGCGGCGTGAAGCTGCGCCCCGAACTGCTCGGCGAGATCCAGGACGGGATCGCCGCCAAGTTCGGCACCGGCCCCAAGCCCCTCGACCTGGTCTTCCACGGCGGCAGCGGCTCCACCGACGAGGAGATCGCGCTGGCCGTCTCGAACGGCGTCGTGAAGATGAACATCGACACCGACACGCAGTACGCCTTCACCCGTTCGATCGCCGGGTACATGTTCTCGAACTACGACGGCGTGCTCAAGGTCGACGGCGAGGTCGGGAACAAGAAGCAGTACGACCCGCGCGCGTGGGGCAAGATCGCCGAGTCGGCGATGGCCGTCCGCGTGGTCGAGGCCACGAAGCAACTCGGCTCCTTCGGCAAGTCGCAGGGCTGAGCCCCGCCAGGAACGCCCCGGCTCCGGCCGGGGCGTTCTTGCGTCCGGCATCCGGGTTCCGCGAGACGGACACGCGACACCGCGGGCAGGACGCACGCGGCCGGCTCAGGCGCGGTACATCTCCAGGACCGTGGGCGCGCCGGAGGGCGACGACACGATTGTCACCGGATCGCCCGCGCGGACCTCACCGGCGCGTCGAACGCGCAGGTATGCACCGAGACGGCCCTCATCCGAGAACCGCTTGACCCACCCGCGAGCGGCGGCACCACCCACCCAGCGGGCGAACGTCGCACAGGGCGTGCGCGGCATCGTCACCTCCACTTCGACGCTGTCACCGATGCGCCACACTTCGCCGATGCGTGCGCCGTTGACATCGATGCCCTCCAGTCGCAGGTTCTCGCCGAACCAGCCGGGGGCCAGCTCGCGACCGAGTTCGCGCTCCCAGAACTCGGCGTCGTCCTGCGCGTAGGCGTACACGGCCTTGTCGGGCCCACCGTGGTGCTTCCGGCTCGCCTGAACGTCCGCACGAACGCCGAGGCGCCCAATACGCACGGCGCCCTCGACGGCACGCTTGTCGATCGCGGTCACCCCGACCGACCCGGCATCGGGGCGAAGAGCATGGACAGCGCACACGGCGACGAGGCTTGGCATCCGTCGATGCTAAGGGGTGTCGAACTCCCGGCGCATGACGACGCGATCGCCGTCGACGGTGCGGATCTCGATGGCGTCGATCCGGGATGCCGCCACGTCCGTCCCGGCGCTCAGCTCGGTCGTCGAGCCGGGCCCCGCGCGCCAGGTCGAGAGCATCGTGGTCGCACCGGCATCGTCCGTCACGGCGAGAGCGTACGGCCAACCGCCGGGGGGCGCGTCCAGAACCTCACCGGTGTACTCGCAGACGAGATCGATACGCGTCCCCCAGTCGACGGGGGTGAGTCGCACCGACGCTTCCAACGGCGCCCCGGCGACGTCGTCGAGCGCGTAGACGGTGCCGGCGATGTCGGCCGGTGCGCTCGTGAGCGCGATGACGCTCGGCACCGCGATGACCAGCGCGGCGGCAGCGGCGGCGCCGGCCCACAGAGCGACCGCCCGGTGGCGACGGCGGCGCGCCGTGCGCACGAAGCGGCCACGAAGGGCGGGGTCGGGGTCGGTCGGTCGGTCACGCCGAACCGGATCGGACGCGTCGATCGCCACGGCCCGCTCGGCCGAGAGTCGGGACAGCAGCCCGGCGGTGGGAGCGAGTTCGGCCACGGCGGATCGGCACAGGACGCATCCCTCGAGATGCCGCTCGAACTCGCCGCGGTCGGCGGCCGACAGCGCGCCCAGGACGTAGGCGCCGTCCCACGTCGCGAATCGTTCGTGTTCGAGGTTCACCGGGTCACCCCCCGTTCCTGCAGAGCGAGCCGCAGCGCGCGTACGGCGTAGTGCAGCCGGGACTTCACCGTTCCGGCCGGGATCCCCAGCTCCTCCGCCGCCTGGGCGACGCTGCGGCCGCCGTAGTAGGCGGCCACGATGACCGCGCGGTGATCGGGCGTCAGCGTCGCCAGCGCCTCCTCCACGAGGAGCGCGTCGAACATGGCATCCGTGTCGTCTCCGCTCGGCGCCTCCGGGAGCTCGTCCACGGGCAGCTCATGGCGACGACGCGCACTCCGAGCCTCGTCGATGACGAGATTGCGGGCGACCGTGAACATCCACGACCGAAGCCGCGACGGGTCGTCCGCCATGACCCGCGGCGTGCGCCACGCCCGGAGCAGGGTCTCCTGCACGACGTCGTCCGCTCCCGCATGGTCGCCGGTGAGACTCACGACGTAACGCCAGACCGGCGCGGCATGCGCGTCGTACAGCGCGGTCAACTGGGCATGGTCGTTGCGCGCCACCGCCGGCCTCCTCTCGTCGAAGAGAACACGGGATGCCGCGCCCGACGGTTCAGTTCGCGACGACGCCGGTGAGGGCGGAGAGGAAGGCCGGGTCGGCCGTGAGGGCGATCGTGACGCACACGCCCGCCAGAAGCGTCGTGGCGACGAATCCCACGAGCGGGATCCAGAACGCGATGCGGCCGCGACGCAGTCGACGCCACGTGAGCCACGCCGTGAGAACGTACCCGACGCCGTAGATCACGGAGGCAGCGGCACCCCAGACGTAACCCGCGGAGAGCGCGGTGTACGTCGCATCGACGCCGAGGATCTGAGCGGCGCGTTCGGCATATCCGGGGAAGTCCTGCAGCTGCACGATCGTCGACACGATCGACACGAGCCCGTAGGCCAACAGCACGAACGTGGCGATCCGATCGGCGAGCGGACCGCGGACGCGGGGGGCGGAATCGGCGGCGGGTGCCGGCTCGGCGGGCGGGGCGACGCCCGCCTCGAGCGCCTCGGTGACCTCGGGACGCTGGATCCGCGCGCGCTGCTCTTCGGGCGTGGCGTACTCGCCGTACTGGGGACGGGGGCGCGACTCGCCGTCGCTCACGCGCGCCCCCGACCACCCAGGGCGCGCTGATCGCGCTTGCCGGAGGCATCCTGGCGCAGCTCCTTGGGGAGCGAGAACATCAGGTCTTCCTCGGCCGTGCGAACCTCTTCGACGTCGCGGTAGCCGGCACCGGCGAGCTCTTCGAGCACTTCGGTGACGAGTACCTCGGGTACCGACGCGCCGCTGGTGACACCCACCGTCTCGACGCCCTCGAGCCACTCCTGACGGACCTCGTCGACGTAGTCGACACGATAGGCCGCCTTCGCGCCGTGCTCGAGCGCGACCTCGACGAGGCGAACGCTGTTGGACGAGTTCGCCGAACCGACGACGATCACCAGGTCGGCGTCGCGCGCGACCTTCTTGATCGCGACCTGGCGGTTCTGCGTGGCGTAGCAGATGTCATCGGACGGCGGATCCTGCAGCTCGGGGAACCGCAGCCGCAACCGGCGGACGGTCTCCATGGTCTCGTCCACGGAGAGCGTCGTCTGCGACAGCCACACGACCTTGGACGGATCGCGGACCTCGACCGTGTCGGCGTGCTCGGGCGAGTTCACCACGGTGACGTGTTCGGGCGCCTCGCCGGCGGTGCCCTCGACCTCCTCGTGTCCGTCGTGACCGATCAGGAGGATCTCGAAGTCGTCGCGAGCGAATCGGACGGCCTCGCGATGCACCTTGGTCACGAGCGGACAGGTCGCATCGATCGCCTGCAGGTGCCGGTCGGATGCCGCGGACACCACCGCGGGCGACACCCCGTGCGCGCTGAAGACGACGTGGGAGCCCTCGGGCACCTCGTCGACCTCTTCGACGAAGATCGCGCCCTTCTTCTCCAGCTCGGTGACGACGTGGATGTTGTGCACGATCTGCTTGCGCACGTACACCGGCGCGCCGTAGCGCTCGAGCGCCTTCTCGACGGCGATGACGGCCCGATCGACACCCGCGCAGTAGCCGCGTGGTGCTGCGAGCAGCACCTTCTTCTGTCCGCGGACCGGGATATCCTGGAGCCGCCCGCGTCGACCCGGGATTCGGGGAACGGGCAGGTGGACGGCAGGTGAGCTCACCCCTCGATTCTACCGGGGCGCCCCTGAACGACGGCCGACCGCCCACCATCGAACCTGACGAGAGACCATGACCTCCTTCCGACCCGAAGCCGTCGAGGGGCAGGCGCCCCCCGCCGACTCCGTGCACCCGCGCGAGTCGCGGAACGATGCGCCCACGTCGGTGTCACGGCTGAACGACACCATCCGCGGGTTCATCGAGCGGTGGGGCTCGGTGTGGGTCGAGGGTGAGATCACGTCATTCAATCGACGCGGCGGCAACGTCTTCGGGCGCCTGAAGGATCTGGGCAGCGATTCGACCGTCGCGTTCCGCATCTGGTCGAGCACGCTCGCTCGACTGCCGAAGGACTTCGAAGTCGGCGACCATGTCGTCGCGTGCGTCAAGGCCGACTACTTCCCCCGCACCGGCGACTTCTCCTTCTCCGTGTCGGCGATGCGTCACGTCGGTCTCGGTGAGCAGCTCGAGCGCCTCGAACGTCTGCGCGTGCAGCTGCGCTCCGAGGGCCTTTTCGACTCCCGCCGCAAGAAACCGTTGCCCTTCCTTCCGCACTGCATCGGCCTCATCACGGGCGAGAACTCGGACGCCGAGAAAGACGTGCACCGCAACGCCGAGCTGCGGTGGCCGCACGTTCGCTTCCGCACGCGCTACGCCGCCGTGCAGGGTGACCGGTGCGTCCCCGAGACGCTCGCGGCGCTGAAGGCGCTGGATGCCGACCCCGAGGTCGATGTCATCGTCATCGCGCGCGGCGGCGGCGATCCGCAGACGCTGCTGGGGTTCAGCGACGAGCGCCTCGTGCGCGCCGTGGCGGCGGCATCCACTCCGATCGTGAGCGCCATCGGACACGAGAACGACCGCCCTCTCCTCGACGATGTCGCCGACGTCCGCGCGTCCACGCCGACGGATGCCGCCAAGCGCGTAGTGCCGGACGTCAGCGAGCAGCGTGCGGTGGTGGCGCAGCTGCGGGCTCGCCTGACCGGTCGGCTCACGCAGCGCGTGCTTCACGATATCGCCCAGCTGGAGCAGCTGCGTTCGCGGCCGGCGTTGCGCACCCCGCACACGATGCTGACCGCGCGCGCCCAGGACGTGTGGATGCTGTCGACCCGCGGTCGCGACGTCGTGGACCGACGTCTGCAGGCCGAGGATCGCCGGACGCGGGAGCTGCGGGCCTCGCTGCGCGCGCTCTCACCCGAGGCCACGCTCGCGCGCGGCTACGCCATCGCTCAGGTGGAGGGTGGGGGCATCGTTCGCGACGCCGCGCAGGCGCCCGCCGGCTCGCGTGTGGTGGTCACCGTCGCCGAAGGGGCCTTCGGCGCCTCCTCCACGGGTGCGATCACGCCCGATGACTCCCCCTCCGTCGGCGGCCCGCCCGCCGGTCACGCCTAGAATGGATGCCATGACCGCGACGCCCTCCGGCCCCTCCGCCGACGTCGCGTCCCTGTCCTTCGAGCAGGCCCGCGACGAACTCGTCCGCGTGGTCGCCGAACTCGAGCAGGGCGCGCCCACGTTGGAGGAGTCGCTGGCGCTCTGGGAGCGCGGCGAGCAGCTGTCCGCTCGCTGCGAAGAGTGGCTGCTCGGGGCGAAACGCCGGCTCGATGCCGCTCGCGGCGAGGGCGAGGAATCCTGATGGGTCGCGTCGTCGCCGAGCTCGGCCGCCCCGAGACTCCGGAAGAGACGGCGGCCCGCAAGGCCGAGTCCTCCCGCCGATACCGCTCGAGCAAGACCTTCCGCAATCTCCTGGCTGCGCTGCTGGTGACGGTCGCCGTCGTTCTCGTCGTCATCGCTGCCGTTCCGCGAGGCACACCGGCCCCGCGCCCCGAGCCCGATGTCCCCGCTCTCGCGGCGGACCTGTCCGACGACCTCGGTCGGCCCGCCCTCTCCCCTCAGCTGCCCGACGGATGGCGCGTCAATCAGGCGGCCACCGAAGGACAGGGCGGCATCGAGGCGTGGACCATGGTGTACGTCCGCTCCGGCGAGTCCGGTTTCGTGCGCGTCGCGCAGGGACTCGATACCGGGGAGGAGTGGGTCGCGCAGGTGCTCGGCGGCGCCCCGCGCACGGACTCCATCGAGATCGACGGGATCGCGTGGGATGTCTACGAACCCAGCGATCCCGAACGAGCCGGCAACATCACCTACGCGCTCTCGACCCCGGCCGGACCCGATCAGGTGTTGATCTACGGAGACGCGAGCCCCGAAACCACGGCCATCGCGGCAGCGTCCGTCACCGCGCAGGTGAAAGAACTGAGAGAGATTTCGTGAACGATCGCATGACCCCGCGCGCTGTATGGAACCAGATGCTCGAGGGCAATCGGCGTTTCGTGTCCGGTGAGCCTGCGCACCCGCGCCAGGACGTCGAACGCCGCACCGAACTCGCCAGCTACCAGCGTCCGAACGCCGCCTTGTTCGGATGCTCCGACTCCCGCCTCGCGGCCGAGATCATCTTCGATCAGGGACTCGGTGATCTCTTCGTCGTCCGCAACGCCGGTCAGGTGATCTCCGACTCGGTGATCGGCAGCCTCGAGTACGCCGTGGGCGTGCTCGAGGTCCCGCTCATCGTGGTGCTCGCGCACGACGCCTGCGGCGCGGTCGGGGCAGCGATCGACAGCACCGGCGTCGACGCTCCCACGCTTCCCGCCTACATCTGGCGACAGATCGCCCCCATCGTTCCCGCGGTCCGTCGCGTCCAGCGGAGCGAAGCCGAGGCGGGGCACACCCCCGAGCGCATC
Source organism: Microbacterium sp. ACRRU (assembly GCF_022346945.1). Classification (GTDB taxonomy): domain Bacteria; phylum Actinomycetota; class Actinomycetes; order Actinomycetales; family Microbacteriaceae; genus Microbacterium; species Microbacterium mcarthurae. The sequence continues at coordinate 79,339 of NZ_JAKRNI010000001.1, read as the reverse complement.
GACCCCGAGCTGGTGGGCCGCGAGCACCTGCGCCACACGGTGGCAGACCTGCTGCGCGCCTCCGAACTGATCAGCGAGGCCGTCGCCGATGGCCGGGTCGCGGTCGTGGGCGCCAACTACCGACTCGACGACGGGGAAGCCGTCCCCGTCGTGAGCGTCGGCGACGTGGACGAGTCCCGCGCCGCCTGACAACGCACCACAACGATCTGGAGGAACGACGACGTGACCGACATCGAGTACCGCATCGAGCACGACACCATGGGTGAGGTGCGGGTGCCGAAAGACGCCCTCTACGCCGCGCAGACGCAGCGCGCGGTCGAGAACTTCCCCATCTCGGGCTCGGGGCTGGAATCGACGCAGATCGCGGCGCTCGCCCGCATCAAGAAGGCCGCCGCGCAGGCGAACAAAGACCTCGGCACGCTCGACCCGCGTATCGCCGACGCGATCGCGCAGGCGGCCGACGAAGTGATCACCGGTGCGCACGACGCGCACTTCCCAGTCGACACTTACCAGACCGGCAGCGGCACCTCGTCGAACATGAACATGAACGAGGTGCTCGCCACCCTCGCCACCCGAATTCTCGGCGAGACCGTGCACCCCAACGATCACGTCAACGCCTCGCAGTCGTCCAACGACGTCTTCCCCACCTCCGTGCACATCGCCGTCACGCAGGCTCTCATCGACGACCTGATCCCCGCGCTCGACCACCTGTCCGTCGCGCTCGAGGCCAAGGCCGAGGCATGGAAGGGCATCGTCAAGTCCGGGCGCACCCACCTCATGGATGCCACCCCGGTCACGCTCGGCCAGGAATTCGGCGGGTACGCGCGCCAGATGCGTCTCGGGATCGAGCGTGTTCAGGCCGTCCTCCCCCGCGTGGGCGAAGTGCCCCTCGGGGGGACGGCCGTCGGAACGGGGATCAACACGCCGCTCGGCTTCCCGCAGAAAGTCATCGAGCTGCTCGCCGCCGAGACCGAACTGCCGATCACCGAGGCGAAGGACCACTTCGAGGCTCAGGCCAACCGCGACGGTCTGGTCGAGGCATCCGGCGCCCTGCGGACGATCGCGGTGTCGCTGACGAAGATCAACAACGACATCCGCTGGATGGGCTCCGGTCCCAACACGGGCCTCGGAGAACTGCACATCCCCGACCTGCAGCCGGGTTCGTCGATCATGCCGGGAAAGGTCAACCCGGTCGTCCCCGAAGCCACACTCATGGTCTGCGCCCGCGTCATCGGCAATGACGCCACCGTCGCCTGGGCCGGCGCCTCCGGGTCGTTCGAGTTGAACGTCGCGATCCCCGTCATGGGGACGGCGCTGCTGGAGTCGATCCGTCTGCTCTCCAACGCCATGCGCGTCCTGGCCGACAAGACCATCGACGGTCTGGAGGCCAACGTCGCCCGCGCCGAGGCGTTCGCCGGCATGTCGCCGTCGATCGTCACGCCGCTGAACAAGGTCATCGGTTACGAAGCCGCCGCGAAGATCGCCAAGCACTCGGTTGCCAAGGGCATCACGGTCCGCGAGGCCGTCATCGACCTCGGCTACGTCGAGCGCGGCGAGATCACCGAAGAGGTGCTCGACGCCAAGCTCGATCTGCTGTCGATGACCCACCCGGGCTGACGCGCACCGGCACGACGCCGAGGAGCGCCATAATCAGAGGATGAGCCGCCGCACGAGAGCAGTGTCGGCGCGCGTACGGCTCCTCGCGGCGATCCTCGGCGTCGTCCTGCTCGGGTTGATCATCACGGGCGGCGTGACGTTCTTCGTGCAGAGCGAACGCGCGACCGCCAACGCCGAGCGACAACTCGACGGGTTCGTGTCGACCGTCGCCTCCAGCGAGCAGGATGCCGTCGCGCTGGTCGCGGCGGCCGTACCGGGGCGAACGGATGGGACCCTGGCGCTTCGCGACGGCACCGTGGTCGCGACAACTCCCGCCCCTCCCGGTCTCGCTCTGTCCGGTGACGAGACGTTCCTCGACGGTCTCACCGACGCCCTGGAGAGCGGTGACACTCGGGGCGAGCTCCCCAGTGCCATCGGCCCGTTGCGGTTCGCGGCCGTCGTGGACGGCGATACCGCTGTCGTGCAGGCCATCTCGATGGATCAGCGTCGGGAGCTGGTCACCCTGTCCACCACGACCTACGCGATCGCCGGCACGATCGTCCTTCTCGCGGTCGCGGTGGCGGGTTGGTTCGTCACCGGGCGGCTGTTCTCGCCGCTGCGCAAGCTGCGCGACACCACCGACGCGATCACGATCGCCGATCTCGGCACTCGATTCACCACCGACGGCGACGACGAGATCGCAGGGCTCACCGCGTCGGTGAACTCGATGCTCGACCGTCTGGCGATGTCGGTCGAGGCGCAGCGTCAGCTGCTCGACGATGTCCGGCACGAGCTCAAGACGCCGATCACGATCGTGCGAGGACACCTCGAGACCATGGACCCCGCCGACCCCCACGACGTCATCGAGACACGCGACCTCGGCATCGCCGAACTCGACCGGCTCTCGCGTCTCGTCGACGACATCGACGCGCTCGCGGCGGTGGAGGCCGGGTCCTTGTCGACGGGGGTCGTCGATGTCTCGGCCCTCACCGACCGAGTGGCGGAGATGGTCGCCGCGATCCCCGAGCACACGTGGACGGTGGAGGCCCGGGGACGCGGCCGGATCGTCGGCGACCACGACCGCCTCGTGCAGGCGTGGTTGCAGTTGGCCGACAATGCCGCCAAGTACACGCCCGCGGGCAGCCCCATCGAGATCGGCAGCTCCACCGACGGAACGACGGCCAGCCTGTGGGTGCGCGATCACGGTCCCGGCATCCCTCCGGCCGCGCGACACCGGGTGTTCCGGCGGTTCGATCGCGTGTCCACTCGGCGAGGGATCGATGGCTCCGGACTGGGACTGTCGATCGTGGATGCCATCGCCAAGGCGCACGACGGACACTGCGCGATCACGGACACCCCCGGAGGCGGCGCGACCTTCACGTTGCACGTTCCCCTGGGCGGCGCGCACGCTCCCACCGACCTGCCGACGCCGGTTCGTGCCGGCGACGTGGTGCTGCAGAGAGAGGCCACCGGATGACCCGCATCCTCATCGCCGAAGACGAAGAGCGCATCTCGGCGTTCGTGGCGAAAGGACTGGTGTCCGCCGGGTATCAGACCCTGATCGTCGACGACGGCGCAGACGCCTTGGAGACCGCCCTGACGGGCGACGTCGATCTCGTCCTGCTCGACGTGGGCTTACCGACCATGGACGGCTTCGAGGTGCTGCGCAGCCTGCGCGGTCAGGGCTCGTCCCTGCCGGTCATCATGCTGACGGCCCGCACCAGCACACGCGACACCGTCGACGGCCTGGATGCCGGAGCGAACGACTATGTGGCCAAGCCGTTCAAGTTCGATGAGCTGCTGGCGCGCGTGCGATCCCGGCTGCGCGAGCCGGTCACGCTGGGGAGCATCACCGTCTCGCACGGCGAGGTCTCGCTCGACGTGCTCAGCCGTCGGGCGACGGTCGGAGGACGCGAGATCGACCTCAGCGCTCGCGAGTTCGCCCTCGCGGAGGAGTTCGTGCGGCATGCCGGCCAGGTGCTGAGCCGAGAACAGCTCCTCAGCCGCGTCTGGGGCTTGGACTTCGATCCCGGCTCGAACGTCGTGGACGTGTACGTGCGGTACCTTCGCGCGAAGTTCGGCGCGGCACGCATCGTGACGGTGCGCGGCGCCGGTTACCGCTGGGAGTAGCCCCCCGGAAACCCAAAAGCCCCCGGTGGGGGGAACCGGGGGCTGGGGAGATCGACTGCGGCGGTCTTCCGTCGTACCCGAAACGCCGGTGACCTGCTCGATGAGCCGACCTCTTATTCATTTATGGGGGGAACCGCCGAGGCGGAGACGAGGTCTCCCTCGCCGATGACTCCATCGTGGCCGCTGCACGTGAGATGCGAAGAAGCTGGAGATGAGAAAGCTCTCATGAGCGCCCGGGCAGAGAGAAGGGGCCGGGATGCCTGGCATCCCGGCCCCTCATCGAGTCGACCTCAGGAGAGCTCGCCGGCCTCCAACAGGTCGGTCACGAGCGCGGCGATCGCCGAGCGCTCGGAGCGCGTGAGCGTGACGTGCCCGAACAGCGCGTGCCCCTTGAGCGTCTCGATGACCGATGCGACCCCGTCGTGGCGTCCCACCCGCAGGTTGTCACGCTGTCCGACGTCGTGGGTGAGAACGACGCGGGAGTTCTGTCCGATGCGGCTGAGCACGGTCAGGAGGACGTTGCGTTCGAGCGACTGCGCCTCGTCGACGATGACGAACGCGTCGTGCAGCGAGCGCCCGCGGATGTGCGTCAGCGGGAGCACTTCGAGGAGGCCTCGCGCGAGCACCTCTTCGAGGACGTTCCCCGACACCACGGAACCGAGCGTGTCGAACACCGCCTGACCCCACGGGTTCATCTTCTCGGCCTGATCGCCGGGGAGGTAGCCCAACTCCTGTCCCCCGACCGCGAACAGCGGGCGGAACACGATGATCTTCTTCTGCTGCTGCCGCTCCAGCACCGCCTCGAGGGCCGCGCACAACGCGAGCGCCGACTTGCCGGTACCCGCCCGACCCCCGAGCGACACGATGCCCACGTCGGGATCGAGCAGCAGGTCGATGGCGATGCGCTGCTCAGCCGAGCGCCCGTGCAGACCGAAGGCGTCGCGGTCGCCGCGGACCAGACGGAACTCCCCGTCGCCGGTGACGCGGCCGAGCGCCGATCCGCGCTCGGAGTGGATGATGAGGCCGGTGTTCACCGGGAGGCCGCGGACGTCCTCGCTCACGGCCACCTCGGCCTCGTAGAGGTCGCTGAGGTCGTCGCCGGACACGTCGATCGAGGCGATGCCCGTCCAGCCGGAGTCCATCGCCTGTTCCGCGAGGTACTCCTCCGCCGACAGCCCCAGCGAGGAGGCCTTCACGCGCATCGGAAGATCCTTCGACACGACGGTGACCTCGGCGCCGTCACGGGCGATGTTCATGGCCACGGCCAGGATGCGACTGTCATTGTCGCCGAGGCGCATCCCCGAGGGCAGGACCGAGGGGTCGGTGTTGTTCAACTCCACGCGCAGGGTGCCGTCGGTGCCGACCGGAACGGGGAAGTCCAGCCGGCCGTGCTCGATACGGAGTTCGTCGAGATGCCGCAGCGCTTGCCGTGCGAAGTAGCCGATCTCGGGATCGTGGCGTTTGCCCTCGAGCTCGGTGATCACGACGACCGGGATCACGACCGAATGCTCGGCGAAACGGAAGAACGCCCGCGGGTCGCTCAACAGGACCGAGGTGTCCAGAACATACGTGCGCAGAGCCTGATCGGCTGAGGCATCCGGTTCCGAAACACTGCTGTCGACGATGTTCCGCTGGTCGTACGGTGCTCGTGCAGTCACAACCCACTCCCGACCCGGGTGTCTCACCCGGCACTCACGAGTCGACCTGTGGGTCACGAGTCGCGATCCGAAGGCCGACTCGACCGGGCTCCGTGCCCGATGACCTCACCGTAAGGCCTGAAACGCACCGCGGGGCGCGCGAACACGCCCGGAAAAGTGACGAGTACGTTAACGCTGCTACTGCCCGAATCGTCGATCGCGGGTCGCGAAATCGCGGATCGCCCGGAGGAAGTCGACCTCGCGCAGATCGGGGCCGAGCGCCTCGACGAAGTAGAACTCGGAATGCGCGGACTGCCACAGCAGGAAGTCGCTCAACCGCTGCTCGCCCGAGGTGCGGATGACCAGATCGGGGTCGGCCTGTCCCCCGGTGTAGAGGTGCTCACCGATCTGCTCCGGCGTCAGACTCGCGGCGAGCTCTTCGAGCGACCCGCCCTGTTCGTCGTGCTTCGCGATGATGCTGCGCACCGCGTCGACGATCTCGCTGCGGCCGCCGTAGCCGACGGCGAGGTTCACGTGCAGACCGGTGTGCGAACGCGTGCGGTCGGTGACCTCGTGCAACACCTCGGCGAGCGCCGGGGGGAGATCGTCGGAGCGTCCGACATGCTGCACGCGCCAATCCGGTTCGTGCGACAGCTCGCGTGCCAGCTCGGCGATGATGTCGATGAGATCGTCCAGCTCGCGCGAATCCCGTTTGCGCAGATTGTCGTTGGACAGCAGATACAGCGACACGACCTGGATGCCGAGATCGTCGCACCACCGCAGGAACTCGTGCATCTTGGCGGCCCCGGCACGGTGCCCGTGGGCCGCACTGTCGAAGCCGAGCTGACGCGCCCATCGCCGATTGCCGTCGATCATCATCGCCACGTGGTGTGGAACCGTCGCCGGCATCCGGCGCCGCAGGCGCGAGATGTAGAGCCGGTAGAGGGGTCCTCGCCCCTCGTTCCTCCGCATGCGCGCCACCCGCCTACGCTACCGCGTCGCGGCCTCGGATTCCCGTGCGAAGTGCGCGTCACCTCCCCCGACGTCGCCGGCATGTACGGACCCGGGTATGCGGAGCGACGTAGGGTCGAAGGGTGACACTTCCCCCCTCCGGCGACGGCCCCGAGATGCCCCAGCTCCCCCTTCTGGAAGCCGGGGCGGTCGGAGCGCAAGCGGACCTCAAGCCCACGTGGCGCGGATGGATCCATGCCGGCACGTTCCCCGTCGCGATCGCCGCGGGAATCGTCCTCATCTGCCTTGCGCAGGGGGCTCCCGCGAAATGGGCGTCCGCGGTGTTCATGGCCACGTCGATGCTTCTGTTCGGCAACTCGGCCCTGTACCACCGGTTCAACTGGAAGCCGAAGACCAGAGCGGTGCTCAAGCGCATCGACCACGCGAACATCCTGCTGTTGATCGCCGGCACCTACACCCCGCTCGCGGTGCTGGCGCTCCCCACGCCGCAAACAGTGCTGCTGCTCTCGATCGTGTGGGGAGGAGCGATCCTGGGCATCTTCTTCCGGGTGTTCTGGATCCACGCGCCCCGATGGCTGTACGTCGCCCTGTACCTCGCGCTCGGGTGGGCAGCCGTGATGTACATCGGCGACCTGCTGGCCGCCAATGTGGCCATGATGGTCCTCGTCGTGGTCGGTGGCCTGCTCTACACCGCCGGCGCGGTCGTGTACGCGCTGAAGCGCCCGAACCCGTGGCCGGGACACTTCGGGTTCCACGAGATCTTTCACGTCTGCACGGTGCTGGCGTTCCTCTGCCACTGGACGGCGTGCCTGCTGATCGCGCTCGCGCCCGCCTACCACGGCGGCTGATCACGCGGATGCCGCTGTCGCGGCGACCTCCTCAGCCGCGCGGGGCGGCGGGGTCGATGTCTTCGTCGTCGGTCTCGCTGGCGGCCTGAGCGGCACGGGCCTGCTCTTCCGCGTCCAACTCGGCGTTGACCTCTTCGCGATACCGCCCACGACGGATGCGACGCAGCATGTCCCACACCAGGAAGAAGACCGCGACGCCGATGAAGGCGATCGCCGCGAACCCGATCGGGCCCGGCGTGACGATCGAGGGGTCGGGGGTCGACGCGGGGGTGGGCGTGGCCGCGAGGGCCGCGAGCGCGGTGAGCATGGAGTCCTTCGTCCGGGCGGAAGCGCGTAGCCTGGAACTCCAGCCTAAAGCCCGAGGAGACCATGACGACGCAGGCCATGCTCGATGAGCGATACGGACGCGCCCGATCGCCGCGGCGCCGCATCGTTCTGTGGAGTGTCGTGGGCGTGCTCGGCGTCGGTCTCACGGCGGCCCTGGCGTGGACGACCGTGTCGAACAGCCTGGCATCCGTCACCGCCACCGACACCGGCTTCACCGTCGCGGATGCCGAAAGTGTGACGGTGTCCTTCCAGATCACCGCGCCGGTGGGGCAGCCGGTGGCCTGTGCGATCGAGGCGCAGGACGAAGACCACGGAACGGTCGGCTGGCGCGTCGTGGAGTACCCGGCATCCGACGATCACAGTCGCGCTTTCACCGAGGAGATCCCCACCCTCGCCCTGGCGACCACGGGTTTTGTCAACTCTTGTTGGGTGCCGTAGGCTTTTTGCTCAAGACGCGCCCCGGCTCGATGCCGGGGCGTTCGACATATTCCCGGCGGGCGCCCATGGATCGCGCCGCATCGCCGGCCCGAACGACGAAGGAGACCACCGTGTCCAGCGACGCTCAGGTGACGTTCCTCACCCAGGATGCCTACGACCGTCTCGCCCACGAGCTCGAGCACCTCTCGACCACGGGCCGCGAAGAGATCGCCAAGCGCATCGAAGCCGCTCGTGAAGAGGGCGATCTGAAGGAGAACGGCGGCTACCACGCCGCCAAGGACGAACAGGGAAAGCAGGAGGCGCGCATCCGCACCCTGCAGCAGCTGCTGAAGAGCGCCAAGGTCGGCGAAGCGCCCGAGAGCACGGGCGTCGTCGAGTCCGGCACCGTCGTGACCGCGCTCATCGCGGGGGGCGAGGAGAAGTTCCTTCTCGGCAATCGGGAGATCGCGGCCGACTCGGAACTCGACGTCTACAGTGAAGCCTCCCCCCTGGGTGAGGCGATCCTGGGGATGAAAGAGGGCGACAGCGGCTCCTACACCGCGCCCAACGGCAAGCAGATCTCCGTCGAGATCGTGAAGGTCGAAACCTACTCCGGCCAGTGACTCGACCATCGCGAGCCGCTCCCCCCGTCGGGGTGAGCGGCTCGCGGTGTTTCCGCCAGGGATCGGGGGCGACGAAGACGTCCGCCCTCGATCACTCGGCGTGAGAGGAGCGCTCGGCCGCTCGCCGGTCAGTCGGGAACGACCGTGGCGATGAAGCCCGCCTCCTCCAGCGTGCGGATGACGAGAGCGCGGTGCTCGGCACCGCGGGTCTCGACGCTGAGCTGCAGGATGACCTCGCTGATCTGGAGTCCTTGTCCGTGTCGCGTGTGCAGCACCTCGATGACGTTCGCCCCGACCTGGGCGAGCAGCTCCGACACCCGCGCCAGCTGGCCGGGGCGATCGGGCAGAGGAATCCGCAACGACATGTACCGGCCGGATGCCGACAGCCCGTGGGCCACCACACGCTGCAGCAGGAGGGGGTCGATGTTGCCCCCGGAGAGGATCGTCACGGTCGTTCCCGTCGCCTGGACCTTGCCCGCCAGGATGGCGGCGACCCCGACCGCGCCCGCGGGCTCGACGACCTGCTTCGCGCGTTCGAGCAGGACCAGCAGGGCCCGCGCGATGTCATCCTCGGTGACGGTGACGACCTCGTCCACGTACTCGCGAATGAGCTCGAACGGGAGGTCTCCGGGGCGGGCCACGGCGATACCGTCTGCGATGGTGGGCGTCGTGGAGACCTGAATGGGATATCCGGCCGCCAGGGATGACGGGTAGGCCGCGGAGTTCTCGGCCTGCACCCCGATGACACGTACGGCGCGTCCCTCGGCGGCCGCACGCGCTTTGACCGCCGCCGCGACCCCGGCGGCCAGTCCCCCGCCACCGATTCCGACGATGACCGTCTCGAGATCGGGCAGGTCCTCGACGAGCTCGAGACCGAGCGTCCCCTGACCCACGACGATGTCGCTGTGGTCGAAGGGATGAATCAGCACCGCCCCGGTCCGTTCGGCGAACTCGGCGGCCAGCCGGAGCGGGGTCTCGACCGTGGCGCCCTCCAGGATGACATCCGCGCCATAGCCGCGTGTTGCGAGGAGCTTGGGAACCGGAACGCCCAGGGGCATGAAGATCGTTGCCGAGATGCCCAGTTGCTGCGCCGCGAGAGCGACTCCCTGCGCGTGGTTGCCCGCGGATGCCGCAACGACCCCCCGCGCGCGTTCCTCGGCCGTCAGCCGCGAGAGGCGGTAGGTCGCCCCGCGGATCTTGAATGAGCCCGTCCGCTGGAGGTTCTCGAGCTTGAGGTGAACGGGGACGCCGAGCAACTCGGTCAGATGCAGCGATTCGTCCAGCGGGGTTCGCGTGATGATGCCGCGCAGAGTCTGCGCGGCATCCTCGAACTCGGCCAACGTCGGCGTGTGGTTCATGATCTCCTTCCGCGATCCCGCGGCACGGTCTGCCAGATGAGGTCGGCGGAATCCACAGCCGCGCCGTCGTCTCGCCACGCTTTCGTACTGAGGTACACCGCCACGACATTCACGAAGGCCGAGAGAGGCACCGCGAAGAGCGCTCCGGGGATGCCACCGATCATCGCACCGCCGGCCACCACCAGCACCACCGCCAGAGGATGCACCTTGACGGCCGAGCCCATGAGGATGGGTTGCAGGATGTGACTCTCGATCTGCTGAACACCGAGCACCACGATCAGCATGAAGAGAGCGATGAGGGGCCCGTTGTAGACGAGGGCGATGAAGACGGCCAGAGCACCGGTGACGACCGCACCGACGAAGGGGATGAACGCCCCGAGGAACACGAGCACGCCGATCGGGATCGCCAACGGCACTCCGAGGAGGAAGGCGCCCAGTCCGATGCCGACCGCGTCGATCGTCGCGACCAGCAGCTGGGTGCGCGCGTAGGTCATGACGGTGCGCCAGCCGGCGCGTCCCGCACCGTCGACGGCGGGGCGTGCGACGCGCGGGAACAGGCGTGTCGTCCATCGCCAGATGCCGGCACCGTCGGCGAGAAGACACAGCAGGATGAACAGCGTCAGCAACAGGCCCGTGGCGACGTGACCGAGCGTCGTGCCGATCGCCAGAGCCCCGGTCCACAAGACCTCCGCCTGCTCCTGCAGGAACGAACCGGCTTGTCGCAGGCCGTCATCGATCTGCTGCGCACTCAGGTGGAGCGGTCCGTCGATCAGGTACTGGCGAAACTGTGCCACGGCCTCGATCGTCCGCTCCCGCACCGACCCGAACTGACGCGTGATCTGCCACACCGCCAGCCAGAGAAGACCCGAGATGATGGCGATCGTCCCGAGCACGGTCACGACGATCGCCAACCACTTCGGCCATCGGTGCCGGAGCAGGAACGAGAAGGCGGGCCACACCAGAGCGGTCACCAGGATCGCGACCAGGAGCGGGACGACCAGGAGCTTGAGCTGGATGACGACCCACACCACGACCCCGATGGCCGCAGCGATCACGAGCAGCCGCCACGAGTACGCGGTGGCCTGACGCATGGCAGGCGGTACTCCCGGCGAAAGGTCGCTCGAGACGGTACGCCGTCGCAGGGCGTCGAAGAACGATCCGCGGTCCTCGGGATCGGTTCCGGTCATCCCGTCAGCCTACCGCCGCGGCCCCGGCGAGAACGCCGGGAATGTCGGAGGCGACGTCTACGCTGGCGCCCATGACGCTGTCCCTCCCCCGCGCCGAAGCGCGCCGCATCGCGCTCGCCGCTCAGGGCATCGGTCGCCCCCGCCCCGCCTCCGTCGGGACCCGGCAGGTCACCGCGACGCTCCAGCGCATGCGGATCCTGCAGATCGATTCGGTGAACGTCTTCTCGCGCTCCCACTACATGCCTCTCTTCGCGCGTCTCGGGCCCTACGACACCGGACTCCTCGACGCGGTCGCCTTCTCGCGCCGACCGAGGTGGGTGGAGTCGTGGGCGCACGTGGCATCCCTCGTCGCCGCCGACGACTGGCCGCTCCTGCAGTTCCGACGCGACGACATGCGACGCAAGTACGGAAGCGACGCCTGGGCGGACGCCCACCGCCCCCTGTTGCAGTGGCTGCGAGACGAGCTCGCGGAACGCGGCCCGCTTCGTCCCGCCGAGATCGATCACGACGCCCGGAAAGGGTCCCGCGGGTCATGGTGGGGCTGGGATGACGTCAAGAACGGACTGGAGCGTCTGTGGCTGTTCGGGGAGGTCGCCATCGCGGGGCGACGGGGCTTCGAGAGGCGGTACGCCCTTTCCGCCGACGTGCTGCCTGCGCACGCGCTCGATCGAACGGTCCCCCGCAGCGAGGCCATCGCCGAGCTCGTCCGTCGCGCCGCCGTTGCCTATGGCGTCGCGACCGCGGCCGATCTCGCGGACTACTGGCGCATCCGGGATCGGCCTGCCGTCCTGTCGGCGGTCAACGATCTCGTCGACACCGGTGAACTCATCCCCGTCCACGTCGAGGGTTGGCACAGTGGCGGGCGGCCGGCGCGGGCGTGGCTCCACCGGGATGCCGCGCGCCCCCGGCGGATCGATGCGACGGCGATCCTCTCGCCCTTCGACCCCGTGGTGTGGTTCCGGGAACGGGCCGAGCGGCTGTTCGACTTCGACTATCGGATCGAGATCTACACCCCCGCCGAGAAGCGGCGCTTCGGCTACTACTCCCTTCCGGTGGTCGTCGGTGACGACGTCGTCGGGCGGGTCGACCTCAAGGCCGACCGCGCAGCCTCCGCGCTTCGGGTCCAATCGGCGTGGTGGGAGCACGGCGCGCCCGCCGACGCCGCCGAGCGTATGGCGCTCGAGTTGCGCGCCGCGGCGGCGTGGCAGGGCCTCGAACGAGTCACGGTGTCCCGGTGGGGAGACGCGGCCGACGCCCTGTCCACGGCTCTGGACGCCGAGCGGCACGAACATCCGCGTGCACCGCGCGACGACAGCGCCCCCTCGCCCGTGGGGGGATGAGGGGGCGCGAGGTCACGCGTCAGAACTGCACGCGCGGTGGTTCCGAGATCGCGGCGCCGTCGACCACCTCGAAGAACTCGCGCGCCTGGAAGCCCAGCTGCCGTGCGAACAGGTTGTTTGGGAAGACCTTGATCTTCGTGTTCAGCTCGCGCACGCCACCGTTGTAGAACCGGCGCGAAGCCTGGATCTTGTCCTCGGTGTCGACGATGGACTGCTGCAGCTGCAGGAAGTTCTGACTCGCCTGGAGCTGCGGGTAGGCCTCGGCCACAGCAAACAACGACTTCAGCGCCTGCTGCATGTGACCCTCAGCGACCCCGGCCTCGGCGGGGCTCTGTGCCGAGATCGTCTCGGCACGAGCCCGCGTGACGTTCTCGAACACCGCCTTCTCGTGTGCCGCATACCCCTTCACGGTCTCGATGAGGTTGGGCAGGAGATCGGCACGCCTCTTCAGCTGGACGGTGATGTCACTCCATGCTTCGTCGACACGGACGTTCAAGGAAACGAGCGAGTTGTACGTCGCCCACAGATAGATCCCCGCGATCACCAGGATCGCGACGATCACGATGATGGGGACGAGCCACTCCCACATATTCCGATACTCCGTTCGACGACTGCGGCACAATCCTAACGGCGCGGCTGTCGCCCGACAGGGGCCTACGGACGACTCCCAGTGGATACGCACGCGCGGGCGGTGCGCCGCGCCGTCCCCCGTTCAGTGTCCAGAACACGCGGACGGCGGAACCGGGCGTCCGCGTGTCTTGGACACTGAAGCAGGAGGACTGCCCACCGCGTCACGGGTCTCGCGTCTGTGTCTGGAGGCCTCGACACCGGTTCAGTGTCCAGAACACGCCGACGGCGGAACCGGGCGTCCGCGTGTCTTGGACACTGAGGCAGGAGGACTGCCCACCGCGTCACGGGTCTCGCGTCTGCGTCTGGAGGCCTCGACACCGGTTCAGTGTCCAGAACACGCCGACGGCGGAACCGGGCGTCCGCGTGTCTTGGACACTGAAGCGACCGCGGAGCACACGGATGCCGAACCGGTACCCCCGGTGGGACTCGAACCCACACCTGGAGCGATTTTAAGTCGCCTGCCTCTGCCATTGGGCTACGGGGGCGGATGCCACGACCCACCGTAGCGCGGCCGCACGCGGCATCCCGAAACGACGAGACCCCCGCGTCATGCGGGGGTCTCGATCGATGTCAGCGGGACGCGCCGACCTTCTCGGGCTTCTTGTCCGCCGGGGCCTCGGCCGCAAGCTGCGCGGGGCGCGGGCGAGCCGCGAACTCCTCGAACGCCGCGCGGGGGTTCTGGACGGTCTCGAGGGACACGGTCTCGCGGCCGTGAAGGAAGTTCTGCATCCAGTCGCCCACGACGCGGAACTTGCGCTCCCACGTCGGCATGGCCAGGCCGTGGTAACCGCGGTGCGCGAACCACGCGAGCAGACCCGTCAGCGCGATCTTGCCCGACTGGAACGCGCCGTTGTACAGCCCGAGCCCCGCGACCGCGCCGAGGTTCTTGTGGAAGTACTGCTTCGGCTCCTCGCCGCGCAGGACCGCGACGAGGTTCTTCGCCATGAGCTTGCCCTGGCGCACCGCGTGCTGGGCGTTGGGCACACAGAAGCCACCCACACCGCCACCGGAGAGGTCGGGCACAGCCGACACGTCACCGGCGGCCCAGGCGCCTTCGACGATCTCCTCGTCCGTGCCCACGCGCAGATCGGGGCGCGTACGGATGCGACCGCGCTCCTCGACAGGGAGGTCGCTCCCGCGGACGACCGTCGGGTTCGCCATGACGCCCGCGGTCCAGATGATGAGATCGGTGGGGAGCTGCTCACCGGTGGAGAGCTCGACCACACCGTCGACTGCGCCCTTGACCTGCGTGTCGAGGTGCACGAATGCACCCGTCTTCGCCAGATCGGCCAGCACCCACTCGCTCGTCTTCTGCGACACCTCGGGCATGATGCGCCCCATCGCCTCGATGAGGTGGAAGTGGGTGTCGTCGAAGGACAGCGTCGGGTACTGCTTGAGCAGCGAGGACGCGTAGGCGCGGAGCTCGGCGAACACCTCGATGCCCGCGAAGCCGCCACCGACGACGACGACGGTCAGCAGACGGTCGCGCTCGGGACCAGCAGGCAGCACCGAAGCCTTGTCGAAGTTCGACGTGAGCCGGTCGCGGATCGCGACGGCCTCTTCGATGGTCTTGAGCCCGATCGCGTTCTCGGCGATGCCGGGAATCGGGAACGTGCGAGACACCGCACCGGCGGTCACGACGATCTGGTCGTACTCCTGCTGCCACGACTCCTCGCCGGCGATCGGCGTGATCGTCGCGGTCTTTCGGGCGTGCTCGATGCCCGTGACCTTGCCCGCGATGACGGTCGTACGCTTGAGGTGCCGCCGCAGGCCCACCACGACGTGGCGAGGCTCAATCTCGCCCGCAGCGACCTCCGGCAGGAACGGCTGGTACGTCATGTACGGCAGCGGATCGACGAGGGTGACCTCGGCCTCGTTGCGGCCGAGAAGCTTCTCGAGCTTCCACGCGGTGTAGAAGCCCGCGTAGCCTCCGCCGACGATGAGGATCTTGGGCACGGTGCTGGTCACGATGGAAGAGACTCCTGGTTTGTGATGCGGCTCGGCTCGCGAGGAGTGCGCGCCTGTCGGATTCGCCGGGCAGCAGCACTGACGCCGAGCAGGATCATTATAGCGGCGAGGGTGCCGCCCGCGAGTGGAAGCGTCCCGTACAGCAGGCTGTCGCGCGTCGGGAGCAGGGGGGATGACGCGCGGGGCGCGGAATCCGCGGGCGGGAGCGGCGGGATCTCGACGGGTGCGGTGGTGGGCTCACCGGTGGGGGCGGGAGCGTCCGCACGCCGGTACAACCGCACCCATTCGGCCAGGTCACCGAGCGGATTCGACGACACCGAGGGCACGTTCGTCGCCGACACCGCGGCCTCCGCGTCGATCAGACCATAGCCGTACAAGGGGTCTTGGCCGGCCGCCGCCCCCGGGACCGGTGCCGCGGTGCGGATCAGACGGTTGAGCACGTTGTTGGCATCCAGCTCGGGATGGGCGGCGCGGACCAGAGCCGCAACGCCGGAGACGATCGGCGCAGCCCCGCTCGTCCCGTTCCACTGGACGAGCGTGCCGTCGGCCGACACGCCGAGCAGACGCTCGCTCGGTGCGGACAGACCGATGGTGATGCCCTGCGTGGAGGCATCGTTGCTCGCCCTGCCCGACGGGTCGACCCCACCGACGGCGAGGACACCCGGGATCGTGGCGGGCGCTCCGACGCGGGACGTCCCGCTCCCGCGGTTCCCGGCCGCGACGACGACGACGACATCATGCTCGAAGGCGTACTGGAAGGCTTCGTCCCAACTGGGGTCCCAGTCGAGGGTGTTCGTGGTCAGCGACATGTTGATGATCGTCGCGCCCTCGTCGACCGCCCACCGCAGCGCGTCCACGATCTGCTCGGTGAAGGGCTTCGAGGTGGTGGCCCCGAAGCCGACCGAGATGGAGAGCAGCTCGGCTTCGGGAGCCACCCCGATCATCCCGCGCCCGTTGCCGGTGCCCCGCGAGGCCGCAAGCGAAGCGACCCAGCTGCCGTGATTGGAGTCCACCGCCCCGACGGGCGTGCGCCCGTCCGGAGCGCCGACCCCCGATACATCGGTCCCCGCCGCGACAGCGCCGGTGAACTCGACGGGCCCGCGCGCGATACCGGTGTCGATGACGGCGATCTTCTGTCCCGCTCCGCGCGTGGTCTTCCACGCGTCGCGGATGCCGTACTGGTCGAGCCAGTACTGGGCGGCGCGGACCGGGTCGGTGGGATCCTCGGGCACCGGGGCCGCCGTCGCACCCGTCAGCATGACCGCCCCCAGGACGACGGATGCCACGGCCGCGACGACGCGTCTCATCCGCCCGCTCCGGGGGTCTCGCACTCGCAGCGCTCCGGCGACCAGGTGCCGCGCGCGAGCGCACGGTCGCCCACGGGGTTCACACCGGGTCCGGCCGCCAGAGCGTGCCCCGCGAGGGCGTGCAGGCACTTCACGCGCGTGGGCATTCCTCCCGCGGAGATGCCGGCGATCTCTTCGGGCTCGCCGTAGACGGCTCGATCACGCAGGTAGGCCTCGTGCGCAAGCGTGTAGGCGGCCCGCAGTTCTTCGTCGTTCGCGAGTTCGTCGGTGAACTCCTTCATGACGTGACCGGCCTCGAGCACCGACATCGCCGCCGTCGCAGCCGGGTGCGTGAGGTAGTAGAACGTGGGGAACGGGCTTCCGTCGTCGAGCCGCGGAGACGTCGCCACGACGGTGGGGTTCCCGCACACGCACCGCGCCGCGATGCCGACGACACCGCGCGGAACCCGGCCGAGCTGGGACCGCAGCACGTCGAGATCGGAGTCGGAGGCCGGGGGCAGGGGCGGGGTGCTCATTCCCTCCAGGGTACCCGGCGCCCCCGACGTCCGCGGCAGAAGAGGCGTGCGCTCACGGCGTCGGCGCCGGAGTGGGCGCGGGATCGGGCACGCCGATGGACGGCACGACGACCTGAGCCGCCCCGGCGGAGGTCACCGACCGCACGAGCTGCGACATCCAATCGGTGCGCGTCTGCTCGACGTCTTGCGAGACGTCCTGTTGTTCCTGGGGGGTCGCGGATGCCGGAAGATCGTCGTCGATGAGATACACGACCTCGCCCGGCAGTGTGTAGTAGAGCCGCTCCCGCGCCTGCGTGGTGATGTAGGCAGGGTCCGACCAGCGCTCACGCTGGGATTCCAGATCGGCGACTTCGTTCTGGCTGAGAGCCACGGCATTCTGCAGCGCGAGGATCCGCTGCCGCTGCTCCATGTACGTGCCGACGGTCGGGACCAGCACGAGGGTTCCGAGCACCACGAGGCCCAGCATGATGACGACGAAACCCGAGATGCGAAGCCCGCTCAGCCATTCGCGCACATCGACTCGGCGGGGCCGCGAGCGCTCGGCCTTCGGCGCCCCGGAGCGCTCACGCGGCGACCGTGCCGAGCCGTGGGGCCCCGGCGCCGCGTCGTTCCGGCCTCGGGGACAGGTGGGGAGCGTCGGTCGATCCACGACGGCTCCTTCCTCGCCCGCCGCAAGGTACGCACCGCGGGCAGTGACCCAGCCTATGCGGCGCGGGGAAAGTGCCCCCGTGACGCGCCGCGCTCCCGGCATCCGCTCGGCGGATACCACGAACGACGGAGGGGGGGAGCCGCACGGCTCCCCCCTCCCAGAAACGCGGGTTGCGTTCAGCCCTTGAAACGGGGGAACGCGGACCGGCCGGCGAAGACGGCGGCGTCGCCGAGGTCTTCCTCGATGCGCAGCAGCTGGTTGTACTTCGCGACGCGCTCGCTGCGGGCGGGGGCACCGGTCTTGATCTGTCCGGCGTTCACCGCCACGGCGAGATCGGCGATCGTGGTGTCCTCGGTCTCGCCCGAACGGTGCGAGAGCATCGACGTGTACCCGGAGCGGGTGGCCAGGGCGATGGCATCCAGGGTCTCGGAGAGCGTGCCGATCTGGTTGACCTTCACCAGCAGCGAGTTGGCGACGCCGCGGTCGATCCCCTGCTGCAGGCGGGTGGGGTTGGTGACGAACAGGTCGTCGCCGACGAGCTGAACCTTCGAACCGATCGCGTCGGTGAGCTTCTTCCAGCCGTCCCAGTCGTCCTCGGCGAGGGCGTCCTCGATCGTGACGATCGGGAAGTTCGCGACGAGGTCGGCGAAGTAGTCGACGAGCTCGTCGACGCTCCAGGCCTTGCCCTCGACCGTGTAGACGCCGTCC
This sequence comes from Microbacterium sp. ACRRU, assembly GCF_022346945.1. Lineage (GTDB taxonomy): Bacteria > Actinomycetota > Actinomycetes > Actinomycetales > Microbacteriaceae > Microbacterium > Microbacterium mcarthurae. The sequence goes on along the minus strand of NZ_JAKRNI010000001.1, from coordinate 61,127 downwards.
TTGTAGAACTCGGTGGCGGCGACGTCGAGGCCGACGGCGATATCGGTGCCGGGGGTGAAGCCGGCCTTCTCGATCGCGCGGATCAGGAAGTCGAGACCCTCACGGTTGCTGGGCAGGTCGGGGGCGAAGCCACCCTCGTCGCCGAGACCTGTGGCGAAGCCGGCGGCCTTCAGCTCGCCCTTGAGGACGTGGTAGACCTCGGTGCCCCAGCGGAGAGACTCGCCGTAGGTGTCGGCGCCGATGGGCGCGAGGAAGAACTCCTGGAAGTCGATGCCGTTGTCGGCGTGCTCGCCACCGTTGATGACGTTGAACAGCGGCACGGGCAGCAGGTGCGCGTTGGGGCCGCCGAGGTAGCGGAACAGCGGAAGGTCGGCGCTGTCGGCGGCGGCCTTCGCGACCGCGAGCGACACGCCGAGGATGGCGTTGGCGCCGGTGCGCGACTTGTTGTCGGTGCCGTCGGTCTCGATCAGGATCTCATCGATGATGCGCTGCTCGCTGGCCTCGACGCCCTCGATGGCCGGACCCAGCTCGTCGACGACCGCGGCGACGGCCTTGAGCACGCCCTTGCCGTTGTAGCGGCTCTTGTCGCCGTCACGGAGCTCGTACGCCTCGAAGGCACCGGTGGATGCGCCGGAGGGGACGGCCGCGCGCTGAACGATGCCGTCGTCGAGGAGCACCTCCACCTCGACGGTCGGGTTACCGCGCGAATCCAGGATCTCGCGCGCGTTGACAGCCTCGATAAGTGCCACGAAGGACTCCTCGTTGGTTCTGGGTGTGAGAGGGCGGAGCGTCGTCGGTCCGCTTCGAGTCTAGTGATCACGGTCGCCGCTCGTGTGGCCGGGTCCGCGCGCCGCGCCTGGCACTCGACGCCGGACGCGGCTGCGGGACGGGAACACGCGGGCGGTCAGGACGACACGGACGGGACCTCGGATGCCACGGCGTCCGTCAGCACGGCCACGGCGAGACCGTCCCACCCCTTGCGGTCGAGCGTCTGCAGGGCCGTCGCATCGAATCGCGGGTCCTCCCCCAGCATCACGACGCCCGCGCGGGCACCGGCGACCTTCGTGTCCCCCGGGGGCGGGTCGGCGACCGCGCCGGCACGCACGACGTTGTCGAGAACCACCACCGTGCCGGGCCGCCCCAGCCGAGCGGCCCAGTCGAGGTAGCCGGGATTGGACTCCTTGTCGGCGTCGACGAAGACGAAGTCGAAGGGGTCCTCGCCCACGAGGGCGGGAAGCACGTCGAGACCTCGGCCCACGCGGATGTCCACACGGTCGGCGACCCCGGCACGCTCGAGATTGGCCCGGGCGATGCCCACGTTGCGCTCCTCGGCCTCGATCGTGACGACCCGTCCGCCCTCGGGGAGCGCGCGGGCGAGCCAGATCGTCGAGTACGCACCGAGGGTGCCGATCTCCAGCACCCGTCGGGCACCGCTGATGCGAACGAGGAGGTGCAGAAACTTGGCGTTGACCGGCGCCACCTCGATCGCCGGGAGTCCGGCGTCCTGCTGCGCGGCGAGCGCGGCATCCAACGCGGGATCCGCACCGATGAGAGTCTCGGTCAGAAAGGCATCGACATCGTCGTGGAGGGGCACGTTCTCAGCCTGACGGCCCGGACCGCGCCGGTCAACGGCGGCGTGGGACGGAGGCCGGATGCCAGGACCCCGGGGCCGCGATCGCAGCGGTGTCCGGGGGCGCCGGTGCGGGAGCCGAGCGGCCGGAAGGCGGTCTACTGCCGGCCCGCCGCCGCCGGGGATTCCGCGGTCAGGGCGGCGAGAACCGCGGGGAGGAGTGCGTCTGCGGTCCGCCGGTAACCGAGCGCGCTGGGATGGAAGCGGTCGACACTGAACATCTCGTCGGGGCGTTCGGCGAAGACCGGACCGACCGCTCGTGCGAGAGGGACGACACGCCCGCCCGCCCGGCGCACCGCGGCAGCCTGAGCGGCGGCCAGTTGACGCGACGACCGCGCCGCGAGGGCCCGCAGCGGCTGCGGGATCGCGCGCAGCGTGCCCAGATCGGGACAGGTGCCGACCACGACGGGCACGCCCTCACCGCGGAGGGTGCGCACGACGGCTTCGAGTTGCGCCGCCGCACGCGCGGCCGGAACACGGTGCGTGACGTCGTTGCCTCCGACGACGATGACGGCGATGTCCGCGCGGTAGCCGTCCGGGAGGCCGTCGAGTTGCCCGGCGAGCGCCGACGTCTCGGATCCGACCACCGCCGCCGTGTGCAGCCGCACCGACCGACCGTGAGCGCGGGCGATGCCCTTCGCGAGGCGCGCGCCGAGCGTGTCGCGCCGATGGCCGGCGCCCAGACCCGCCGCGATCGAATCGCCGAGCAGAAGGAGCTCCAGCGGCGGCCCCGGATGCTTCTTGCGGCGCCACACCCGGTCGGCATCCAGAGCCTGCTCTCCGAGCGGCTTCCCGATGCGTCGCCGCGCGATCGCGGCCTGACGGACGATGAGCGTGCGCACGCCCACCGCGGCGGCGCCGACGAGCGCCGCCGACGAAGCGGCCGCGACGGTGATCGGACGGCGTGTGCGCATGAGGCGATCTCACCGCGCGGCGGTGAACGGGCGGTGACGCGACCGCCGGGTCAGTCGAGCGGCTTGATCTCGAGGGATTCCGCGGTGGTGTCCGCGCTCACGGTCGCGAAGGACGTGTATCCGTCCGCCCGCGAACGCTCGAGCAGGGCCTTGAGGTTCTTGGAGCGCTGCTCGAGCCGCACCCGCGTCCCGGCGGACACGAGATCGGCTTTCAGTCGCAGCAGCGTCGCGAGCGGCACATCGCGGTCGTGCACGAGCACGAGCGAACGAGACCCGGAGTCCTCGGCATCCTGGAGCAGATCGACGAGGCGCTCGAACCCGATGGAGAAGCCCACGGCGGGCACGTCCTGTCCGAGGAAGCGGCCGATCATGCCGTCGTACCGGCCCCCGCCCCCGAGCGAGTAGTCGACGCTCGGGTGCGCGAGCTCGAAGATCGTGCCGGTGTAGTACCCCATCCCGCGGACGAGGAACGGGTCGAACCGCAGGGGGGCGTCGGCACCACGCGCGGCGGCGACCGTCTCGCCGAGTCCGACCAGGTGTTCGACGACGTCGTCCGGGATGCCGGCGGGCAGGGCCGCACGGATCCCGGCGTCGTCGAAGGCGGTGTCCGCGGCCTGCGGACGGTCGAGGTAGGCGGCGAACGCGTCGACCGCGGCGGCGGTCGCGCGGCGCTCGCGCAGCTCAGCGACCACGCCCGAAGCACCGACCTTGTCGAGCTTGTCGATCGTGATGAGCACGCCCGGCCGCTCGTCCGGGGCGAAGCCGAAGACGTCGAGCATCGCGTCGAGCGCGCGGCGGTCGTTCACCCGGATCGTGCCGCCCTCGAGGCCCAGCGCGTCGAGCACGTCGAGGCTCGCCGTCATCAACTCGGCCTCGGCGCGCGGCGTCGCGTCGCCGATGATGTCGATGTCGCACTGCACGAACTGGCGGTAGCGCCCCTTCTGCGGGCGTTCGGCCCGCCACACGGGCGCCATCTGAATGGCTCGGAACACCGAGGGCAGCTGCGCGCGGTGGGTCGCGTAGAAGCGCGCCAGCGGAACGGTCAGGTCGTAGCGCAGACCCAGGTCTGCCAGCGCGGCGGGGTCATCGGCCGCGGCGCGGATCGCCTCGGCATCCAGTCCGCGCTTGAGCACGCTGAAGGACAGCTTCTCGTTGTCGCCGCCGATACCGGCGTGCAGACGCCCGTACTCCTCGACCACCGGGGTCTCGATCTCGTCGAAGCCGTGCGCGCGATAGCGCTCGCGGATGACGGCGAGCACGCGCTCGCGCCGGGCCTTGTCAGCGGGGAGGAAGTCGCGCATGCCGCGCGGCGGGTTCACGGATGCCACGGCTCCATTGTTCCAGGCCCCGCACCGCCCCTCGTCCGGCCCGCGCCTCGTCCGGCCCGGCGCCGCGCGGCCCCCCGTCCGGCCCGGCGCCGAACGCGCACGATGCGGCCGAACGCACACGATGCGGGCGGCGCGAACGTGCGCGTTCGACCCGATCGTGTGCTCTCGCGCGGCTACTCGGCGGCGCTGACCTCGGCGCGCAGGGCGCGGAGGCGACCCCGGAGGGCGCGGTCGGCATCCCAGCCGTGCTCGCGGGCGAGCTGCACCAGGGCGAGCAACGCGTCGCCGAGCTCGGACTCGTCGGCGGGAGCCAGGGGCGCACGGCCCGCGGCCACACCCACCTGCGCGGCCTTGCCGAGCACCTTCTGTGCCAGCGCGAGGGAGGGCATGTGGTCGGAGACGCCGTCCAGCACGCTCGTGCGCTCACGCTTCTCGGCCGCCTTCGCGGCGTTCCAGTGCACCAGCACCTCTTCCGGAGTGGATGCCACGGCGCCGGCGAACACGTGAGGATGGCGGCGCACCATCTTCTCGGTGAGACCACGCGCCACGTCGTCGATGTCGAACGGATCCACGGGATCGCCGGCCGCGATCTCGGCATGGAAGAGCACCTGCCAGAGCAGGTCGCCGAGCTCTTCCCGCAGATCGGCCCGCGTGCCGGACTCGACGGCGTCGATCACCTCGGCGCTCTCCTCGACCAGGTACGGCACGAGGTCGCGGTGGTCGATCGTTCGCGTCCACGCGCAGCGTTCCCGCACCGCCCGCATCGTCTCGGCGGCCTGCCGCAGGGCGTCCTCGCTCACGGCCCCTCCTCCCGCGGCATCCGTGCACCGCTGTCCCGAGTATCCCCCGACTTTCCGTCGCCCGCCGAGGCCCGTCACAACTCCTGAAGATTCCGCCTTCCGACGCGGCGCGCGGTCGCCCGTCGATGGCGTGCCGGAGTTGTGCCGGGCCCCGGGGCGACTCGGCGAAGGAGATTCCGGATGCCATCACCCCCGCGGGCGCGAAATGCTGCGGCAGCCGCAGCCTGACGTCGGACAATCTCCGGCGTTGCGTCCTCGCGACGGGGCGGGAAGGACCCGTGTGATCTGGGCGCAACGCGACGCAACTACTCTGGGGCGTGTGCGTGAACTGACCCCGACCGAGGCGATCGACCTCGTGGGCCGCTTCGAAGCCGGCCAGGAGCTTCCCGAGCAGATGCGCGCCGATGTGCGCCTCCTCGGCTCGCTGCTGGGCCGTGTGCTGCGAGAGAGCGGCTCCCCCGGCCTGTACGACGACGTCGAGAAGCTGCGGACCGCAACGATCCAGGCCTACACCGACGAGACGCCCGAGGCGTTCGAGCGAGCCGCGGACATCGCCGACGGGTTCTCGATCTCCCGCGCCGACGAGGTCGCGCGTGCGTTCACCGCGTACTTCCACCTGGTCAACCTCGTCGAGGAGCACCAGCGCGTGCGTGTGCTGCGCGAGCGGGGCGACCGCCCGTCGCGCTCGGGCACGCCCGACACGATCGCCGCCGCGTTCGAGCGCCTGTCCAGCGAGGTGGGTGAGCAGACCGCGCTGGCGCGCCTGCAGGCGCTGCGTTTCCACCCGGTCTTCACCGCCCACCCCACCGAGGCTCGGCGCCGCGCGATCTCGACCAGCATCCGGCGGCTCTCCGAGCTGCTCGGCGAGCACGACGCCGCCGGCGACAACGCCGGCGAGACGCGCCGCACCGAACGTCGCATGCTCGAAGAGATCGACACGCTGTGGCGTACCGCGCCCCTGCGCCGCGAGAAGCCGTCTCCGGTCGACGAGGTGCGCTCGGTCATGGCGGTGTTCGACGAGACGCTCTACACCGCCGTCCCGCGCGTGTACCGCCGCATCGACGACATCCTCCAGGGCGACGACTCGGGGGCCAAGGCCCCCATCGTCAAGCCGTTCGTCCGCGTCGGTTCGTGGGTCGGCGGCGACCGCGACGGCAATCCCTTCGTCACGGCATCCGTGACCCGCAAGGCCGCCGCGATCGCGAGCGAGCACGTCCTCCTGGGCCTGGAGCGCACGACCCAGCGCGTCGGGCGCGGCCTCACGCTGGATGCCGAGACCACGCCGCCCAGCGACGCCCTGGTCTCGCTGTGGCACCGTCTGCGCGCCGCCGACGAGGACGCCGCGACGGAGATCGCCGAGCGCTCCCCCGCGGAGCCGCACCGCCGGATCCTGCTGCTCATCGCGCGCAAGATCGCCGCGACCCGCACGCGCAACGCCGACCTCGCCTACCGCGACCCCGAGCACCTGCTCGCCGACCTGCGCACGGTGCAGGACTCCCTCGTCGCCGCGGGTGCCGCGCGCCAGGCCTACGGTGCGCTGCAGCGGCTGGTGTGGCAGGTCGAGACCTACGGCTTCCACCTCACCGAGCTCGAGGTGCGCCAGCACTCCGCCGTGCACCGCAAGGTGCTCGACGAGCTCCGCGCGGGTGGCGAGCGCAGCGAGCTCGCCGACGAGGTGCTCGAGGTCTTCCGCTCGATCGCCTACGTGCAGGAGCGCTTCGGTCCCCGCGCGGCCGGCCGGTACATCGTCTCGTTCACGCAGTCGGCCGAAGACCTGGCGAACGTCCACGAGCTCGCGACGTACGCGATGGGCCCGGGCGAGCGGCTGCCCGTGCTGGACGTCATCCCGCTGTTCGAGACTTTCGCCGACCTGCAGGCGGCCCCCGGCATCCTCGCCGAGATCGTCGAGCACCCCGCGTTCGTCCGGCGACTGGATGCCACGAACCGCCGACTCGAGGTCATGCTCGGCTACTCCGATTCGTCGAAGGACGTCGGTCCGGTGGCCGCGAACCTCGCGCTGTACGAAGCGCAGGCGAAGATCTCGACGTGGGCGCAGGCCGAGGGCATCGAGCTGACACTGTTCCACGGACGCGGCGGAGCGCTCGGCCGCGGCGGCGGCCCGGCCAACTCCGCGATCCTCGCTCAGCCGCCGCACTCCGTCGACGGTCGGTTCAAGCTCACCGAGCAGGGCGAGGTCATCTTCGCCCGCTACGGCGACCCCGACATCGCGATGCGCCACATCGACCAGGTCGCGGCGGCCGTCCTCACGGCATCCTCCCCCTCGATCGAACGCCGCAATCGGGGTGCGGCCGAGGCGTTCGCCGACGTCGCCGCCACGATGGACGTCGCCTCCCGCGAACGCTTCTTCGCCCTCGTGAAGGCCCCCGGCTTCGCGCCCTGGTTCGCCACCGTCACGCCGATGGAGGAACTGGGCCACCTCGCGCTCGGGTCGCGACCGGCGCGCCGCGGCCTGTCGGTGGAGTCCCTCGAAGACCTCCGCGCCATCCCGTGGGTGTTCTCGTGGACGCAGGCACGCATCAACCTGGCGGGCTGGTTCGGTCTCGGCACCGCGTTGGACGCGGTGGGCGACGAGCACCGCCTGCGCGACGCGTACGAGCAGTGGCCGCTGTTCCGCACGATGATCGACAACGTCGCCATGAGCCTCGCGAAGGCCGACGCGCGCATCGCGCGCCGCTATCTGGCGCTGGGCGACCGCGACGACCTCGCCGAGCTCGTCATGGACGAGATGCTCCTCACCCGTTCGTGGGTCGAACGCATCACGGGCGGCGCCCTGCTGGAGAACAAGCCGGTCCTTCAGCGTGCCGTGAAGATGCGCAGCCCGTACGTCGATGCCCTGTCACTGCTGCAGCTGCGTGCACTCCGGGCTCTCCGCGATACGCAGGCCGAGAACGCGACACCGGATGCCGAGCACCAGCGCCTCCTGCTGCTGTCGGTGAGCGGCGTGGCCGCCGGCCTGCAGAACACCGGCTGAGCGGCATCCCGGCGAGACCGCCGTCCCGCTTCAGTCGAGACGGCGGTCGGCCGCGTGGCGGGCGAGGCTGCGCCCATAGCGCTCGGTGAGCTGCACCATGAGATCCGGCGTCTCGCGGTCGAGACCGAAGACGTAGCCGGGGAAGTCGAGCTCCTTCTGGGCGGCCCAGATCTCGTCGTGCCGGTCGGGCGGGAGGATCCGCAGGGGATCGCCGACGGCCACCCACCCGATCGGCACGACCGTTTCGCGGGGCAGGACGGTCCGGAGGTGGACGACCGCGTTGATGCGGACCTCGGATCGGTCACCGATCTCGGCGCCGTTGAAGACGCGCGTGCCCGTGGCCAGGAACACCTCGTCACCGATCTCGGCACCCGCGACGCTCGCCATCGGACCGATGAGGGTGTGCGCCCCCACGTGCACCGCGTGAGTGGAGCTGGCGCGAGGGAGGGCGTTCTCCATCACGATGGTGTTCTCCCCCAGCACGATCCGGCTCCCCTCGGCGGAGAGGACCGCGCCGTGGAGGACCTGGCATCCCGGGCCGATCGTGACATCGCCACTGACGACCGCGGTGGGGGCGACGACGGCGTCGGGATGGATGCGGGGCTCGGCCCCGAGATGAGCGAAGCGCATGAGCGGCGTCCTTCCCCTCGATGGGCGTCAGCGTAGTCCCGCGACCGGTCCGCGGCGAGATCACCCACGGTCGTACGAGAAGACGTCGTCGATGCCCACCCCGAACTCGGCGGCGATCTGGAACGCCAGTTCGAGACTCGGCGAGTAACGGCCCTGTTCGATCGCGATGACCGTCTGGCGCGTCACGCCCAGCCGCCGCGCGAGTTCCGCCTGCGTCATGCCGGAGGTGTCGCGGTGGTCGCGGATCGCGTTGCTCACCCGCGTGGGCTTGGCCATCACGGCATCCCCCGGCGGTACAGCGCCAGACGGGCCATGCTGCCGATGATCGCCGAGAGCGCGAAGCCGGCGTACACCGCGTTGGCGATCCAGAACCACGGCGCCTGCACGGCGCACAGCACGAGGGCCGCGAGTCCTCCGAAGACCAGGAACGCCTGACCGACGCGGTCCCCCAGGGTGGCGATCTCGCGGTCCCGGACGTCGGACCGGTGGTCGGTCTCGGGATCCCGCCGCGACAGGACGATGCCCCAGACGATGCTGAGCACGATGGCGACGACGATGCTGGCGACGATCGTGGATGCCATCGGCCACACCCAGTCGATGCGGTCGACGGGGGTGTCGCGAGAGGCCCACACCATCCACACGACGTACACGGCGATGCCGGGCACGCTGGCGATCAGCCCCGCCCAGGTGTTGCGCTCCTCGAACGACATCACGCCTCCATGTAAAGAATACTTGACATCACGACCCTAGGAGGGGCACCATCCGGTGTCAAGAATATTTGACATCGAGGAGAGCTCTCATGGACATGAACGCCGCGGTCGTTCACCGCTACGGCCCACCCGAGGTGGTCCGGATCGAGCGCCGCCCCCGCCCGCGCGCCACCGGCGGAGACGTCGTCGTCGAGGTCGCCGCCGCTTCGGTCAACAGCGGCGACGCTCGCATCCGCGCCGCGCGCTTTCCCGCGGGCTTCGCTGTTCCCGGACGCCTCGCCCTCGGGCTGCGAGGCCCTCGGCGCCCCGTGCTGGGCATCGCCCTGTCGGGCCGGGTGGTCGAGACAGGACCGAGGGCGACCGATGTGCGGCCGGGTGATCGTGTGTGCGGGATGACGGACATGCGCATGGGCGCACACGCGCAGTACGTCGCGCTTCCCCACAACCGCCTCGTCGCGATCCCCGACCACGTCGGTGACGACGAGGCCGCGGCCGTCCTGTTCGGCGGTACGACCGCCCTGTGGTTCCTGCGCGACCGCGCCCGACTGCAGGCGGGTGAGCGCGTGCTCGTGATCGGGGCCGCCGGCGCGGTCGGCAGCCACGCGGTGCAGATCGCCCGGACTCTGGGCGCGGAGGTCACGACGACCTCGAGCGCCGCCAACACCGCACTGCTCACGCGTCTCGGCGCCCATCGCACCCTCGACCGCGCGACCACTTCGCTCACCGACCTCGGTGAGCGGTACGACGTCGTCTTCGACACCGTGGGCGTGCTCCATCCCCGCGACGCCGATGCGCTCCTCACACCGGGCGGACGCCTCCTCTTGGCCGCGGCGACGCTCGGCGAGACGATCACCGCCCGGGGACGCGTCCTCACCGGCACCGCGGGGTCAGGGCGCGACCTCGTGAGCGCGCTGGTAGAGCGGGTCGCCGACGGCACGCTGACCCCGGTGATCGAAGCCTCCCTGCCGCTGGATCGGATCGTCGAAGCGCACGCCCGAGTGGACTCCGGCCACAAGGTGGGCACGATCCTGGTGCGCCCCTAGCGGGCTCACGCCGGTGCCGTCTCCGACTCCTTCGCGGCGGGCAGGGGCCACAGCGCGTCGAGGAGCTGTCGCACCCACGCGATGAGGTTCGTGTCGTCGGCATCCTGCGGGAGGGGGACGACCAGGGCATCCCCGCTCGCGACCAGCTTCGCCTTCGGGTACAGGCGCTGCAGGCGCACACGCATAGAGTCGGCGAGGTTCGCCGGAGCGATACGCAGGTTCGACCCCATCGCCACCACATCGGCGAGACCGGCCTGCGCGGCACGGCGTCGCAGACGGGCGACGGCGACGAGGCCCTCCACCTCGGTCGGCGGCTCTCCGTACCGGTCGCGGAGTTCGTCGACGACCAGGTCGATCGCGTCGTCCTTCGCCGTGGCGGATGCCGCGGCCGACAGCTTCTGGTAGGCCTCGAGCCGCAGGCGCTCGCTGTCGATGTAGGTCTCGGGCAGGCGCGCATCGACCGGAAGCTCGAGGCGCAGCTCGGTGGGCCCCTCGGTGTCCTCACCGCGGAACGTCGCGACGGCTTCGCCGATCATGCGCAGATACAGGTCGAAACCGACGCCGGCGATGTGCCCGGCCTGCTCGGCGCCCAGCAGGTTGCCCGCACCGCGCAGCTCGAGGTCTTTCAGAGCCACCTGCATACCGCTGCCGAGGTCGTTGTTCACCGCGATCGTCTCGAGGCGGTCGGCCGCGGTCTCCGACAGCGGCTTCATCTCGTCGTACAGGAAGTAGGCGTACGCCCGTTCGCGCCCGCGGCCCACCCGACCGCGCAGCTGATGCAGCTGCGACAGGCCGTACTTGTCCGCGCGATCGATGATGATCGTGTTCGCGTTGGCGATGTCCAGCCCCGTCTCGATGATCGTGGTCGACACGAGCACGTCCGCGCGGCGCTCCCAGAAGTCGTCGACGACCTGCTCGAGCTGGTGCTCCCCCATCTGCCCGTGCGCGACCACGATGCGGGCCTCGGGCACCAGCTCGGCCAGATGCGCCGCGACGCGCTGAATCGACGAGACGCGGTTGTGCACGTAGAACACCTGCCCCTCGCGCAGCAGCTCGCGGCGGATGGCCGCGGCGATCTGCTTGTCGTTGCGCGGCCCCACGTAGGAGAGGATCGGATGCCGGTCCTCCGGCGGCGTGGCGAGGGTGGACATCTCGCGGATGCCGGTGACGGCCATCTCCAGCGTGCGGGGAATCGGAGTCGCGCTCATCGCGAGGATGTCGACGTTGGTCTTGAGCTTCTTCAGCGCGTCTTTGTGCTCGACACCGAAGCGCTGCTCCTCGTCGATGATCATGAGCCCGAGGTCCTTGAACAACACCTTCTCGGTGAGGATGCGGTGCGTGCCGATGACCATGTCGACCGTGCCGTCGGCGAGGCCGGCGATCGTGTCGCGAGCCTCCTTGTCGGTCTGGAAGCGCGACAGCGGGCGGACCTTCACCGGGAACCCCGCGAAGCGCTCGGCGAAGGTCTCGAGGTGCTGCTTGACCAGGAGCGTCGTCGGCACGAGCATCGCGACCTGCTTGCCGTCTTGGATCGCCTTGAAGGCGGCCCGCACGGCGACCTCGGTCTTGCCGAACCCCACGTCGCCCGAGAGCAGTCGATCCATGGGGATGGGCTTCTCCATGTCGGCCTTGATCTCGTCGATCGTCTGCAGCTGATCCTGCGTCTCGGCGAACGGGAAGGCCTCTTCGAGCTCGCGCTGCCACGGGGTGTCGGGGCCGAAGGCGTATCCCTTGGCCGCCATCCGGGCGGAGTACAGCTTGACCAGTTCGACCGCGATGTCGCGCACGGCCCTTCGCGCACGCCCCTTCGCGGCGGCCCAGTCGCTGCCGCCCATCTTCGACAGGGTCGGCGCTTCACCGCCGACGTACTTCGAGAGAAGGTCGAGCTGATCGGTCGGCACGAAAAGCTTGTCGCCCGGGTAGCCGCGCTTGGACGGCGCGTACTCGAGGACCAGGTACTCCTTGGTCGTCTTGACGGCGTTGCGCCCCCCGCTGGACACTTCGCGGCGAGTGAGCTCGAGGAACTTCCCGATCCCGTGGGTGGCGTGCACGACGACATCGCCGGGCTTCAGCTGCAGCGGATCCACGACGTTGCGTCGCCGCGACGCGAGCTTCTTGACGCCGCGGTTGTCTCCGCCCACCGCGCGACCGTAGAACTCGGTCTCGGTGATCACGGCGAACTTCGTCTCGGTCAGCTCGAAGCCGCGCTCCAGGGGTGCGCACACGATGTGCGCGACCCCGGGCTCCGGGGGCGACAGCACCGCATCGACCCGGCGTGCCGCGATCCCCCGCTCGGCGAGCACGTCGCGTGCGCGGTCGACGAGCCCCGGACCGGATGCCGTGACCACGACGGCCCACCCCTCGGCGAGGAGTTCGCCGACGTGGGCGGTCGCGCCCTCGACGTTCCCCTGGAACGAAGGCACCGGGTCGGCCTTCACGCGGTGCGTGGAATCGTCGACGACGACGAGACCCTCGGCCTCGGCATCCGCCGCTCCGGAGTCGAACGCGCTGAGTCTCCACCAGACGCCGCCACGGCTTCCGGCGATCTCGCGGAGATCCTCGAGCGTGACGAAATCACCGGCGCCCAGATCGACCGGCGTATCGGCCCCTGCGGTCGCCGCCGACCACGCCGCCTCGAGGAACTCACGGTTCGTGTCACCGAGCGTGGTCGCCCGCGCGAGCGAGCGCTCGGGGTCGACCAGGGCGACCGCGCTCCCGCCGGGCAGGTAGTCGACGATGGTGGTGAGATCGTCGATCAGCACCGGGATCAGCGACTCCATCCCCTCGGCGGGGATGCCCTCGGCCATCTTCTCCAGCAACTGTCGGAGGCCGGGGTACCCGTCGCGGAGCTCGGCGGCACGCGCGCGCACGGCCGGCGTCAGGAGGAGTTCGCGGCTCGGCACGAGCGACACCTCGGTGACCTCGCCGGGGAGCGACCGCTGGTCGGCGACCGAGAACGCGCGGATCTGGTCGACCTCGTCGCCGAAGAACTCGACGCGGTAAGGATGATCGGCGACGGGCGGGAACACGTCGAGGATGCCACCCCGCACGGCGAACTCGCCCCGGCGCGAGACCATGTCGACACGGTGGTAGGCCAGCTCCACCAGCCGCGTGATCACCGCATCGAGCTCGCTCCCGCGACCACCGACACGCAGTTCGACCGGCTCGACGGCACCGAGTCCGGGAGCCAGCGGCTGCAGGGCGCTTCGGACCGAAGCGGTGACGACGAGGGGCGTGACGCCGTCCCACGCCGCGATGCGGCGCAACACGTCGAGCCGGCGGCCGACCGTCTCGGGACTGGGGCTCAAGCGCTCGTGGGGCAGCGTCTCCCAGGCCGGGAAGTGCAGCACCTGCGCACCGGGCATCACGGCATCCAGGGCAGGACCCAGAGACTCGGCTCGGCGACCGGTCGGCGCGACGACGAGAACGGCACCCGGGGCTCCGCCGGAGCGACGGTGCTCGAGGAGGGCGGCGATGACGGGAGCATCCAGCCCGTCGATGACCGAGAGAGACAGATCGGAGGAGGCCGCCGAAGCGGCGTCCCGGTACGACTCAGCCTGCTCGAGGGCGCGAACGATCCCGGGAACTGTCACTCGACCCATCCTACGCGGGGGCACCGACACCGGCTCCGATGCGGGCGACGGCCGAAGGTGCCCGCGCGCACACCGGCCCGGGCGTCACGGCCCCTTCGTCGACGGCGGCTCGCCTCGTACAGTGGCTTCATGTCCTCGCCCGATGCCCCCGGCGGTCCGATCTTCACGGCTCCTCACGCGGCTCCCCCGGCCGGCGCACTGTTGACCGCGCCGCCCGTCGTCCGCCGACGCCGCCCGATGGGTGCGGTTGCGCTGACGTTGTCGATCCTCGCCGGGGTCGTGGCATCCGGGGTGGCCGGCCTTGCCGCTTTCGGTATCGCCCGCGGCGCGGGCACCGAGTTCGTCGCGCGCGGTGGCCAGGCGGTGGACTGGCGTCTGCTGTCCCCCGTGCGCGGCCTCGTGCTGGTGGCGGAGATCGCCCTGTGGTCGGGGACCGTCCTCGGAGTGGTCGCCCTGACCCTGGGCATCGTCGCCACCGTGCGCAACTCCGGCCGCGCCTCGGGTATCGCGGCGATCGTGATCTCCGCGCTCGGGCCGTTCCTGTTCGCGGGGCTCGTGCTCCTGGCCGTCGCGGCCGGTGCCGGTGCGACGACGGGCTCGGGGACGCCGATCTAGCCGCCTACCGGCTCTTTCGCGATCCGTCCACCCCGTCCGGGACATCCACGGCCCCTCCCTAGGCTTTCGATGACGAGGGCGCCCGTGCCCTCGACGACCACAGGAGGACACCGTGAGCAGCACACCGCCGCCCCCCGAGCCGTACGACACCCCGCCCGTCACACGCGCGGAGGCCGCACAGAGCGGATACCCCGCGGCTTCGGCCGGATACGCCGCTCCCGCACCCACCGCACCGGCCGGGCGCGCGAAGGGGTCGCGCGGACTCGGTCTCATCGCTTTCGTGGTGTCGCTCGCGGCGGTCGTCATCGGCTCGATCCTCGCCCTCCTCGGTGGGATCCAGAGCGGCAGCCTGGCGCAGTTCGCCGACGTGGCGAACGGCACGGCGACTCTCGACCCCGAGACCCTGCCCGAAGCGGCGAACCAGATCGGTCTCGCCGCCGGCGCCCTGTCGGTCTCGGCCTTCCTCATATGGGGCGTCCTCGCCCTGTGGGGCCTGATCCAGGGCATCGTCGCCGCGGTGAAGAACCGCGGTCGCGGTTGGGCCATCGCCGCCATCATCCTCGCCGTCCTCGGCGGTGGCGTGGTGCTGGTCGTGTTCGGCATCGGCGCCGTCATCGGAGCCGCTCCCTACGCACAGTGACGCGCGGGCCCGTGAGGCCCGTCTCTCGAGAGCCCCGGTCATGGCCGGGGCTCTTCCGTGTACGCCGCCGCGGGCCGCGGGCGGCCACCCCTCCTCCACAGTCCGGAGTCGTGCGCTACTTCTCCACAGATTGAGATGACCGCGCGTACCGGTACTCGTGATCTCCTAACCTCGCGGGAATGCGACCGACCGACCGACAGCCTGACCGGGCACGCCTGCCCGCGCAACGCCCGACGGTCACCGCCGCACCGCACGACCTCTCCTCGGGGTGGGCAGAGCACGGACCGCGAGCTCTGAGGCCCTCTCGCCGCGTTCCTTTTCTCGTGTGCGGGTCCGGCAGCGTGATCCTGTTCGCCCTCGCCTTCGCGCTGCGTCGCGGCGAGGACCGTCTCCTCGACGACGTGGGCGCCTATTGCTGCCTCGCCGCCTGCCTCGCGGGTGTCGCCGCCGGGATCTTCGGGACGGTCACCCTGGCGCGCGCCCTTCGCCAGCGGAGATCGGACTGACGACGGCATCCCTCGGGCCGCCGGAGGACGCTCAGCGGGGCGCGTGGAAGCGCTGTTGCGCCGCGAGCAGTCCCTCTTCCACGAGCGTCTCGACCGCATCCGCCGCATCCGACACGAGGAGGGGAAGGGTCTCCCGCTCCTTCGCCCCGAACGGATCGAGCACCCAGTCCGCCGGGTCCTGACGGCCGACGGGCCGGCCGATGCCGACGCGGACCCGAGGGAACTCGGGAGTCGCGAGCGCTTTGGCGACATCGCGCACACCGTTGTGTCCGCCGTGTCCGCCGCCGGTCTTGAGCTTGATCGTGTCGAACGGGATGTCGAGCTCGTCGTGGACGACGATCACGCGCTCCGGGTCGACCGCGTAGAAGCGCGCGAGCCCCGAGACGGGGCCGCCCGAGACGTTCATGAAGCTGTTCGGCTTCGCCAGGATGAGCTTCGCTCCCCCGGGACGCACCCAGGTCTCCGCGACGCGCGCATTCGCCTTGTGCGCGCGGAAGGTCTCCCGGCGGCGGGCGGCGAGTTCGTCGACGACCATCTGGCCCACATTGTGCCGGGTCGCCTCATACCGCGGCCCGGGATTGCCGAGACCGACGATGAGCCAGGTGTCCGCCATGGCATCCATCCTTCCGGATCCGTCCGCGGACCCTGATACGACGAACGAGGGGGCGTATGCACGCCCCCTCGTCGTTACCGGACCGCTCCTGCGGTCCGCGAGCCTCAGTTCTGGTCAGCCTCAGAAGCCGCCTCGGACTCCTCGGACTGCTCCTCGGCCACCTCGGCGTCGGCCTCGGCGATCTCTTCCTCGGCGGCAAGGGTGTCCAGCGGAACCGAAACGCCCACGATGAGGGTCTCGGGCTCGGTCACCAGTGCGGCACCCGCGGGCAGCACCAGGTCGGCCGCGGTGATCTGCGTGCCGTCTTCGGCGCCCTCGACGTCGACCTCGATGGTCTGGGGGATGTGCGTGGCCTCGACCTCGAGCGACACCGTGGCCGTGTCGAGCATGGCGACGGTGCCCGAGAAGGGCTCACCGACGACGACGACGGGAACGTCGACGGCGACCTTCTCGCCCTTGCGGACGACGAGCAGGTCGATGTGCTCGACGATCTGGCGCACCGGGTCCTTCTGGACGTCCTTGACGAGCGTCAGCTGGCTCTTGCCGTTGATGTCGAGGTCGAGCAGCGCGTTGGCGCGGCGGATCAGCAGCGACACCTGGTGGCCCGGCAGCGCGACGTGCTGCGGCTCGGTGCCGTGCCCGTAGATGACGGCGGGGATCTTGCCGGCGGCGCGCAGACGGCGGGCGAAGCCCTTGCCGAAGTTCTCGCGCACCTCGGCGACGACCTTGTTGTCTTCCGACATGATGTTCTCCTCGCGGGCACGGGTCCCGCAGCTTGGGAGCGGACGGAGTCCGCGCGTATGTGGTCTGGATTCGACTCGAACGCGAGCGCGTGAGGAAAGCCGGGAGCCTGCATCACCGCGTCGATTACGGATGCCACGCACACCCGCCAGGCGCACGGCGATGCATCCCTCGCCGAAGTTCCCCGAAAGTCTACCAGCGACCCGTCCCGCGTTCGACCCGCCCTCAGGACGCCTCCGCGGGCCCCGATAGAATCGAGCGAAGCCCCACGGACCGGAGGAACACCATGGACAGCGACTTCTTCTCTCACGTCTTGCTCTGGGTCGTCGGCGCGATCACGCTCGTGGGCGGGGTCGGCGTGGTCGGCGCCCTGTTCTCGATGGGACGTCACTCCGGCTACAACAAGCACTGACCGCTCCCCGCAGACATCGCGAACGGCGCCGGGCCCAGGGGCACGGCGCCGTTCGCACGTCGACGAAGCGGAGCACTCACAGCACGAGCAGCACCTTCCCGGAGGCGTCGGAGTCCCGAGCCGTGGCGAAGGCGGCGGCCGCTTCCGCGAGCGGATACTCGTGCGTGATCGCGGCCTCGATGACGGGGTGCTCGGCGAGGAGTCGAATCGCGGCATCGATCTCGTCCGCGAAGCGGAAGCTCCCGAGGTAGCGGACCTCTTTCGCGATGAACGGCGCGAGGTTCACGGGACGCTCCGCATCGGGCAGCATCCCGACCTGCACCACGACGCCCGCCGCCCGCACGGCCCGCAGCGCCGCCGAGATGGACTGGGGCGCACCGGAGCACTCCAGCACCACGTCGAACACCCCCGCGTCCAGTTCCTCGGTCCGTACGTCCACGGTGTGCGAAGCACCCAGGACACGGGCCCGGGCCAGCGGTCCGGGCAGCACGTCGGTGGCGGTGACCTCGGCTCCCGCGGCTACCGCGGCAGCGACAGCCATGAGTCCGATCGGGCCCGATCCGGTCACCAGCACCCGGGCGCCGGCGACGGGCCCGGCCACGCCGAGCGCGTGGAGGGCGACCGCGAGCGGTTCGGCGAGCGCGGCCCGGCGAGCCGTGACGCCCTCGGGGAGAACACGGATCATGCCCCGGTCGACGACGAGATACTCCGCCGCCGCCCCCTGCGTGTGGGGCCACGTGGAGGCGCTGCCCAGGTACGACCCGCCCGGCCACAGGTGCGGGGCACCTTCGAGACCGGGCCGGGGGCGGCCGAATCGCGCCGGGTGCACCGTGACCGGGGTACCGGCCGCCCACTGTCCCGTCGGATCGTGATCGATCCGCCCCGCGAGCTCGTGGCCGGGAATGAGCGGCTCGCGCACGACGAATGCGCCGTTCGCCCCGTGGAAGTAGTAGTGCAGGTCGGAGCCGCAGATCCCCACGTACTCGACGCGGATACGGACTTCGTCCTCCGCGGGCTCGGGAACGGCGATCTCGCGAACCTCCGCCTCGAGGGCGGCGTCGATGAACAGCGCGTCCATGCTTGGTGCTCTCCTCAGACGAGGGCGGTCATGCCGTCGTCGACGACGACGTTCCGGTCCGAGCGGCTCACGAGTCCTCCGGTCAGATGACGGCGCCGATGCCGAACACGATCAGCGCCGCGAGGAAGCCGAGAACCGACTCGATCGCCTGCTGAACGGTCCAGGTCTTCAGCGTCGTCTTGACATCCATGCCCATGAGGCGGCCGACGAGCCAGAACCCGGAGTCGTTGACGTGCCCCGCGAACACCGAACCCGCGGCGGTGGCGAGCGTGATGGCCGCGATCTGCAGGGGCGAGAAGTCCCCGGCCATGACGGCGGGGGCGGCCAGACCCGCGGCGGTGACGAGCGCGACGGTCGCCGAGCCCTGTGCCAGACGGAGCACGACGGCGATGATGTAGGCCGCCACGATGACCGGCAGACCGAGATCACCGAGGCTGTCGGCGAGCGCGTCGCCGATCCCCGAGGCGCGCAGCACGGCACCGAACATTCCGCCGGCGCCGGTGATGAGGATGACGGATGCCACCGGCCCGAGCGAGGAGTCCACGACCTTCTCGATCGCGGTGCCCTTCTCGCCGCGGCGGAAACCGAAGACGATCGTGGCCACGATGACCGTGATGAGCAGCGCCACGGCCGAGTTGCCCAGCAGGATGAGCACCTGCACCCAGGTGTCGTCGGTGGAGACCGCACCCGCGCTGGCGAGGGTCGACAGGCCCGTGTTCAGGAAGATGAGGAACATCGGCAGCAGCAGAACCGCGATGACGGTGCCCGGCTTGGGCGGATTGACCGGCTGGTCGTCGTCCATCTCGCCGAAGAGCGCGGGGACCGGCAGCTGAATGCGCTGAGCGACGAACTTCCCCCACAGGTAGCCCGAGACGTACCAGACGGGGAAAGCGATGATGAGGCCCACCAGCAGGACGATTCCGAGATTCGCTCCGTACAGCTCACTCGCGCTCACCGGTCCGGGGTGCGGCGGCAGGAAGACGTGCATGACCGAGAAGGCGGCCGCCGCGGGGAGACCGAACAGCAGCACGTTCGTGCGCGAGACGCGCCGCGCGATGGCGAAGATGATCGGCAGCATCATGACCAGGCCGGCGTCGAAGAACATCGGGAAGCCCAGGACGAGCGAGGTGATTCCGAGTGCGAACGGCGCGCGTTTCTCGCCGAAGATGCGCACGAACATCTCCGCGAGCGCTCGCGCCCCGCCGGAATGCTCGATCAGCCGCCCGAGCATGGCCCCGAGAGCCACCAAGAGCGCCACGGTGCCGAGGGTTCCCCCGAAGCCGCCGGTCAGCGTGGTCACGATCGCCGAGACCGGGATGCCGGCGACGAACGCCGTCACGAGCGACACGATGATGAGGGCGAGGAAGGCGTGCACCTTCAGCCAGATGATGAGGACGAGAATGAGCGCGATCGCTCCCGCCGCGATGGCCAGCAGCGGGGCTGTGCCGAGTGTTTGGGTCCAGTCGTCCAAGAAGATCTCCGTCGATTCAGGATGGTCAGGCAACGCCGCACGCAAGCGCGTCGCGCAGCTTCCGCCGGGGGCGCCGCACGATCTTCACACAATGATCATATTTTTGGCAAGATATGGTCGTACCTAAGGAGGGGTTATGGCCCGAGCCTCGCATGGCTCCGTGACGGACGCGATCGGCGCCCGGATCGCGGACGGTGACCTCGCGCCGGGCACGGTCCTGACCCTCGGCGGCCTCGAAGCCGAGTACGGCGTCTCCCGGACCGTGGTGCGAGAGTCCGTGCGGGTTCTGGAGGCCATGGGTCTGGTCGAACAGCGCCGCCGCGTCGGGGTCACCGTGCGACCGCCGAGTGCGTGGAGCGCACTGGACACGCGCCTCATCGGCTGGCAACTCGCCGGCCGTCGTCGCGATCAGCTGATCGTCAACACCACGGAGCTGCGCGCGGGGATCGAACCCATCGCGGCGCGGCTGAGCGCGCAGCGTTCCACCGACGTGCAGCGGCGGGAGATCCTTCGTCTCGCGGACGAGCTCGCGCGTCTGGGCGCCGAGGGGCGCGGCGACTCCCCCGAGTACCTGGAGGCGGACATCGCCTTCCACGACCTCATCCTCGTTTCGAGCGGGAACCTCATGCTCGCTGCGGCTCGGGCCCCCATCGCGGCGGCGATAGAAGGCCGCTCGCTGCACGGGCTCACTCCCGGGGTTCCCAACCCCGAGGCCCTCCACAATCACATCGAGACCGCCGCGGCCATCGGACGCGCCGATCCCGACGCCGCGGAAGAGCACACCCGCCGCTACGTCGCCGCGGTACTCACCGAGGTCCGCCGCAGCATCTGATCGCCCCGTGCGGCATCCACCGCACCTCGACGAAGAGAGAGTTCCTTGGACAGCACCACCCCCGTCCTGGTCTTCATGGGCCCCGCCGGCACCGGCAAGTCCACCGTCGCCGCCCTCCTCGCCGGGCGTCTCGGCTGGGACCTGCAGGAAGGTGACGACCTGCACCCCGCCGCCAACGTCGCGAAGATGGCGGCCGGTCACGCGCTCAACGACGACGACCGGTGGCCATGGCTCGATCGGGTCGCCGCCTGGATCGACGGCCAGATCGCCGCGGGCCGCCCCGGCGTCATCACCTGCTCGGCCCTGAAGCGCAGCTACCGTGACGTGCTGCGCCGTGACGACGTGACGTTCGTGCTCCTGATGGGCGACCCCGCCCTCGTGCTCGAGCGTCTGCTGCGCCGCCAGGGGCACTTCATGCCGCCGGCCCTCCTCACCTCGCAGTTCGACACCCTGCAGGTGCCGGATGCCGACGAGCGGGCCATCCACATCGACCTGGACATGACGCCGCAGGAACAGGTGGACGCCATCCTCACGCGTCTGCACCTGCAGGCCGAGGCCTGATCCGCGGCGAACCGAGCCGATACAGTGGCGGGGGTGCGCGACTCCCGTCCGCCCTCTTCTCTCGCGCGTGAAAACGGAGCAACGAATGACGTCGACCCCCTCCCCGACCGGACCTTCGACCGACCAGGACCAGGCACCGCACGAGGCCGCGCAGGTGCACGAGGGCGCACCGGGCCCCGAGGACGTCGCCCGCCCGACCGCGGAAGCGGATTCGCGCCCCGAGGGTCGCGGGGAGGGCACGGCGAACATCGGCGTGGTCGGTCTGGCCGTCATGGGGTCGAACCTCGCGCGCAACCTCGCGAGCCGCGAAGGCAACACCGTGGCGATCTTCAACCGCAGCCAGGACAAGACCGAGCACCTCGTCTCCGCCCACCCCGAGGCCGAGTTCGTGCCGTCGTTCTCGTACGCGGACTTCGCTGCCTCCCTGTCGAAGCCGCGCACCGCGATCATCATGGTCAAGGCCGGTCGCGCGACGGACTTCGTCATCGACGAGCTCGTGAAGGTCTTCGAGCCGGGCGACATCATCGTCGACGGCGGCAACGCCCTGTTCACCGACACCATCCGTCGCGAGAAGGCCGTCCGCGAGACCGGCATCAACTATGTGGGAATGGGCGTCTCCGGCGGTGAGGAGGGCGCGCTGCTCGGGCCGTCGCTCATGCCCGGCGGCTCCGACGAATCGTGGACCACTCTCGGCCCGATCCTCACCTCCATCGCCGCCGTCGCCGAGGGCGAGGCGTGCGTGACCCACGTCGGCCACGATGGCGCCGGCCACTTCGTGAAGATGGTGCACAACGGCATCGAGTACGCCGACATGCAGCTCATCGCCGAGGCCTACGACCTCATCCGTCGCGCCACGGGCAAGTCCCCGGCCGAGATCGCCGACGTCTTCGCCGAGTGGAACCGCGGCGAACTGGAGTCCTACCTGATCGAGATCACCGCCGAGGTCCTGCGCCAGACGGATGCCGAGACCGGCAAGCCGCTCGTGGATGTCATCCTCGACCAGGCCGGGGCGAAGGGTACGGGCGCATGGACGGTGCAGACCGCGCTCGATCTGGGCGTGCCGGTCTCGGGCATCGCCGAGGCCACCTTCGCCCGCTCCCTGTCCAGCCACCCCGAGCAGCGCGAGGTGTCGCGTGATCTCCCCGGCCCCTCCGGCACCGACCTGCTCTCGGGAGAGGATGCCGATGCGTTCATCGAGCAGGTGCGGTTGGCGCTGTACGCCTCGAAGATCGTGGCCTACAGCCAGGGCTTCGACGAGATCCGCGCCGGTGCGGCCCAGTACGACTGGAACATCGACCTCGGTGCGGTGTCGAAGATCTGGCGCGGTGGCTGCATCATCCGCGCGCAGTTCCTCAACCGCATCGCCGAGGCGTACGACGCCGAGGCGAACCTGCCGGTCCTCCTGACCGCGCCCTACTTCGTCGAGGCTCTCGGTCGCGCCCAGGACGCGTGGCGCCACATCGTCGCGCTGTCGGCGGCGAGCGGCATCCCCGCTCCCGCGTTCAGCTCGTCGCTGGCGTACTACGACGGCCTGCGCGCCGACCGCCTCCCGGCGGCTCTCATCCAGGGCCAGCGCGACTTCTTCGGTGCGCACACGTACCGCCGCATCGACAAGGAGGGCACGTTCCACACCCTCTGGTCCGGCGACCGCACCGAGATCGAGGCCGAGGACACCCACTGAGGCGCACCATCACGAAGCGGCGGCGGGCCCTGCTCGTCGCCGCTTCGGCGTCGTATGCGTTCGGGCTCTGGTGGATCACCCTGCGCCCCGCACCGTACGGCCCGGAGACGGCGAGCGTCCTGGCGAGCCTTCTCCGTGCGTTGGAGGCGTGGCCACCGACGGCGTGGGTGACGTTCGAGCTCGTCGAGTTCAGCGCCAACATCGCGCTGTTCGCGCCCTTCGGACTCCTCGTCCTGGCGTGGGGCGGCCGGCCGTGGCTGGGCGTCCTCGGCGGCCTCGCGCTCAGCGTCGTGATCGAGCTGTCGCAATGGGCACTGCTTCCGAGCCGGGTGGCGGATGCCCGGGACCTCCTCGCCAACACCATCGGCGCGGCCGTCGGGGTCGTCGCGGCGATGGCCGTCGCGCGGGCCCGTCGACTTCACAGCGAGCGCATAGCGCGCGCCATAGAAAGCTCATAGATTTCACCGCACAATGGGTGCCATGACCACGACCGCCAGCGCTCCCGCCTTCACCCGTCCGGACGGCAGTGCCCTCCGCGTCCTCGTCGTGGACGACGAGCAGATGCTCACCGACCTGCTGTCGATGGCTCTGCGCATGGAGGGGTGGGACGTCCGCACCGCGGGCTCCGGTTTCGACGCTCTCGCCGCCGCCCGGGACTTCGAACCGGATGCCATGGTGCTCGACATCATGATGCCCGACCTCGACGGCATGGCGGTGCTGCAGCGGCTGCGTCACTCCGGCAACGACGTCCCGGTGCTGTTCCTCACCGCGAAGGATGCCGTCGCCGACCGGGTCGCCGGACTCACGGCGGGCGGTGACGACTACGTGACGAAGCCCTTCAGCCTCGAAGAGGTCGTGGCGCGCCTGCGCGGCCTCATGCGCCGCGCGGGGACCGCGTCGACAAGGGATTCCGAGCCGATCCTGCGCGTGGGCGACCTGTCTCTGAACGAGGACAGCCACGAGGTGGTGCGTGCGGGGACCGAGATCGATCTGACGGCCACGGAGTTCGAGCTCCTGCGCTTCCTCATGCGCAACCAGCGACGCGTCGTGTCGAAAGCGCAGATCCTCGACCGCGTCTGGAACTACGACTTCGGGGGGCGCTCCAGCGTCGTCGAGCTGTACATCTCGTACCTGCGCAAGAAGATCGACGCCGGCAACGAGCCGCTCATCCACACCGTCCGCGGCGTCGGCTACATGATCAAAGCACCTCAGTGACCCGCCCCCTCGCGCGCCACCGGTGGACGCTGCAGGCGCGACTGATGACCGCCGTCATCGGCATGGTCACCTTCATCCTCGTGATGATCGCCGTCTCGACGAGCGCGATCATCACCGGCGTGCTGCAGACCAACCTCAATGCGCAGGTCTCGGCTGCCCTGGCCAATGTTCAAGTCGGACCGACGAGCTCGGCCATCGACGTCCTCGCGGCCGGACCGTTTCCCGACGGCACGGTCCTCGTCCTGCGCACCCCGCTCACCGGTGACACCGGCGCCTATGTCGACGGTCGGTCGGTGAGCGCACTCGACGAGGCGCAGGTCGACGAGATCCGCGATGCGGTGGCGACGGGTCTCTCCGAGATCGGCTCCGACACCGTCGATCTCCCGCGCCTCGGCGACTACCGCATCGGCATCACCGGCAACCAGGCCGGCACGGTCGTGGTCCTCGGGCTGCCCCTCAGCCAGGTGACGGCGACCATCGGAGCGATCCTGACCACGGTGGCCCTCGTCACCGCCGGTGGCCTGCTCCTCCTCGCCGTGATCATCGCGCTCGTCATCCGCGTGGGCCTGCGCCCCCTGCGTTCCGTCGCCGAAACGGCGACGCGCGTGGCATCCATCCGCATGGACCAGGGAGACGTCTCCATCGACGAACGGGTCCCGGCGGAGCAGGTCGACGAGCACACCGAGATCGGACAGGTCGGCGCCGCGCTGAACACGCTCCTCGACAAGGTCGACGCCTCGCTCGCCGCTCGACAGCGCAACGAGGAGCTGATGCGCCGGTTCGTGGCGGATGCCAGTCACGAGCTGCGCACGCCGCTGGCATCCATCCGGGGCTTCTCCGAGCTCTCGCTGCGCGCGATGCGCCAGGCCCAGGACGACGAGACCCGCCAGCGCACCGCCATGGCCGTGGAAACCACCGAGCAATCGCTCGAACGCATTCAGGCGCAATCGTTGCGCATGACCACGCTCGTCGAGGACCTGCTGCTCCTCGCGCGTCTCGATGAAGGGCAGGAGCTCGTCTACGGGACCGTCGACCTGACGCGGCTGGCCGTCGAGGCGGTCGGGGACGCACGCCCGGCCGGACCGGATCATGCCTGGTCGATCGAGGTCGGCGACGAGCCGGTCGAGCTCGCCGGCGACGCCTCACGGCTCAATCAGGTCGTCGCCAACCTGCTCGCCAACGCCCGCACCCACACGCCGGCCGGAACCGAGGTCACGGTCTCGGTCGCGCGCGAAGGCGACGACGCGGTCCTGCGCGTGCACGATGACGGCCCGGGGATCGACCCGGCCGTCGCCCCTCAGCTCTTCGAGAGGTTCGCGCGCGCCGACCGCTCCCGCGACCGCAAGACCGGGGGCACGGGCCTGGGCCTGTCGATCGCGAGGGCGATCGTCGAAGCCCACCACGGGACGATCACGGTGCGCAGCACCCCGGGCGACACGACCTTCGAGGTGCGGCTGCCCGCGAAGCCGGTCGATCCGGTCTGAATCCTCACGCGAACCGCGGGGCCCGGCCGAACCCGGGCTCCCCGGTCACCGCGCGTGCCGTCTCAGTACCCGGCGAACGCGTCGGTCGTGAGCGACTTCGCGCGGGCGAGGCCCGGTGCCAGCGCCGCGATGAGACGCGGCGGACCCGACACGTACGCCGCGCGCTGCGCGATGTCGGGGACCGCGCGCACGAGGCTCTCGGCATCCACACGCTCGGGGCCGGCCCACGTCCAGCCGGCGGGCAGGTCGCGCGGCTCGTCGGGGCAGAACACCACGACCGGGATGCCGCTGGCGGCGATGTCGTCGCGGAAGGCCAGCTCGCCCGAGTCCGAGACGACGTAGACGAGCACGATGTCGCGGCGCTGTCCCGTGGCCGCCAGGTGCCGCAGCTGCGCGACGAACGGCGTCACGCCGATGCCCGCGGCGACGAGGAGGACGGGCGCCGTCGGACGGGCGGGGAGGACGAAGTCGCCCCACACTCCGGTCACGGCGAGGGTGCCGCCCAGCGGAACCTCGGCGAGGGCACGCTTGTACGACGACTGCGATCCGTCCTTGAAGGCGATGCGCACCGTCGGCAGATCCTCGGGGGCCGATGCGATCGAGAACTCTCGCCGCGTGCCGCGTCCGTCGGGTCGCCGGTGGGGAACGTCGAGCTCCAAGTACTGCCCCGGCGCGAACGAGAACGACCGCGCCGCCTGGAACGTCAGCTCCCGCACCGTCGGGGTCAGATCGCGTCGACCCTCCAGCCGCAGTCGCACGGCGGCTCGGAGGCAGAACAGGAACGCCACCAGATTGCCGATCAGCAGCGCACGCTCCTGACCGAGCGTGATGGCGCCGACGGCGATCGGCCAGCCGGCGAGGACACCGACGATCGCGGCGACGACGAACTGCTGACGCCGGCGCGGTGGCAGGGTGAGCGGCTCGGACAGCATGAACGCCCCGAGGAACAGGAACGGTGACGAGAACGTCACCTGCAGCAGCACCGCCGCGACATCGACGGGGAAGCCCGCCGCCTGGAACTGCACGGTCGTCCGGATGAACGCCACGACCACCGCAACCACCCAGAACACCGCGACGACGGCGAGGCGATCCGTGCGCGCGAGGAGCAGCAGCCCCAGGACGAGGACCGGGCCCGCCAGCCATGGTGACCCCACCCACCAGGACGACCCCCCGAGCTCGGGTGCCCACACGCTCACGATCGTCAACACGGTCGCACCCGTCGCGGCCGGGTTGAGGATGTGCCGGCCGCGCCACGCGAGCAGGTATTTCGACAGGGATGCCACGGCACCGGCGAGCACGAGCCCGGCCACGCCCAGCGGCTCGACCGTGGGGCGGAGCACGAACAGGAGGATCGCCGCGGTGATGAGCGAGGACTCCAGGCGTCGCGGCATCCGCAGAACGCTCTGCGCGACGAGGTCGGCCGCGACGCACGCGGCGCTCAGGACCACCGCGCTCACGACGATCTCGAGCGGATCGGGCACGACCAGCCCGGCGAACGCCAGGACCACGGCGATGAGCGAGAGAAGACCGAGCGAGGCCAGCACGAGTCGGTACATCGAGACACGGCCGAGCATGCCGCGCACACGAGTCGAACCCGCCGTCAACGTCGCACTCATCAGAAGATCTCCCCCTCGAATCCGGGCGACCACTCCACGCGGCCATCGGTGCGCATGCGCACCCACGAGGCGCCCCAGGCGGCCGCGAGCTCCGGGCCGCCGTCGAAGAACAGCGCCGTGGCGAGTGCATCCGCCCGCATCGCGGTGTCGGCGATCGCCCACGTGGCCGCGAACGCGTCCACCGGCGCCCCCGTCCGGGCATCGAGCACATGGTGCAGCCCCTGACCCCACGCGCGGCGGGTGATCGCCGACGCGCACAGCGCGGCATCCCGCACCTCGACCACACCGATCGCGCGGGTCGGATCGTAGGGGTGCTCCAACCCGACGCGCACGGGCGCGCCTCGAACGGCGAGATCGCCCGAGCCGTCGACGACCACGTCGCCCTTCACGCGCGACAGGAGCGACTCCAACACACGGTCGACGAGGCGCCCCTTCCCCAGCGCGCCGACGTCTATCGTCGCGGGGAGGGAGAGCGACAGGATGCCACTCCCCCACGTCATGACCTCGCGCCAGGGCGGCGCGGACTCCGGCGATCCGACCGGGGCCAGAGTCAGCCGCGCGTCGTAGCCGAGGCGTGCGAGCGCATCGCCGACGAGCGGGTTGACGGCGCCGCGCGTCGCGACGTCGAGCTCGTCGTACAGCGCCAGCATGGCATCCGTGTCTTCGGGGGCATCGACGGATGCCGACCGCCCCGTGGCCAGCGCCGAGACCGCCGAGTCGTCGCGGAACCGCGACCAGGCCCGGTCGAACCCGTCCACGACGGCGGAGACCTCCGCCCGGACGACCGGAGACAGCGGGTGCGTCGTCTCGATCGCCCACGCGGTACCGATGGCGTCGAAGGTCCAGACGGAACCAGTCGCGGTCGCCGCGGTCATGGACTCAGGCCCGCGCCTCGGACGTGATCGTCTCGAGAGCCTTCATGAATCCGCCGCTGGTGAGGGAGGAACCCGCGACCTTGCTCACCGAGATCTCATCGAGCTTCTTCCCGACCACCTCGTCCTTGATCCCCCCGATGAACTCCGCCTGGTAGCGCCGAGACTCGGCCGCCTGCGGGTCGCCGGTGACGGTCACGTCCGTGACAGTGTCGTCCGCGATCGTGAGCGTCACGTCCACGGTCTCCACGCTCTCGGGGGTGGCGTACTGGCCGGTGGCCTCGTACGTGCCGTCCGCGAAGGTGCCGGACGCGGTCGAACCCCCCGTGCCGGCCTCCGCGCTCGGCGCCGCCGAGGCGGCCGGAGCCGACGTGGCCGGGTCTGCGGCATCGACGGTCCCGCCCGAGCATCCGGCCAGGGCCGCGATGCCGGCGACGCCCACGAGGGCGGTGCCGAGACGGAGGGGACGGGGGACGGCGGTCGCGCGGATCATGGGGTCCTCTTTCGGTCGTGCCTCACGGAGCGAGCGTGCTCCCTCACAACACGATCCCCGGCCCGGCCCGGTTCAGTCTTCGCCGAACCTTTGAGCACGCCGTGAGTCTCAGGCGTCGCCGCCGAACATGCTCGTCACCGAGCCGTCCTCGAAGACCTCGTGGATGGCGCGCGCGAGCAGCGGCGCGATCGGCAGCACCGTGAGCCCCGGGAAGCGACGCTCCGGCGGCAGCGGCACGGTGTCCGTGACGACGACCTCGTCGATCGCGGCATCCTGGAGCCGCTCGCTCGCCGGGTCGCTGAAGATCGCGTGCGTCGCGGCCACGATGACCTTGCGCGCCCCGTTCGCCTTGAGGGCCTGCGCCGCCTTCTGGATCGTGCCACCGGTGTCGATCATGTCGTCGACGAGCAGGCAGGTGCGGCCGGTCACGTCACCGACGATCTCGTGCACCGAGACCTGGTTGGCGACCTTCGGGTCGCGGCGCTTGTGAATGATGGCCAGCGGCGCGCCGAGGCTGTCGGACCACGTGTCGGCGACACGAACCCGGCCCATGTCGGGCGAGACCACCGTCAGGGTCTCGCGGTCCTCGCCGGTGAGACCCTGCTCGAAGTGCTCGAGGAGGACCGGCTTGGCGAACAGGTGGTCGACGGGGCCGTCGAAGAAGCCCTGGATCTGAGCGGCATGGAGGTCGACGCTCATGATGCGGTCGGCGCCCGCGGTCTTCAGCAGGTCGGCGACGAGGCGCGCGCTGATGGGCTCGCGGCCGCGTCCCTTCTTGTCCTGGCGAGAGTAGGGGAAGTACGGCGCGACGACCGTGATGCGCTTGGCCGACGCGCGCTTGAGGGCGTCGAGCATGATGAGCAGCTCCATGAGCCACTCGTTCACCGGCGGGCCGAACGACTGGACGACGAACACGTCACACCCGCGGATCGACACCTCGAACCGGGTGTAGATCTCGCCCGAGGCGAAGGTGCGGTGCTCGGTGGGAGCGAGCTCCGTGCCGAGATGACGGGCCACCTCGTGCGCCAGCTCGGGGTGCGACCTCCCGGAGGCGACCACGAGCCGCTTCTTGGTCTTGGCGACGAGCCCGGGGGCGATGCCGTTGTCGCGGTCGAGATCTACACGGTTCTTCTTACGAGCCATCGCGCGCTTCCTGTTCATCCCGAGCACGCGCTGCAGCGTCCGCCGCGGCCGTGCCCGGTCGATTCTTCTCGACCCACCCCTCGATGTTCCGCTGGGGTGCAACGCTGAGGGCCAGCGCACCGGCCGGCACATCCTTGCGGATCACCGCGCCGGCGCCGGTCTTGGCGCCGTCTCCAATGGTAACCGGCGCCACGAACACGTTGTGCGAGCCGCTGTGCACCTCGTCGCCGATGACGGTGCGATGCTTGGCGATGTCGTCGTAGTTCGCCGTGATCGCCCCGGCCCCGAGGTTCACGCCACGGCCGATCTCGGTGTCGCCGATGTACGACAGGTGCGGCACCTTGCTGCCCTCGCCGATGGAGGAGTTCTTCACCTCGACGAACGTGCCGACCTTGCCGCCCACCCCCACGCGCGCGTTGGGGCGCAGGTACGCGAACGGGCCGACGGTCGCCCCCGCCGCCACGACCGCGAGGGTCGCGTCGGTGCGGGTGATGGTGGCATCCTCGCCGACCTCGCAGTCCACCAGGCTCGTGTCGGGTCCGATAGTCGCTCCCGCGGCGACGACCGTCGCACCACGGACGTGGGTGTTGGGCAGGATCGTCACGTCGGGGGCCAGCACGGCGGTGACGTCGATCCACGTCGTGGCCGGGTCGACGACCGTGACACCCTCGCGCTGCCAGTGCCGCACGGTGCGCTCGTTGAGCGTGCGCCCGGCCTCCGACAGCTGGATGCGGTCGTTCACCCCGAGGGCCGCACCCGCATCGGGGGTGACGGATGCCGCGACCCCCAGCTGCGCATCGCGCAGCAACGCCACGACGTCGGTCAGATACTTCTCGCCCTGCGCGTTGGCGGTGCCGACGCGCGCGAGGTGGTCGCGCAGCGGCGACACCTGGAAGACGTAGACCCCGACGTTGATCTCGCGGGCCGCGGCCTCATTGGCCGTGGCATCCTTCTGCTCGACGATGCGGCGCACACCGTCGGTGTCGTCGCGAATGATCCGGCCGTAGCCCTGCGGATCGTCCACGTGCGCGGTGAGCAGGGTCACGGCCGTGCCGCCGGCCCGGTGGGCCGCGACGAGATCGGTGAGCGTGTGCGCCTGCAGCAGCGGAACATCGCCGCTGAGCACCAGCACGTCGCCCGTGAAGTCCTCGAGTGCGCCGAGAGCGGCCTCGACCGCGCGCCCGGTGCCCGGCACCTCGTCCTGATCGACGATGACGACCCCGGGCGCCAGCTCGGCGACGGTCTCGGCCACGCGCTCGCGTTCGTGCCGCACGACCACGACGATGCGCGCCGGATCCAGGGCTGCGGCGGTGTCGAGCACGTGCCCGACGAGCGGCCTCCCGCCCACCGTGTGCAGGATCTTAGGGGTGCGCGAACGCATGCGGGTGCCCTGCCCCGCCGCGAGCACCACGACGGCGAGATCGGTCGTTGATGTCATGCTCCGCCGCCAGGATTCGAACCTGAACCTCACAGCTCCAAAGGCTGTCGTGCTGCCGTTACACCACGGCGGACCGTGCCCGCGGGCACCGGTCAAGTCTGCCAGACCGCGACGCCGGAACGTTCTCGACATAATGAACACGTGAGCCGGGACAGCGACGAGGTCGATCGCATCGTCGAGGCCTGGGTGCGCCAGCGACCCGACCTCGACTTCTCGCCGCTCGAGGTGCTCTCGCGCGTCGCGCGCCTGTCACGGCACCTCGACATCGCCCGGAAAGAGGCGTTCCGCCGCAGCGACATCGAGTCCTGGGAGTGGGACGTGCTCTCGGCACTTCGTCGCGCCGGCGAGCCCTACCAGCTCAGCCCCAAGCAGCTGCTGCAGCAGACCCTGGTCTCCAGCGGCACGATGACCAACCGCATCGACCGGCTCGTCGCCCGCCGGTTCGTGCGGAGAGAAGCCGATCCGGGCGATGGACGGAGCATTCTGGTGACCCTGACCGAAGACGGTCGCGTGCGCGTGGATGCCGCGATCACCCGCCTCGTCGACGCCGAGGCGCTGCTGCTGGAGAGCCTTTCCCGCGCCGACCGTGACCGCCTGGCCACGTTGCTGCGCAAGCTCAGTCTGGGGTTCGACGCGTGAGCGCCCCGGCGACGTCACCGTCGGTCTGGCGACGCATCGTCACGTGGCTCGACGTCCGGTTCCGCTCACCCGCCGCCATCTACGGCCTGATCGTCTTCACGGCCCTCGTGACGATCGCCGAAGACCACGCCGAGAGCATCGAGGACATGCTGGCGACCTCCGTTGCGAGTCTCATCGTCTTCTTCATCGCGCACGTCTTCGCCCACACCCTCACCGAGCATTCCGAGCACGGCTTCCGTGCGGCCACACGCAACGCCCTCCGCCACGGCGCCGGGATGCTCTACGCCTCGGTGCCCTCGATCATCGTCCTGGTCGTGTCCGACCTGACCGGGGCCACCCTCGCCGACGCCGTGGACAACTGCCTGCTGACAGCGTTCATCGTGCTGGCCATCCTCGGCTACCACGCCTTCCAGAGCCGCCGGGCGCCGGTCCTCGGCCGCATCCTCGGAGCCCTGGCGACCGCGATGCTGGGCATCTTCATCGTGATCCTGGAGTACGGCTTCCACTGACGCCCGGATCGGTCGCGGTCAGCCGATCGCCTCGGTGAGCTCGAACCAGCGCAGCTCGAGCTCGTCGCGCTCGGACTCCCACTCCGAGATGCGCTGCATCTCCTTCCCGAGCCCGACGTAGTCCGACTGGTCGTGATCGGCCAGCGCGGCTTTGGCCCGATCGATCTGAGCCTGCAGCTTCTCGATCTTGCGCTCGGTCGCGGATGCCTCCTTCTGCGCGGCGCGCAGCTCCGCACCCTGCAGACCCGCGGATGCCACGACCTCCGTGCTCGTCGAGCGCCGGGGCTCGGCATCCTGGATCGCCCGCAGACGCAGATACTCGTCGACGCCTCCGGGGAGGTGACGCAGGCGCGCATCGAGGATCGCGAACTGCTGGTCGGTGACCCGCTCCAGGAAGTAGCGGTCGTGCGAGACGACGATGAGCGTGCCCGACCAGGAATCGAGGAGGTCTTCCATCGCGGCGAGCATGTCGGTGTCGAGGTCGTTGGTGGGCTCGTCGAGGATGAGGACGTTCGGCTGGTCGAGCAGGATCAGCAGCAGCTGCAGGCGGCGCTTCTGCCCGCCCGAGAGATCCTTCACGGGTGTGGAGAGCTGGGCGCTCGAGAAGCCGAGGCGCTCGAGGAGCTGTCCGGGGGTCAGCTCTTGCGCCTTCGACCCGGCGCCGAACGTGTAGGTGGTGCGCAAGCGCGAGATCACGACGCGGACCGGGTCGTCGAGGTGTTG
The DNA here is from genome assembly GCF_022346945.1 of Microbacterium sp. ACRRU. Classification (GTDB taxonomy): domain Bacteria; phylum Actinomycetota; class Actinomycetes; order Actinomycetales; family Microbacteriaceae; genus Microbacterium; species Microbacterium mcarthurae. The sequence continues at coordinate 28,205 of NZ_JAKRNI010000001.1, read as the reverse complement.
CTCCAGCTCGTCGAGACGCTGCGTCAGGGTCGCGACCTTGACCGTCTTCCCGCGCTTCACCCGACCCGTGGTGGGCTCGATGGTGCCGGACACGAGGCCGAGCAGCGTGGACTTGCCGGCGCCGTTCACGCCCAGGATGCCGGTGCGCTCCCCCGGGGCGATGCGCCACTCCACGTCGCGCAGCACCGTGTGGTCGCCGTACGTCACGCCCGCGTCGAGGAGGTCGACGACGTCCTTGCCGAGGCGGGCGACGGCGAGCGACTGCAGTGCGACACGGTCGCGCAGCTCGGGGACGTCGGCGATCAGCTCGTTCGCGGCATCGATGCGGAACTTCGGCTTGGACGTGCGCGCCGGTGCGCCGCGTCGCAGCCACGCGAGCTCTTTGCGGGCGAGGTTCTGCCGACGCTGCTCGATCGCGGCCGCCTGACGGTCGCGCTCGACGCGCTGCAGGATGTAGGCCGCATAGCCGCCCTCGAAGGGCTCGACGATCCGGTCGTGCACCTCCCACGTCGTGTTGCACACCTCGTCGAGGAACCACCGGTCGTGCGTGACGACGAGCAGACCGCCCGCGTTCGGCGCCCACCGCTTCTTCAGATGCCCCGCGAGCCACGTGATGGCCTCGACGTCGAGGTGGTTGGTGGGCTCGTCGAGGAACAGCACGTCCCAGTCGCCCGAGAGGAGCCGCGCGAGCGCGACACGGCGGCGCTGGCCACCGGACAGATCCCCGAGTCGGGCGTCCCAGGGGAGGTCGCCCAAGAGCCCTGCGATCACGTCGCGCGTGCGGGCGTCACCCGCCCACTCGTGCTCGGCCCGGTCGCCGACGACCGCGCGGCCGATGGTGTCGTCGTCGTCGAGGGTGTCCTGCTGATCGAGGACGCCGACCGTCACTCCCCCGCGCACGGTCACACGACCACCGTCGGGTTCGCGAATCCCGGCGAGCATCCCGAGCAGGCTCGACTTGCCGTCGCCGTTGCGGCCGACGATGCCGATGCGGTCGCCCTCGTTCACGCCGAGCGAGACGGAGTCGAACACGACCTTGGTCGGGTATTCCAGGTGCAGGGCTTCGCCCCCGAGCAGATGTGCCATATCCGTCCCAGGCTACGCGGCGCGGACGCGGCGTGCTTCCGCCCTGTCCCCGCCTGCTGGCATCCGGCATCCCGTCCGCGAGACGACCATCGATGAGGCGAGCTGGGGAGAACACGGACGCCAGCAGCGCGCGCACACGCGAAACGGGGCCGCCCGGATGACCGGACGGCCCCGCGGGGCGCGGCTACGACCTCAGAGGTCGTTCTGGGCGAGCCAGGCCTCGGCGATGTCGGCCGGCGACTCCTGGTCGACGGTCGACTTCACGTTGAGCTCCACGAGCCCCTCGGGGGTCAGCGCGGCGCTGACCTTGTTCAGGATGTCGGACACCTGCGACGCGACGCTCGAGTTCACGACCGGAACGACGTTCGAAGCGAGGAAGAGGCCCTCGGGGTCTTCCAGCGTGACGAGGTCGTCCGTCTGGATGCGGGGGTCGGCGGTGTAGACGTTCGCGACCTGGATCGTGCCGGCGACGAGGTCGTCGACCGTCGTCTCACCGGTGGGCGAGAACTGCACGTCCACGCCGTAGGTCGCCTTCAGCCCCTCGGGGCCGTAGGGGCGCTCGGCGAGTTCGGCGTTGCCACCGAGGGTCAGCCCCGTCGTGACCTTCGCCAGGTCGGCGATGGTGGTCAGGCCGTTGGCTTCAGCGAAGGCCGCGGTGACCGTGTACGAGTCCTGGTCGGTCGCCGAGGACTGGTCGAGGACCTCGAGGCCCTCGGGCAGAGCGTCGGGCAGAGCGGCGTAGACCTCGTCGGCGGTGCGAGCCGTGGTCTCCTCGTCGAAGAACTGCAGCAGGTTGCCGCTGTACTCCGGGAACACGGTGATGGTGCCGTCCTCGAGCAGCGGAATGTAGGCGTCGCGCTGACCGATCTGGAACTGGCGCTTGACCGTGAGCCCCTCGTTCTCGAGGGCCTGAGCGTAGATCTCGGCGATGATCTCGTTCGAGAAGTACGCCTGCGAGCCGACGACGATCTCATCGGCGGACGCGCTGGCGTCGCCGCCATCGCTCAGAGGGTCGCTCGAGCCGCCGCAGCCGGCGAGGGCGAGCGAGGCGACCGCGAGCCCGGCGAAGACGCCGAGGCCCTTGCGAGTTCGTGCTGTGAACATGGGTTCCTCTTTCTGGTGGTGGGAGTCGGGTGAGTCAGGTGGTCGTGGGCGGGGACGCGGGGGCGCCGACCGCAACGGCCTCGGCGCGGCGCTCGCGCGCCGAGCGCGCACGCGGCGAGGCGGCGCCGGCGGCCCGGATGCCACGGGGCACGACGAGGTGCTGCAGCAGGGCGAACAGTCCGTCGATGACGAGGGCGAGCACGGCGACCAGTATGGCCCCGCCGATGAGGATGTCGAACCGGCGGAGCGGGATGGCCGCGATGATGTACTGCCCGAGCCCACCCAGACCGATGTAGGCAGCGATCGTCACGGTCGCCAGCACCTGCAGCGTCGCCGCACGGATGCCGCCGACGAGCAGGGGCAGCCCGAGCGGCACCTCGATGCGCCACAGGATCTGCGACTCGGTCATGCCCATCGACCGCCCCGCGTCGAGCACACGGCGGTCGATGGCCTCGAACCCCGTGTACGCGCCGGCCAAGAGCGACGGGATCGCCAGCACGACGAACGAGATGACGGCCGCCTCGGGCTTGTGGAGCACTCCGAGAAGCAGCGTGAGCAGGATCAGCAGACCGAACGAGGGGATGGCACGCGCGGCGCCCGAGACGGCCACTGCGATCTCGCGGCCCTTTCCGGTGTGGCCGATGAACCAGCCGAGGGGGATGGCGATCACCCCGGCGATCACCACGGAGATCACCGTGTACAGCAGCTGCACCCCGATGGCCGAGGGAATGCTGTCGAATCCGCGCCCCGGTTCGCCGGAGAAGATCCAGCCGATGGCATCGCCGATGAGGTTCACGCGGCCACCGCCGTCCGGTTCGCGCGCGGCGCCCGCGTGCGGACACGCCGCGTCCACGGCATGAGCACGCGTCCGAGGACCACGAGCAGGAGGTCGATCACGAGCGCGAGCACGACGACGGCGATCACGCCGGCGAACACCTCCGGGATGATGCGGCGCTGCAGACCGTTCGTGAACAGGTACCCGATGTTCTGGATGCCGACCAGGATGCCGACCGTGGCCAGAGCGATCGTGCTCGCCGAGGCGACGCGCAGACCGGCGAGGATCACGGGTCCCGCGAGGGGGAACTCCACCGCCCAGAAGCGGCGGAACGACCCGTAGCCGACGGCCGTGGACGCCTGCCGCACCCCGGCGTCGACGGAGTCGAGGCCGTCGGCGACCGCGCGGACGAGAATCGCGACCGCGTAGATCGCGAGGGCCACGATGAGGTTGGTCTCGCTCACGATCGAGTACCACCCGGTCACGACCGGAAGCAGGATGAGGAGGGCGAGGGACGGGATCGTGTAGAGCAGCCCGGTGATGGTGATGACACCGCTGCGTACGAGCCGGTAACGCCACGCCACCCACCCCAGCGGGATGCTGAGCAGAAAGCCGGCCACGAGCGCGATGAGGCTCTGACGCAGATGCACCAGCGTCAGCTCCGCGATGAGGTCGAGGTTGTTCCAGACCCAGGTCACGCGCGCGGCTCCTCCACGAGCGCACCCTGCGTGCGTCCCTCGGCGTCTACGACGACGGTGCCCCGGGGGGTCTGCTTCAACCGCAGGGCACGCTTGCCCTTCACCGCGCCGATGAAGCTCGCGACGAAGTCGCTCGCCGGGTTCTCGATGATCTCGCTCGGAGCCCCGACCTGGGCGACCCGGGCGCCCTTCTCGAGCAGCACCACCTGGTCACCCAGGAGGAAGGCTTCGTCGATGTCGTGAGTGACGAAGACGATGGTCTTGCCGATGTCGCTCTGCAGCCGGAGTAGCTCCTGCTGTAATTCGTCGCGGACGATCGGGTCGACCGCGCCGAACGGCTCGTCCATGAGAAGGATGTTCGGGTCGGCCGCGAGGCCCCGCGCGACGCCGACGCGCTGCTGCTGACCGCCCGAGAGCTGGCTGGGATAGCGGTCGGCCATCGCGGTGTCCAGGCCCACGGTCTCCATCAGCTCGAGCGCGCGGGTGCGCGCCTTCTTGCGGTTCTCACCCTGAAGAACGGGCACCGTCGCGATGTTCTCGGCGACGGTGAAGTGCGGCAGGAGCCCGGAGTTCTGCATCACGTAGCCGATGCTGCGCCGCAGCTGCACCGGGGGTCGCGACGCGATGTCGTCGCCGTCGATGCTGATCGTGCCGGCGGAGGGCTCCACCATGCGGTTGATCATCCGCAGGAGCGTGGTCTTTCCGCATCCCGACGATCCCACGAAGACCGTGGTCTTTCGGGAGGGGATGACGAGACTGAAATCGTCGACAGCACGAGTGCCGTCGGGGAAGACCTTCGAGACGGTCGAGAACTCGATCATGCGCGTGTCCGAACTCAGTCGGAGACCACGACCTTCCGGTCGAACGCGACGTACCCGGCGAAGTCGGTGCCGACACGGTCGACCGCTCCCGGTCGGAGGTCGGGGTAGGACCACGCACCGTCGGGGAGCTCGGCTCCGTCGAGCGAGACGTTCCAGTACTGGGCCGCCCCCTTCCACGGGCACGTGTACGGGGTCGGGCTCTGCGACAGGGCACCTTCCCGTACCGCGCTCGGCGGGAAGTACCAGTTGCCCTCGATCGACACGAGGTCGCTGCGGTCCGCTTCGGCGATGACGACGCCGTCGAGTACTGCCTTCATGGGGATTCCCCTTCCGTGGGCGCTTGCGGGCGCAACGCCCGCCGGTGGGTGGCCACCTCGATTGAGGCTAGCGAGGGCCTCCGACACGAAATGGCAGATTGCCGCATGTGACGACCTGGGCTATGGTGCCCGCCTGGTCAGACCACACGTGCGCCAGCGACCGGCCCGTGCACATGAAGAGCCGGGTACCCGGCAGCACTCAAGGAGACCTGGAGGTCGATGGCCGCGGTCTCGTCGGAGGCGAGGAAAGCGAGCGTCGGTCCAGAGCCCGAGACGATCCCGGCGAGCGCTCCCGAACCCTCCCCCCGCTCGAGGACACGGGCCAGATCGGGCCGGAGGTGCAGCGCGGGCGCTTGGAGGTCGTTGCGCACGGTGGCGGCGAGCATTTGCGCGTCGCCCTGTCGCAGGGCGTGCAGGACGTCGGGGTCGACGGCCGGCGCCCGGGTCGCCCGGCCGATGTCGACGGCATGGCGTTCGCGGTGCGCATCGAGCTCTCCGTACACGACGGGAGTCGACAGGCCGGTGCTGTTGGGAACGAGGACCCAGTCGAAGCGGCCGGACGCCAAAGCGGGACTCAGCTCGTCGCCACGCCCCGTGCCGACCGCGGTGCCCCCGAGCAGCGCGAACGGCACGTCGGCGCCCAGACGCGCTGCCAGGCGCGCCAGGTCGGCCGTCGGCATCCCGACCCCCCAGAGGGCGTCGCACGCCACGAGCGCTGCGGCCGCGTCGGCGGACCCGCCCCCCATTCCGCCCGCCACCGGCACGGCTTTGCGGACGGCCAGGTGCACTCCGTCCGTCACACCCGCCACTCTCGCGAGCATCCGCGCGGCGCGGACGGCGAGATTGCGTTCATCGGTGGGCACGCCCTCGACGTCGACCGTGGAGGTGCCGACGATCTCGATCGTGACGTCATCCGACGCCGTCGCGGTGACCTCCTCGTAGAGCGACACGGCCTGATACGCGGTCGCCACATCGTGATAACCGTCGTCCTGGACGTCACCGACCTCGAGAAAGACGTTGATCTTTCCGGGCGCGCGCACGCGCACGCGCGCGGGAAGCGGACCGCTCATCGACGCACCGCCACGCCCGGGACTTCGCACGCCGCCGGGTGTGCGAAACTGGAACGTCGGTCCGAGAACGTCCGGCCCGCGAGAGACGGGTCGATGGCGGCCGGGCCGGAACGGGCGATCTCAGTCACTCTTCGACAGTAGCGCCCCACCCTCCGCCGTTCGGCGCCGTCGCCGAAACGCGGACGTAACGCCGGCTACCTACGGTGTACGAATCGTCCCCCATCACCCCCGAGGAGGCACAGTATGCGATCGATGGTCCCCCTTTCTGTCGAGACCGACCCGTGGCGCGCCCTCCTCTCGCGGAACGACATCCGCATGGTCGACGGCATCCTCCACGTCATCGACGACTCCTCGACCCCCGCGGACGCCGAGCGAGACGACCTCCTCACGGTGGCCGCCGCCATCGAGGCCGCGGGGATCGCCGTGCTGCTGGTGCGGGATGCCAACCGCCGACCGAAACTGGTCGTCGACACCACGCACGCGGATGCCGCGCTCGCGGCGCTGCGCGACCCCGACCTCGGCCCCGTCTACCTGAAGGCGCGCGGCGAAGACCCCGTACCCGCCCACAGCGTGACACCGAGCCGCAACGCGGTCGAAGCGTATGCCGTCTTCCGTCCGCGCACGTCGACGGAGGGGTCGTACCGCTACGGTTCCGCTCTCGCGCCGCGCCTCGAACTGTGGCGCTTCGGCGCGCAGACCGTCGAGGCACCGCGCCCGAGCGCGCTGACCCGCCGCACGTTCGCCGTCGCCGACCTGGACCTCGTCGAGGTCGAGCGCTACGGGCGACGCTGGCGGACGATCGCCGGGATGTTCGACCCGCACCCGAACGAGTTCACCGAAGACGTCGACATGGTCTTCTCATGGGTCGACGGGTCCTCGAGCGAGTTCCAGCGGCAGCGTGCGGCACGAATGAAGGGCTACGTCGTCGGCGACGGCGACGACAACGCCGCCCGCTACCGCCAGGTCGACGAGCTGCGCTACGCGCTGCGCAGCGTGCACATGTACGCACCCTGGGTCCGCCGCATCTTCATCGCGACCGACTCGCCCACCCCCGAGTGGCTGGCCGATCACCCCAAGGTCACGATCGTGCGCAGCGAGGAGTTCTTCGCCGACCCGTCGGTGCTGCCGACCCACAACTCGCACGCGGTGGAAGCCCAGCTGCACCGCATTCCGGGCCTCGCCGAGCACTTCCTCTACAGCAACGACGACATGTTCTTCGGCCGTCCGGTCACCCCCGAACTGTTCTTCAGCGGTTCCGGCATCAGCCGGTTCGTCGAAAGCGGCATCCGCATCGGCAGCGGGCCCACGCACGTCGGAAGGTCCGGGCACGACAACGGTCTGCGGGTCAATCGCGCACTGCTCCAGGAACGGTTCGGACGGGTCATCACCCTCGATCTGGAGCACTGCGCCACGCCGCTGCGGCGTTCGGTCGCGTACGAGCTGGAGCGCGAGTTCGCGGAGGACTACGCGCGCACGGCGGCGAGCAGGTTCCGGTCGGCGACCGATATCTCGGTGACCAACAGCCTCTACCACTACTACGCGCTGGCCACCGGGCGGGCGGTCATCACGACCGAGCCGCGCACGCGGTACGTGCAGACGACGCAGCTCGACTCCCTGCGCCGCATGGAGCGCCTGGTGTCGCGCCGTGACACCGACATGTTCTGCCTCAACGACGGCAGCGTGCCCGAGATCCCCGAAGAGGTGCGCGTGCCGGCGCTTCGCGCTTGTCTCGAGCGCTATTTCCCCGTGGCCGCGCCCTGGGAGAAGACCGCGGTCAGCGCAGGATCGGCAGAGGCGCCGTCGGCGGCGACACCCGTCCGCTGAGCTCGCGTGCGGTCGGCACCGCGATGCCGGCCGCACGAAGCCGTTCCTGCGACTCCGCCGCGTCGACGTACTGCAGCACCTCGGCCGTCCCCACCGGCACGACCGAATGGACGATCATCTCGTCGTACACATGGACGAGGTTGAAGCCCTGAGCCCCGTCCTGGGGACGGGTGCCGCCGACGGGGACCATCAGGTCCTGCGTGTAGCACGTCGCGGACGCCACGGACACCGGGATCCCCGCGAACGTGGCGAAGGTCGAATAGTGCAGGTGCCCCGCCAGGATCGTGCGGACGTCGCTGCCGCGCAGCACGTCGGCCAGGAGGCGCTGATCACGCAGCTCGACGCTGGCGGCGAGGTCGAGCACGCTGGGAACGGGTGGGTGATGCATCGCGAGGACCGTGCCCAGAGGGGCGGGAACGGAAAGGACCTCAGCGAGCCATTCGCGTTGCGCGGCGGTGACCTCGCCGTGGTGGTGACCCGGGACCGAGGTGTCGAGCGTGACGACGCGGAGACCGTTGACCTCGTCGACGCGGTCGACCGGGGCTGTCGGGTCGCTGTCGTCGCCGGGGAGCAGGTGCGCGCGGAACGTCGCACGGTCGTCGTGGTTGCCCATGACCCAGATGACGGGCGCTCCGATGCGCTCGGCCGCCGGTTCGACGATCGCCCGGACGCGCGCGTACGCATCGCCCTCACCCCAGTCGGCTAGGTCACCGGTGAAGATGAGCCCGTCGGGGCGGATACCGGATGCCTCGATCGCCGCGACCGCCTGCGCCAGACGCGCTTCCGAGTCGACGTGGTCGTACAGCGGTGCCCCGCCGGCGCGCAGGTGGGTGTCACTCAGGTGCAGCAGCACGCGTTCGGCGCGCGGGTATTCGGCGTAGCGCATCTCGTTCCCTTCGGGTCGTCGGGTGCGACCTCTGACCGGCGTGATGCTCCCGGTTGGCTCGAAATGTTACAGACATGTTTCGGGAACGCGTGATGAACACGTCGCGAATTCCCCCGTCCCGGACGCGCGAGTCGCCAAGATTTGTCGCCGCCGCTCCGCGGCAGGCGACAAATCTTGGCGACTCGCGCCCCAGGGGCGCCGGGTTACAGGGCGGCGATGCGGACGAAGTCGTCGATCGATAGCTGCTCGCCGCGCGACGTCGGATCCACGCCGGCGCGCTCGAGCGCCTCGGACGCGGCGGCGGCGGAACCGCCCAGCACCGCCGCGAGCGCCTGGCGCAGCATCTTGCGGCGCTGCTGGAAAGCGGCATCCACGATCGCGAAGGTGCGGCGCCGAAGCTCCTCGTCGCCGCGCGGCACGGCATCCCTCTCGAACCCGACGAGGACGCTGTCGACGTTGGGGACCGGCCAGAACACCTGACGCGACACCGTTCCCGCCAGGCGCCACGGTCCGTACCAGGCAGCCTTGACGCTGGGCGCGCCGTACACCTTCGACCCGGGAGGGGCCGCGAGGCGCTCCCCCACCTCCGCCTGCACCATCACCACTCCGCGCCGCAGGAACGGGAACGTCTCCAGGAAGTGCAGGAGGACGGGAACCGAGACGTTGTAGGGCAGGTTCGCGACGAGCACTTCGGGCTCGCCGGGCAGCTCGCGCACCTGGAGAGCGTCGGCGTCAATGACCGTCAGCCGGTCTTCGGCAACGCCGTGCGCGGCCGTGGTCTCGGGCAGGCGCGCGGCCAGGCGGTGATCGATCTCGACGGCGACGACGGAGGCACCGGCCTCGAGGATCGCGAGCGTCAGCGAGCCCAGTCCCGGCCCGATCTCGACCACCCGATCGGATGCCGAGACCCTCGCCGCCTGAACGATCTTGCGCACCGTGTTGGCGTCGACGACGAAGTTCTGCCCCAGCTTCTTCGTCGGTGTGACGTCGAGGTCGGCGGCGAGCCGGCGGATCTCGGCGGCACCGAGGAGGGAAACGGGCATTGTTCCACTGTAGTCAGCCTCCGCCGTTCACCCCTGTGCGAGGAGTACCGTGAAGCGGGTGAGTCAAACGCAGTCGATCCCCGCCAATGCCTTCACCCTTCGCAGTCCCTACGGGCGGCGGGCGATCGTCCTCTCGATCGCAGCGGCCGTCGGCGGGTTCCTCTTCGGCTTCGATTCGTCGGTCATCAACGGCGCGGTCCGCTCGATCGAGGCGGATTACACCAAAGAGCCGATCCTCACCGGCTTCGTCGTCGCGATCGCCCTGATCGGCTGCGCCGTCGGCGCGATCGCGGCGGGTGCGCTCTCCGACCGCTACGGGCGCCTCAAGGTCATGATCGTCGGCAGCGCCCTGTTCCTCATCTCCTCGATCGGGTCGGCGCTCACCTTCAGCGTGCTGGACCTGATCGTCTGGCGCATCCTCGGCGGCCTCGGCATCGGTATCGCGTCGGTGGTGGCACCGGCTTATATCGCCGAGGTCGCGCCCCGCCAGATCCGCGGGAGCCTCGCCTCGCTGCAGCAGCTCGCCATCACCCTGGGCATCTTCGCCGCGCTCTTGAGCAACGCGCTCCTCGTCGCCGTGGCGGGCGGCAGCGCCGACAACATGCTGTGGTGGGGCCTGGATGCCTGGCGGTGGATGTTCCTGATCGGCGTCATCCCGGCCGCCGTCTACGGCTTCCTGGCGTTCACGATGCCCGAGTCGCCGCGCTTCCTGCTTTCGCGTGGTCGCACCGACGAAGCACGCGCGATCTTCGCGCGCCTGGTGCCGCCGGCAGACCTCGACAAGACCGTCAACGATCTCACCACCGCGATCGAGACCGACCGCAAGAACAAGGGGGCGTCGCTCGCCGGCCCCGCACTGGGGCTGCAGCCGATCGTGTGGATCGGCATCATCCTGTCGGTGTTCCAGCAGTTCGTCGGGATCAACGTCATCTTCTACTACTCCACGAGCCTGTGGCGCGCGGTCGGATTCGATGAGAGCAACTCGCTCCTCATCGGGGTCATCACCTCGGTCACCAACGTGCTGGTGACGCTCATCGCCATCTGGCTGGTCGACCGCGTCGGGCGCAAGCCGCTCTTGCTCGTGGGCTCCGCCCTCATGACTCTGTCGCTCGGCACGATGGCGCTCGCGTTCTCGTTCGCGACGGGCTCGGGTCAGGATGTCTCGCTTCCCGGTGCGTGGGGCCCCGTCGCCCTCGTGGCCGCGAACCTCTTCGTCGTCGGGTTCGGCGCCTCGTGGGGCCCGCTGGTATGGGTGCTGCTCGGCGAGATCTTCCCCAGCCGTATCCGCGGCAAGGCGCTCGGCGTCGCCGCGGGCGCTCAGTGGCTCGCGAACTTCCTCGTGTCGTGGACGTTCCCCCAGCTGGCGGACTGGTCGCTGACGATCACCTACGGCGCCTACGCGTTCTTCGCGGCACTGTCCTTCGTCTTCGTCCTGTGGAAGATCCCCGAGACCAAGGGCATGGAGCTCGAGCAGACCGAGACGCTGTTCGTCCGCAAGCAGAAGACGAAGGCCTGACGAACGACGAAGGCCGGCACCCTCGCAGGGTGCCGGCCTTCGTCGTTCCGGGTCGCGTCAGAACTCGCCGTACACCTCGAGGGTGTTGGCCGCGACCTGCGCCCCGAACTCGTCGGCATCCGTGCCGAGTTCGGCGGCCAGGAAGCGCAGCGTGACGGGCACGAGGTACGGCGCGTTGGGACGCCCGCGGTACGGCGTCGGGGTCAGAAAGGGCGCGTCGGTCTCGACGAGGATGCGCTCGCGCGGGGTCACGGCGAGCGCGTCGCGGAGGTTCTGCGCGTTCTTGAACGTGACGTTCCCCGCGAACGAGAGGTAGTACCCGCGCTCGGCCGCGATGCGTGCCATGTCGGCGTCGCCCGAGAAGCAGTGGAACACCGTCTTGTCGGGGGCGCCGACCCGTTCGAGCGTCTCGAGGACCGCGTCGTGGGCGTCGCGGTCGTGGATCTGCATCGCAATGCGGTGCTTCTTCGCGAGCGCGATGTGCGCTTCGAACGAATGCATCTGGGCCGGGATGCCATCGGCCTCGGTCCGGAAGAAGTCCAGGCCGGTCTCGCCGATGGCCCGCACCCGCGGCTCGGCCGCGAGCTCGTCGATGACCGCGATCGCGGCATCCAGTTCGCCGGCGGCGGCGTAGGCGGGCGCCTCGTTGGGGTGGATCGCGACCGCGGCGAGGACGCGCGGGTGGTTCGCCGCCGCCCACGCCGACCACCGGGAGGAATCGACGTCTCCCCCGGCCTGGACGACGCCGTGCACGCCGACGGAGACCGCGCGCTCGAGCTGCTCGTCGAGCGACAGCCCGGTCTCGCCGTCCTCGATCTCGAGGTGGCAGTGGTTGTCGTAGACCGGCACCCGCAGGGGCTCCGGGGCCGGCGGGTAGCTGACGTCGCGGCGGCCGTCCGCCGACCGCTCGCGCACGTACTGGCTGGGGTCACCGCCCTCGATCGTGCCGCGGGGACGCTCGACGGGAGTGCTCACGCCTGCTCGACCCGGGGGAAGAGCGGAGCGAGGCCGTTGACCGACGAGCCCGGTCGCAGCGCACCCCACTCCCCGGCTTCGCGGAGCGGCTGATCGTGCAGGCGCCCGAGGCTTTCGGCCGCGCCGAGCGCGATCCACAGCTTCTCGGTCGAGGCGGGCATGACCGGCGAGAGCAGCACCGCGAGCGCGCGCAGGCCCTCGGCCGCGGTGTAGAGCACCGTGCCCAGTCGCTCGCGCTGCGTCTCGTCTTTGGCGAGGGCCCACGGCTCGTTCTCGGTGATGTAGCCGTTGAGCGCGTCCACGATGGTCCAGATGGCCTGGATCGCCTCGTCGAGGCGGAAGCGTTCGACCGCCGCGTCGGCCCGCGTCGCGGCATCCGCCACCGTCGCCTGGATCGCGCGGTCGCCCTCGGTGTAGGCGGACGCCGGGGGCACGATGCCCTCGAAGTAGCGCTCGATCATGGCGATGGTGCGGGATGCCAGGTTGCCGAAGCCGTTGGCGAGCTCGGCCTGGTACCGGGCCGACAGGTCTTCCCACGAGAACGAACCGTCCTGGCCGAAGGCGATGGCCGAAAGGAAGTAGAAGCGGTAGGCGTCGGACCCGAAGACGTCGGTGATCTCGGTCGGGGCGATGCCGGTGAGCTTCGACTTCGACATCTTCTCGCCGCCGACGAGGAGCCAACCGTGCGCGAAGACCCCGCGGGGGACGTCCAGCCCCGCGGCCATGAGCATCGCGGGCCAGATGACGGCGTGGAACCGCAGGATGTCCTTGCCGACGACGTGGTACGCGGGCCACCGTCGAGCGAACTCCTCCGGGTCGGTGCCGTACCCGACGGCCGTGGCGTAGTTCAGCAGCGCGTCGACCCACACGTAGATGACGTGCGACGGGTCCCACGGCACCGTGATGCCCCAGTCGAACGCCGAGCGCGAGATCGACAGGTCTTTCAGGCCGCTGCGCACGAACGACACGACCTCGTTCTTCGCCGACTCGGGACGCACGAAGTCGGGCTCGGTCTTGTACAGCTCGAGCAGGCGATCCTGGAACTCGCTGAGCTTGAAGAAGTAGTTCTTCTCCTGGAGGAGCTCCAGCGGCTTGGAGTGGATCGCGCACACCTTGAGACCCTCGAAGGGGCCCGTGCCGTCGACGATCTCGGCTTCGGGCTTGAACTCCTCGCAGCCGACGCAGTAGAGCGCCTCATACTCGCCCGCGTAGATGTACCCGCGGTCGAAGAGAGCCTGCACGAACTGCTGCACCCGCTCCTCGTGGCGGGGCTGCGTCGTGCGGATGAAGTCGTCGTTGGCGACGTCGAGAGTGCGCAGGAGCGGGAACCACGATTCGTTCACGAGCTTGTCGACCCACTCCTGCGGAGTGACCCCGTTCGCGGCGGCGGCGCGCAGCATCTTCTGCCCGTGCTCGTCGGTGCCGGTCAGCATCCAGGTGTCGTCCCCGGCCTGGCGGTGCCAGCGGGCAAGCGTGTCGACGGCGACGGTCGTGTACCCGTGCCCGATGTGGGGCAGGTCGCTGGGGTAGTAGATCGGCGTCGTGATGTAGAAGGATCGGCCGGAAGTCACCTCAGGATTCTACGGGGGCGCGCCGCCCGGCCCGGCCGGTGTGACGCGTCAGCCCCGCACCGCGAGCGCCGCCTGGTACAGCTCGCGGGACGAGTGTCCGGTCAGCGCCGCCACCTCGGCCGCCGCGGCCTTCAGGCGCGCGCCGTCGCGAACGAGCTCCAAGACCTGGGTCACGGCATCCGGGAACGCCACTTCGCGCGCGGACGCGCCGCCGACGACGATCGCGATCTCGCCGCGCACGCCCTCGGCCGCCCACGCGGCCAGCTCGGCGAGGGTGCCGCGCCGCACCTCCTCGTGGAGTTTCGTCAGCTCGCGGCACACCGCCGCCGGACGGTCGGCGCCGAATGCGGCGGCGAGGTCGTCGAGGGTGGATGCCAGCCGCGACGGCGACTCGAAGAACACCAGGGTGCGCTGCTCGGCGGCGAGCTCGGCGAACATGCGGCGCCGCTCGCCCGGCTTACGGCGCGGGAAGCCCTCGAACGCGAAGCGGTCGGTCGGCAGTCCGGAGACGGCGAGCGCGGTGACTACCGCGCTGGGTCCGGGGAGAGCGGTGACGGTGACCCCCGCCGCGGCGGCCGCCGCGACGAGTCCATAGCCGGGATCGCTGACGGTGGGCATGCCCGCGTCGCTGAGGACGAGGAGATCGTCCTCACGCGCGAGCTCGACGAGTTCGGCGGCACGGTCCTTCTCGTTGTGATCGTGCAGGGCGATCAGCCGCGGTCGATTCGCGACGCCCAGCCCCGCCATCAGACGCTGCGTGGTCCGGGTGTCCTCGGCGGCGACCACGGCGGCGTTCTCGAGGGCCTCCACCAGCCGGCGCGATGCGTCGCCCAGGTTGCCGATGGGGGTCGCCGCGAGGATGATCACCGCCCCACCCTATGCTGGGGGCGTGAGTGCCGTCCTTCCGCCCGCCTCGACCGCGGAGCCGGCGACGCGCCTCGACCGATGGCGCGACGCGCTCCTGGCCACCCCGCGCGGGGAACGCCTGTGGCGGTGGCTCGCACCGACGCTCATCACCGTGATCGCCTTCGTGCTGCGCGTGGTCCACGTCGGCGACCCGCACGAACTGGTGTTCGATGAGACGTACTACGTCAAGGACTCGTGGAGTCAGTGGCTGCTCGGCTTCCCCTCGACGTGGCCCGAGGGCGCCGATGAACGCTTCAACAGCGGCGACACCGACTTCTTCTCCGGCGTTGGCAGCTACGTCGTCCACCCGCCGCTCGGGCGGATCTTCATCGGCGCGGGCATGGCCCTCTTCGGCGCCGACACCGCGACCGGCTGGCGGATCGCCGGGGTCGTGTTCGGTACCGCCACCGTCCTGCTGGTGTACGTGCTCGCGCGCACCCTGACGGGATCGATCGTCTTCGCCTCGGTGGCATCCGGTCTCCTGGCCATCGACGGCCTCAGCATCGTTCTCAGCCGGGTGGCGCTGCTCGACATCTTCTTGACGTTCTTCGTCGTGCTGACGCTGTTCTTCGTCGCGCGGGACCGGCGCGCATCGCTGGAGCGGTGGGCCGCACGCGGCCAGACGCGGTCGGCGTGGGGACCCGTGTTCTGGAATCGCCCCTGGCTGCTCGCCGCGGGGGCGGCGGCGGGCGCGGCCACGGCGGTGAAGTGGTCGGGGCTGTACGTCCTCGCCGCGGTGGGTGTGTACGTCGTCGTGTCCGACGCGCTCGCTCGCCGGCGGGCGGGCGTGGCGCAGTGGCCCGCGGATGCCGTACGCCAGGGTGCCGTCTCGTTCGTGCTGCTCGTCCCGGTTGCCGCCGTGGTGTACCTCGCCAGTTGGTCCGGGTGGCTGTTCACCGACGGCGGGTACGGACGCCACGCGGTCGACGCCTCCCCCGGCACCGGGTTCTGGGCGTGGGTGCCGCTGCCGCTGCAGAATCTGTGGGCCTACCACCAGGCGATGTACGGGTTCCATGTCGGGCTCGCCACCCCGCACTCGTACGCGAGCCCCGCGTGGCAGTGGCCGCTGCTCGTACGCCCCACGTCGATGTACTGGCATCAGGACGATTTCGGTGTGAACGGATGCCAGCTCCCCGATGGTTGCACCGAGGCCATCTCCAGCATCGGCAACCCGCTGCTGTGGTGGGCGGGCATCGCGGCATCGGTGTACCTGCTGGTGCGGTTCGTGATCGTGCGCGACGGGCGCTACGCCCTCGTTCTCACCGGCCTCGCCGCAACGTACGTTCCGTGGCTTCTCTACCCCGAGCGCACGATCTTCCAGTTCTACACGGTCGCCATGGCGCCCTTCCTCGTGCTCGCGCTGACGTTCGCGCTCCGCGACGTCGCGCGGGGTCCCGCATCGATGTCACGGGCGAGCGGGCAGGCCTGGGTGACGGTGTTCCTCGCCGCGTGCCTGCTGCTCTCGGCGTTCTGGTACCCGGTGTGGACGGGACTGCCGGTGCCCTACGAGTTCTGGCGCCTGCACAACTGGCTGCCGACCTGGATCTGACCGCCCGCGTCAGCGGAACATCATCTTCTCGTAGAGCGTCCGGCCCGTGACGCGGTCGACGAGGTTACCGAGCCGGATGTCGAGCTCGGCGTCGGCGGTGAAGTCGTAGTACTCCGGGTGCTCCCCCGCGTGCAGCACGGCCGACAGGGGCGATCGTCGCGGGCGCATGTCGAGTGCCTCGATCAGTCGCGGCTGCGTGACGGTGAAGGCGATGCGGTCGCCTTCGCGTTCCCACGTCCACTCGAGCCGCGTGGGATACGTCTGGTGTCCGGGACCCGGGACCTCGCCGCTTGTGATGAGCCGAAGCGGCAAGAGGTCATCGGTCAGTACCTCGTTGCCGCGCGCGAGGTAGAAGGTCGGGATCTGAATCTGTCCCAGACCGAACAGTCCCTTCGTGGTCATCTGCACGTACACGAGTGTGTACTCCCCGAGGTGGGCGCGCCCCCAGAACCAGTGGTCGAGGAACGACCCCATGAGGTGGTTGCCCCAGTTGTGGTCGTGATACGCGGTGCCCGTCAGAGTGACGGTCTTTCCGCTCTGGGTGATCGTCGCCTCCACGGTGCCGTACGGGACCGGAACGACCCAGGCGAGATAGTGCGTCTTGGCCGCGTCGAAGAAAGTGATCCCGGCGCCCGGCCGCCACGACGGCGCGGCGCGATGGATTGTGACGTCGGCGGTCAGGCCCTCGACATCCACGTGCAACCGGTAGGTGTCGAGGTCTCCGGTCACCGTGTTGGCGCCGATGCGCACATCGCACCGGGTGGTCTCGGCCGCAAACGATTCCGCGGGGAAAGAGGGCTCGACGTGGGTCCGTGTTCCGTCGGCGAGCTGGCGGATGACCAGCACGGTCGGTGTGATTGGCCCACCCGGGTCGGTGTGCGGCTTGTTCGAGAAGGTGACCACGAGGGTCGAGCCGTCGTCGAACTGGCAGTCGAAGTACCACCACTCGAAGGTCGAGTCGGCGGCCTCGGCGGCGCGATAGCCGTCCTCCCAGGCCTGCACCTCGCTCCCGTGCAGACCGAGCGCGGCCATCCCCTCAGCCTGAGCGGCATCCATCCGGGCGCGGATCTCGGGGGTGTCGGGAATGGCGTGCGCGGACATGGTGCTCCTCCTCGAGCGATCGGGTACCCCCACATCCTGACCGACGAGACGGCTCTCGGCCAGCGCCGATCGCGGTCATGGTGAATGAAGGCTCGACCTCTGGTGAGCGCAGAGACGACTCCAGGGACGACCCGAAGAACGGGGCCGGTGACACGGCGATAATCGCACGAGTGAAGGTGCTGCTCGTCAACACGTCGTACCCTCCCTTCGTGATCGGCGGCGCCGAGCTCTCCGTGCAGGAGCTGGCCGAAGACCTCGCGGCCGACGGGCACGTCGTCCGGGTCCTGTGTCTCGCCCCGCGCAGTCGACGCGACGCCCACCGCGACGCCGATGCGTCCCCGGAGCCCGGACGGGTCTCGGTCCGACGCCTGTGGCGACGGCGCCTGCACCCCGAGGGGCGCCATCCGGCCCGGTGGGCTCGGGCCCTGTGGCACGTGGGAGAGCTCCTGCGACTTCGCGAGTACGCGGCCTTGCGTGCGGAGATCCGCCAGGGACGGCCGGACGTCGTCCACCTCAACAACATCGCCGGGTTCGGTTGGCTGGCATGGCTCGCCGTCCGACGCGTCCCGACGGTCCAGACGGTGCGGGACTACTCCCTCGTCTGCACGTCGTCGTTCGGCGAGCACAACCACTCCGTGTGCTCCCGCCGGAGCCTGCGCTGCCGCATCCTCAAGGCACCCTTCACCCTGTCGTGGCTGCGCCCCCGCCGCGTGGTCGGGGTGAGCGACTACGTGTGGCGCCGGATGAGGGCGGCCGGGGTGCGCGGCCGCGACGACACCCCGACGATCGTCCGCAACCGCCCCCGCCCCTCCGGCGATACCGCCGAGAGCGCGACGCCGTCCCACCGGGCCGACGGGCTCCCGGTCGTGGGGTACCTCGGCCGTCTGGACGCCGACAAGGGGGTCGGCATCCTGCACGAGGCGGTCCGTCTCTTGAGGGCGGGCGGCATCGAAGTCCGTCTGCTGGTCGCCGGCGGACCCACGTCCTACGGACGCGCCCTCACGGACCGCTATGCCCTCGAGTACGCCGCCGGCGCGTGCGTCCAACTCGGCTACGTCGACCCCGGCGACCTCCTCGCCCGCTGCGACGTGCTGGCCGTCCCCACCCAATGGCACGAGCCGTTCGGCCGCGTCGCGGCCGAGGCGCTCCAAGCGGGAACGCCGGTCGTGGCCTCCCACGTCGGCGGACTGCCCGAGCTCGCTGATCTCTACGGCGAGGGGATCCGCACCGTGACCGGTTTCTCCGACCCGGGCGCCTGGGCAACGGCTCTCGCGTCGGCATTGGCGGACGGTCCACGACCGACGACCCCGGTTCCGCCCCCGCCCGCCCCCGCTGCGGCGTACCTCGCGATCTACGCGGACGTGCGCCGCGGTGTCTCCAGCGCGGCGGGATCGGAGGTCGGAAGCGCGCAGGTGAACGCCCGGCAGTCGTAGGCGGTTGCCCCGCCGTCGCGGGCGACCTTGCCCTCGAAGAGCGCGAAGCCGGCCTGAGCGAAGGCGGTCGCCTGAGCGGGGGTGACCACCGCGATGACGTCGGCCACGACGCGGCGGGCCACGTCGGCGATCTCGGAGTCCGTCTCCCCGACCACGACGAGCTGACGGGGCGGCGTCGCCAGCCCCAGCGCCACCTCCAGGATCGCCCCGTAGGCGAGCGGTGCCCCCAGCGCCGCGGGCGCAGCCGCCCGGACGAGCATCGCCGCTGCCTCGCGGTAGCGCTCCCCCGCACCCATCCGCCACAGGTCCAGGGCCGCGGCAGCGAACGCCGACGGCCCCGATGGAGCCGCGCCGTCGCTGGGAACACCCTGCGGCTGCATCCCCTGCCGGGCGAGTACGGGATCGCCCCCACCGGGCGGGTGGATGCCATCGGCCCCGACGCACGCGTCGACGAGGGCGCGCGCCCGTTCGGCGTACGCCACTTCCCCGGTGACGCGTGCGAGGACGAGCAGACCGCGCGCCAGCCCGCCGTAGTCCTCGAGCGTCGCGGGAGCGGCGGACCGGATCTCGTCGAGCGACGCGCGCCGCAGAGACCCGTCGTCGGCGACGTTGTTCTCGAGCACGGTGTCGGCGGCCCACCGGGCGGCCTCCACGAATCGCGGATCCGTCCGGGCACCGGCGGCGGCCAGCGCGGCGATCGCGTGCCCGTTCCAGCCCGTGACCACTTTGGCGTCGAGGGCCGGGGGCGCCAGCTGCGAACGATCGGTGGCCCGGTAGTAGCCGCCCTCGGAACGCTGCCCGTCGATGATCGACTCGGAGTCCTGCGCGGCGGCGATCCCCCCGGACGGCAACTGCAAGACGTCGACGAGGAACCGCGCGGTCTCGGCGGCGGTCCCGTCGTCGCCCGCGGCGAGCGCGACCTCGACGAGTCCGGCGTTGTCGGTCAGCATCCGCTCGTAGTGCGGGATGGTCCAGTCGCGGCGCGTGGCGTAGCGGAAGAATCCGCCCTCGACCGGGTCGCGCAGCTCGGACCCCGTCATCGCCGCTAGGGCGCGGGATGCCACGCTCGCGGCCTCGGGGGCGAGGGACGCCAGTGCGGGGTGCTGCAGCAGGCGCAACACCGGGGTGTTCGGGAACTTCGGCGACTCGACGGCGGCGCCCGCCGCGAACCCGCCGAACTCGTGATCCTCGCGGGCAACGACGGCCGCGACGGCATCGGCGAGCGCGTCGGCGGACGGGAGCGCCTCGGCCGCGGCGGGGGCTGCGGCGGCAAGCGCCTCGCGGAGGGCGGTGCCCGTGGCATCCACTTCGGCTCGCCGCTCGGTCCAGGCCTCGCGAACGGCAGCGAGCACCTGGCGGAACGAGGGAAGCTGTCCGCGCGGCTCCGGCGGGAAGTACGTGCCGGCGTAGAAGACGCGGCCGTCCGGCGAGGCGAATGCTGTCAGGGGCCATCCCAGGTGCGGCGTGAACGCGGAGGCGGCGTCGAGGTAGGCCGCGTCGACGTCGGGGTGCTCTTCGCGGTCGACCTTGATCGCCACGAACCCGTCGTTGACGAGCGCGGCGGTCTCGGCATCCTGGAACGACTCCCGCGCCATGACGTGACACCAGTGGCACGTGCTGTAGCCGATGGACACGAGCACGGGAACGTCGCGCTCGGCCGCGACGGCGAACGCCTCGGGCCCCCACGGGAACCACGCGACGGGATTGTCGGCGTGGGCCCGCAGGTAGGGGCTCGAGGCGTTCGCGAGGCGGTTCAGCGTCTCATCCGTCCTCAGTTGAGGTCGTCGGGGTGGGTGCCGACACGGCCCGAGTCGTCGCCGGGGTCGATCGCGTCGATCGCGGCCATCTCGTCGGCACTGAGCTCGAAGTCGAACAGGTCGAAATTCTCCTCGAGGCGCTCGCGGCGCACCGACTTCGGGAAGACGATGAGGCCGTGCTGGATGTGCCACCGCAGCACCGCCTGGGCCGGCGACTTGTCGTGGGCGTCCGCGGCGTCGACGACGGCGGGGATCTCGAACAGGTCGTACTTGCCCTGGCCGAGCGGGCCCCACGACTCGATGTGCATGTCGTGCTCGGCGCCCCACGCCCGGATCTCGCGCTGGCTGAGCGCCGGGTGCAGCTCGATCTGGTTGACCACAGGGGTCACACCCGTCTCGGCGACGATGCGGTCGAGGTGCGGCACGAGGAAGTTCGAGACACCGATCGACCGGGTCTTCCCGGCCTCGCGAATCTCGATCATCTTCTGCCACGCGTGCACATAGTTGTCGTTCTTCGGCGTCGGCCAGTGGATGAGGTACAGGTCGACGGCGTCGAGGCCGAGCTTGCCGAGGCTCTCGTCGATCGCGGCGTGCGGCTCCTCGCCGTCGTGGCGGTCGTTCCAGAGCTTCGTGGTGATGAAGAGCTCGTCGCGCGGGATGCCGCTGGCGGCGATCGCGCGGCCGACGCCCTCTTCGTTCTTGTAGATCGCGGCGGTGTCGATGTGGCGGTAGCCGACCTCGAGCGCCTCGGACACGGCGCGCTCAGCGTCGTCGGCGGGAACGAGGAACACGCCGTAGCCGAGCTGGGGGATGGAGTTTCCGTCATTGAGCTGGACAGAGGGAACAGTCATGAGACCAACCCTAGGAGCGAGAGGCGAACCTCGTTCCGGGGTTGACGCCGCACGGTCGGACACGGACAGCCATGGTTGACTACCCCCATGACGCAGCCCTCCGCGCAGCACGCGCGCCGACGTCCCGCCTCCGGATGGCGCCGCGGGGCCAAGGCCCTCGCGATCGCGCTGACCGTCGCGGTCGTCGCCGCTGTCGCCGTCGGCGGCTTCTACGCCTGGTCTCTGTCGCAGCGATTGCAGGAGGCAGCCGTGCCGCTCCAGGACGCCCCGGAACAGCCCCCGGCGCTGAGCGAGTACGGCGAACCGTTCACGGTGCTGGTCGTCGGCACGGACGAATGCGACGACCAGGTACGGGAGGCGTTCGGTGCCCGCTGCACCGACCCCGAGAACGACGGCACCCGCAATGACGTCAACATGCTCGTGCACGTCTCGGCCGATCCCCGCCGCGTGACCGTGGTGTCCTTCCCCCGCGACCTGGAGCTGCCGATCCCGGAGTGCACCGCCCCGGACGGGACCGTCTTCGAGGGCTCCTTCAAGGCACCCATCAACAGTGCCTACGGCGCGGGCGGGTTGACATGCGTCGCCGAGACGGTGTCTCAGCTGAGCGGTCAGAGCATCCCCTTCGCCGCCAAAGTGAGCTTCGGCAACGTGGTGAACATCACCGACGCGATCGGCGGCGTGGAGGTGTGCATCGGCGGCGACGGCATCGACGACCCCGACGCGGGCATCGACTGGGAGCCCGGCCCCCGCGTGGTCACCGGGTACGACGCGTTGGCCTTCCTGCGCACGCGCAAAGGCATCGGCGACGGCAGCGACCTCGCCCGCATCGGCAACCAGCAGCAGTACCTCTCGCGGCTGGTCAACAAGCTGCGCAGCGACGAGGTGCTGTCCAACCCCGGGACGCTCATCGGTCTCGCCAACACCGCGGTGAACAACATCACGCCGAGCGAGAGCCTGGCCGATCCGATCCGCATCGCGCAGCTCGCCTACACGCTGAAGGACGTCCCCTTCGACGACATCACGTTCGTGCAGTTCCCGGTGGTCGACGATCCCGACGACCCGAACCGCGTGGTGCCCGACGAGGCATCCGCGGCGATCCTGTGGGACGCGCTCGAACGCAACGCT
Organism: Microbacterium sp. ACRRU; assembly: GCF_022346945.1. Lineage (GTDB taxonomy): Bacteria > Actinomycetota > Actinomycetes > Actinomycetales > Microbacteriaceae > Microbacterium > Microbacterium mcarthurae. Next base: position 5,797 of record NZ_JAKRNI010000001.1, on the reverse strand, counting down.
CCCCTGGCGCTCACGGGTGAGGCCGGCGCGAACGGCGGAGTGATCGCCGACCCGTCCGCACCGGCCCCGACCGAACCGGCTCCCGTCGAGACCACCCCGGCGCCGGATGCCACCGACCCCACCGCCGCGCCGGAGGTCGTCGAACTGCCGAGCAACGTCAGCGGGTCGAAGGCCGACCAGGCCACGTGCTCGGCCGGCAACGGCTGAGCACTACTCAGCCCAGGTGCGCGGAGGCGAGTGATGCGCGACGATCGAGGGGTGACGAAGACTGCGCGGTCCATGGTCCTGTTCCTGCTCGCCGCCGTCGCGCTCGCCGGCTGCGTTCCCGAACCGGCGCCAACACCCTCCGCGACGCCGACGCCGTCAGCAACAGCGACCCCCGCTCCCACCCCCACGCCGACACCTGATCCCCTCGCCGGCTGGAGCCTCGAGGACAAAGTCGGGCAGATGTTCATGGTCGGGACGTCTGTGAACGGCACCGACCCGACGACCCTGGCCGCGGTGCGCGACGATCGCATCGGCGGCATCTTCCTCCACGGCCGGTCGGATGCCGGCGCGCAGGCGACCGCCGACCTGGTGAGCGGGTTCACCTCGGTGGTGGCAACGGGCCAGCCGGAGCTGTGGGTCGCGACCGACCAGGAGGGGGGCACCGTTCAGGTGCTGTCCGGGCCGGGATTCGATGACATCCCCTCCGCCGTCGACCAGGGACAGCAGGACGACGCCACGCTCCGCGCCAACGCCGCAACGTGGGGCCGACAGCTGGCGCAGGCGGGCGTGAACATGAACCTCGCTCCCGTCGCGGACGTCGTGACGAGCCCCGAGACCGCGCAGAGCAATCCGCCCATCGGCGAGCTCGCCCGCGAGTACGGCTACGACGGCGCCACCGTTGCCGCCAAGGCCGGGGCGTTCGCGCAGGGGATGCGCGACGGCGGCATCCTTCCCACGTTCAAGCACTTCCCCGGGCTCGGGCACGTGGGCGAGAACACCGACACGAATTCCGGTGTCACCGACGACTTCGTCACCGCCGACGGTCCCGACGTCGGCGTCTATCGCACCGTCCTCCCGCAGGGTCCCGCGGTGGTCATGCTCTCCACCGCGATCTACGCCAAGATCGACGCGAACTCCCCCGCCGCGTTCTCGCCGACGGTCGTGGGCGTGCTGCGCGACACGGTCGGTTTCGACGGCGTCGTCACGACCGACGACCTCTCGGCCGCGCAGCAGGTGCGACCGTGGCCGCCCGCTGACCGAGCGACGCTCGCGGTCGACGCCGGGATCGATCTGCTGCTCGTCTCGGCCGACTCCTCGGTCTACCCCGAGATGCGTCAGGCGGTGATCGCGAAGGCCCAAGCCGACCCGGCGTTCGCCGCGAAGGTGGATGCCGCCGCTCGCCGAGTCCTCGCCGCGAAGGCGCCCTGACCCGCCTGAGTCGCCATGTCTTGTCGCCTGCGCGTCCCGCGCGGCGACAAAACCTGGCGACTCACGCGATGGGGGCCGATAGGCTGGAAGGCTGTGTCTGGTGAACCCGTCATCGTCTACCCGCCCGAGCTGCCCGTCAGCACCGCGCGGGACGAGATCGCGCGCGCCATCCGCGACCACCAGGTCGTGATCGTCGCCGGCGCGACGGGGTCGGGAAAGACGACGCAGCTGCCGAAGATCTGCCTCGAGCTCGGCCGCACCTCGATCGCGCACACGCAGCCGCGCCGCATCGCCGCGCGGACCATCGCGGAGCGCATCGCGGAAGAGATGCAGGTGCCGCTCGGGTCCACGGTCGGCTACAAGGTGCGCTTCACCGACAAGGTGTCAGCCGACACCCGTGTGGCGCTTGTCACCGATGGCATCCTGCTCAACGAGATCCACCGCGACCGTCTGCTGCGCCGCTACGACACGATCATCGTCGATGAGGCGCACGAACGCTCGCTGAACATCGACTTCCTGCTGGGATACCTGCGGCGCATCCTGCCGCAGCGGCCCGACCTCAAGATCATCGTCACGTCGGCGACGATCGATCCCGAGAGCTTCGCGCGACACTTCGCCGCCGCCCCCGCACAGCCCGGCGGCGACCCGATCCCGGCGCCCGTCATCGAGGTGTCCGGCCGAACCTATCCGGTCGAGATCCGCTACCGGCCGCTCGATGGAGCGGAACCGTCTCCGGAGGACGACGGCGATTCCGACCCGGATGCCGGCAGGACCGCGCCGCAACGCAAGAAGCTCCGCAGCCCGGCAGCGGGCAAGCGCGACACCGACGACGTCGACGAGGTCGGTGCCGTCGTCGCGGCGCTGCGCGAGCTCGACCGGGAGCCCGCGGGCGATGTCCTCGTCTTCTTCCCCGGCGAGGCCGAGATCCGGGATGCCGCGGACGCGATCCGCGGGGCGTACCAGAAGGATGCCGCCCCGACCGAGGTCCTCCCCCTTTACGGGCGTCTCTCGGCCGCGGAGCAGCACCGCGTGTTCGAACGCTCCACGGTCGCCGGCGTCCGTCGCCGCGTGATCCTCGCGACCAACGTCGCCGAGACGAGCCTCACCGTTCCCGGCATCCGGTACGTCGTCGACACGGGCACCGCGCGCATTTCGCGGTACAGCAACCGGTCCAAGATCCAACGCCTGCCGATCGAGGCCGTGTCTCAAGCCTCCGCGCAGCAGCGCTCGGGTCGCGCCGGCCGCACGTCGCCGGGTATCGCGATCCGCCTGTACTCCGAGGACGACTTCCTCCGCCGCCCCGAGTACACCGAGCCCGAGATCCTGCGGACCTCCCTGGCATCCGTCATCCTGCAGATGCTCTCGCTCGGATTCGGCGACATCCAGGCCTTCCCGTTCCTCACGCCGCCCGACTCCCGCGGCGTGAAGGCCGCGTTCGACCTGCTCGTCGAGCTCGGTGCCGTGAAGCTGCCGGCACCCGGGTCGCGGGGAGCGGACACCGACCGCGACGTGCGTGAGGACGGCGACCCGTCGCGGCGGCGGAACGAGCACGGTCCCCGGCTCACCGGCATCGGACGCGAGATCGCGCGGCTCCCCATCGACCCGCGCTTCGCCCGCATGCTGCTCGAGGCCCGCGAGACCGACGTGCTGCCCGAGGTCATGGCGATCGTCGCCGGCATGTCGATCCAGGACGTCCGGGAGCGTCCCGAGGAGCGGCGTGAGGAAGCCGACCGCTTCCACTCCCGCTTCACCGATCCGACCAGCGACTTCCTGTCGCTGCTGAACCTGTGGGCGTACCTGCAGGACAAGCAGGCCGAGCTCGGTTCGAGCGCGTTCCGTCGGCTGTGCCGCAGCGAGCACCTCAACTATGTGCGCGTGCGCGAGTGGGTCGACGTACACCGGCAGCTGACGTCGCTGCTTGGCGCCGGCCGCGAGCGGCGTCGCGCCCAGACTGCGGCTTCGGGTCGCTCCCAACCGCACCGTTCGCGACATGCACCGTCCGAAGCGCGGCGAGGGTCGCGCGAAGAAGCACCCGAGGGGCACGCGCAGGGGGATGCCATCCACCGCGCCATCCTGGCGGGGCTCCTGTCGCACATCGGCATCCTGGATCCGCGCACGATCGCGCAGACCAAGGACCGTAAGGCGCCCGGCGACGCCCGCCCCACGAAGGGTGAGTACATCGGCGCGCGCGGCGCGCGGTTCGCGATCTTCCCCGGCTCGGGACTGAAGAAGAAGCGTCCCTCCGCGGTCATGGCCGCCGAGCTCGTCGAGACGTCACGTCTGTTCGCCCGCACGGTTGCGGCGGTCGACCCGGCGTGGGCCGAAGAACTGGCCCCCGATCTCGTGAAACGTTCGCTGAGCGAGCCCCACTGGTCGAAGGATGCCGGCTCCGCCGCCGCCTACGAGAAGGTCACGCTGTTCGGTGTCGAACTCGTCAGTCGCCGGAGGGTGCAGCTCTCCCGCTTCGACCGACCGCTCGCGCGCGAGATGTTCGTGCGGCATGCGCTCGTCGAGGGCGAATGGGATCCGTCGGTGCTCGACAAGCGCCTCACCGCGTTCCTCCGCCGCAACCAGGAGCAGCGCCGCCTCCTCGAGAAGATCGAGGAGCGCGAGCGTCGCCGCGACATCCTCGTCGGCGACGAGGCGGTGTTCGCGTTCTACAACGCACGGATCCCCGCGGACGTCACCGACGTCCGCTCGTTCGAGACCTGGTGGAAGGATGCCTCGAACCGCACGCCGCACCTGCTCGATCTGCGCGAGTCCGATCTCACCGGCGACCGCGCGCAGGGCGATGACCGCGCCTTCCCGGCCCGTTGGCGGCAGGGCGACCAGACGCTGAACCTCGCGTACCGCTTCGAGCCGGGAGCACCGGATGACGGTGTGACGGTGGTCGTCCCGCTGCCGCTGCTCGCCCAGCTGCGCCCCGACGGCTTCGACTGGCAGGTGCCGGGGATGCGCGACGAACTCGTCACCGCGCTGCTGCGGGCCCTGCCCAAGACCATCCGCCGCAACGTCGTCCCGGCCGCCGACTGGGCCGAGAAGTTCAGCGCCGAGCTCGCCGAGAAGGGCCCCGAGCATGCCAACGGCCTTCCGAAGACGACGCTCGTCGACGCGCTCGCGGCGCTGGTGCAGCGCGTGGCGAACCAGCGCGTGAGCGCCGCGGACTTCGAACTCGATCGTGTGCCCGGGCACCTCATGATGTCGTTCCGCGCCGTCGACCCCCGCGGCCGCGCCGTCGGCTCCGACCGCGACCTGGGCGCGCTGCAGCGACGACTCGCCGATCGTGCGCGCTCGAGCGTGGAGTCGACGATCGCGCGTACTCCGGTGCGGACGGCCGCGGCGCGTGTCGTCGAGGCATCCCCCGCCTTCGCCTCTCGCGCGAAGCTCACGACGTGGGATCTCGACGACCTCGCCGAGGTCGTGGACACCCCGGTCGCCGGCGGTGTCGTGCGCGGGTATCCGGCGCTCATCGACGAGGGGGACAGCGTCGCGCTCCGCGTGGAGGCGACGCCGGAGGAGGCCGCGCGGCACACGCGTGCCGGCATCCTCCGCTTGATGCTGCTCGCCGTCCCCTCTCCGGCAACCTACGTGCTCGACCACCTCACCGCGAACGAGAAGCTGGCGCTGGCGGCGTCGCCGTACCAGAACGCCAAAGCACTGATCGAAGACGCGCGGGTCGCCGTCGCCGACGACGTGCTCCGGCGCACGGCATCCGGCGGGATCGTCCGCACCAAAGCCGACTTCGAGCGCGTCCGTGACGCCTTCTCCGCGGCGTCGGTCGACGAGACGTTTAAGGCCGTGTCGCTCGTCGCGAAGATCCTGCTCGCGCAGCGCGAGGTCGAGCGGGCGATGAAGGATGCCTCCTCCATCACGCTGCTCGGGGCCCTGAACGACGTGCGGGGGCAGCTGAAGGGCCTGATCTTCCCCGGCTTCATCTCGCGCACCGGGCTGGCCCGCCTGGCGCATCTGCCCCGGTACCTCGCGGGTGCTCTGGACCGGGTGAAGACCCTGCCCGACAACCCGGGCCGTGACCGTCAGCGCATGACCGAGTACGAGCGCGGCGCCGCCGGCTTCGTCGAGGCGGGGGGCGCGACGCCCCTTCCGGCCGACGCCCCGGCGAACCTCGTGCAGACGCGGTGGCTCCTGGAGGAGTTCCGCGTGAGCCTGTTCGCCCAGCGCCTCGGGACGGTCGAACCGGTCTCTCCGCAGCGCCTGGCAAAGGCCCTCACGTCGGCGTAGGTCGCTCACTCACGGGCGTGAGTCGCCAGGATTTGTCGCCGCCGGCTGCGCCGGGGCGACAAATCCTGGCGACTCGCGCCCTGGAGGGGCTACAGCTCGACGTTCACCAGGACGGGCTCGGGCTGCAGGAGCAGACCGAGCC
>NZ_JAKRNI010000019.1 GCF_022346945.1 Microbacterium sp. ACRRU | reverse complement strand
GAACTACGGCGCCCCCGCCTACGGCGCTCCCGCCGACTCGGCCTACGGCGCGGGTGGCTACAGCAGCGGTGGCTACGGGACGGCGGTGCGCACGAACGTGCTCGCGATCATCTCGCTCGTGGCATCCATCGCGGGGTTCCTCTGGATCGTTCCCGTCATTGGGCCGATCGCCGGTGTCATCACGGGGCACATCTCGCTCGCGCAGATCAAGCGAACGGGCGAGAAGGGTCGCGGCATGGCGCTGGCCGGCACGATCGTCGGCTGGGTCGGCATCGGCGTGATGGTGCTGTTCCTCATCGTGCTGTTCATCGGGCTGGGCATCGCGGCGAGCAACTCATCTCGATACGGCGCCTAATCGGATCCCACCCCATGGCGACGGGCGTACCCTGGGTTCACCGTGAAGACATCGCCCCGCGCCCAGTCAGCGACGTCGCTCCCGCAGGCTCCGCGGGAGGACGCCGGATCTCGTTTCGCCAAGTACATGGTGATGATGGGGATCCGCATCGCGTGCTTCATCGCGATGGCGGTGGTGACGCCCTACGGGTGGTACACCTTCGTCTTCGCCGCCGGGGCGATCTTCCTTCCCTACCTCGCGGTCATCGTCGCGAACGTCGGGCAGGATGCCGAGGTCTCGAGTGCCGTGAACCCGGAACGCATGATCGAGGCGGCGCAGCCCGCGCCCGCGGCGGCCGCCCCCGACGCCCCGACGGTGATCCGCATCGCCGAGACCCCGCGCCTCGAGCAGCCGCGCGACGACCGGTCGTGATCGACGAGACCGTCACGTGTTCCCGCGCCGGCTGTCGCGCACAGGCCGCGTGGGCCATCCGGTGGCGTAACCCGCGCATCCACGCGGTGGACCGTCGCAAGACCTGGGTGGCCTGCGACGAACACGTCGGGTACCTGCGCGATTTCCTGCGCGCTCGGGATTTCCCCGTGACCGTCACCGCTCTCGAAGGAGATCCGGCGTGAGCGCGCGCACGATGCCCGCCGCAGCGCGGTGGGCGACGTATGTCGGCGTCGCGATCCTGTTCGCCATCGCGTGCGGGTTCCTGTCGAACTGGCAGTTCGCTCGGAACGCCGAGCGATCCGAGCAGCTCCAGCTGGTCGCCGGCAACTACGACGCGCCACCGGTCGCGCTGGGCGATCTCCTCGCTCCCGACGCCGACCTCGCGCCGGGAGACGAGTGGCGCCCGGTCCGCATGACCGGCCAATACGAGTCCGAGAAGCAGCTCTTGGTGCGCAACCGCGCCCACGGCGGATCGGCGGCGTACGAGGTTCTCGTCCCGTTCCGTCTCGACGACGGCCGGATTCTGCTCGTGGACCGCGGGTGGCTGCCTCCCGGCGATCGCCAGCCAGAACCGGATGCCATTCCGGCGGCGCCGAGCGGACCGGTGGAAGTGGTGGTGCGCCTGCGCCCCGGCGAGCCGGTACCGGCATCCGGGCGCACCGCCGAGGCGGGGCAGGTGCCGACCATCAATCTCGGCCTCGTCGCGGAGCAGACCGGACCTCTCGAACAGGGCGCGTACGGCCTCCTGGTGTCCGAGAATCCCGCACCCGCGCAGGCGCCCCTGCCCATCGACCCGCCCAGCGAAGACCCCGGGCCGCACCTGTCGTACGCGATCCAGTGGATCCTTTTCGCCGTCATGGGCTTCGGCTTTCTCACCTACGTCATCGTCAGCGAGCGTCGCATCCGGCGCGAAGAGATCGAGGAGGCCCGCGAGCGCGGCGAAGACCCGCCCGCGCCCACACGGACCAAGCTCGACCCCATCACCGCCCACCGTTCCCGTAAGCGTCCCCGCGACCGGGACGGAGCCGACGAGGACGCGCTGCTGGACGCCCGCTGACGGCGGAGGCCCGAAGATCGAGCGCAGGGGCTCCCGCTTGCCGAAGTCGGCGAGCCGCGGTCAGGCGCGGAGGTCCGAAGATCGAGCGCAGGGGCTCCCGCCTGCCGAAGTCGGCAAGCCGCGGTCAGCGCGGAGGCCGTCCGCGCGACCGGGCGAACCGACGCGAGCGTGCGCGGAAACGTGTGCGCGTGCCCGGGTCAGGCCAGCGTCACCAGGTCCGCGTAGTCGCGGCCCCAGATGTCTTCGACACCGTCCGGCAGGATGAGGACGCGTTCGGGGTTGAGCGCCTCGACGGCCCCTTCATCGTGCGAGACCAGCACGACGGCGCCCTCGTAGTGCGCGAGAGCGCCGAGGATCTCCTCGCGCGACGCGGGGTCGAGGTTATTCGTCGGCTCATCGAGCAACAGCATGTTCGCCGAGGAGACCACGAGCGTCGCGAGCGACAGGCGTGTCTTCTCGCCGCCGGAGAGGACACCGGCGGGCTTGAGGACGTCGTCGCCCACGAACAGGAACGAGCCCAGGACTTTGCGGGCCTCGGTCGCGGTGATGTCGGGGGCCGCCGACATCATATTGTCGAGCACCGACCGATTCACGTCGAGGTTCTCGTGCTCCTGGGCGTAGTAACCGATCTTCAGGCCGTGGCCGGGCTCGAGCTGGCCGGTGTCGGGCTTGTCGACGCCCGCGAGGATGCGCAGGAGGGTCGTCTTTCCCGCACCGTTGAGTCCGAGGATGACCACGCGCGATCCCCGGTCGATCGCGAGGTCCACGTCGGTGAAGATCTCGAGCGAGCCGTACGACTTGGAAAGGCCCGATGCCATCAGCGGGGTCTTGCCGCACGGCGCCGGCTTGGGGAACCGGAGTTTGGCGACCCGCTCGTCCTGACGCACGTCATCCAGACCCTTGAGCATCTTCTCGGCGCGCGCCACCATTTGGTGCGCGGCGGCGGCCTTCGACGCCTTGGCGCCGAAGCGCGCGGCCTGCTGCTGCAGCGCGGTGGCCTTCTTCTCGACGTTGGCGCGCTCCTTCTTACGGCGCTCCTCGTCGGCCACCCGCTGGCGCAGGTAGTTCTTCCAGTTCATGTTGTAGACGTCGATGACCTGGCGATTGGCATCCAGGTAGAACACGCGGTTCACCGTCTCGCCCACGAGCTCGACGTCGTGCGAGATCACGATGAGCCCGCCCTTGTATCCCTTCAGGAACTCGCGCAGCCACACGACGCTGTCGGCGTCGAGGTGGTTGGTCGGCTCGTCGAGGATCATCGTCTGCGCGTCGGAGAACAGGATGCGCGCCAACTCGATGCGGCGGCGCTGGCCGCCTGAGAGCGTCTTCAGCGGCTGGTCGAGGATCCGGTCGGGAAGCGACAGGTTATGGGCGATGGATGCCGCCTCGGCCTCGGCCGCGTAGCCGCCCTGCGCCTCGAACCGCTCGGTGAGGTTGGCGTACTTCTTCATCGCCTTGGCCGCGACCGCGGCATCGTCGCTGCCCATCGCGAGCGACGCCTCCTGCATGCCCAGCGCGAGGGTGCCGAGTCCGCGGGCGTCGAGGATGCGGGTGCGCGCGAGCATCTCGGGATCGCCCGAACGGGGATCCTGCGGGAGGTATCCGAGCTCTCCGCTGCGGTCGACGCCTCCGGCGGAGGGCAGCAGATCACCGGCGAGCACCTTGGTGAGCGTGGTCTTTCCGGCGCCGTTGCGACCGACCAGCCCGATCTTGTCGCCGTCCGAGACGCGGAACGACACCTCCGACATCAGCACGCGCGCGCCGACGCGGATCTCGAGATCGTGCACGGCGAGCACAGCAGACGTCCATTCGCTAGAGGAAAGGGAGGAGCGGCCGATGATGGCCAGCCACCCAGTATACGTCGACCGGAGAACACACCACCGTCGAGCGGATCCGCGCGGGAGACGGCATCCGGCTCGCGTCGCTCGGGCGATACCCCACGGTCGAGACAATCCGCGGAGGGAAAGGGCATCGGGTTTGCGGTCACCCGTTCCGCGTGATCTAAACTAAGCCTATCCTTACCTAACCCGCAGGAGGTCTTCTGTGTCCCGTTTCCGCGCGTTGGCAGCGCTCGCCGCCACCACGGCCCTCGTCCTGACCGGCTGCGCCGGCACCGCCGCCACGCCCGGCGCCCAGGATGCCTCTCCCTCGTCCGACGGCGAGTTCCCCGTCACGATCGAGCACGCCTTCGGCGAGACGACGATCCCGGCGGAGCCCGAGCGCGTCGTCGCCGTTAGCTGGGGCAACCAGGAAGCGGCCCTCGCGCTCGGTGTCGTGCCCGTGGCGATGCCGAAGGTCACGTGGGGCGACGAGGACGGCGACGGCATGCTCCCGTGGGTCAAGGACAAGCTCGACGAGCTCGGCGTTGAGACGCCCACGCTCATGGACGAGACGAACGGCTTCGACTACGAAGCCATCGCCGACGCCCGCCCCGACGTCATCCTCGGCGCCTACTCCGGCATGACGGAAGAGGAGTACGAGACCCTGAGCAAGATCGCGCCCGTCGTGGCCTACCCCGACATCGCCTGGGGCACGTCTTGGCAGGAGATGACGCTGACGGATGCCAAGGCCCTGGGCCTCGAGAGCGAAGCCGAGACGCTGGTCGCCGACCTGGAGAAGCACGTCACCGACGAGGCCGCGAAGTACCCCGCGATCAGCGGCAAGGCCACGCTGTTCACCTACCTCGACCCCACCGACCTCAGCACCGTGGGCTACTACTCGCTGAAGGACCCCCGCGCCCTGTACCTCAGCGAACTCGGCATGACCCCGGCGAAGGCCGTCGAGACCTCGAGCGCCGACAGCGACACGTTCTGGTTCACCCAGAGCACCGAGAACATCGAGAACTTCTCGGACGTCTCCGTCGTCGTCAGCTACGGCGACGAGAAGACCCTCGCGCAGCTGCAGGCCGACCCGCTGTGGTCGCGCATCCCGGCCATCGCCTCGGGTGCGGTCGTGATGCTGCCCGACAACACCTCGATCGCCGCCGCGGGCAACCCGAGCCCCCTCTCGATCGGCACGACCTTCGGCGACGAGTACATCGGTCTCGTCGGCGCGGCCGCCGAGAAGGCCGGCTCCTGATGTCGCTTCCCGACAGCTCGGCGCGATGACCGTTCTCGCCCCGACCCCGACCGCCCCCGGCGACGCGCGTCCGCGTCGTTGGGGGCGGCGCCGGGTCGTCGGCGTCGCCGTCCTGGTGACGGCACTCGTCATCGTCGCCGTGCTCTCGGTGACGTTCGGAGCCCGAGACGTCGCCCCCGCCGACATCTGGGCCGGGCTCGGCGGGTCGACCGACACCGCCTCTGCGGCCGCCGTGGGCAAGCGTGTGCCTCGAACCATCCTCGCGATGCTCGTCGGCGCCGCGCTCGCGGTCGCGGGCGCGGTCCTCCAGGGCGCCACCCGCAATCCTCTCGCCGACCCTCAGATCCTCGGGATCAACGGCGGCGCCTCGCTCGCGATCGTCACCGGCATCGCCTTCTTCGGGCTGAGCACGGCGTCGGCCTACATCTGGGTGGGCTTGCTCGGCGCGGGTGCGGCCGCGGTGCTGGTATACGCGATCGGTTCGCTCGGACGCGGCGGCCCGACGCCGCTGCGGTTGGCCCTCGCCGGGGCTGTGACCGCCGTCGCCTTCAGCTCGCTCGTCAGCGCCATCCTCCTGCCGCGCATCAACGTGATGAACGTGTTCCGCTTCTGGCAGATCGGCGGCGTCGGCGGCGCGACGCCCGAGACGATCCTGCAGGTGCTCCCCTTCCTCCTCGTCGGATTCGTGGTCTGCTTCGCGAGCGCATCGGCGCTGAACACCCTGGCTCTGGGCGACGAGCTGGCCGCGGGCCTCGGGGCGCGCGTTCGCACCGCTCGCCTGCTGTCCTCAGCCGGTGCGGTGATCCTCTGCGGAGCCGCGACCGCCGTCGCCGGTCCGATCGGCTTCATCGGCCTCGTCGTCCCGCACATGATCCGCCTCGTCGTCGGCGTCGACCACCGCTGGCTCCTCCCCGTCTCGGCGCTGGGCGGCGCCGTGCTCCTGACCCTCGCCGACGTCCTCGGCCGCATCGTCGCGCGCCCCGAGGAGATCGAGGTCGGAATCATCACGGCCCTCATCGGCGCCCCCTTCTTCATCGCCCTCGTCCGCCGTCAGAAGATGAGGGCCCTGTGACCACCGTGCTGGCTCCCCCCGCCCCCGCCGCGCTGAACGCGGTCGCCGCCGGTCGGCGTCGGCGTCGCCGTCGCTGGACGCTGGTGACCGGCATCCTGGCCGTCCTCCTCATCGTGGTCTTCGCGCTCTCCCTCATGCTCGGTCAGACCTCCTACTCCCCCGCCGAGGTCCTCGGGGTGCTGACGGGGCAGACGGTCCCGGGCGCCTCCTTCACGGTGGGAGAACTGCGGCTGCCGCGTGCCCTCACGGGTCTTCTCACGGGCCTGTGTTTCGGCATGGGCGGCGTCGTGTTCCAGACCATGCTCCGCAACGCCCTGGCCAGCCCGGACGTCATCGGCATCAACACCGGCGCCAGTGCGGCCGCGGTCATCGGCATCGTCGTCCTCGGCCTCAGCGAGACCGCCGTGTCGTTCCTCGCGATGGTCGCCGCCCTGGGCGCGGCCCTGTCCATCTACCTGCTCGCCTACCGCAAGGGCGGCTCCGGCGCCCGCCTCATCCTCGTCGGCATCGGCGTCGCCGCGATGTGCCAGGCGGTCGTGTCCTACGTGATCTCGCGCGCCGCCGAATGGGATCTTCCCGCCGCCATGCGCTGGATCACCGGAAACCTCAATGATGCGACATGGAACCGGGCCCTCCCCGTCCTCGGCGCCGTGGCGATCCTGGGCCCGGTGCTCCTGATCCTCGCCCGGCGTCTGGAGATCCTGCGCATGGGCGACGACACCGCCGCCGCCGTCGGCCTCCCTGTCGAACGCAGCCGACTGCTGCTCATCGTCGCGGCCGTGGGCCTTCTCGCCTTCGGCACCGCGGCGGCCGGGCCGATCGCTTTCGTCTCGTTCCTCGCCGGCCCGATCGCGGTCCGCATCCTCGGCCCCGTCGGGTCGCCCGTGCTCCCCGCCGGGCTCGTCGGCGCCCTCCTCGTCCTCATCGCCGACTTCTGCGCCCAGTACGCGTTCGGCACGCGTCTCCCCGTCGGCGTGATCACCGGCGTCCTGGGCGCTCCCTATCTCATCTACCTGCTCGTCCGCAGCAGTCGATCCGGAGGAACCACGCTATGACCACCGAGCGCACCCTGCGGGCCGAGGGGGTCACCCTGGGCTACGGCGATCGCACGATCGTGGAGTCTTTGACCCTCGACGTCCCCCCGGGCCGCGTCACCACCATCGTCGGCGCCAACGCGTGCGGAAAGTCGACGCTGCTGAAGGCGATGGCGCGGCTGCTGAGCCCCGCGCGCGGCGAAGTGCTGCTCGACGGCAAGGCGATCCACCGGCTGCCCACCAAGCAGGTCGCTCGCATCCTGGGCCTTCTCCCCCAATCGCCGCTCGCACCCGACGGCATCGCCGTCTCCGACCTGGTGAGCCGGGGACGCCACCCCCACCAGGGCGCACTGTCGCGGTGGACCCGCGCCGACGACGAGGCCGTCGCTCGCGCCTTGGATGCCACCGACACCACGCACCTGGCCGACCGGCACGTCGACGAACTCAGCGGGGGGCAGCGTCAGCGCGTGTGGATCGCGATGGCCCTCGCACAGGAGACCGACATCCTGCTGCTGGACGAACCCACGACGTTCCTCGACATCAGCCATCAGATCGACGTGCTCGATCTGCTCACCGACCTGAACCGCCACCGCGGGACGACCGTGGTCATGGTGCTGCACGACCTCAATCTGGCCGCGCGGTACGCCGACCACCTCGTCGCCATGTCGGCCGGACGGGTGATCGCCGCCGGAGACCCGGGCGACGTGCTCACCGAGGACACGGTGCGCGAGGTCTTCGGTCTCGACAGCCGTGTCGTCCCCGATCCGCTGACCGGGCGCCCGATGGTGATCCCCCTGGGGCGGCACCACACCGTGAGCGAGACCACCCCCGTGGTTCGCTGAGGAGCGCGCCCTCCGGGCGCGTCACCCTTCCGACCGGGCTCACCGCTCCGGTCGGGAAGCGCTCAGCCCGTGCGCTCCACCTGACCGGCGCGCCAGTACCCCATGAACGCGACACGCTTGCGGTCGACGCCGCAGCCCTGGACGAGGAGCCGGCGCAGCACCTTGACCGTCTGCGACTCGCCCGCGATCCAGGCGTAGAACTCGCCCTCGCCGTCGTCGGGGCTGTCCCACAGCAGGTCGACATCGACGTCGATGTCTTCCAGCGCCTGCGGGCGGGGTGCTGCCGCCCGTGCGAGCAGTTCTCCGGACACCGCGGTCCACGCCTCGATGGCCTCGATGAGGGCCTCGCCATGCGGGCGCTCGTCGCGAGCGAGCCAGCGCACGCGCCCGCGCGCCGCGGTGAGCGGCAGCGCATCGTCGACCGAGGGAACCTCGATGAACGCCTCGGCCTCGACGCCCGGACCGAGTCCTTCCAGCACCGCGCAGATCGCCGGGGCCGCGGTCTCGTCGCCGGCGAGGAGGATGCGCCGAGCCGTGCCCGGGTGGAAGTCGATGCCCTGCGCGGATTCGGGGCTGCGCGCGTCAGGTCCGACGACGATGAGGCGATCGCCCACCGCCGCGGTTTCGGCCCAGCTGCCCGCCGGTCCGGCATCGTGGTGGAGGACGAAGTCGATGTCGAGCTCGAGAGCCTCCGGGTCGATGCGGCGCACGGTGTACGTGCGGAACGGCATCCGCTCCGCATCGGGAAGGTCACGCCAGCGCGCGTACCACTCGCCGTTGTCGATCGCCTCGGGGTCGGCCTGTCCGATGTCGCACAGTCGGCCGTCGGGCCCAGGCAGCACGATCTTCACGCGCTGGTCTCGACGGTCCACCCCGAAGACGTCGAAGTCGGGCGACGTGAGCGTGATGCGGGCGAAGTGCGGTGACAGCAGCCGCGCGCTCTTGACCACGGCGACGTACGGGCGGTAGGCGGGACGCGTGGCTGTCTTCACCCGATAAGGATATCCTTACCTATCCTCGGATGCCACGCCCGGGGCGGGGGAAGTCTCGTCACCGAACTACCCGGTGAGGGTCGCCGTACGCTCGATGGCCTCGCGCAGCACCTCGGGAGAGCAGCCGAAGTTGATGCGGACGTGCCCGGCGCCCTCGACGCCGAAGTACGGGCCGAGGTGGAACGCGACCTTCGCCTCTCGCCGGATCTTGGTCGCCGGGTTGTCACCCCAGCCGTAGGCCGAGAGGTCCACCCACGCGAGGAATCCGGCATCCGGGACCCGATATCGCGCGAGCGGCAGATGATCGGCGAGGAGACCCGCCAGGAGGTGTCTGTTCTCGTCCAGCGCCGCGCGCAGCCCATCCAGCCAGACGTCGCTCTCGAGGGCGAACGCCGCCACCGCGGCGCGCGCACCGAACAATCCGGTCCGCCACTCCACCTCGGCGGGGAGCCCCGCCACCACGGCCGTGCGCTCGTCCGACGCCGTGACCATGAGAGCGCACTTGAGGCCCGCGAGGTTGAAGGCCTTGCTCGCGCTGACGAACGCGAAGCCCACGCGCGCCGCGAGGTCCGAAGCCGCCAGGAACGGCGTGAAGGTGGCGCCGGGATGGACGAGAGGCGCGTGGATCTCATCGCTGAGAACGACAGCCCCGTGCCGGTCGGCGATCTCGGCGAGACGCGCGAGGGCGGCGCGGGAGTGAGCGGTTCCGGTGGGATTGTGCGGGTTGCACAGCAGCACGGCGCGGGCTCCGGATGCCAGGGCGGCAGCGATCGCGTCGAGGTCGAGCGCCCACCCGTCCCCGGTGTCGCGCAGCGGCACCCTCTCGACCACTCCGCCGGCCTCGGGGATGCAGTCGTAGAAGGGCGGATACACCGGCGGCGTGACGACGACGCGGTCGCCCGGCGCGATCGACGCGCGCAGAACCTCGACGATCCCCATCATCACGTCGCACGTGCTCCGCACACGTGCCGGGTCCACCGTCCATCCGAAACGGCGCTCGGCGAATGCCGCGTAGGCGCGCGCAAGACCCGGGTCGGGCGGTGTGTACCCGGTGTCCCCGCGCTCCACCAGGCTCGCAAGCTCGCGAGAGATGGCGGGTGCGAGGGGGAAATCGGTCTCGGCGACGAACAGGGGCAGCACGTCCTCGGGATACGTCCGCCACTTCGAGCTCGAGCGCTCGCGTAGACGTTCGAGCGGAAGGGCACGAAGAGGGGCGACGCTCATGCTCCGAGGCTAGCGAATCGCCCGCGCCTCCCCCCGTGGCCGGTGTTACACCACGTCATCCCGAACACGACGAGAGCCCCGGCATTGCCAGGGCTCTCGGACAGCGTGCTCCACCAGCCGATGGGGTTCGGACCCTTCGCTGCGGAGAAGCGCCGCGTCGTCAGATCGCGAAGCCGAGGGCGCGCATCATGTCGCGACCGTCATCGGTGATGCGCTCGGGACCCCACGGCGGCATCCACACCCAGTTGATGCGGAACCGGTCCACCACGTTGTCGAGAGCCTGCGCGGTCTGCTCCTCCAGCACGTCGGTGAGAGGGCAGCCCGCCGACGTCAGCGTCATGTGGATGACGAGAGCGTCGTTCTCGTCGTCCCACGCGAGGTCGTAGATCAGGCCCAGGTCGACGACATTGATCCCCAGTTCGGGGTCCATGACGTCCTTGAGGGCCTCGGTGACCTCGTCGTATTTCTCGGGAGCGAGGGTTGCGGTCATGTAACGATCCTACGCGTCGATCGGAGTACCGGCCTCGAGGAAGCGGTCGTAGCCCTCTTCCTCGAGTCGGTCGGCGAGCTCCGGCCCGCCCTCTTCGACGATGCGGCCCTTGACGACGACGTGAACGTAGTCCGGGCGGATGTAGCGCAGGATTCGCGTGTAGTGCGTGATGAGCAGCACACCGAGGTCGGTCTGCTCCTTGGCGCGGTTCACGCCCTCGGAGACGATCTTGAGGGCGTCGACATCCAGGCCGGAGTCGGTCTCGTCGAGCACGGCGATCTTCGGCTTGAGCAGCTCCAGCTGCAGGATCTCGTGACGCTTCTTCTCGCCGCCCGAGAAGCCTTCGTTGACGTTGCGCTGGGCGAACTTCGCGTCCATGCGCAGGTTCTCCATGGCGCCCTTGACGTCCTTGGTCCACGACCGGATCGCCGGCGCTTCGCCGTCGATCGCCGTCTTGGCGGTGCGGAGGAAGTTGGTCACCGTGACACCGGGGATCTCGACGGGGTACTGCATCGCGAGGAACAGACCCGCACGGGCGCGCTCGTCGACGCTCATCTCGAGGACGTCCTCACCGTCGAGCGTGATCGAGCCGCTCGTGACGGTGTACTTGGGGTGACCGGCGATGGTGTACGCCAGGGTCGACTTGCCGGAGCCGTTGGGGCCCATGATGGCGTGGGTCTCGCCGGTGCGCAGCGTCAGCGTCACACCGTTGAGGATCGGGGTCGTGCCGGCATCCGTCTCGACCGTCACGTGGAGGTCGCGGATCTCGAGGACAGACATGGTGTTCCTTACTCGGTAGTTCGGGGAGTCGAAAGGGGGCGCGGGCCGTCAGGCCGACGCCTTGGTGACGGCAGGGTCGATGAGCACGTCGTCGCCGTCGATCACGACCTCGTACACGGGGACCGGCTCGAAGGCCGGGAGATTGAGGGGGCGACCGGTCTTCAGCGAGAAAGCCGAGCCGTGCGCCCAGCACTCCAGCGTCTCGCCCTCGACGAAACCGTCCGAGAGCGAGATGTCGCCGTGGGTGCACACGTCGCCGATCGCGTGGACCTCACCGTTGCCGTCGAGCACGACCGCGATGGCGACGCCATCGACCTCGACCCGGCGGGCCTCGTCCTGCACGAGCTCACTGAGCCCGCACACGCGCGACGCGCTCACGCCGCCGCGCCTTCGGCCAGCTCGCGCTCGATGGCCTCGATGAGCTCGGTCTCGAGCTCGGGGATGCCGATGCGCTGGACGATCTCGCTGAGGAAGCCGAGCACGACCAGGCGCCGGGCCTCGTCCTCGGCGATACCGCGCGCCTGCAGGTAGAACAGCTGCTCGTCGTCGAAGCGTCCGGTGGCGCTGGCGTGGCCGGCGCCCTGGATGTCGCCGGTCTCGATCTCGAGGTTCGGGATCGAGTCGGCGCGCGCGCCGTCGGTGAGGACGAGGTTGCGGTTGGCCTCGTACGAGTCGGTGCCGGTGGCATCCGGTCCGATGAGGACGTCGCCGATCCAGACGCTCCGCGCGCTGGCGCCCTGCAGCGCGCCCTTGTACAGGACGTCGCCGACGGTGTGCGGACCCTTGTGGTGCAGGTACACCTGCGACTCGAGGTGCTGGCCGGCGTCCGAGAACGACAGGCCGTAGAGCCGTCCCTCGCTGCCGGCGCCCGAGAGCTCGACCGACGGGTTCACGCGCACGACGCCGCCCCCGAAGCTCACGACGACGTGCGTGAGCTTGGCGTCACGGTCGACCCGCGCCTGATGCGAGGAGGCGTGGATCGCGTCGTCGTCCCACTTCTGCACGGAGACGACCGTGAGGTCGGCGCCGTCGCGCACCAGGATCTCGACGTTCTGCGCGTGCTGCGCGGTTCCCTCGTGACGCAGCACCACCGTGCCGCGCGAGTTCGGCTGCGCTTCGATGACCACGTGCGCGTGTGCGAGCCCACCGGTACCGGTCAGCCGCACGACGACCGGCTCGTCGAGCTCGACGTTCGCCGGGATGCGCAGCAGCGGCGCCTCGGGCTCGTGCACCCAGGCCAGAGCCGCCGTCACGTCCTCCGGGCGGAAGTGCTCGCCGCGCGGAGCGCTGTCGGGAGCGAGCCGCAGCTGCTCGACCGCGTCGGGTGCCGAGACCTCGACCCGCATGACGCCCTCGGCGCCGGCCTGGTCGACGAACAACGGAGCCAGCCGGTCGATGGGGGTCAGCTTCCAGTTGACCTCGCGGCCGGTGGGGGCACCGAAGTCGCTCGGGTCGAACGAGGTCGGACGCTCCGACCGGGTCTGCACGGGAGCAACGGATGCCACCAGGGCGGCAGGGTCGATGTGACCCTCCGCGGCACCGGCGGGGGTCTGGGTCGCTGTCGTCATCAGCCGACGGATCCTTCCATGCCCATCTCGATGAGCTTGTTCAGTTCGAGCGCGTACTCCATGGGCAGCTCGCGGGCGATCGGTTCGATGAACCCGCGCACGATCATCGCCATCGCTTCGTCCTCGGGGAGACCGCGGGACTGCAGGTAGAACAGCTGCTCCTCGCTGACCTTCGAGACCGTGGCCTCGTGACCGAGTTGCACGTCGTCGACGCGGATGTCGATCGCGGGATACGTGTCCGAGCGGGAGATCGTGTCGACCAGGAGCGCGTCGCAGCGCACGGTGTTGGCGGAGTGGTGCGCATTGGCATCCACCCGCACCTCGCCGCGGTAACCGGCGCGACCGCCGCCGCGGGCGATGGACTTCGACACGATCGAGGACTGCGTGTACGGCGCCATGTGGATCATCTTGGCGCCGGCGTCCTGGTGCTGACCGGGGCCCGCGAAGGCGACGGAGAGCGTCTCCCCCTTGGCGTGCTCGCCCATGAGGTAGATGGACGGATACTTCATCGTCACCTTGGAGCCGATGTTGCCGTCGACCCACTCCATGGTCGCGCCCTCGTGGGCGACGGCGCGCTTGGTGACGAGGTTGTAGACGTTGTTCGACCAGTTCTGGATCGTCGTGTAGCGCACGCGAGCGTTCTTCTTCACGATGATCTCGACGACGGCCGAGTGCAGCGAGTCGCTCTTGTAGATCGGGGCCGTGCAGCCCTCGATGTAGTGCACGTAGCTGTCTTCGTCGGCGATGATCAGGGTCCGCTCGAACTGACCCATGTTCTCGGTGTTGATGCGGAAGTACGCCTGGAGCGGGATCTCGACGTGCACGCCCTTGGGGACGTAGACGAACGAGCCGCCCGACCAGACGGCGGTGTTCAGCGCGGCGAACTTGTTGTCGCCCGCCGGGATGACGGTGCCGAAGTACTCCTCGAAGAACTCGGGGTGCTCGCGCAGAGCCGTGTCGGTGTCCATGAAGATGACACCCTGCTCCTCCAGGTCCTCACGGATCTGGTGGTACACGACCTCGGACTCGTACTGCGCAGCGACGCCCGCGACGAGGCGCTGACGCTCGGCCTCGGGGATGCCGAGCTTCTCGTACGTGTTGCGGATCTCCTCGGGGAGGTCTTCCCACGTCTGCGCCTGCTTCTCGGTGGAGCGCACGAAGTACTTGATGTTGTCGAAGTCGATCTCGGAGAGATCGGCGCCCCACGTCGGCATGGGCTTGCGGCCGAAGAGCTGATACCCCTTCAGACGGGTCTTCAGCATCCATTCGGGCTCGGACTTCAGCGCGGAGATACCGCGCACGACGTCTTCGTTGATTCCTCGCTGGGCGACGGCGCCGGCGGCATCGGTGTCGTGCCAGCCGAATTCGTACACCCCCAGTCCCTCGAGTTCGGGACGGTCGATGAGCACATCGGTCATGGTGGTCACTCTCCTTCTCGGGCCTCAACGGTGTCATCCGCCCCGACATTCCCCGTCGGACTCCGGTCGGAGTCTCAGGAACGTCGCTGGTGGGCCCGCTCGAAGGCGCTGGCTTCGCGCCTAGAATGTCAAGGGTGCAGAACGCGCGAGCGCTGCACCAGAAGACCCTTCGATTCTACAGGCAACACCCGCTCCCGGCACGGCGCAGACCCGCCGCCGCGGCCCGAGAGCCCGCCGCCAGGAGGCTGCGCGCATGTCCCCCTCTTCGTCCCCCCGCGTCCTGCGACGCGTCGTCGACTGGCTTCCCGCCCACGTCGATCGTCGCCTGCGGGTGTTCGCCTGGCTGTCCTTCCTCGCGGAAGTGCTCATCATCGGCACCGGCGGCGCCGTCCGCCTCACCGGCTCGGGGCTCGGCTGCCCGACGTGGCCGCGCTGCACGCCCGACTCGCTCGTGAACACCCCCGAGATGGGAATCCACGGAATCATCGAGTTCGGTAACCGCACGCTGACGGGGGTCGTCGGCATCCTGGCCCTCGCGGTCGTGGTGCTCATGTGGCGTCTGCGGCGCGAGCGCCGCACGATGTTCGTGCTCGCGCTCGTCGTGCTCGGGGGCATCGTCGCGCAGGCCGTCGTCGGCGGGATCACCGTACTGACAGGCCTGAACCCGTTCATCGTCGGCTTCCACTACCTCGCTTCGGTCGTGCTCGTCACCGTGTGCGCGGCGTTCCTCACCCTCATGTACCTCCCGGCGGGTCCGCGCGAGCGCGTCGTGCCGACCTGGTTCGCGGGCCTCGTGCACGCCACGACCGCTGTCTTGGCGCTGACCATCGTCTTCGGCGTTCTCACCACCGGCGCGGGGCCGCACTCGGGTGACGCCGCCGCCGTACAGCGCAACGGCTTCGATGCCGAGGTCCTCGAGCACGTGCACGCGTGGCCGGGGTACGCGCTGTTCGTGCTCACTCTCGTGATCGTCGTGCTCGCGTGGCGTCAGCGCCTCGCCGTGCGCCGGTGGGCGACCGCGCTCCTCGCTGTCGAGCTCGTGCAGATCGCGGTCGGGCTGTATCAGGCCCGCAACGGCCTGCCCGAGCTGGCGGTCGGCGTCCACATGGTGCTCGCGGCCCTCACCGCCGCGGCGATGACGGTCGTGGTGCTGCGGCTGAAGGCTCCCCTCGCGGTCGTCCGCCCGGCCGAGCGCGATGTCGTCGAGGCCGTGCGGCGCTGACCTTAGCGCCTTCATAGGCGATTCATCGAGCGCCCAGGGGCGATGCACCGGCGGGTGCGAGACTGTGGACCCTCCGGTGCCGACCGTGCCCGGAATCGAAGGAGTTCATTCCATGCAGACCCGCCCCCGCCTGCTGACCAGCGTGCCCTTCTGGGCGCTCCTGGTCCTTTCTCTGGCCGCAGTGTTCGGCGGACTCGTCATCGTCCTGCGTCAGATCGACGCGATGCAGGCCGTGCTCAACGACCCGAACGCCACCGTCGTGACGGTCTACGTCGCTCAGTCGTGGGCGATCCTCGGTGCCGCGCTCCTGAGCGCCGGCGTGATCGGCATCCTCGCGACTCTGGCGGTCGCCGCCGTGGTCTCCACCCGGCACCGCCCGGATGTGTCGGTCGAGACGATCGACTGGAGCAGCGACGACGAGAGCGCCCCCGAGGCGGCCTTCGCCACCGCACCGGCGAACCCCGCGGCCGCGTCGGCCGCTCCCGCGACTCCGCTCGTCCTGGAGGACGCGGACATCGAGACCACGTCCGACACGCCCGCTCCCCCGCAGGCCACCGCGTCGCGTGACGCCGACGAGGACTCGACGCGCCGCTGACCGCGCGCGACACGAAGAACCGCCCGCCCCGATGACCGGGGCGGGCGGTTCTTCATGTCTCGGTGATCAGAACGGCAGCAGCGGGTCGACCGCGATCGCGACGAAGACCAGGGTGAGGTACGTGATCGAGGCGTGGAAGACACGCATCGGACGCGACTCGTCCCCCTGCACCGCACGCGCGTAAAGACGGTGCGACTCGTAGATGAACCAACCGCCGAACACCAGGGCGGACACGGTGTAGACGACGCCCATGGATGCCACGGGGATCAGCAGGAGCGAGCACGCGACCGTTGCCCACGCGTACAAAATGACCTGGAGACCCACCTGAGAGCCGCTGCGGGTGGCGCCGAGCATGGGGACGTCGACCTCGTCGTACTGGTCCGCGTACTTCATCGACAGCGGCCAGTAGTGCGGGGGCGTCCACAGGAACACCAGCGCGAACAGGATGAACGGCGCCCACGAGAGCGAGCCGGTCACCGCGGACCACCCGATCAAGACGGGGAAGCAGCCCGCGATACCGCCCCACACGATGTTCTGCTCGGTGCGACGCTTGAGGATCATCGTGTAGATGACGACGTAGAAGAAGATCGCGCCCGCCGACAGCGCCGCCGCGAGCGGGTTGGTGAACGCCCACAACCAGACCGTGGACACGATGGCGAGGGTCCACGCGAACGTGAGGGCACCGCGCGGCGACACCTCGCCGGTCACGAGCGGCCGGTTCTCGGTGCGCTGCATGTGGGCGTCGATGTCGCGGTCGAGGTACATGTTGAACGCCGCCGCCGACCCCGCGCTCAGCGAGCCGCCGATGACGGTCGCGAAGATGAGCCAGATGTCGGGGAGTCCGCGGGCGGCGAGGATCATCACCGGCACGGTCGTGACGAGCAGGAGCTCGAGAACGCGGGGCTTCGTCAGCGCGACATAAGCGCGAAGGGTGCGTCCGACGGAGCGGCGATCGGTCGTCGCAGTGACGTGCGACGTCGTCGAGATGTCCATCGTCCCCCGGGGTAGAGCGTGAGTATCCCCACGATTCTATGGCATCGCGTACATACGACCGGCCGCCTGTCGACCCCCGTCACAGGATGCCGTGCGCCTCGGCGTTCTCGCTATGCTGGCGATACGTGCGCCCCGCGCCGACCACCCCACCCCACTCTCGCTCCGACGGCGAGGCGTGCGGCGTCGGATCGTGACCCGGGCGCACAAGATCGAGAAAGGCACCGTGTTGTCGGACTTCGAATGGGACGAGATCGATCGGCGCGCGGTGGACACCGCTCGCATTCTGGCGGCAGACGCTGTCGAGAAGGTGGGCAACGGACACCCCGGCACCGCGATGTCGCTCGCACCGGCCGCCTACCTTCTGTACCAGCGGGTCCTCCGCCATGACCCGGCCGACACCCACTGGCCGGGCCGCGACCGCTTCATCCTCTCGGCGGGGCACTCCTCGCTCACTCAGTACGTGCAGCTCTACCTCGGCGGCTTCGGTCTCGAGCTGAAGGATCTGCAAGCCCTGCGGACGTGGGGCTCCCTCACCCCCGGCCACCCCGAGTTCGGCCACACCGACGGCGTCGAGATCACCACCGGGCCGCTCGGCCAGGGGCTCGCGTCGTCCGTCGGTTTCGCCTACGCGGCCCGCTATGAGCGGGGTCTCTTCGACCCCGAGTCCCCCGCCGGCGAAAGCCCCTTCGACCACTACGTCTACGTCATCGCGGGCGACGGCGACCTCCAGGAGGGTGTCACCAGCGAGGCATCCTCGCTGGCGGGTCACCAGGAGCTCGGCAACCTCATCGCGATCTACGACTCGAACCAGATCTCGATCGAAGACGACACCAACGTCGCCTTCACCGAGGACGTGCAGAAGCGCTACGAGTCGTACGGCTGGCACGTCCAGACGGTCGACTGGAAGAAGACCGGCCAGTACGTCGAAGACGTCGCCGAGCTGAACGCCGCGATCGAGGCCGCCAAGGGAGAGACGAGCAAGCCCTCGCTGATCATCCTCAAGACGATCATCGGGTGGCCCTCCCCCGGCAAGCAGAACTCCGGCAAGATCCACGGCTCGGCTCTCGGGGCCGACGAGCTGCGCGCGACCAAGGAGGTCCTCGGCTTCGACCCCGAGCAGCACTTCGCCGTCGCCGACGACGTGCTCGCCCACACCCGCCAGCTGGTCGAGCGCGGCGAGGCCGAGAAGGCCGCCTGGCAGGAGAAGTTCGACGCGTGGGCCGCGAAGAACCCGGAGCGCAAGCAGCTGTGGGATCGCCTGCAGGCGCGTGAACTCCCGGCCGACATCGCCGATGCGCTCCCCGCCTTCGAGGCCGGCAAGGATGTGTCGACGCGCGCCGCCTCCGGTGCCGTGATCAACGCGCTGGCCGCCGAGCTCCCCGAGCTCTGGGGCGGTTCGGCCGATCTGGCCGAGTCGAACCTGACCACGATCAAGGATGCCAAGTCCTTCATCCCCGAGTCCTGGTCGACGCACGAGTGGTCGGGCGACCCCTACGGCCGCGTGCTGCACTTCGGCATCCGTGAGCACGCGATGGGGGCGATCCTCAACGGCATCGTCCTGCACGGCCCGACCCGCCCGTTCGGCGGCACGTTCCTCATCTTCAGCGACTACATGCGCCCGCCGGTGCGCCTGGCCGCGCTGATGAACATCCCGACGATCTTCGTCTGGACGCACGACTCGGTCGCCCTCGGCGAGGACGGCCCGACGCACCAGCCGATCGAGCAGCTGGCGAGCCTGCGCGCCATCCCGAACCTGGCCGTGGTCCGCCCCGCGGATGCCAACGAAACCTCGGTCGTGTGGCTCGAGATGCTGCGCCGCACCGCCGGACCCGCCGGAATCGCCCTGACCCGCCAGAACATCCCGGTGTTCCCCCGCGGTGAGGGCGAGGCCTCGGGCGACGAGTTCGCCTCGGCCGCCCACGCGGTCAAGGGGGCGTACGTGCTCGCCGAGGCCGCGAACGGCGAGCCGGACGTCATCCTCATCGCCACGGGCTCGGAGGTCCAGCTGGCCGTCCAGGCTCGCGAGACCCTCGCCGCCGAGGGCGTGCACGCGCGCGTCGTGTCGGCACCGTCGCTGGAGTGGTTCGCCGAGCAGGACGAGGCGTACCGCGAGTCGGTGCTGCCCGCCTCGGTCAAGGCCCGTGTGTCGGTCGAGGCCGGTTCGGCCTTGACCTGGCAGGGCATCGTGGGCGACGCCGGCCGCTCGGTCGCGATCGACCACTTCGGCGCCTCGGCCGACTACAAGACCCTGTTCCAGAAGTTCGGCATCACCGCCGAGGCCGTCGTGTCGGCCGCGCGCGAGTCGATCGCCGCCGCGAAGTAAGTCCAGGAGAGAACAACGATCATGAGCACTCCCACCGAACAGCTGTCCGCTCAGGGCGTCAGCATCTGGCTCGACGACCTGTCGCGTCAGCGCATCCAGTCGGGCAACCTCGCCGAACTCATCGAGAAGCGCAACGTCTCCGGTGTGACGACGAACCCGACCATCTTCGCCGGCGCGCTGTCGAAGGGCGAGGCCTACGAAGGTCAGGTCCAGGAACTGGCCGGCCACGGCGCCGGCGTCGACGAGGCGATCTTCTCGATCACCACCGACGACGTGCGCGACGCGTGCGACATCTTCCTGCCGGTGTTCGAGGCCACCGGGGGCGTCGACGGCCGCGTGTCGATCGAGGTCTCCCCCGACCTCGCCCACGACACCGAGGGCACGATCGCACAGGCCAAGGATCTCGCCGCGCGCGTCGATCGTCCGAACGTCCTCATCAAGATTCCCGCGACCAAGGCGGGCCTGCCCGCCATCACCGAGGTCATCGGTGCCGGGATCTCGGTGAACGTCACGCTGATCTTCAGCCTCGAGCGCTACGCCGAGGTCATCGACGCCTACCTCGCCGGCGTGGAGAAGGCGCGGGAGGCGGGCCACGACATCGCCACCCTGCAGTCGGTCGCCTCGTTCTTCGTCTCGCGCGTGGACACCGAGGTCGACAAGCGCCTCGCCGCGATCGGCACCGACGAGGCCGCCGCGCTCAAGGGCAAGGCGGGCCTTGCCAACGCGCGCCTGGCGTACGAGCTCTATGAGCAGAAGTTCGCCGAGGACCGCGCGAAGGAGCTTCTCGCCGCCGGCGCCACCGTCCAGCGCCCACTGTGGGCCTCGACCGGCGTCAAGGACCCCGCTCTGCCCGACACGCTGTACGTCACGGAGCTCGTCGCGCCGGGCACGGTCAACACCATGCCCGAGAAGACGCTCGAAGCCACCTTTGATCACGGCGTGATCACCGGTGACACGATCACCGGCGCCTACGCCGATGCACACGAGGTCTTCGACCAGCTCGCGGCGGCCGGCGTGGACTTCGCCGCGGCCACCCAGGCGCTCGAGGACGAAGGCGTCGAGAAGTTCATCGCCTCGTGGCACGAGCTTCAGCAGACGGTCGCCACGGCGCTCGAGGCCGGAAGCGCCCAGGCCGCGAAGTGACCTTCGCCGTCAAGGTCAGCGGCCACGTCAAGGCGGTCGTCGACGCGGAACTGCCCGAGCTGATCGAGTCGCTCGTCGCTTCGGGGATCACCGCCCAGGATGCCACGCTGTGGGGTCCTGCGGCGGAGGACGAGGCGTCCCGGCGACTCGGGTGGGTGCAGGCGGTCTCCGTCTCGCGCCCGCTCGTGCCCGAGATCACCGCCCTGCGCGACGCGTACGTCGCGCAGGGCGTGACCCGGGTCGTGCTGGCCGGCATGGGCGGCTCGTCGCTCGCGCCCGAGGTCATCGCGCAGTCGGCGGGGGTTCCCCTCGTCATCCTCGACTCGACCGCCCCCGGCCAGGTGCTCGCCGCCATCGACGGCGACGCCGAGTCCGGTGGTCTGCGAGAGACGGTCCTGGTGGTCTCGAGCAAGTCCGGTTCCACGATCGAGACGGATGCGGCCAAGCGCGCGTTCGAGACCGCCTTCCGCGACGTCGGCATCGACCCCGCGGAGCGGATCGTCGTGGTCACCGACCCCGGGTCTCCCCTCGAGCAGTCGGCCCGCGCGGACGGCTACCGCGTATTCACCGCAGACCCCACCGTGGGCGGCCGCTACTCGGCGCTGACCGCGTTCGGCCTGGTGCCCGCGGGTCTCGCGGGCGTCGACATCGACGACCTGCTCGACGAAGCGGATGCCACGCTGCTCGAGGTCGCGATCGACTCCCCCGAGAACCCGGCGCTCGTGCTCGCGGCGGCCATCGCCGGCGGGGGCGCACAGCGTCGCGACAAGCTCGGGCTCGTCACCGACGGCAGTCACCTCCCCGGTCTCCCGGACTGGATCGAGCAGCTGATCGCCGAGTCGACCGGCAAGGACGGCACGGGCATCCTTCCCGTCGTCCTCCTCCCGGTCTCGCCCGAACTCGAGACGAAGCCCGCAGACCTCCAGGTCGTGCGCTTCGTCGACCACGCCGACGCCTTCCACCTGTTCGAACGCCACGAGGGCGAGGTGCTCGTCAGCGGCTCGCTGGGGGCTCAGTTCGTCGTGTGGGAGTACGCCACCGCCATCGCGGGGCGACTCCTCGGGATCGACCCGTTCGATCAGCCCGATGTCGAAGCGGCCAAGGTCGCCGCACGGACGCTCCTGGCCGCGCGCCCCGCGCCGACCGAACCTGCGTTGGTCCTCGACGGCGTCGAGGTCCGCGTGTCGGACCCGGCCCTGGCATCCGGGGGCACGCTCGCCGGCGTGCTCGATGCGCTGTGGGCGTCCGTGCCCGCGGACGGCTACGTCAGCATCCAGGCGTACGTGAACCGGAACGACCTGCCGCAGCTGGCGGGCCTGCGCGAACTCGTGGCGGCCGACTCCGGCCGCCCGACCACGTTCGGGTGGGGACCGCGATTCCTCCATTCCACGGGCCAGTACCACAAGGGCGGACCCGCCAACGGCGTCTTCCTGCAGATCACCGAGCGGACCGAGGTCGACCTGGAGATCCCCGGTCATCCGTTCACGTTCGGTCAGCTCATCCACGCACAGGCCGCGGGCGACGCGAGCGTGCTGTCGGACGGCCACGGCCGCCCCGTCGTCACCCTCACGCTCACCGACCCGCAGGTCGAGGTGCTCTCACTCTTCGAGGCGGCGCAGTAAAGCATGGTCGTAGAGATCTCACCCGGTCACAATCCCCTCCGCGATCCCGACGATCGCCGTCTGAACCGCATCGCGGGCCCCAGCGCGCTGGTCATCTTCGGCGTCACGGGCGACCTGTCGCGCAAGAAGCTCATGCCCGCCGTGTACGACCTGGCCAATCGCGGGCTCCTCCCGCCCGGCTTCGCCCTCGTCGGCTTCGCGCGGCGGGATTGGGAGGACCAGGATTTCGCGAAGGTCGTGCACGAGTCGGTGAAGCAGTACGCGCGCACCGAGTTCCGCGAGGAGACCTGGCAGGAGCTGCTGGAAGGCATCCGCTTCGTCCAGGGCGAGTTCGACGACCCCGAGGCGTTCCGCCGTCTGCGCGAGACCGTCGACAAGCTCGATGTCGAACGCGGCACGATGGGCAACCACGCCTACTACCTGTCCATCCCCCCGAAGGCCTTTCCGCTCGTCACGACGCAGCTCAAGGCTTCCGGTCTGGTGGGCGAGCGGGCGGACGACACCACGGGCTGGCGCCGCGTCGTGATCGAGAAGCCCTTCGGCCACGATCTCGCCTCGGCCCGCGAGCTGAACCAGGTCGTCGAGAGCGCTTTCCCCGCCGACTCGATCTTCCGGATCGACCACTACCTCGGCAAGGAAACCGTCCAGAACATCCTCGCGCTGCGCTTCGCCAACGAGCTGTACGAGCCGATCTGGAACCGCAACTACGTCGACCACGTGCAGATCACGATGGCCGAGGACATCGGCGTCGGCGGTCGCGCCGGCTACTACGACGGGATCGGCGCCGCACGCGACGTCATTCAGAACCACCTGCTGCAGCTGCTCGCCCTCACCGCGATGGAGGAACCGATCAGCTTCAACGCGGCCGACCTGCGCGCGGAGAAGGAGAAGGTCCTCGCGGCGGTGCGCCTGCCGGAGAACCTCGCCGAGGCGACCGCTCGCGGGCAGTACGCCGGCGGGTGGCAGGGCGGCGAGAAGGTGCTCGGCTTCCTCGAGGAAGACGGCATGAACCCGCAGTCGGTCACCGAGACGTACGCCGCGATCAAGCTCGAGATCAACACGCGTCGCTGGTCGGGTGTTCCGTTCTACGTCCGCAGCGGCAAGCGTCTGGGCCGCCGCGTCACCGAGGTGGCCGTGGTGTTCAAGCGCGCCCCTCAGCAGCTGTTCTCGCGCAGCCAAACCGAAGAACTGGGACAGAACGCGCTCGTCATCCGTGTCCAGCCCGACGAGGGCGTGACGATCCGGTTCGGCTCCAAGGTTCCCGGCGACGGCACGCAGGTGCGCGACGTGACGATGGACTTCGGCTACGGGCACGCCTTCACCGAAGCGAGCCCGGAAGCCTACGAACGACTCATCCTCGACGTGCTGCTCGGCGATCCGCCGCTCTTCCCGCGGCACGAAGAGGTCGAGCTCAGCTGGAAGATCCTCGACCCGATCGAGGAGTTCTGGGCCGCCCAGGGCGGGCCGCTCGAACAGTATTCGCCCGGGTCGTGGGGACCGGCATCCGCCGATGAACTGCTCGCCCGCGATGGCCGCACGTGGAGGCGCCCGTGATCATCGACCTGCCCGACACCACCGTCAGCGCGATCTCGAAGAAGCTCGTCAGCGTCCGTGAGGAGGGCGGTGCCGTCGCTCTGGGCCGCGTGCTGACCCTCATCATCGTCACCCGACACGGAGCCGAAGAAGAGGTCATCGAGGCGGCGAACGACGCGTCGCGCGAGCACCCGATGCGCGTGATCGCCGTCCTGTTCGGTGACGAGGACGAAGAACCCCGCCTCGACGGGCAGATCCGTGTGGGCGGCGACGCCGGGGCGAGCGAGGTGATCGTGCTGCGCGCGCACGGTGCCGCCGCCTCGAACGCCGAGAGCCTGGTCACCGGGCTCCTCCTTCCCGACGCGCCGGTGGTCGCGTGGTGGCCGGCCGAGGCCCCGACCGACCCGTCGCTGTCGGCGATCGGCCGTATCGCGCAGCGTCGGATCACGGATGCCTCGTCCCAGGCCGATCCCACCGCGTGGGTCGCGCACCTCGGCGAACACTACGCGCCCGGCGACACCGACTTCGCGTGGACCCGGGTGACACGGTGGCGCGAGCAGCTGGCCGCGGTGCTCGACCAGCCGCCGTACGAGCCGGTGACCGCGATCACGGTGTCCGGCTCGAGCGACTCTCCGTCCACGGCACTTCTGGCGGCCTGGCTCGGACTCAAGCTTCAGGCCCCCGTCGACTACAGCTACCTGCCCTCGGAGGAATGGTCGAGCGGGATCAAGTCCGTGCGGCTGACCCGGGCCAGCGGCGACACGCTTCTCGAGCGGCCGACGCCGGGCGTGGCCATCCTCACCCAGCCCGGACAGCCGACGCACGAGCTGGACTTCCCGCGTCGCACTCTGCGCGAGTGCCTCGCCGAAGAGCTGCGTCGCCTCGACCCGGACGTGCTCTACGGCCGTGTGCTGACCCAGTGCACCGAACTGCTGCACACCCTCGACGAGCGGAGCGAGCGATGACAGAAAACGGCTCCGCGAAGCGCGTCATCATCAAGCGGGATGCCGAGACCCTCGCCGACTACGTGGCGACGCGTTTCGTCAATCGCATCGTCAAGCGGGTCGCCGAGGGCAAGCGTATGCACATCTGCCTAACGGGCGGCACGATGGGCGGCGCTGTACTTCGCTCCGCCGCGCGCGACCCGCGGGCGTCCGAGATCGACTGGTCGTTGGTGCACTTCTGGTTCGGCGACGAGCGCTTCGTCGCACGCGACTCCGACGACCGCAACGACCGTCAGGCGCGTGCCGCCCTACTGGACGGTCTGGACATCCCGGCGGCGAACATCCACACCGTCGCGTCGACCGATGACGGCCTCGACCTGGATGCGGCGGCGATCGCATACGCCGACGAGCTGGCGCAGTTCGCCCCGTCGGACCGCAGCGAGACGGGTCCCTGGCCGTCGTTCGACATCTGCTTCCTCGGGGTCGGACCCGACGCGCACATCGCCTCGCTGTTCCCCGACAGGCCGGAGATCTCCGTCACCGACCGCGCCACCGTGCCGGTGCGCGATTCGCCCAAGCCTCCGCCGGAGCGCATTTCCCTGACGCGTCCCGTCATCAACTCGTCCAAGCGCGTGTGGATGGTGATCGCCGGCGCCGACAAGGCCGCGGCTCTGGGTCTCGCCCTCGCCGGAGCGAGCTATCAGAGCGTCCCCGCGGCGGGGGCCAAGGGGCGGCGTCGCACGGCGTTCTTCGTCGACGAGGCGGCCGCCGATCAGGTGCCGCCGCAGCTGATCGACCGCGAGTACTGACGGACGATTTCCGTTCCCGAGGGCTGGATGCGTGGCATCCGGCCCTCTTTCGTTTGCCCGGACGAAAATCTCTTGTTTTTCACCCGAGTGCGGCTCTACAGTTTCACCCTGGGGGCATCCAGGACGGAGCGGCGACTCGCCCGCTGCGCCGTCGGCCGACGCAGTTGGGAGCGTTCGGATGCCGTTCATCGGTCGTGAGCGAGAAGTGCACCTCGCCGACGCGATCATCGCGTCGCGCGTCGGGTCCGCCTGCCTATTGACGGGCGAAACGGGGATCGGGAAGTCCGCGCTCGCGCGCGAGATCGCCCGGAAGCACGACACGACCGTCCTCTCCGTCAGTCCGAGCGAACGCATGTGGCCGCTGTCGGGCCTGTCCGCCGTCGCGGCGGCGCTCGGCGGCCGTCGCGGTGCCGCGCTGGACAGCGTGCTCGCGCGCGGGCGTGATTGGCCCGAGCACATGCTCGCCGAGGAACTGAGCCGGACACTGCATCTCGTCACCGACGAACCGGGGGTCCTGGTGATCGACGATCTGGACGAGATGGACAGCTCGAGTCTGACGGTGCTGTCCTTCGTCTTCGGTCGGCTTCGGGGCACGGGCGTGAGTGTCGTCGCGACGGTGCGCACGATGGAGGGGCGGCACGACTTCGCCGGGATGACGCACACGCGCATCGAACGCCTCTCGTTCGACGAATCCGTGGAATTGGCCCGCGCCACCATCGGCCCGGGGACGGCATCCGCCGTGCTGCACATCGTCGCCGCGTTCACCGGGGGCGATCCGTGCGTTCTGTCCCACGTGCGCCTGACATCGGGCGAGGCCACTGGGGAGGACGCGCTTCCCCTCCCTCTGCGCGTCGTGGACGATCCCACCCGTCGACGCCCTCGGGTGGCCCGCCCCACCCGCGATCCGCGGTCGTCTGCGCTTCTGGATCTCCTGTCCGTGGGACCCATCTACGCGTACGACCGTCTCTCCACAGCGGCGGCCGAGATCGGCTTCGACATCGACGAGCTCATCGACGCCGGTGTCGTCTCGGCGCATGGCGAGTACGCCCGAATGACCGACCCGGCCCTGCGCCTCCGGCATCATGCCGCGCTGTCCCCCGAGGAACGTCGACGTCTGCACGCTCGCGCCGCGGACGATCACGAAGGCGACGCCCTGTCGGTTCGCAAGTGGCACGAGAGCTTTCTCTCCCCCTCGGGCGATCGGCGGCATCTGCTCGGCGCCGCAGTCCGGTTCGCTCGGGACGGCGAGATCCCCGTGGCGATCGAGTTCGCCGAGCGGGCACTTTCCGGTGAGCTCGAGGAGACGCCCCGGCAACGGGCACTGGTCGAGCTGGGGGATGCGCTGGTGTTGCAGAGCCACGACCTGCTCGGACAGCACTACCTGCGTCGTGCGGGAGGACGCCTCGACCCGGACGTGCGCGTGCGCGCGGCGACCGCGGCGATGCGAGCCGGCACCACGGTGGACCACGTCGTCGACGACGCGCTCGTGGCCTGCTCTTCCGCCGGTGACGACCCCGCCGCGATCGAGCGGCTGCTGTGTGAGAGCGCACGCCTGCACCTCTCGCTCGGCGAAGTCGCTCCCGCCGTGGAACGCATCGTCGCCGCCGTGGATCGGGGCGTCGCGGGTGCGGAGACGCGATTGCTGGTGGAGCTCCTGGACCTCGCCGGCATCCCGGTCCCGGTCCGCCACACCGGCCGGGACGTCGCCGCCCCGAGCGTTGATGTCGACACTCCGATCGAGCACGCGACACTCTCCATCGCTGCGCGCCTGCTGCGGGAAGAGTACCCGGCCGTCCGCCGCGAGCTCAGGGCCCTCCTCGTCCGGAATCCGCGCCCGGCCCCGATGTGGCGCGACCGGCTGCTTCGCTTGCTCGTCACCGCGGAGGTGCGCGCGGGCGACCCCGTCGGCGCTCGCGAGGCGGTCACGGCATGGCGCCAGGAATGGTTGCCCGGGCGGGAGCCGGATGCCACGACGACCCTGCTCCTCGCCCAGGCCGCGTCGATCGACCCGGCCGATCCCTTCGCCGCAGATCTGGTGCGGAGGGGGCGCGACCAGTGCCGCCGGGAGGGGACCCCCGCCCTCCTCGCGCATTTCGCCGCCATCGAGGGCGCGCTGGCGTTGACGGACGGCCGCTACGACGATGCGGTCACCGCGCTTCGGGCCGCGCGGGACGCCGCGCCGCGCGACGACCCGGCCGTGCTCCGGACGGACGCCGACCTCATCGAAGCCCTCTGGCTCAGCGGGCGTCGTGGGGACGCGCGCCGGGAGATGGAGCGTCTCGAGCACGCCGGCGCGCGGCGAGAGCGCCGGTGGACGACCCTCGCGATCGCCCGCAGCCGGGCGGTGTGCAGCTCCGACCGCGACGGGGACGCGGCGTTCCGTGACGCGGAGGCGGTGTATCGAACGGACGACGCACCGTATGAGCGGCTGCGCTTGCGGTCCTCGTGGGAGCGGTGTGTGCCGCGCGTCGAGGGGACCACGGTGCGCCCGGCCCCGCTTCGGTCGGACATCGGAACCGCCCTGTCGCGCGACGAGCAGGAGATCATCGCGCTCGTCGAGCGCGGGCTGCGCAACCGCGAGATCGCGGCGGCACTGTTCATCTCGCTGCGCTCGGTGGAGCTCCGTCTGACCCGGATCTATCGGGCCCTGGGGGTCAGTTCGCGTGCGCAGCTCGTGGCGTATCTGCACGGAGCCGCGACCGCGTGACCTGCGCGCCGGCGGAGATCTCCGCGACATCGTCCGTCCCCGCCCGAACGGAGACGGCGAGCCCCGGTTCCGACGGCCCGCGGGGACGGCGGTCAGGACTCTTCCACTTCCCATCCGACGGCCGCCCGAGGGCGGCCAGGAGCGCCCGTAGACACAGCATCGCATCCCAGAGCCGGAGGAGAGGGAACGCCAGCATGTACAGGCGCGGACGTCGACGGCCCACGGCGCACGCGAACGCCGTCATCGCGGTGTCGACGAGCAGGAGTCCGACGATGATCGGGAGGACCGGCACCGCGGCGGCGATGTCCGCCGACACCCGCGCCGCATCGGTAGGAAGGACGCCCGCGCCCACGGCAGCGATCGCCGCGAGCACGAGGACGGGGACGACGGCCGCCAGGACGACGCTGGCGATGACCGTCTCGGCGGCGAACAGACCAACCGATGTCCAGAACAGACCGCGGTGCACACCGTGCCGACGCACGGTCTGCCAGAAGCCGAGGCTCCATCGCCGCATCTGCGCGGAGTAGTCGCGAAGGACGGCGGGGTCCTGTGTCTCGGCCACCGCGTGCTCCGGGTGGAAGGCGACTCGTCCAAGGCGCTTCGCGTGCACCTCGAAGGTCATGTTGAAGTCCTCGATCGACAGTCCGGGTGCGTCGATGTCGATGCGGTCCAGGACATCGGTGCGGTACAGGCTCGCGAAGCCCGGAACGATCGCGACGGCGTCGGCGGCGGGCGCCGCCTGACCGAACTTGTGCAGATACTGCGTGCACAGGTACGTGCGTTCCCGATAGGACGTCAGAACGCGCCCCATCCCCGTCTTCGGGGCGTCGGGCGCGGTCGTGGCCCGACCGGCCACCGCGACCACGCCGGGATCGGTGAACAAGGGCAGCGCCGTCCGCAGGTAGTCGGCGCGCGGCCGCGAGTCGGCGTCGAGTAACAGCAGAAGAGGGAAGCGCTCGGGGATACGGAAGCGCTCGACGCCCGCGCGGATCGCTCCGGCCTTCCCCCGGTTGGGAGTGAGATCCCACGTCGTCGCGCCCGCGGCCCGCGACCGCTCGACCGTGGCGTCGTCCGAACCGTCCGACACCACGAACACGTTGCGAGCGGGAACGAGCCCGCGCGCGGCGGCCACCGCGTCGCCGATGACCGGCTCCTCGTTGTGTGCCGCGATGAGGACCGCCACTTCCTCGGGCCGGTAGAACATCGAGGGAACGAGGAGTCCGGGAACCCGTCGCCGCTCCGCCGCGAGACGCCACAG
Organism: Microbacterium sp. ACRRU; assembly: GCF_022346945.1. Lineage (GTDB taxonomy): Bacteria > Actinomycetota > Actinomycetes > Actinomycetales > Microbacteriaceae > Microbacterium > Microbacterium mcarthurae. The sequence goes on along the minus strand of NZ_JAKRNI010000019.1, from coordinate 30,970 downwards.
GCCCACGGTTCCCCACACCAGCGTCGAGACGCCGACCGTGCACACGGCGACGACGACGGCGACGACGACGGTCATGGCATCCTCCACTTACGGCTCACGCGTGGCTCGAAGCTACGCGAGCCACCCTCCGTACGGCACGCGCGGCGCCCGCATGCGGGCTTGCGGTTCCCCGCAATCCGGAGTGCGGTGCGCGGGTTCCCGCAGGATGGGTCCGACTTCCTTGACCCTGGCGCGCGGAGGGGAACAGTGTGGGCCGCGGATCAGCACCGATACCCGATCGGACTCTCCGCACCCGCAGCACCCGCCCTGTCCGGGGGAGGCGACGTTCTGCCGTCATGCCCTCGGACCCCGCAGTTGGAGGATGAAGATGTCCACACTCGATGTCCGCGCCGACGTGTTCACCGCGCCCGTCCTGCCGCCGACGTCTCCCCCGGTCTTCGACTTCGATGTCGCGATCGTCGGGCTCGGTTACGTCGGCCTCCCCACGGCGCTGGCGTATCGGGCGAATGGGTCGCGCGTCCTGGCATTGGACGCCTCTTCCCGACGTCTGCGCACGATCGCCGCCCGGGGCGCGGACCTCCTCGACTCCGATCGCGCACGGCTGGACGCCGCCCTGCGCGAGCCGGCGAGCTTCCGCCTCACCGGCGATGCGAGCGAACTGAGCCGGGCCGCGGCGATCGTCGTGTGCGTGCCCACCCCGGTCGATCATCAGCAGGTCCCCGATCTGGCCCCCCTGCGGGCCGCGTGCGCCACCGTCGTCGCCGCGGCCCGCCCCGGGCAGGTCATCATGCTGACCTCGACCACGTATGTCGGCTGCACCCACGACCTCGTCGAACAGCCGCTCCGCGAGCGGGGCTTCGAGATCGGAGGGGACGTGTTCGTCACCTTCAGCGCGGAACGCATCGACCCCGGAAACGCCGGATTCGCGCAAGAGGAGGTCCCGCGCGTGGTCGGCGGCGCGACGCCGCAGTGCCAGGAGGAGGGCGTGCGTCTCCTCTCGCGGTACGCCGCACGCGTGCACCGGGTGTCGAGTCTGGCCACGGCGGAGATGACGAAGCTCCTCGAGAACACCTTCCGCGCGGTCAACATCGCGCTGGCGAACGAGTTCGCCGACATCTGCGGGGCCCTCGACGTTCCCGTGACCGAGGTGATCGAGGCCGCGAGTACGAAACCGTACGGATTCATGGCGTTCTACCCCGGCCCGGGGGTGGGCGGCCACTGCATCCCCTGCGATCCGCACTATCTCCTTTGGCAGCTGAAGGCCCTGCACGTGGATGCCGGGGTCATCACCGAGGCGATGACGCGCATCGCCGCGCGCCCCCGCCGGGTCGTCGACCGTATCCGCGACCTCCTGGGACGCGCGGGGAAGGGAACGCTCGGCACCCGCATCCTCATCGTGGGCGTGACCTACAAGCCCGACGTCGCCGACCTCCGCGAATCGCCGGCCCTGGAGATCATCGACGCGCTGATCGACGCGGGCGCGGAGGTGCAGTACGTCGACACGCACGCCCCGCACATCCATCTCGATTCCGGCCGGGAACGCGACTCGCTCGCCGACCCCGCCGCGTTCCACCCCGACGTCGTGCTCGTGCACACGCGTCACCATGACTGCGACCTGAGCTGGCTCGACGGCGACGCCGTCGTCCTGGACGGCACCTACCGCAGCTCCGACATCGCCGGACGGGTACTGCTGTGAGCGGCGTTCCGGTCTACCCTGCATCCGACGGCAAGAGCATGCGGACCCTCGTCACCGGCGGCGCCGGATTCGTGGGCAGCCACCTCGTCGAACACCTGCTCGACCTCGGCGACGAGGTCGTCGTCCTCGACGACCTGTCGACGGGGTCGGCTCGGAACCTGGCGGGTGTCGCGGACAACCCACGCCTGGAGATGATCCACGGATCGATCCTGAACGCCAAGACGGTGGGCACCGCGATGGAGGGGTGCGAGCGCGTGTTCCATCTCGCCGCCGCGGTGGGGGTCAAGCTCATCGTCGAACAGCCGTTGCGCGGTCTGCGCATCAACATCCACGGCACGGAGAACGTGCTCACCGCGGCGATCGAAAACCAGGCGGCGGTGCTGCTGGTCAGCACGAGCGAGGTGTACGGCAAGAACACCGCCGACCGGTTGCGTGAGGATTCCGACCGAGTCCTCGGCGACCCCCTGCTGTCGCGGTGGACCTACGCCGGAGCGAAAGGCATCGACGAGGCGTTCGCGAAAGCCTACTGCGACCAGGAGGGGCTCGACGTCGCGATCGTCCGCCTGTTCAACACCGTCGGTCCGCGTCAGACGGGCCGCTACGGCATGGTCTTCCCGAACCTGGTAGGGCAAGCGCTGCGCGGCCGGCCGCTGACCGTATTCGGAGATGGACTGCAGACCCGCTGCTTCTCGGCCGTCGAGGACGTCGTGCCCGCGATGGTGCGCATTCAGGAAGACGCCCGCGCGCGGGGGGAAGCCTTCAACCTCGGTGGCGCGAGAGAGATCTCGATCCTCGACCTCGCGAACGAGATCATCCGCACGCTCGACAGCCGCAGCGAGATCGAGCTCGTCCCCTACGCGCAGGCCTACGCCCCGGGTTTCGAGGACATGCGCCGACGCGTCCCCGACAACACCAAGGCGTACGAGCTCGTCGGCTACGAACCCCAGACGCCGCTGACCACGACGATCCTGCGTGTCGCCGCCGATCTGCTGGCGCGGGAGCGTCTCGGTTCGGACGCGATGCCGCTCGCGGGCGCACGAGCCTTCCAGGGGGTGCTGTGATGTGCGGCATCACCGCCTTCCGAGGACCCGCCGCGGCCGGGCACGCGCGGACTGCCCTCGAGCGCCTCGAGTACCGCGGGTACGACTCGGCCGGGATCGCCGCCCGGCGCCCCGACGGCACCGCGTTGCACGCCCGGACCCTCGCGGGGGTGGCGGCGCTCGCGACCGCTCTCGACGAGGGCGCGACGGATGCCACGACCGCGGCGATCGGGCACACCCGGTGGGCCACGCACGGCGACGTGAGCGAACGCAACGCGCACCCGCTCGAGGACTGCGGGGGGCGGCTGTTCGTCGTGCACAACGGCATCATCGAAAACGCCGACGTCCTCCGTGCCCGCCTGATCGCGGCGGGCCACCGCATGGCGACCGACGTCGACACCGAGGTCATCGTGCATCTTCTCGAGGAAGAGGCGGCGCACGGACGAGGACTCGGCGACGCGCTCGCGGACGCGACCGCACAACTCGAGGGGTCCTGGGCGATCGTCGCGCTCGATACCCGGACGGGCGATCTCGCCGGCACGGCGCACGCGTCGCCGCTCGTCCTCGCGGAGGCCGCGGACGGGGTCTACTTCGCCAGCGACGTGGGCGCTGTCGCGCCGTTCGTCGGCACCTTCCGCGTCCTCGAAGACGACGACATCGTCGAGATCGGCGACGAGGGGACCCGCTGGCACCGTCCGGGAGGAAGCTGTCGACCGCGCGGACTGTGGCCGGTTCCCGAGACCGCTCTCCTGGCGAGCGTCGGCCGGCACCACGACCACATGGGCAACGAGATCGACGAGCAGCCCGCGGTGGCTCAGCGCGTGCTCGACATTCTCTCCCCCGGCATCGACGGGGGAACGCTGTGGCGTGGTCTGGGGCTGCCGCCGCTGGACCGGATCGATCGGATCGCGGTGCTCGGCTGCGGCACCTCCTTGCACGCGGGACGTGCCGTGGCGGGCGTGTTCGAGCGCCTGGGGCACATGCCGACCCGCGCCGTCACCGCGAGCGAGGCAGCCCACGAAGTGTGGGAGCCACGCACGCTCGTCGTCGCGCTGAGCCAGTCGGGAGAGACCGCCGACGTCTTGCGCGCGCTCGACACCGTCCCCGCGGACCGCGGTACGGTTCTCGCGCTCACCAACAATCCGTCGTCGTCGCTCGCACGCCGCGCGCATGCCGTCATCGATTGCCTCGCCGGTCCCGAGATCGGCGTCGCCGCGACGAAGACCTTCGTCGCGCAGATCGTCACGGGGGCCTGCGTGGCCCTGTCGGGGCTCGCGGTCTCGGCGCGCCGCGACGTCGCCGCTTTCGACGCCGATCTGCTGGCGCTCGGAGCGATCCCCGAGACGCTCTCGGCCGCCCTCGATGCATGGCACAACCGCGCCAAGCGACTCGCCGCCGACCTCGCCACGGCATCCGGTTTCCTGTTTCTGGGGCGCGGGTCGGGACTCGTGTACGCCGCCGAGGGCGCTCTCAAGCTCAAGGAACTGTCGTATCGGTGGGCCGAGCACCAGCCCGCGGGCGAACTGAAGCACGGACCGCTCGCGCTCGTGGATGCCGGGACGCCGGTGTTCGTCGTCGACGACGGCGACCCTCGACTCGACGTCGACATCGCCGAGGTGCGGGCACGCGGGGGTCGCGTGCTCCGGATCGGCGAGCGGACCCTCCGCGTGGGAGGGATGCCGTTGCATCTGCCACGCCGCGGTCCTTCCTGGGGCCCGTTGGAAACCGTGGTCCCGCTGCAGATGTTCGCTCGCGAGCTGGCCCTCCGGCTCCATCGCGATGTGGACAAGCCCCGCAACCTCGCCAAATCGGTGACCGTCTCCTGACCCCGGAAACGCGATACCCCCTTTCGAGAAAGGCACTCCGCATGCTTCGTCGATCTCCCTCGCCGCCGTGGCGACGACCGGCCGTGCTCGGCGCCCTCGCCGTCGTCGCCGCCGCCGCGGTCAGTCTCGGCGGTGTCGTCGCCGCCGTTCCCCCTCCGGCGCAGGCCGCCACCCGCACGGTGGTCAGCCTCACCTTCGACGACGGCAACGCCAACCAGATGAGCGTCCTCCCCGCGCTGAAGTCGAACGGCATGAAGGCCACCTTTTACATCCCCTCCGGTTTCGTCGGCGCGACCGGCCACATGACGCGCGCCAATCTCACGACGCTCGCGCGCGCGGGCCACGAGATCGGCGGCCACACCGTGAATCACCCCGATCTGGCGCAGGTGAGCGTTGATGAGGCCAAGAGGCAGATCTGCACGGATCGGAAGAACCTCGCGTCCTGGGGGTTCACCGTCCGCAGCTTCGCCTACCCATTCGCCTCCAGCACCCCCGAGGTCGAGAAGGCGGTGGCCGACTGCGGCTACAGCAGCGGACGGCTGCTCGGCGACATCCGCAGCCGGTTCGGATGCCCCGAATGCTCCTACGCGGAATCCACGCGTCCGGCCGCCCGGTTCGCGCTCCGCGCACTGGACCAGGTGGACGCGAGCTGGACCCTCGACGACCTCAAGCAGGGCGTCCTGAACGCCGAGAGCAACGGCGGCGGGTGGGTGCAGTACACGTTCCACGACGTGTGCGCCGATGCCTGCAGCGACCTCGCCGTCACCCCGACGGTGTTCTCCCAGTTCGTGACCTGGCTCAAGGCCCGTCAAGCCACGGGGACCGTGGTCCGCACGATCGGCGATGTCATCGGCGGCACGGCGAAACCCCTCGTCGATGGACCGGCGGTTCCCGCTCCCACCGGGGCCACGAACGGCATCGTGAACCCCAGCATGGAGGTCGGAGCCCCCGACTGCTGGATGCGCGGAGGGTGGGGAACCAACACTCCGGCGTTCGAGACGGGGTCGCCGGCACACACGGGCGTCATCTCGAGCGGCATCGCGATGACCGGCTACGTCGACGGGGACGCGAAGCTGCTGCCGCAGTTCGACCTCGGTCAGTGCTCGCCGACCGTGACGCCGGGGAAGACCTACACCCTCAGGGAGTGGTATCTCGCCAGCGGCGTGACGCAGTTCGCGGTGTACCTCCGGTCGACCTCGGGAGCCTGGTCGTACTGGACGTCGAGCCCGTGGTACGCCGCGGCCACGGAATGGACGGAGGCCGACTGGACGACACCGGTCATCCCCGAGGGCTACAACGGGATCAGCTTCGCCCTGACGATCTTCGGTAACGGGATATTGCGCACCGACGACCTCGCGCTGTACGACAGCTCCGGGGCGCCACCGCTCTCCCCCGACCTGAGCGTCACCCGGGTCGCCCCGGACGCGGCGGCGCCGCCGCAGGGACCGGTCGAGGTCTTCCGCCCGACCGAGAGCGACGTCACCGAATGACACGCCGGACGGCGGCGGGCGCCCTCGGGGTGCTCGTCGCCGTCGGTGCGGTCGCGTGCGCCCCCACGCCGATCGACCTCCCCGACACCGGATACCCCTGGCACAGGCGCATCGTCGCGACGACGTTCTGGGTCGGTGAAGTCTTCGACCCGGCAGCGCCCGACGGCAGTCAACGCGTGTCCGCCTACGATTCGATGTGGCTGGAGTCCTATGGCGGATGCGACGGCGTCGTCGTCGACGAAGAGTGCCGGACGGAGCCGCGCACCGCGGTCAATGGCTTCTTCCCGACCCGCATGACACCCCGGCAGAATCCGTTCTACCTCGACCTGCCCTACGACGACGTCAACGACGACAAGGGTTTCGCCCATCGGGGCGACGTCATCCCCTGGGCCGACGAGCCCGGCTACATCGACGACGTCGACGACCGCTCCGTCAGCCTGATGAAGAACCGCTGGGTGATCCTGCACCGCGAGGGTCGCGTGTGTTTCGGTCAGATCCAGGATGCCGGCCCGGGCGAGTACCGCGACGCCGCCTACGTCTTCGGCGACGACGACCGCCGCCCCGACAACACGCGGTACAACGGGGCGGGCCTAGACGTTTCCCCCGCCCTGAACGGCTGCCTCGGGTTCACCGACCTCGACGGTCAGGACGATCGCGTCGACTGGGCCTTCATCGATGACGAGGACGTCCCCGACGGTCCGTGGAAGAGGATCGTCACCGACAGTCCCGTGCAGTGACCGAGAGCGCGGAAGGGCCGGATGCCATGGCATCCGGCCCTTCCGTTCGGTTCTGCTACTGACCCCGACGCTCGCGCAGCTGCTGCAGCGCGTCATCGAGGAGCGAGGCGGCTTCCTCGTCGGTTCGCCGCTCTTTCACATAGGCGAGGTGCGTCTTGTACGGCTCGGTCTTGGCCAGCGCCGGCGGGTTGTTCTTGTCGCGGCCCGCGGGAAGACCCGAGTGCGGCGAGTCGATCGTCTCGGGGATCTCGTCGTCGGGGATGCCGGCCGCGAAGTAGCGGACGGTTTCGTTCCCGAGAGCGTCCCAGTACGACACCGCGACGCGATCGGCGTGGAAGCCGTGGTCCTGTTCTCCCATCGGGCCCGCGCCGACGCGCGTGCCGCGGATGGCGTTGCCGCCAGTGGCCATGTCAGAGCTCCGCGAACTTGGTGAGGAGACCGAGCCCGACGATGGTGACGAACCACACCAGCGCCAGCACGATCGTGAATCGGTTGAGGTTGCGTTCGGCCAGGCCCGACGAGCCGAGTGCCGAGCTCATGCCACCGCCGAACATGTCGGAGAGGCCGCCACCGCGTCCTTTGTGGAGCAGGATGAGCAGGGTCAGCAGGAGGCTGGTCACGCCCAGGAAAACCTGCAGGACGAACTCGAGAATCTGCACTGTCGAAAGCCTTTCGCGAGCGGACGGGACGACCGCACAAGCGTCAAGTGTATACGGGGAGCCGTGCCGGACACACGAATGCCCGCGGCGCGCGGCCGCGGGCATTCGGTTCGGTCAGACGCCGACGTGCTTCTGGTAGCGGATGATCGCCGCGAACTCGTCCACGACGAGGCTCGCGCCACCCACGAGCGCACCATCCACGTCGGGCTCACGCATGAACCCGGCGATGTTGCCCGACTTCACCGATCCGCCGTAGAGGATGCGCGTGCGCGCCGCCGCGTCGGCGCCGAGCTTGTCGGCGACGACGGCACGGAGCTTCGCGCACACCTCTTGCGCCTGATCGGGAGTCGCGGCCTGTCCGGAGCCGATGGCCCAGACCGGCTCGTACGCCACGACGATGTCGGCATCGGATGCCACGCCCTCCAGGGCGACCTCGAGCTGCCCCACGGGGACCGCGCTGGCTCCGAACTTCTCGAGGTCCTCCGAGGTCTCGCCGACGCAGATCACGGGGACGAGACCGTGACGGAGAGCCGCCTGCGTCTTCGCCGCCACGACCTCGTCGCTCTCGTGGTGGAACTGACGGCGCTCGGAGTGTCCGATGATGACGTAGCGCGCGTCGAGCTTGGCGAGGAACTGGCCGGAGATCTCGCCCGTGTACGGACCGGAGTCGTGAGCCGAGAGGTCCTGACCACCGAGGGCGAAGTCGATCTTGTCCGCGTCGAGCAGCGTCTGCACGGTGCGCAGGTCGGTGAAAGGCGGGAAGACCGCGACCTCGACGGACTCGCTCTCGTGCTTCGCCTCCTTCAGCGTCCAGTGCAGCTTCTGGACGAACGCGACCGCCTGCAGGTGGTCGAGGTTCATCTTCCAGTTGCCGGCGATGAGGGGGGTTCTGTTCACTGCCATCCGAGGACCTCCAGTCCGGGGAGCTTCTTGCCTTCCAGGAACTCCAGGCTGGCACCGCCGCCGGTGGAGATGTGACCGAACGCCTCGTCCGCGAAGCCGAGCTGGCGCACGGCGGCCGCGGAGTCCCCGCCGCCGACGACGCTCAGGCCGTCGACCTCGGTCAGAGCCTGGGCGACGGTCTTCGTGCCCGCGGCGAAGGCGGCCATCTCGAACACGCCCATCGGGCCGTTCCAGAACACGGTGCGGGAGTCGCGAATCGCCTCGGCGAACAGGTCCGCCGTGCGCGGACCGATGTCCAGACCCAGCCCGGACGCACCGAAGGGTGTGTCCTCCAGCCCGACGGCATCCGCCACGACGTGCTCGGCATCGGCCGAGAACGACGCCGCGACGACGGCATCCACGGGCAGGACGATCTCGACGCCGCGCTCCTTCGCCGAGGCGAGGTAGCCCTTCACGGTGTCGATCTGATCCTGTTCGAGCAGGCTCGATCCGACCTTGTTGCCCTCGGCGGCGAGGAAGGTGAACATCATGCCGCCACCGACGAGGAGCTTGTCCACGCGCGGCAAGAGGTGCTCGATGACGCCCAGCTTGTCGCTGACCTTGGATCCCCCGAGCACGACCGTGTAGGGGCGCTCCGGGTTCTCGGTCAGGCGGTCGAGGACCTCGAGCTCCTTCTGGATGAGGAGCCCGGCGGCCGACGGCACGATCTGCGCGAGATCGTAGACGCTCGCCTGCTTGCGGTGGACGACGCCGAAACCGTCCGACACGAGCGCGTCGCCCAGCTCGGCGAGCTGACGGGCGAACGCCTGCCGCTCGGTCTCGTCCTTCGAGGTCTCCCCGGCGTTGAACCGCAGGTTCTCGATGACAGCGACCTCGCCGTTCTCGAGCGACGCGACGGCCTCGCGCGCGGACTCGCCCACGGTGTCGCGAGCGAACGCGACCGGCTGCCCGAGCAGCTCGGACAGGCGCTGCGCGACCGGCTCGAGAGAGTACTTCGGGTCGGGCGACCCGTCGGGGCGCCCGAGGTGCGAGCAGACGACGACGCGCGCGCCGGCGTTGATCAGGGCGTTGAGAGTCGGCAACGACGCGCGCACGCGGCCATCGTCCGTGATGACGCCGTCCTTCAGGGGGACGTTCAGGTCACAACGGACGATGACGCGCGTGCCGGCGAGCGACCCCAGCGATTCGAGGGTGCGCAGAGCCATGAGCGATCAGAGACGCTCGGCGACGTACTCGGTCAGGTCGACGAGGCGGTTGGAGTAGCCCCACTCGTTGTCGTACCACGCCGAGACCTTCACCAGGTTGCCGGAGACGTTGGTCAGCTCGGCGTCGAAGATCGAGGAGTGCGGGTTGCCCTGGATGTCGCTCGAGACGATCGGGTCCTCGGTGTACTGCAGGATGCCGTTGAGGCGCCCCTCGGCGGCGGCCTTCTTGTACGCCTCGTTGATCTGGTCGGCGGTCAGGCCCTCGGTGGGCGTGACGATCGTGAGGTCGACGATCGAGCCGGTGGGAACCGGAACGCGGTACGACGAACCACTGAGCTTGCCGTTGAGCTCGGGCAGGACCAGGCCGATGGCCTTCGCGGCACCGGTGGAGGCGGGGACGATGTTGATCGCCGCACCGCGTGCGCGGCGGAGGTCGCCGTGGGGGCCGTCCTGGAGGTTCTGGTCGGCGGTGTACGCGTGAGCGGTCATCATGAAGCCGCGCTCGATGCCGAAGGCGTCGTTGAACACCTTCGCCAGCGGGGCCAGGCAGTTCGTGGTGCACGACGCGTTCGAGATGATGACGTCGGTCTCGGGGTTGTACGTCTCTTCGTTCACGCCCATGACGATCGTGGCGTCGTCGCCCGTGGCGGGAGCCGAGATGAGGACCTTCTTGGCGCCGCCGGCGACGTGCTTCTTGGCGTCCTCGGCCTTGGTGAAGCGACCGGTCGACTCGATGACGATGTCGACGCCGAGCTCGCCCCACGGGAGGTTCGCGGGGTCGCGCTCTTCGAAGACCTTGATGGTCTTGTCGCCGACGGTGATGGAGTCTTCGGTGTACGAGACCTCCTCGGCGAGCACACCCCCGACGGAGTCGTACTTGAGGAGGTGGGCCAGGGTCTTGTTGTCGGTGAGGTCGTTCACCGCCACGATTTCGAGGTCTGCACCCTGCGCGAGAGCCGCGCGGAGGTAGTTGCGTCCGATTCGGCCGAAGCCGTTGATTCCGATCTTGACGGTCACGGAATATCTCCTGAATCAGTTGTGCGCGAGAAGCGCGTGATTGCGGTGTTCGCTGGCGGACAACGGCGTCCCGGCGGGGTGTCCCGCCGGGACGCCCACACCGTTTACGACAGTACCAGCAGACCCGCAGTCTTCTCACGGGCGGCCGCGAAGCGCTCCTGCGCATCGGCCCAGTTGGCGATGTTCCAGAACGCCTTGACGTAGTCGGCGCGCACGTTCTTGTAGTCGAGGTAGTAGGCGTGCTCCCAGACGTCGAGGAGAAGCAGCGGCACGGTGCCCGCGACGATCTGCCCCTGCTGGTCGAAGAACTGCTGGATGACGAGGTTCTGGCCGATCGAGTCCCAGAACAGGCCGGCCCAGCCCGAGCCCTGCACGCCGAGGGCGGCGGCGGTGAACTGGCCGCGGAACGCATCGAACGAACCGAACTGGTCGTCGATCGCCGCCTCGAGGTCGCCGGTGGGCTTGTCGCCACCGTTGGGCGACAGGTTCGTCCAGAAGATGGAGTGGTTCGTGTGGCCGCCGAGGTTGAACGCGAGGTCCTTCTGCAGACGGTTGATGTTCGCGAAATCGCCCTTCTCGCGCGCTTCGGCGAGGAGGTCGAGCGTGGTGTTCGCGCCGTTGACGTACGTCTGGTGGTGCTTGCTGTGGTGCAGCTCCATGATGGTCGCGCTGATGTGGGGCTCCAGCGCGGAGTAGTCGTAGGGCAGTTCGGGCAGCGTGTACTTCGCCATGTTCTCTACTTCCGAATCGGCGCCGCACCGAGACCTCGGCGCAGCGAGGGTGACGTCTTCATCCTAGTGAGAGGCAACGCACCGACCACGGGGTTGCTTCCCCGGATGACGCGCAGTAACGGAAGAACGGATGCCGGGTGTCGGCATCCGTTCGTCATCGTGGGCGATCAGTCCTCGGCGCCCACCGGGACGGCGGACTCGGTTCCGGGGATGCCTTCGGCCTCGGCCTTCTTGTCCGCCATCGCCAGGAGACGACGGATGCGCCCGGCGACAGCGTCCTTCGTCAGCGGCGGGTCGGCGTGGTGGCCGAGCTCGTCGAGGCTCGCATCGCGGTGGGCCAGACGAAGCTCGCCGGCCTGCTGCAGATGGGCGGGAACCTCGTCGCCCAGGATCTCCAGCGCTCGCTCGACGCGGGCGCACGCGGCCACGGCCGCCTGCGCGGACCGGCGCAGGTTCGCGTCGTCGAAATTGACGAGCCTGTTCACGCCCGCGCGGACCTCGCGCCGCTGGCGCATCTGGTCCCACTCCCCCGCCGTGCGTCGGGCCCCCATCTCGAACAGGGCCCCGCGGATCGCCTCACCGTCGCGCACCACGACGCGCGGAACACCGCGCACCTCGCGAGCCTTGGCCGGGATGCCGATGCGGTGCCCCGCGCCCACGAGCGCCATGGCGGCCTCGGACGACGGGCAGGAGATCTCCAGAGCGGCCGAGCGGCCCGGGTCGCTCAGCGAACCGCTGGCGAGGAACGCGCCGCGCCAGATCGCGCTGAGATCGGGACGCGAACCCGTGGTGAGCTTGTTCGGCAGGCCGCGCACGGGACGCCGGCGCTGATCGAGGAGCCCGGTCTGCCGCGCGAGCGTTTCGCCGGCCTCGATGACGCGCACGGCGAAGTGGCCGCCGGTGCGTCCGCCGGAGCCCTGCACGTGATGCAGTTCGGGGCGCACGCCGTAGAGCTCCATCAGGTCGCGAGCGACCCGCCGCGCGAGGATGTCGGAGTCCAGCTCCGCCTCGACCGCGACGCGGTTCGCGATCGAGTGCAGACCGCCGGAGAAGCGCAGGATCGCCGTGAGCTCGGCGACGCGCGCCGTCGGACGCGGGTCGCGTACGGTGATCAGCTCGGCCTTCACGTCGGCGGTCAGCGGCACGGTTCTCCTCGGTTCAGGACGGTGGGGCAACGCCGGCGTCAGCGCGGGTGGGGCTGTCGCGGCGGCGGGGACGAGGGTACAGCCTACTCGCGGCCGAGGTCACGGTGAGTCACCCGGACGGCGACCCCCGGCTCGTTCGAGAGGCGAGCGGCCAGTTCGCGCGCCATGACCACGGAGCGGTGCTTGCCCCCGGTGCACCCGATCGCGACCACGGAATGGCGCTTGTTCTCGCGCTCGTAACCGGCCAGAACGGGCCTCAGGGCCGCCGCATAGGAGTCGAGGAAGTCCTGCGCACCCTCTTGCCCCAATACGAACTCGCGCACGGCGGGGTCTTCCCCCGTGAGAGGGCGCAGGTCTTCGTTCCAGAACGGATTCGGCAGGAACCGCATGTCGGCGACGAGATCCACGTCGGTGGGCAGTCCGTACTTGAAGCCGAAGCTCATCAGGGTCAGCGTGTGCCGCGCGGCGCCCTCCTCGCCGAAGAGCTGGACGGTCCGCAGCGACAGCTGGTGCACGTTGTAGGTCGAGGTGTCGATCACGACGTCGGCTGCCTCGCGCACGGGGGTGAGACGCTCACGCTCGCGCCGGATGCCATCGAGGATCGTGCCGTCACCCTGCAGCGGATGCGGACGCCGCACGGCTTCGAATCGACGCACGAGCACCGCATCGGAGGCATCCAGGAACACCACCCGCACCTGGCGCGCGGCCTGCAGGGCCCGCATTGCCTCGGGCAGGTCGCCGAAGAGTGAGCGTCCGCGCACGTCGACGACGACGGCCACGCGCGGAACGGCCCCGCCCGCACGCTCGGTGAGCTCGAGCAGGGGCCGCAGCATGCGCGGCGGGAGATTGTCGACGACGTACCAGTCCAGGTCTTCCAGGGCGTTGGCGACCGTCGATCGACCGGCGCCCGACATCCCCGTGACGATCAGCACCTCGCCGGGCATGTCCCGTTCCGCCTGCATGACCATCGCCCTTCCGTCGGGTTCCCAGCCTAGCGAGACAACCGGGCGTGGATCGCCTCCGCCAGGGTCGGACCGATGCCGGGAAGCGCGGTGATCTCCTCGGGCGTGGCGTTCTTCAACGCCGTCACCGAACCGAAGTGGCGCAGCAGTGCCTTGATGCGCGCTTCTCCGAGACCCGGCACCTCGGTCAGCACGCTGGAGATGTCGCGCTTGCGGCGCTTGCGCTGGTGCGTGATCGCGAAGCGATGCGCCTCGTCGCGCAGTCGCTGCAGCAGATACAGCGCCTCCGACGTCCGCGGAAGGATCACCGGGTAATCCTCGCCCGGCAGCCAGACCTCCTCGAGGCGCTTGGCGATGCCGCACAGCCCGATCTCCTCGTGGCCGGCGTCGGCGAGAGCGCGGGCGGCCGCCGCCACCTGCGGCTGACCGCCGTCGACGACGAGGAGCTGCGGTCGGTAGGCGAACCGCGGCCGTTTGCGGGTGGTCACGACCTCCCCCTCGGCCGTGGCCTCGGGGCTTTCGGCATCCGCGACGATCGCTCCGCCCACCGTCTCGCGCTCATCGTCGTCGGGCCGGTCGAGGTAGGCCAGCCGCCGGGTCAGCACCTGATACAGAGAGTCGGTGTCGTCGGTGGTCTCGGCGACTCCGAAGGAGCGGTACTGGTCTTTGCGCGGCAACCCGTCCTCGAACACGACCATGGATGCCACGACGTTGGTGCCGGCGAGATGGGAGACGTCGTAGCACTCGATGCGCAGCGGCGCTTCGGCGAGTCCCAGTGCTTCCTGCAGATCGGTGAGCGCTTGCGAGCGTGCGACGTAGTCGCTCGTGCGCCGGGTCTTGTGCAGCATGAGCGCCTGTTGGGCGTTGAGCGTCGCGGTCTTGAGCAGATCGGACTTCGGACCCCGCTGGGCCACCTGCAGAGAGACGGGTCGCCCACGCCGCTCACGCAACCAGGCCTCGAGCTGCTCGGCGTCGTCGGGAAGCTCGGGCACCAGCACCTGACGCGGGATGTCAGCGGCCGCCGCGTCGCCGTAGGTGCGCTGCAGCACCTGATCGACGAGCTCGGCACCGGAGATGTCGATCTCTTTCTCGATCGTCGTCGCGCGCACGCCCCGGACACGCCCGCCGCGGACGACGAAGTGCTGCACCGTCGCGGCCAGTTCGTCCTCGGCGATACCGAAGAGGTCGGCATCCGTGTCGGCGGGCAGCACCAGCGCGCTCTTGCCGAGGACGGCGTCGATGGCCTGCAGCTTGTCGCGGTAGCGCGCCGCGGCCTCGTAGTCCATCGCGGCGGAGGCCTCCATCATGCGCGCCGTCAGCGCCTTGGTGAAGCGCTGGTCACCGCCGGACATGAAAGCGACGAAGTCGTCGACCATCGCGCGATGCTCCGCGATCGTAACCTTCATCGAGCACGGCCCGCCGCATCGCCCGATCTGGCCGGGGAAGCACGGGCGCCCCGATTGCATCGCCTTTTTGTAGGAGGCGTCGCTACAGGTGCGGATCGGGAAGACCTTGATCATCAGGTCGATCGTGTCGTGAACGGCCCACACCTTCGGGTACGGACCGAAGTACTTCGCGCCCCGGATCTTCGGGTTCCTCGTGACGATCACGCGCGGGGCCTCGTCGGCGAGGGTGATCGCCATGAAGGGGTACGACTTGTCGTCGCGATAGCGCACGTTGAACGGCGGATCGAACTCCTTGATCCACATGTACTCCAGCTGGAGCGAGTCGACGTCGCTGGGGACGACCGTCCACTCGACCGACGCAGCCGTGGTCACCATCCGCCGTGTGCGTTCGTGCAGCGAGTACAGCGGAGCGAAGTAGTTCGACAGACGCGCCCGGAGGTTCTTCGCCTTGCCGACGTACAGCACGCGCCCCTCGGCGTCGCGGAACCGGTACACCCCCGGGTTGGTGGGGATTTCGCCCGGCTTCGGACGATAGGGCAGGTGCGACACCCGTTCTCGGGATGCCACGACTCAGACTCCCGCGGGGGCCAGTTCCGGCTCGCGCTCGGCGGTGTTGCGCTGCGCACCGGTGCGACCGGTCTCGAGGAGCTCGGCGAGGAACGCCCCCGTGTGACTCTCGCTCACCATCGCGACCTGCTCGGGTGTCCCCGTCGCCACGATCGTTCCCCCACCGGCACCGCCCTCGGGACCGAGGTCGATGACCCAGTCGGAGCTCTTGATGACATCGAGGTTGTGCTCGATGACGATCACGGTGTTGCCCTTGTCGACGAGGCCGTTGAGCACCTTCAGCAGCAGCGACACGTCTTCGAAGTGCAGACCCGTCGTGGGCTCGTCGAGCACGTAGATCGACCGCCCGTTGCTGCGCCGCTGGAGCTCGGTCGCGAGCTTGACGCGCTGCGCCTCGCCCCCGGAGAGGGTGGTGGCGGACTGCCCGAGCCGGACATAGCCGAGGCCCACGTCGACGAGGGTCTTGAGGTAGCGGTGGATCGCCTGGATCGGCTCGAAGAACTCCGCGGCCTCCGAGATCGGCATCTCGAGCACCTCGGCGATGTTCTTGCCCTTGTAGTGCACGGCCAGGGTGTCGCGGTTGTAGCGCTTGCCGTGACACACCTCGCAGTCGACGTACACGTCGGGCAGGAAGTTCATCTCGATCTTGAGCGTGCCGTCGCCCGAGCACGCCTCGCAGCGCCCGCCCTTGACGTTGAAGCTGAAGCGACCGGCCTGGTAGCCGCGCACCTTGGCCTCGGGGGTCTCGCTGAACAGCGTCCGGATTCGGTCGAACACCCCGGTGTAGGTCGCCGGGTTGGAGCGCGGCGTGCGCCCGATGGGCGCCTGATCGACGTGCACGACCTTGTCGAGATTGTCGAGACCCGTGACCCGGGTGTGCTTGCCCGGCACGCGCCGGGCACCGTTGAGCTTGGAGGCGAGCACTTCATACAGGATGCCGTTGACCAGCGTCGACTTCCCCGATCCGCTGACCCCGGTCACCGACGTCAGCACTCCGAGCGGGAAATCGACCGTCACGTTCTGGAGGTTGTTCTCGCGGGCGCCGACGACCGTGATCTGGCGCTTCTTGTCGACCTTGCGGCGCGTCGCCGGCGCCTCGATTGATCGGCGCCCCGAGAGATAGGCGCCCGTCAGGGAGCGAGAGTCGTCGAGCAGTTGCGCGAGGGGGCCGGAATGCACGACGTTGCCGCCGTCGACACCGGCGCGAGGACCGATGTCGACGATCCAATCGGCCGCGTGGATGGTCTCTTCGTCGTGTTCGACGACGATGAGCGTGTTCCCGAGGTCGCGCAGGGTCTCGAGCGTCTGGATCAGGCGACGGTTGTCGCGCTGGTGCAGGCCGATCGACGGTTCGTCCAGCACGTACAGCACGCCCGTCAGACCCGATCCGATCTGGGTGGCGAGACGGATACGCTGCGCTTCACCGCCGGAGAGCGTGCCGGCGGCGCGCCCGAGGCTGAGGTAGTTCAGTCCGACTTGCAGCAGGAAGTCCAAACGCGCGCGGATCTCGCGCAGGACCGCGGCCGCGATGGTGGCCTCGCGGTCGGTCAAGGTCAGCTTCGAGAAGAACTCGCGCGCGTCGGCGAGACTCATTCGCGACGCCGCCGCGATGGACGTTCCGTCGACGAGCACCGCGAGGACCTCGGGCTTGAGGCGGTCGCCGTCGCACACCGCGCACGGCACCTCGCGCAGGTACTCCGACCAGCGCTGGCGTTGCGTGTCGGACTCGGCCTGCAGGTACTGACGCTCGATGTACGGCACGACGCCCTCGAAGCCGGACGAGTACCGCATCTCGCGCCCGTAGCGGTTCTTCCACTTGACGGTGACTTTGTAGTTCTCTCCGCGCAGCACGGCGTTCTGCACGTCCTTCGACAGCTTCTTCCACGGAGTGTCAAGGGAGAAGTCGAGATCGCGAGCGAGCCCTTCGAGCAGACGCTCGTAGTACTGGAAGAGTCCCTTGCCCTGCGTCGTCCACGGCAGGATCGCCCCGTCTCGGATCGACAGGTCTTCGTCTCCGAGCATCAGGTCGACGTCGACCGACATGCGGGTGCCGAGACCCGAGCACACGGGGCAGGCCCCGAACGGCGCATTGAACGAGAACGTCCGCGGCTCGATCTCGGTGAGCTGCAGTGGGTGACCGTTCGGGCAGGCCAGCTTCTCAGAGAACGACTGCCACGCGGCATCCCCCTCCTCGTCGACGAAGTTGACCTGCATGATGCCGCCCGCAAGTCCGAGGGCGGTCTCGACCGAGTCGGTCACACGGCTCAGAATGTCGCTGGATGCCACCAGTCGGTCGACCACGACGGCGATGTCGTGCTTGTAGCTCTTCTTCAGCGTGGGCGGCTCCGCGAGCTGGATCAGCTCGCCGTCCACGACCGCGCGCGCGTATCCCTTGGCGCTCAGCTCCTTGAAGAGGTCGACGAACTCCCCCTTCTTCTGCGTGACGACGGGGGCGACGATCTGATACCGCGTGCGGTCGGGCAGCTCCATCAGCTGGTCGGCGATCTGCTGGACCGTTTGCCGCTGGATGCGCGCCCCACAGTCGGGGCAGTGCGGCACACCGATACGCGCCCACAGCAGACGCATGTAGTCGTGGATCTCGGTGATCGTGCCGACGGTCGAGCGCGGGTTGCGGTTGGTCGACTTCTGGTCGATCGATACCGCGGGACTCAGTCCCTCGATGAAGTCGACGTCGGGCCGGTCGACCTGCCCGAGGAACTGGCGCGCGTAGGCGCTCAGCGACTCGACGTACCGGCGCTGACCTTCGGCGAAGATCGTGTCGAACGCCAGGCTCGACTTCCCCGACCCCGAGAGGCCGGTGAACACCACGAGCGAGTCACGCGGAATGTCGAGGTCGACGTTCTTCAGATTGTGAACGCGGGCACCGCGAACACTGAGCTTTCCGCTGGTGTTTCCGGGGGACGAGACAGGAACGATGGGCACCCGACAAGTCTAGGTTCCCCCTCCGACATCGGTCCCGGGTTCGCCCCGGGCGCACACGGACGCCCGCGGCGACGCTGCCGCCGCGACCGGAAGCGTCTCACGGCGCGGGGTCGATCCCCTTCGCGAAGGGGGCGAGCCCGTCGCGCAACGCCTCGAGCGCGCGCTCGTCGACCCCGACGCGGGCCATGATCTGGGCGGGCACCGCGAGCGCGCGATCGCGCAGAGCACGACCCTCGTCGGTGAGGTCGATGTCGAGGACCCGCTCATCGTCGACCCGGCGCGCGCGGCGCACACGTCCTTGCGCCTCGAGCCTCTTCACGAGGGGGGAGAGCGTCGCCGGCTCCATCGCCAGTTCGACGGCGAGAGCCCCCAACGACCGGGGAGCGCGCTCCCACAGGGCGAGCATGACCAGGTACTGCGGGTGCGTCAGCCCGAGCGGTTCGAGCACCGGCCGGTAGACCGACACGATGTTGCGGGCCGCCGTGACCAGCGCGAAGCAGACTTGGTTTTCCAATCGCAGCGGATCATCCACGCGTGGACCCCTCAATCGTTAGTACACTAATAATCATGGCACACAGAGATGCCGACCGACCCCCGCTCCGCGAACGCGTTCGGGCCGCCGGCGGGTGGTACCAGTACCTCAACACGCGACTGATCCGGGTCGCCGGCCCGGCCTCTGTCGGCCCGTACGAAACGACACCCGAGCCGGTGCGGACGGAGCGTCCGTGTCCGTTGTGCGGCCACCCGATGTCCGCGCACAGCGTCGACCGCACTGGTCCGAAGCCCCTGCTGCACTGTCCCTGAAGTCGAGCGGCGATGGCGGCAGCCGCCGCGGGGTCGCGGGATGCCGCACCGGGCACGTGACCTCCCCGGCTAACGAAGGTGCGGACGGCCGGCGTCGTCCAACGGCCAGTCGGGGTTGACCGCGATCTCCCAGGGGTGACCTTCGGGATCGAGGAAGACCCCCGAGTATCCGCCCCACGATGTGGGCGCACCCGCGCGGCCGAGGTGGGCGCCGGCCGCGACCGCCGCCTCGAGGATCGCGTCCACCTCATCGGCGGTGCGCACGTTGTGTGCGAGTGCCACACCACCCCAGCCGCCCGGATCCACCACCATCGAGTCCGCCGCGAGCTCGTCGCGCGCCCATAACGCGACGACCATTCCGCCGGCGTCGAAGAAGGCGACGTCGCCCTCGACCGACGACGGGTGCTCGCGCCACCCCAGCTGACGGTAGAAGCTCAGGGCGCGATCGAGATCGCTCACCCCGAGCGTGACCAGGGAGATCCGCTGCTCCATCGCCGTCTCTCCGTCGCTCGTCGCGAATCGCCGGTCAGGCGTGGCCGGCGCGTTCCATCGCGCGCAGCTCCTTCTTGAGGTCCTGCACTTCGTCGCGGAGACGTCCGGCCAGCTCGAACTTCAGTTCGCTGGCGGCCGCGAGCATCTGCTGCGTGAGGTCGGCGATCGTCGACTCCAGTTGATCGGCGCCCTCGGCGGCGATCCCGGTGCGGCGCAGCTGCGGTGTCGGCGACTTGCCTTTGCCCGCCTTGTCGTTGCGCGACAAGAGGCTCCGCGTGTCGGACGCCTCACGAGCGAGTACCTCGGTAATGTCGGCGATCTTCTTTCGCAACGGCTGCGGATCGATGCCCTTCTCCTTGTTGTAGGCGATCTGCTTCTCGCGGCGCCGCTCGGTCTCGTCGATCGCGCTCTGCATGGAATCGGTGATCTTGTCCGCGTACATGTGCACTTCACCGGAGACGTTTCTCGCGGCACGACCGATCGTCTGGATGAGGGACGTCCCGCTGCGAAGGAACCCCTCCTTGTCGGCATCCAGGATCGCCACGAGCGAGACCTCGGGCAGGTCGAGACCCTCACGCAGGAGATTGATGCCGACGAGGACATCGTAGACGCCGGCGCGCAACTCGGTCAGGAGCTCCACGCGACGCAGCGTGTCGACGTCGGAGTGCAGGTATCGGACCCGCACACCGTGCTCGCCGAGGAAGTCGGTCAGTTCCTCGGCCATCTTCTTGGTGAGGGTGGTCACCAGCACGCGCTCGTCGCGGTCCACACGGATGCGGATCTGCTCCAGAAGGTCGTCGATCTGCCCCTTCGACGGCTTCACCACGATCTCGGGATCGACGAGCCCCGTCGGCCGGATGATCTGCTCGACCACCCCGTCGGCGATACCCATCTCGTACCGGCCGGGGGTCGCCGAGAGGTACACGGTCTGTCCGATACGGTTCTTGAACTCGTCCCAGCGCAGGGGGCGATTGTCCATCGCACTCGGGAGACGGAACCCGTGTTCCACGAGCGTCCGTTTGCGGGACGCGTCGCCCTCGTACATCGCGCCGATCTGCGGAACCGTCACGTGCGACTCGTCAATGACGAGGAGGAAGTCGTCCGGGAAGAAGTCCAGGAGCGTGTGCGGCGGGTCACCGGCATTGCGCCCGTCGAGGTGCCGCGAATAGTTCTCGATGCCCGAGCAGAATCCGAGCTGTTGCAGCATCTCGAGGTCGAACGTCGTACGCATCCGCAGTCGTTGCGCCTCGAGCAGCTTGTTCTGCGACTCGAGTTCCTTCAGACGCTCACCGAGCTCGTGCTCGATCGTGCCGATCGCACGTTGCACCGTGTCGGTTCCCGCGACGTAGTGCGACGCGGGGAAGATCGGCACCGAATCCATCTTCTGGATGACGTCGCCCGTGAGCGGATGCAGCGTGTAGAGCGCCTCGATCTCGTCACCGAACATCTCGATGCGGATCGCGTACTCCTCGTACACGGGGATGATCTCGATCGTGTCGCCGCGGACGCGGAAGTTCCCGCGCGAGAAGTCGACGTCGTTGCGGTTGTACTGCATCGCGATGAACTTCCGGATGAGCGCATCACGGTCGTACCGCTCCCCCACCTGCAGGGCGACCATCGCTCGCAGGTACTCCTCTGGCGCCCCGAGGCCGTAGATGCACGAGACGGTCGACACGACCACGACGTCACGGCGCGACAGCAGCGAGTTCGTCGTCGAGTGGCGGAGACGCTCGACCTCGGCGTTGATCGACGAGTCCTTCTCGATGAACGTATCGGTCTGGGGGACATACGCCTCGGGCTGGTAGTAGTCGTAATACGAGACGAAGTACTCGACGGCGTTGTGAGGCATGAGTTCACGGAACTCGTTCGCGAGCTGCGCCGCGAGGGTCTTGTTGTGGGCGAGAACGAGCGTCGGACGCTGCACGGCTTCGACCAGCCACGCGGTCGTCGCCGATTTTCCCGTTCCCGTGGCACCGAGCAGCACGACATCGGTCTCGCCGGCGTTGATGCGCGCGGCGAGGTCGGCGATCGCCTGGGGCTGATCACCCGAGGGCGAGTATTCGCTGACGACCTCGAACGGGCGGACGGAACGCGTGGCCTGCATGCCTCCAGCGTAGGTGGGGCCTCCGACATCGAGGGCGGGTCTGCGTTCGCCGTGCGCGAGCAGCCCCGACCGCAGGCAGGACGATCAGGCGCGAAGGCGCTCCCAGAGATCGTCCACCTGTCGGCGAGTGGCATCCACGTCGCCGGCCGTGTCGATCACGACGTCGGCCAGGGCGAGGCGCTCGTCGTCACCGACCTGCGCCGCGATGCGCGCGCGGGCGTCGGCTTCGGTGAATCCGCGCTGCGAGACGAGCCGCTGCACCCGCTGCTCGGCGGGCGCGTGAGCCACCACCACGAGATCCCACTCCCCCGTGCCCCGAGACTCCGCGAGCAACGGCACGTCATACACCACGACCGCGTCGGCGTCGGCGTCGAACGCCGCGCGGAAACGGCGCTGCGACTCCTCCCGGACTGCGGGGTGCACCAGGGCGTTCAGGGTCGCCAGCCGCTCGGGGTGCCCGAAGACCCGCGCCCCGAGGACGGGACGATCGAGGCTGCCGTCCGGCCGCAGCACGTCACCACCGAACTCCGCGACGATGGCCGCCAGCACCGGCGACCCCGGGGACTGGACGTCGCGCACGATGGCATCCGCGTCGACCACCACCGCTCCTCGTTCGGCGAGCATCGTCGCGATCGTCGACTTGCCCGAGGCGATTCCGCCGGTCAGTGCGAGGAGGGTCACCCCTCGAGGATGCCACAGCAGCCCCGGGGTCCCCGGGCCGCCTGCGTGGTCTAACATCGCCTCAGGGCCGCGTCTGCGCCTTCCGACCGGCGCGAGGGTGTCATCATGCCGAATCCGAACGTCGTGGTCGTCATCGAAGACGATGTCGACATCCGATCACTCATCATCGCGATACTCGAGCCCCACGGCTTCTCGGTGCACCCCGCAGCCGACGGGTTGTCCGGCATCGAGGCCGTCCGCCGCGGCGACCCGGCTGTCACGACGCTCGACGTGAGCATGCCGGGACTCGACGGCTTCGCGACGGCGCGACGCATCCGCGAGTTCAGCGAGACGCGCATCCTCATGGTGAGCGCTCGAGTGGATGCCACGGAAGAACGTCTCGCCCGCGAGGCCGGCGCCGACGACTACCTCACCAAGCCGTTCCGTCCGCGTGAGCTGCGTGCGCGCGTCCAGGCGCTCGCCGATGAACTGCCGCCCGGCGACGAAGGCTGACCGGACCGGTCACTCCGCCGCGAAGCCGAACGGTTGCTCGCCGCTCATGGCCGCGTGACGCGCCTTCGCATCGGCGCGGTCGACGAGCGTCGGACCGTCCCGCCCGTCCTCCGACGCCAGCGCGACCCCGATCCCGACCACCGGCACGACCGAAGTGCCCAGGTCGGACAGATCGTCCACGAGGCGTTCGTGGAGCACTCGGACGAGCCGACGATGGTCCGTGGCGGGAGGGGTGGAGAAGGCGACGGACAGACCCGTCGCGTCCGTCACCCCCACCAGCGCCATGGTGGGGGCATGTCGGCGCACGGAGGCACGGAAGGCACGCGCCATGTCCTCCGCTTCTTCCGGACCGAACGCGGTGGCCACGCGACGCAGATCGTCCACCCGGATGCCGATGACGCACAGGTCTTCGCCGGCGGCGTCGGCGCGAGCCACGAGGATCGTCAGGACCGCCCCGAACGACTCCCGCAGCAGCACCCCGGACCGATCGACGATTAGCTGACGGGTCTCGGGGTTGCCCCGCAACGCGGACTCGTTCGTGCGGAGCACCGAGGTGACGACGACGGCGGCGACGACCAGCGCCATCGTGAGGAATGCCGAGACACTCGTACCGAAGTACGTCTGGAAGACCTCGCTGTCGGGACCCTGCGCCAGGAACACGACCGTTCGCAGGCTGAACCACACGGCCTCGATGCCCATGATGACGGTCAATCCGGCTGCACTCCATCGTCGAGCGATGGCACCGCGGCGCGTCTCGATCGCGCCGAGGACGGCGAACAGCGCGTTGGCGAGGAACAGCGGGACCGCCCCGGCCCAGTCCCCGGCGCGGGATCCCTCGACGAGCGCGGCGATGACGACACCGACCAGCGCGACCGCGGTGACCACGACGGGGACGCGGAGCGGCCGGCCGTTGAATGCGACGCTTCCCAACCAGATGAATGCGGTTGCCGCGACGAAGGCGCCGTTGCCCAGCGCGATGGCGATGAACGCTCCGGGCACGGCGATCCAGACCAGGTACGCGACCGCCGAGAATACGCCGGAGAGGAAGGCGGTGGCCCACAGCCGGCCCGGCAGCGCATCCTTGAGCATCAGCGTGTCCAGCAGGTACATCACTGCCGACACCACGATGACCAGCGACGCCGCCATCTGCAGGCTCAGGACATCGAGGACCATGACGCCGCTCCTTCCTTGTGGGGCAGACGCACCGTGAACACCGAACCTCTGCCCGGTTGCGTCGCTACCGTGATGTCGCCGCCGTGGGCGCGCGCGATGTCGCGGCTGATCGCGAGACCGAGGCCGCTGCCGTGCACCGTGGAGTTGCGAACGGCATCCGCCCGGAAGAACCGCTCGAAGATCCGCCCCTGTTCACTCGGGGAGATACCGGGACCGTCGTCCGCGACGCGGAGGACCACGGTGTCCTCCTCCCGATCGACGGTCACGGTCACACGTCCGCCCCGGCGGTTGTACTTCACCGCGTTCGACAGCAGGTTGTCGACCACCTGCCGCAGGCGGTGCGCATCGACGACGGTGGGGCACGACCGCACCGCGCTCGCATCGATCTCAATGCCCTGTGCCGCCGCGCGGGGAGCGACCGACGTGACGGCGGCCCGAACGATGGCTTCGAGATCCGCCGGAGCAGGCTGCAGGGCGAAGCCGACCCCGTGCCGGGACGCTGCCGATACCGCCAGGATGTCGGCTACGAGCTCCCTGAGCCGGATGGCGTTGCGCTCGGCGATCTCCAGTTGCTCACGGGTCGAGGGCTCGAGGCGGTCGTCGTCGAGAGCGAGTTCGAGATAGCCGATGATCGAGGTGAGCGGGGTGCGGAGTTCGTGGGACACGCTCGCCACGAGGTCTTCGCGAGCGCGCAGCGCCGTCTCCTCCGCGGTCACGTCTCTCGAGACCACGACCCGACCGCCATCTGCTCCGTCGCGCGGACGCAGGCGTCGAACGGTCACGTTCAGCGCGCGTCGATCCTCACCCGGCATCCCGTACCAGACGAGCTCGCCGTCGAAGACCTCGCCGGCGCGCGCGCGCGCGCGAACGGAGTCTGCCGCGACTCCAGGGGGGTGATGCCGTCCGCGGCGAACACGGCGGAGGACGGCCCGACGGCGTCGGTGCCGGCTTGAAGACGAGCATGGGCTTCGTTGCTCACCGCGAACTCGCCACCCGGCGTGATGTGGATGACGCCGAAGTCGACGGCGTCGAGCACCTCGGTGACGAGGTCCTCCTGTCGGCGTGCGCGCTCGAGGGAGCGCCGCAGTTCCGCCGACTGCTTCTCCAGGAGCGATCGTTGCGCCCGCGTGCGCTGCGTGGCGAAGTGCGACATGGTCGCCAGGGCCGCGAGCGTGAAGGGCAGCACGAACGTCGACGCGGCAACGCGGTGCGACTCGTCGAAGGCCTGGTAGGTGATGATGGCCGACACGGCAACGGTCACGCCGATCACACCGCGGATGCCGAAGGCCGCACCGATCCATATCGCGGGAAACGCCCAGAGCAGGCCGATCCCGGCGACGGGCGCACTACCGCGCATCAGCCCGATCGCGATCACGTCGATGACGGGCACGGCGAGCGCGATCCATGACGGCAAGCGATCTCGCGGTGACAGGACGATGACTGCGGCGCAGGTGAAGACGATGCCCGCGCCCGAGACGAACAAAGTGACGTCCTGGATCTGTCCGAGGAATGAGGTCACGGCCGCGGCGAGGATTGCGGCAGCCGCCTGCAGCAATTGATTGGTCAGCAGGCTGCGATGCAGACCGAGCCGCTCGCTCGGCGACGAGCCGGACATGGCCTCGACCATATCGCGCGCGCAGGCCGACGGGGTGGTGCCCACGCGGTGCGGGCCGGTGTCGGCGTGCGCCCCCTGGTCAGGACGTCGGGAGCTGTACGCCCGGAGGGTCGTCAGAACCCGAAATCGCCGCCGAGGTCGCCGCCGAAATCGCCGAATCCTCCCGCGTCGGTCATGCCGGGATCGTCCAGAGCGGCCGCGTCGCCGCCGTCGGCGGCCATTCCGTCCTCGAAGCCCGCGGCGTACCCCGGGTCGAAGAGCGATCCGACAAGAGCGGAACCGATGACGTAGCCTCCGATCGTCCCCAGCATCGACGCTCCGAGCATCGATCCGAAGCCCGGGCCCGCGCTTCCTCCGCCGAAGGAGCGCCCACCGAACGTGCGTTCCATGAATCCGGGACGGGTGTACTCGGCACGCGTCGCGGCACGCGCGAGCGACCCGGGGTCGTCGGAGGTCGGTCGTTCCGAGGCGGGCAGACCGGCCGACAGCTCCTGCAACACTTGCTGACGCTGTGCGGGGGTCAAGCGGCCGAAGGCCTCCGCGTGCACCTGCTCGACCGTCTCTGGCGGCGCGGTGCGCAGAAGATATCGATAGCGCTCGACGGCCTGCGCGTCCTCACGTGTCGACGCGGAAGCGGATGTCGGACCACCCGGCGGCGGTGGGGGCGAGTAGCGTCCGCCGTCACTCGAGTGGCTCCCGGGCGCGTGCGCCGCGGTCGGGGCGGTCGTGCGACGACGGTCGTCGCCGCCGAAGAGTCGGTCGAGGAAGCCCATGAGTACCTTCCCGGGGTGAGGGGATCTCACCGTAGAACGGTCGCCTTGGAGTCCCCTGAGCCACGCGGCGGGGGCGAGACTCTCTCATCCTTGGCGGGCGAAGGCTTCGCTCGTCCACCGCGCGAAGAGGTCCCAGGGATCGGTGACGCCTCCCGCCAACGCTGCGATGTGGGTGTCGAGGGCCTCGCTCCGATCGAACCACTCGGACCCCCCGAGTCGCTCGGACGCAAACTGGAGATGACGGCGCCTTTCGAGCGAGCGATCGCCGCGTTCGAACGCGAGGAGCTCGTCGTGCCGTATCGCACGGAGCCGCTGGCGTGGCTGAGCGCTCGTCCCGATCTTGATGCGGTCGCGGAACCGCAGGTAGTAGACGACGTCGACGCGCGGCGGCGGAAGGTCGGTGTCGAGCGGCTCCCCGTGGCGCCACTCGCACACCGCGCACAGCCATCCGGTCGGCCAGCGCACGCCGAGCCGCGACCCGCACAGCCGGCAGGGCGTGGGCAAGACATCCGTTACGCCGTCACGCCGCCCCGCCCACTCGGCTGCGACGGAGAGATGCTCGTCGCACAGGTCGAGCGGGGCATCGAACGCGACGGCGACACGGCACCCGGGTACGACGCACGACACCTTGCTCATGCGCGAAGCGTATGTCCGACCACCGACATGCCGCCGGGGTCAGTCGTCGGCCACCTCCGGCGCGTGCATACGCAGGAACAGGCCCGCGTACGGCCCCAGCTCGAGGGCGAAGCTCTGCAGTTCATCGACGCGACCCACGACATCGCCGGTGGCCGCATCGACGGCGGTGCTCTGCGGAACCAGCCACTCCGACCGGACCGTCCCCTCGATGCTCTCTCCCGAAAAGTTGAGCACCGTGATCTGCAGTGGTGCGTCCTCGAGGCGCCGGTCTCCGCCGTCGAGCCGGTGCACCATGACGAGCATGCTCGGGTGCCCCACCTGCGGGATGTCGACCTGGGATGCCACGGCAATCCCGTTCTCGCTGCGGATCTTCAGGATGTCCCGCAGACCCGTGAGGAACGACTCGGGATCGGCCTGCTGCCGCGCGAGCGAGCCGTAGAGCGCCCGCGCCCGTGGCATCCCCGATGCCGACGTGGACGCATCCGGAGCGACATCGAGCAGGTCGTGCGCACCGCGCTCGATCCAGCGGGTGTCGCCCGAGGCGATCAGGTGCCGCACCTCGTCGGCGGGGAGCGTGAGCGACCCCGTGAGGTCCCAGCCCGACAGCGCGAACACACCCGGCTGCCACGAGTTGTACTTGGCGAGCAGAAGGTGAGCGTCGCGGATAGCCGGAACATCGGCGTCCGTGATGGCGTCGAGGGTGGCCTTCCCCTGGGTCGCCGCGATGAGCGAGGCGGTCGTGCACGCGATGCCGTTCTGCGTGAAAACCAGGTTGTAGTCCGCGTCGACGGTCAGTGCCTGCGTCAACTCGGCGCGGACGGTCTCCGCAATCTCCGCGCCGGTGGATTCCCCGTGTCGGAACGGGTAGACCGTGTCGCGATGCGTGGTGGCCCAGTGCACGAGCTCGTAGGTCAGCTCGTCGTGGTTCTGCATGCCGTGGACGAGCTGCACCGGCTCGACCCCCGTCTCCAGCGCGGTCGTCAGGGCGAGCCGGAGGAACTCGGTGTTCGCCGTCGCGAGAGCGTGGTGGTATCCGGGCCGGGTCACGAAGTCATACGACAGGTCGGCGCCCACGGCGCCCGTGTCGCGGATGTCTTCGATGGTGAGGTTGAGCTCCTGGAAAGTGAATCCCCCGACCTTGCGCACCATCCCGGCGATGATGTGGTTCGCGGCGTGCGAGAGCGGATGACCCTCCGACCACGCCGGCAGCCCCTCCGCGCTCTTCTCGACGCCCAGGAATCCATTGGCGTCCAGTCGGAGCGCACTCGTCCCGAGGTCGCCGAGGGAGTGCAGCGCGTCTCCGATGACGAGGCGCATACCCGCGAAGGTGGGGTCCAGCCAGTTGATCGAAGGCTGCCCCTCCTTGAAGTAGTGCAGATAGACCCATCGGCGCTCGAGTCCGTCCGTACCGACGACGGGCGCCGTTGCGCTCCAGTTGGTCTCCTTCACCCCCGGGGTGTAGAAGATGACGCGCTGCAACTCGCCGATGATGTAGCCCCGGGCGCTCAGTTCGCGTTCGGTGTCGGCATCCAGATTGACCGAATCGCGACCGGCGGGAACCTCGGGGAGGAGGCTCCAGTCCTCGCGCGGAATCTCGACCATGTGGTAAATGCCGGGGTAGTCCTTGTACGCCATCTCGGCGAGCCGGAAGTCCGCTCCCTTGCCGGTGTGACCGGGAACGATGTCGTCGATCACACTGCCGCCGTGCGCGTCGGCCACGTCCGCCATGCGCCGGAAAGCGTTCTCATCGCCGAACTCAGGGTCGATCTGCGTGCTGATGCGGTCGAAGTGACCGTCCACGCTGGGCGTTTCCTGCCACCCGCTGATGCCACCGGCGCGCTTGACGGGGCCCGTGTGGATGCCATTGATGCCGACCCATTCGAAGGCCTCCCACAGGGCTTCGTCGCCGAGCGCATCGAGGAAGGACTCGCCGGGACGCGCCATGAGGGAGATCGGGTACGCGGTGAACCAGACATCCGTGGATTCGATGGCTCGCCGCGCATCGGGGCGGGCGTAGGGATTGCGCCACATCGACGGCTGCCCGGAGAGCTGCCGGCTGAGCACATCGGCATCCTTCAGCATCGACTGGCGAACCAGCCACTCGACATACGACGGGTTCGCTCCGTTGGCGTTGCGCGGATCCGTCAGGAAACGGCGCAGTGTGCCGCCGCGGAACTGGTCTCGCGGTCGCAGACGTCGGGGGCGGGCCGGATAGCGTTGTTCGTCGTAGCTGATCTCGACCACGGGTTCGGCAGAGTCCTCGGCCGTTCCGTCGTCGATACCGTCGTGCGGCGTCCGTGCTGTCGTCAGCTCGTCGGCGTCATCCACTCGCGACCTCCTCATGTCGTCGTAACGACGCTAGTCGCCATCGGTGACATCGTGGTGAGGGATTGACCCGGGCGCGCAAACCCCCGCCTCAGCCGGCATGCTTCGGACGCAAGGCCAGCGAGGCGAGGACAGCCCCGAGCCCGCAGAGGACGACGACTACAGCGACGAACGCCTCCCATCCGACGCCGGCATACACGATTCCGAGAGCCCACCCGAACACACTCGAGCCGCCGTAGTACCCGAGGTAGTACAGCGACGACGCCTGCGCGCGCGCCTGGGGCTCCGCGGCGATCGGCGTCCAGCCCGACGCCACCGCGTGAGCCGCGAAGAAGCCCGCGGTGAACACGATGAGACCGGCGACGACCGCGGGGGTGAAGGGCACCACCAGAATCACCGCGCCGAGCGCCATGACACCGATCGAGCCGATCAACACCGTGAATCTCCCCCGGCGCACCGCCAGGACGCCGGCACGGGGCGAGGAGACGGTGCCCGCCAGGTAGGCGAGGAACAGGAGCGTGACCGCGCCCGGAGCGAGCAGAAACGGCGCTTCTCGCAGGTGGAAACCGAGATAGTTGTACACGGCCACGAATGCACCCATGAGAAGGAAACCTTGCGCATACAGGGCGAGCTGCACCGGAGAGCGCAGGTTCGTGCGCAGGCGTGCGGCGAGGGACGGTCCGGCCACCAGCGCCGACCGGCCCGGCACGAAGCCACGAGCGCGAGGCACCAGCGCCAGGAACACGGCGGATGCCAACGCGCACAGCACGATGACGGAACCGACCCCCCATCGCCAACCGAAGAGCTCGCCCACCGGACCGGACAACAGACGCCCGCTCAGTCCGCCCACCGTCGTGCCCGCGATGTAGGAACCGGCCGCCGCGGCGACATGGCGCACGTCGACTTCCTCGCTCAGATACGCGAGGGCGACCGCCGGAACGGCCCCGAGCGCCACCCCCTCCCCCAGGCGTAGTGCCAGGAGAACACCGACGTCAGGCGCCAACGGAGCAAGTCCGCCGAGAACCGTGGCGGCCACGATCCCGACCGCCATTGCGGGCACGCGGCCGACGCGATCCGCCACGACGGACCACGGGATGACCGCCGCCGCAAGGCCGAAGGTGGATGCCGACACGGTCAGCGCCACCGTCGCGGCATCCGCGCCGGTGTCGGAGGCGATCTGCGGGAGCAACGCCTGCGTCGCGTACAGCTGCGCGAACGTGGCGACTCCCCCGAAGAACAGACCGACCAGGAGCCGGCGGTAGTCGCGGCTCCCCGGAAGATGCCCCGCGAAGTCGCTCACGATGCGACCCTACCCAGGGAAACACTCTTCTGAAGAAACGACGACGGCGCCGGGCGCCCCCACTGGTGCGGGGACGGCCGACGCCGAAACGACGATGTGTCCGTATATGCGAAATGGCCACCCAGCATTGGGTGGCCATTTCGTGTGAAGAAGTCCGGCGGTGTCCTACTCTCCCACAGGGTCCCCCCTGCAGTACCATCGGCGCTGAGAGGCTTAGCTTCCGGGTTCGGAATGTAACCGGGCGTTTC